>NZ_CP046276.1:642167-1284335 GCF_009730595.1 Spiroplasma tabanidicola | reverse complement strand
AACAGGTCTCCTTTTAAACAAACATATTATAAAATATTAACAAATAATAAAGCAAATTCGTTTGTTTTTAAATATTTTTGTTATTTATATGTTAATAACTTTGCGAAATTAACTTTGATTTTAAAAGGTTTTAAAAAAGTTATCCACATATTAAATTATCCACATTTTTATTAACACACTATAAACAAAGAAAATATAAAGTTATTTGGAATATAGTATAGAAATAATATATAATTTTAAATGAAGTTTTGTTTAAAAGGAGGTATAAACTATGAAAAGAACATGACAGCCAAGTAAAATTAAGCATGCTAGAACTCATGGTTTTAGAGCTAGAATGGCTACTAAAAATGGTCGTAAGATAATAAAAGCAAGAAGATCAAAAGGTAGAACTAAACTAAGCGCTTAATATGAAAAATGAAAATATTGTTAAAAAAAATCATCATTTTCAAAAAATTATAGGGAAAAAAAATTATTTAAAAGGAAGAAGTTTTATAATATATTTCTGTAAAGAAAAGCAAGATAACTTTAAATATGGAATATCTGTAGGTAAAAGAATAGGAAATGCAGTTGTAAGAAATAAAGTAAAAAGACAAATCAGAAACATGGTTTATTATTTGTTACCAACTTTAAAAACTAAAGATGCACAGATTGTTATTATGGCGAGAAACCAATTTATTACAAAAACCTTTGAGTATAATTTTAATGAACTAAAAAGCTTATTAAAAAACTTTGGTTAAAGAAGAGAGGTGCAAGGTTTGTACAAACAAGATTATTCCAAGTACTTAAATAGTAATGGTAAAGGCAAGCCATCGAGAAAAGACATTTTAAAAAGAGTCTGAGGTTATATAAAATTAATACTTTTCGTGTTTATTATGTTCTCGGTTTTATATGGTTGTGTTCAGATGAACACAAACGGATATACAGTTAACCAAGTTTCGGATATGGCTGGAAACAAAGTATATGCTCCAGGTGTCGCTTTTGAAATCATTATTAAAAGTTTAAGTGATTATGGATCAAAAACACACTGATTCACAGCTGATAAAAACGGAGTATTTTACGAGTACCAATATAAAGTTATTACAAACTGAGCGGAAGCATTTACAATGACTTCTTCTCCATATTATGGATTTTTTGTTTATCCTTTAGCGTGAATGCTAACGGCATTTATTAGAGTGTTCTCCGGAACAACAGATGGAATATTGGATCCTGCAAAAAGTAATTACGGTATATCAGTAATATTTTCAATTCTATTAAGCTCAATTTTTGTTAGATTAATAATCTTGACATTTACATTGAAAACGCAGATGAATCAAGAAAAAATGACAGGTATGCAGGGTAAGCAAGCTGAAATTCAACAAAAATATAAAGGATCAAATGATCCTCAAGCAAAACAAAAACAACAAATGGAGTTAATGGCTCTATATAAAAAAGAAGGTATAAGTCCAATAAGTTCAATAGCTACATCATTTTTATCAATGCCGTTCTTATTTGCGATGTTCTCAGTTGTTAGATCAACTCACGCATTGAAAATCGCAACAGTTGGAGCAATTACACTTACTGAACAACCTTGAGCACAGATCAAATCAGGGAATTGAGTTTATTTATCATTAATTGCAGTTTATTTACCATTACAAGTTTTATCTATGTTCTTGCCAATGATCTTAAATGCAGTTAAAAAGAAAAAACAACCACAATCAGAGCAACAAAAAAAAGCAAAAAGAAAACAGTTAATATTCCAGTTAATCTTCATTGCGGTATTTGTGTTCTTCGTCAGTTCAGTTGCTTCAGGGGTCGCTATATATTGAATTTTCTCTTCAACTCTACAAATAAGTCAAACACTTATGTTTCATTATTTACGAGAAAGTAAATCTAAAAGAGTTCTTAAAAAACGTGAAAGATTGAAAGCAACAAAAGTGAAACAAATTGAAAAAAACATTGCTAAAAATAAATAATAAAAAATTTTATCATTTCTTTGAAAAACGTAAACAACAAGTTAAGTTTGCTTACAAAAATAAATCAAATGAAATGATTTTATTTTTATCAAATTCAATAAGAAGTAAAATTTTTATGTTTTTAAAAGAACTAGTTGAAGAGAGTTTTAATATTAAAGTTTTTGCAATTGCTTATAACAAAAAAACAAATAGCAATTTTGTTTTTATAAGGTGTGAAAAACCGATTAATATTGTTGATAAAAACAAAATTGAAAGATTAATAAATCTTATCATTAAAAATAGTTTCAATATGACAGTTAATATAGTTTTAGCAGACTATTATCAACTATACAAAGGAAACAGTGTTGTAGATGAAAGATATCTAAAAAATCTAATAAGAAATTGTTTAACTACTAAAGAAACACAGTTTTCTCTTCCTATTTCAAAAAATAAAAGAGAAAAGTTATATAAAGTTTTTTTAGGTTATAATAATATAACTTGAAAATCAGTTGATACAAGTGCTGGTAAAATTATAAAAATATCTTTTAAGGTAGCTAAATAATCTACCTTTTTATTTTGATATAATGGCAAAGAGGTGAGTATATGAGAATATTTTTAGATGATACAATTATTGCGCCAGCAACTAAAGTATCAAAGCAAGCAATCTCAATAATAAGATTATCTGGAAGAGACGCTTTTAATATTGTAAATAAAATTTTAAAAAAAGATTTGGATATTTCTAATGCTCAACAACTCAGAAAAATATATGATAATAATCAAATGATTGATGAAGCGCTTTTTATAACTTTTGCAAATTCTAAGTCTTTTACAGGGGAAAATGTTGTAGAAATAAATTGTCATGGTGGAGTTCTTGTCTGTAATAAAATAATAAATTTATTAATTAAAAATGGAGCAAGAGCGGCTCAAAAAGGAGAATTTTCTCAAAGAGCTTTTTTAAACGGAAAGATTAACTTATTGCAATCTGAATCAATCAATAATTTAATAGAGTCTAAAAATGAATTAGCTTTAAAAATTAGTGCGCTTGGAGTTAGTGGAATTAAAGATAAAAAAATTTTAAAAATAAAAGATCAAATCATTGATGTTATAAGCAGAATCCAAACTTCAATCGATTATCCCGATTATGATGATATTGAAGGATCAACACCTGAAGAAATTTTAATAACTCTAAAAAAAATAAAAGATTGTTTTACAAACATTATTGAAAATAGTAAAAGAGCTATAAAAGTTAATGACGGAATTAAGACTTTGATAATTGGAGAACCTAATGTTGGCAAATCTTCTTTGCTAAATGCTTTGTTGAATGAAGAAAAAGCAATTGTAACGGACATTGAAGGTACAACAAGAGATTTTGTTGAAGGTCAAATTAACTTTGAGAACTTTAGTTTAAACTTAATCGATACAGCGGGAATAAGAAAAACTAAAGATCCGATAGAAAAAATAGGAATTCAAAAAAGTCTTAACAATATTGATTATGCTGATTTAATTTTGTTTGTTGTAAATAATGAAAATATAAATAAAGAGATTTTAAATAAAATAAAAAATAAAAATTATATAATCGTTGTAAATAAAGAAGATTTATTAACAAAAGAGCAAATTAAAAACATTTTTAGTCTTAATGAGAATATAATTTTTGTAAGTGCAATAAATAACCAAATCACAAATCTAACAAATAGACTAAAAGAAATGTGAGACAACGAGGATTTATTGAATTCAGATTTGCCAATATTAACAAGCATCGAAAGTATTGCAAATTTAGAACGAGCACTAAATCTAACAAACACATCCATCGAAAACCTAGAAATAGGTTTTGATTTTGACATTGTAAATGTTGATTTGTATAAAACCTTAGAAATCATTAATAATTTACTTGGTATAATAGATATGGATGAAGAAGTAATTGACAATATTTTTAGAAAATATTGCTTAGGAAAGTAGGGACATAATGGCTAGAATATTTGATACACATACACATTTTAATGATCCAAGATATAAGGAATTAGGTATCACAACAGAAGAAATGATAAAAGAAGCAAAACTTGTTGGAGTAGATAGATTTTGCTGTGTGGGGTACGATGTGCCTTCGTCAAAACAAGCAACAAAATATGCTTTAAAATATGATGAAGTTTTTGCAGCAGTTGGGATTCACCCAAATGAAGCGCACACAATTAATAAAACAGATTTAGAAGAAATAGAAATATTAGCACATGGGCATAAAGTTGTGGCAATTGGCGAAATTGGGTTAGATTATTTTTACTCAAAAGAACATGTCGAAGTACAACAAGAAGTTTTTAAAAAACAAATCAAAATTGCTTTGGATAATGATTTAGCGGTTATGTTACACCTGAGAGATCAAGATGGTAAAGAAGATGCATACAACGATGCTTTAAAAATATTAGAAAAAATGAAAATAAAAAGAGCCATTGTTCATTGTTTTACAAGAGGATATGATTTAGCTAAAAAATTTGTAGATAAAGGATATTATATTTCAATACCTGGAGTAATTACTTTTAAAGACGCAACAGAACTACAAAATGCGGTTAAAAAACTATCTCTTAATAATTTAATTGTTGAAACAGACGCTCCATATTTAACTCCTGTACCAAACAGAGGAAAAGTAAATACATCTAAAGAAATAACTCACACAGTTAATGAGATAGCAAAAATTAAAAATTTAAACAAACATGATGTAATTGATATTACAACAAGAAATGCAAAAAACGTATTTAATATATCTTAGTTATATAAAACAAAAAGACCTTTAAAAAGGTCTTTTTGTTTTATTAAATATATTTACTTTGACTTCCTTTTTTAACATCTTTTGCATTTTTACCATAGTATCCTGCTTCAAGACGTCTATTAATAACTTTTTGAAAGTTTTTTGCTCCTTCAACAACACCTGTTAATGCGTTTGGTGATAAAGCACAAGGAACCGAGAAGATTCCATTGAAATATTCTTTAATTCCTCTAATTTTTGATCCACCACCACAAATTACAAATCCATTTGTAATGATATCTCCAGCTAATTCAGGAGGTGTGTTTTCCATTAATCCAATTAATAGATCTGTGATTACACTAAATGAGTTCACTAAAACGTTTCTAATTTCTTCTGAACTAATAATAGCTTCTTTTGGTAATCCTGAAACTATATCTCTACCAAAAACAGACATAGTTTTTTCACCTTTGTATTTTGCTAATGAACCAAGTTCTTTTTTAACATTTTCAGCTGTTCTATCTCCAATTGTTACATTATATTCTGAACGAATGTATTTTTTAATTTCTTCATCAAAATAGTTTCCTGCAACTTTAACAGATCTAGAAATAACTACATCTCCTGCAGATAATATTGCAATATCAGTAGTTCCACCACCAATATCAATAACAACATGTCCTTTTGGCATATCAATGTTAATTCCTGCTCCCAATGCAGCCATTTTTACTTCTTCTTCAACAAGAACAATTTCTGCTCCCATATCGTATGCAACTTGTTTTAAAGCTTCTCTTTCAAGTTCTGTAACTCCACTTGGACAAGCTAATAAAATAATTGAGTTTTTTCAATCATTTAACATTTTTAATCTTGAAAAAATGTGTTTAAGCATATCTTTTGCTGCTTCTAAGTCTGTTATAACTCCGTCTCTAATTGGAACTATCATTCTAATGCTGTCGTGAGTTTTTCCATACATGTCATATGCTTCTTGTCCCAAAGCAACTAATTCATTTGAAAGCGTGTCATAAGCCATGATTGATGGTTCATCATATACAATACCTTGTTTTCCAACAAAAGCAAGTATATTACTTGTCCCTAAGTCTAGGGCGATAAATGTACGATCCTCTATTTTCATATTTCCTCCTAATTTAAAATTATTGTATATTAATTATACATTTTCATTTTTAATAAAGCAATTATATTTATTAAAGCAAGTTTATTTTTATTCAACGATAATCTCCATCTTCAATATAAAAAATTAGCAAGTTGTCAACTAAGTTCTCAAATTTTGAGCCTATAAAATCGAACTTTATCTGTCTAATAGGTTCAAAACCATCATCTCTTTGTGCTTCTCATTTAAAGTTATATGAAAAACCATTTGCTGATGAACCATATTTATTATTTTTATTAGAATTTATAACTTCATTTCCTTTTAAAAACTTTACAACAGGAGAGTTATTTTCCTTTTGTTCAGATTTAAAATTAATTGAGCTTCTTTTTTGACTATCAAAATTATTATCTTTGTTACTTAAGTCAGAGTCTATTTTCCAGTTTAATAAATTAGTATTTAATTTAAATTTTTTCTTTTGTGAAGTTTGACTTCACGTGTAACTAGAATCTCCATTGTATTTAATTGTTCCAGTTACTCTTATTTCTAACTCTTTTTGGTTTAAACTATGATACGCACTTTCGACATACATATCAAAAAAAATATCATTTTTATTTTTTGGTTTACTAGTTTTATCAGTATAAACTACAAGATTATATTTTTTTTCAAAGTCTTTGATCTTATCTACTAAAATTTTTCTAAAATCTTGTTCTGAATCATAAGTTTCTTTAAGTAGCTCTTGCACATAATCTACAAACTTATTTGATGCAGTCTTATCTAAATTAGTTCCACATCCAACTAGTGGCAAAATTGATGTACTTAAAACTCCAATTTGTAAAAAACTAAGTAATTTTTTCATATTCTTACTCCCTTTTTAGAAATTATATATTTTTTTAAAATAAAAAAATATATGCTATATAATAATTTTTGAGAAAAAAATTTGTTCGAAGTTGATTTATTCAACTACTGATTTTTTTTTTTTTTTGCAAAGTCACAATTAAAGTTAATAGATAAGGAGAAAAAATGGAACAGTTAAACAATAATGATAAACAAGAGTTAACCAAAGTTGAACTGATTTTAGAACCGCATCAAAGACCTAAAAATGTAGGTAAGTGAATTTTATTATCAGTCCAACACGTATTTGCAATGTTTGGGGCTACAGTTTTAGTGCCAATGATTATGAATTCTATTTCAACAAATAATGGCGGGGGAAACGTCATGAATATTTCAATGGCATTATTTTGTTCAGGAGTAGGAACTTTAATTTATATTGCATTTACATCTGCTAAAGTGCCTTTATATTTAGGGAGTAGTTTTGCATATATGACAACAATTGGTCTTGGATTTAAAGATTGAGGGAATGCTGTATTTATAGGAGTGTTTGTAGTTGGAGTTGTATATGTTCTTATGGGATTCATTATTTATTGAACAGGTTCTTCATGAGTGAAAAAAGCATTTTCACCTGTAGTTACTGGGCCTATTATTATAATTATAGGGATGAGTGCAATATCAAGTGCACTTCAAAACATAGGATTATGAAATAATGCAAGCGAAGGATGAATAAGAGATGAAGCAAGCAACACATCTTATCCACAATGATTAGCAATTCTACTTGGATTCATAACAATTGTGGTAGCTGCGATTTGTGTTTTGAAAGCGAAAACATTTTTCAAAGCAATTCCAATTTTGCTTGCTTTAATTGTAGGATATATTTTAGCAATAATTATACATTATGCAGCAAAAGGAGAAGGAGTAAGTCTGTTAGACACATCTTTAATTACAAATGTTAAAGATTGACAATGATATCCAAGTTTTAAAGCAATTTGAAATGTAAAAGGAAATCAAATTGGACCAGCATTAGTTGCTATTGTACCAATTGCAATTATTACTATGACTGAACACTTAGGTGAGCACATAAACATTGGATCAATAACAAATCGTGATTTTGTTTCAAATCCAGGTATTCATAGAACATTAATTGCAGATGGAGTTTCAATAATGTTTGCAGGTGCAGTTGGAGGACCAGCAAATGCAACTTATGCTGAAAACACAAGTGTTGTTAACATGACAAGAATAGCAAGTGTTTGAGCAATAGGACTTGCAGCAATATTTGCAATAGTTCTGAGTTTTATAGCACCATTTAATCAATTAATTAGCATGATACCAAAACCTGTGATGGGAGGAATTGGTGTTGTTTTATTTGGTATGATTGCTTCAAATGGAATCAAAATTCTTGTTGAAGGAAAAGTAAACTTTGGAAATGCTAAAAATATCTTTGTAATAGCTATAACTTTAGCAATAGGAGTAGGGTTAGGGGTGACTGGAACTGAAATTTCATGAGGAAATTCTGGATTTAAGTTTACAGGACTATTTATAGCTACAATAGTAGGTGTGTTATTAAACATCTTATTACCAAATCAATTAAATGATGGATTATTTAAAATGAACTTTATAGATAATTTCAAACGCGACGCTGAAGTAAGAAAAACAAATAAAGAAAAAAAATCACTGAAAAAAATAAATCAAGCAAAAACAAAAAAAGCTAAAGATAGAAAAGATAATAAATAAAAAAATAACCCACCGGGGTTATTTTTTTAATGTTTGAAGGTAAGTTTCTTGGGTTCCTTTGTAGAATCCCTCTTCAATTCTTTTTAGTATTATTTTTTCATAAGCTTTAGTTCCTTCAATAACACAATTTAAAGGATCTGCTGCAATCTTTGTTGGTAATTGAAAAATATCGTGGAAATACTTATCAGCATTTCTAACTAATGCTCCACCACCACATAAAATAATACCTTGTTTTAAAATATCACCAGATAATTCAGGTGGAGTTTGTTCCATTACTTCGATAACTAAGTCTGTGATTCTACCAAAACACCCTAAAAGAATATTTCTGATTTCTTCAGAGTTAACTGTAGCTTCTTTTGGTAATCCCGAAACAATATCTCTACCATAAATCTGCATAGAGCGTTCATTTGGATATTTTACTAATGAACCAACATTTTTTTTGATATTTTCAGCAGTTTTAATTCCAACTGAAATATTATACTCCGCCCTTACATATTTTAATATTTCTTCATTGAAGTAGTTACCCGCAACTTTAATAGATTTTGATAAAACAATATCTCCAGCTGATATTATAGCAATATCTGTTGTTCCTCCACCAATGTCAATAATTAAGTGACCTAAAGGAAGTTCGATATTAACACCAGCTCCTAAAGCTGACATTTTAACTTCTTCTTCAACAACAACAAGATCTGCACCCATATCCTTAGCAATCAGTTTTAAAGCATCACGCTCTAATTCTGTAACTCCACTAGGACAAGCAAGAACAACAACTGAGTCTTTTCAAAAATTCATCATTTTTAATCTTTCAAAGATGTGTTCTAAAAGATCTTTTGCAGCATCTAAATCAGCTATAACTCCATCAACTAATGGAGTTACCATTCTAATGTTGTCATTTGTTTTACCTATCATTTCATAAGCGTCTTGACCTATTGCTATAAGCTTGTTTTGATTAATATCATAAGCCATAATACTAGGTTGGTTGTAAACAACTCCTTGACCAGAAACATAAGCAAGAATATTACTTGTTCCTAAATCCAGACTTATAAATGGTCTTTTTGACTCTATATACATCAATAAAACCTCCTTTTATGTTTTTTAAATATAACTATAAAAGAGATAATTATCTATTCATGATATCTTCATGTGCTCTTTGAGCTTTAATGATTTCTCAAATTTCTGATTCGAATTTTTTAGTTCCGTTAATAACGGCTAACAATGGTTGTTCACCAATTTTTGTTGGTAATTGTAGTGTATCTGCGAAATATTTATCAATACCTCTAATTAAAGCACCACCGCCACAAATAGTAATACCATTTCTAAAGATATCTCCTGCTAATTCAGGTGGAGTATCTTCTAACACTTGAACTGTTAAGTCAATAATTCTTGAAACAGGTACTTTTAATACCTCACGTACTTCTTCTGGAGTAATTTCAATTTCTCTTGGTAATCCTGAAACAACGTCACGTCCATAAACTTTCATACGTCTTTCATCTGGGTATTTTGATAATGAACCAACGTTAACTTTAATTGATTCAGCAGTTTTTGATCCTACTTCTAATCCATATTGTGATCTAATGAATTTTTGACATTCATCATTTAAGTAGTTTCCTGCAACTTTAATTGATTTTGAAAGAACGATATCTCCTGATGCTAATACAGCAATATCAGTAGTTCCTCCACCCATATCAACGATTAGGTTTCCTGTTGGAGCATAAATGTTTACCCCTCCACCTAAAGCGGCCATTTTAACTTCTTCTTCAACGAAAACTTGGTCTGCACCTAAGTTAACTGCAATTTTTTTAAGAGCAGTTTTTTCTAATTCAGTAATAACTGATGGACATGCCAATAACATAATTGAATGTCTTAATTGTTTTGTAATTCTTAATTTTGTAAAAATATAACGTAATTGAGCTTCTGTTGCTCTAATATCTGTAATAACTCCATCAACCATCGGTCTAACAACTCTAATTGTTTTGTTTCCTTTACCGATCATTTTGTAAGCTTCTTCTCCAACAGCTACAATTCTGTTTTCTTTAATACGATATGCAACGATTGAAGGTTCGTTGTAAACAATTCCTTGTCCAGCAATATAAACTAGAGTATTTGCTGTACCTAAGTCCATTGAGACAAATGCAGGTTTTTTGCTTGCCATATTTATAATCTCCTTCTTTACTTCTGTAATTATTTGTTTATTTTTATCTGAATTACATATCTCTATTTATATGTAGGATACATAATCTGGTAAGATTTTAACATAAAAAAAGGCAACTTTCAATAATGAAAGGCGCCAAATATTTCTATAATTATAACAAAAGATTAGTAAAGTTCGTATAAATCTTTTAAACTTTCGGAAATTTTTTCATTTCTTTTCTTTTCAAGGATATTATCTGAATATTGTTTATAAGCTTTATCAAAATCAAAATTTTTTAATATTTTTTTTCCAAAAAGTTTTTGTGCTTCTTTTTTATTAAAATAAAAAGAATAAAAACAGTTTGTGCATTTATAATTACCATCATTAAAATCAAAACTCATGTATTTATGAGGACATGAACTTATACTTTTAGTAAAATAAATTCGATCATAGTTCATTTTAAAATGTTCATCTTGGCTTAAAATTTTTTCATTTTTCACAATAATCACACTTTCTTATAAAAAAATCATCTTTCAATGATTTTTAAAAGACGATATCTAATGGATTTTTTTCATGCTCATATTTTTGAATAGTTAAATCCTTATGTTTAACAGCTCCATCAATGGTAGCAGTTAAACAATTATTTGCTATTTTTACAGGAATTTCAAAAAAGTCTTCTAAGAATGATTTAATTCCTGGTATTTTTGCAAGTCCACCAGTAACAACAATACCATTTCTAATAACATCTCCTGCAATTTCATTTGGAGAACCTTCTAAAACATTTGTAACAATACTTGTTATGCTACCAAAAGAAGCTATTAATAATTTTGATACGTCATTTTCACTAATTTCAAATTCCTTAGGTAAACCAGAATTTAAATCATAACCATATGCTGTTAACTTAAGCATATTTTTGCTTTTAACTAACGTACAAACTGTGTTTTTAATTTGTTCTGCTGTAATTTCACCAACTAACATTTGTTCTTTGGTTTTAATTTGTTTAATAATTTCTTGATCAATTGTATTTCCAGCAATTTTAGTTCATTTTGATTGAATTGTTTCTCCACTCACAACAATACCAGCTGTAGATTTTCCTGCTCCTAAGTCTAAACAAAGGTTAGCAACTGTTTTATAAACGTCTACACCTGCTCCGTATAAAGCTAATTTAACATCATCTTCTGCGTTTACATAAAATACTCCAAGTTCTTTAATTGATTTAATTAGAGAAGATCTTTCAAGCTCAGTAACGCTTGTAGGACATGCTAATGTAACAATAGAATCTTTTATTTCTGCTGCATATTTATTTAATATTGTTAGCAAAAATTTTTTAAGCATGTTCATATCTGTAATTACACCACGCTTCATTGGATATTTTAATTGTAAAGTACCACTAAGTTTTCCAACAAATTTTTTTGCTGAATCACCAATAGCTAATACTTTATTAGTTTTTCAATCGATTGCTAGAATGGTTGACTCATTAAAAACCATTCCAATTCTTTCTATATGAATTTTTGTTTTGCTAGTACCTATATCAATTGCAACATGAGTTTTTTGGTGTAAAGTTGCTTTTGCCATGACGTTGTCCTCTTTCTTACTAATATTATTTTAACCACTTTTTAAAAAAAAAATCAAACTAATTATAGATTATATATTATAAAAATAAAAAATTATCCCAACTATTATAAGATATCAAAAAAAAACCAAAAAGTAAAATATTTTCTCAAAAAATAATTTTTGATTTTTTTCCTTTACTCTTTGATTAATATCTATCTTTTTCTTTTATAATAAATATTCCACCAACTGTACACCCGCTTAAAATTAAAATCGTGAAAGTAACCCCGATAGCAATGGGGATCACTCATTTAGCGCTTTTTTAGATTTATTTTTTGTAGGGGGCTCACTTTTTACTTCTGAATCATTTTTACCAGAATTTTCATTTCCTTCAGGTTTACGATAAGCTTTATTACCTTGTCCAGAATTTTAATTTCTTCCCTGATCAGAAGGTTCTTGTGGCTGATTTGGTTCAGGATCTACTTTTTTCCTTGATTTGCTGAATAAACTCCAAATATTTTACCTGTATAAAGTGTTCTATCATAATTATCTTGTAACTCTTTATCAAAATTTGTTTTCATTCAATTTCCTGTATCTACAGTTTGACTTAAAAATGAATCTAAGATATGACCAAATTCATGATTTATGGTTGTATAAATATTCGGACTCCTTCATCAAGTTTTTTATAATGAGTGTTTTCTTATTCGGCTTTAAATCGATTTAATGAATAACCAACATAAACAACATAATCATGCTCAGTTGTATTTAATCATCTTGAAACTATACCAATTTGATATTAAGCATATGCCATAACTCCCTTCATAAGTATTAACAAAAGGGTAGTAAGGAGTTATTATTAATCCTATAAAATAGTTTAAAAAATAATCTTCATCAGCATATTTAGAAATATTGATTGTTATATTTAATAAATTTAGAACTTGCTCTTTAAAACTTTTAACTTTTTCATCTGATCAATTATATTCTTTTGCATATCATTTATGGCACCACCAAAATCAATATTTGAATAACCACAAAGTCTAATTTTAGTTTTTTCTTTATAATATTTATTTAAATGATCCAATGTTTGAAATTTTTTATCATTTCTTTGTTTAATTATATTATTGAATTATTCTATTGAAGCAGCTGTTGCTTTTGTATACAAGTTATTGTTAAATTTAGCAAGTTCTTTTGTACTTAAAATATTATTATAAGTTCCATTAACATCATTTCAATATTTATCATTAGTTTTTAATTTGTAACTAAATTTATATTCAGTTTGTTTTTTATATTGACGTTTTTGAGAAAAATGGTCAACTTCAAGCTAATCTTGAAGCAATTAAAAGGTCAGGAGCAAAACCCATACCTTCATTTTTATCTATAATAAAATTATTTATTCTTCAATACTGATTTTTATACATTAAATCTTGATCTTATAAATCTTTACTTTTATTTTGTAGAGTTGTTTTATAAACTAAATTATCTTTATTGCTATTATTTTGAAAATCGTCATCAATTAATTGCTTAATTGTATTTCATTTTCTTCAAGTTATTGATCTTGAGTATTCATTTTTTTAAATTTTTAAATATATTTAAAAAATAATAATTTAGTATTTCTCAACCTTTGTTTTTTTATTCTATCAGGAGTTGTAAGTCATTTAGAATATGCTTCTGCAAAAAACTCTTAATATTCTGTCATTCCATATATTGAAACATTAAAGCAATCGAGACTAAGTATATGTCATATAAATAAGATAAACTTCTAAGTTATTGAGCATCTGCTTTTATAGATTAAACAGCAATTAGACTATTTTTAAGTTTTTTTTGCAGAAGCACTTGATTCAATATCTGAATGTTTATAAATGAAATATTGTAATGATTGTCCTGCTCACACAGCTTCATTAAAGTTAATAGTTTGTACTTCTTGTCCTTCTGCTTTTTTGTTATGGGTTGATAGTTTTTTATAGCTCATTGAAACTGATTGTGGGTTAGATAAATAAAATAAAATAATAAGAGAAACTAAAAAAGAAAATAATATTTTTTTCATAGTTTTTCTCCTTTAAATTTTTATGTTATTCTACTTCTACTTTAAAACTTAAATCACTTGCACTGCTATATTTTAAAGTTACAGTTAAAGCATCACTACCACTAAATGTAGCTTTGTCAGAAATTAAAAACACTGTATAGTGGCTATCACCTTTAACACCTTGAATTGTAACTTTTAATTTATCCTTGTTTAAATTATTATCAAAATCTGTTGTTAACATTTCTGTTGATATTGGATTTTCAATATAAATACTAATTGCTCTACCTTGCATTTTAGATAAATTTATAGTTTCTCCTTCATTTACTCCACTAATTGCAGGCGGATCTTGTTTTTTTGCTTCAACTTTAACTTTTATCTGAGTTTTGTATTCTTTGTGATAAGTAATATTTATTGTACATTCTTCCTCGGTTTTGCTTAATCCATAAACTATTATTTTTAAGCTTTTAGTAGTGTCTAAATCAAAATCATTCATTGAAAAAGCATCAATATTATTTTTATTGATTACTTCAACATCAATTTGAGCATATTGAATTCTATTTTCAACATTTAATTCAAACTCTTTATAACTTCCTTCATGAACTATTGGTTGTCCAACAACTGAAAGTTTTGGTTCATTTTGTACTTTTACTTTAAAATGTGCATTAATAGTTCCATAACTTAAAGTAACAGTAATATCTCCAGTTGCATTATCTCCACCTTTTATTTCTAAATCATACATTTTAAAATTATCACCATCAACAACATTTTCACTTCCAACAGTCACAGTAATTCCAGATTGATCACCAATACTTGCTTTTAAAGTAGAATCATTTGGATTATGAACAACTATTTTTTTATGTATTGTTTTTTTGACAACAACAACTTCGTCTTGAATATATTCAAAGTTTGGTTGGTCATCTTTTTCTTCTATTTCTAAATTAATTACGCTCTGAACATTTTCATAGTTTATTAATAATTTAGTTGTTCCTTTTTCAATACATTTAATTAAAAATTCAATTTCTCCAGTTCCATTTTCATCTGTTCCTGTATTTCTATCTAATTCTACAAGAGATTTATCAACTGCTATAATTTCATATTTTGAACCTTTCACAGGATGTGAAAAGTTCACAAAAAATGGAGATGTTGAACTCTTATGTAACTTTAAATTTTCTATATTTTCATAATTAGGTTCATTTGATTTTCTTTTTAAAACATTTACATTAAAAGAAAGCTCTGTTTTATCATACTTAACTGTTACTTTTGCTTGTCCTTCTTTTTTTGCAAGTAATTCAACTTCAAAAAATCCTTTTTCTTTATTGTAATTAGTAATAGATGCTGTTAATAAATTTTCATCACTAGAAACAGCACTAACTTGCGCGTCATTTATAAGTTCTTTTGCTCTAACTACTACAATTTTTGTTTTTTCTTCATACATAGTTTGATCTTGAATTTTTTGTAATTGATCTTTATTTTCAGATCTATTACCAGCACTTGCTGCTTGTTTCTTTTTACATGCATCAACAATTGTTGCTCCTTGGCAAACTAGAGCTAATGAAGATAAAATACTTAGTAATTTTTTCATAATTTTCCTCCAATTTTTAGTAAAAAATAATATTCAAATACCTTTATATTTGTAATACTTTATTATTGTAAAAAAATTAATTAAAAATTTCAAATCAGAGTAAATAAAAAAGAAGCTTTAACGGGCTTCTTTTTTATTATTTAATGTTGTATTCTCTTGAATCACGTAATTCAACAACGTCTAATCATTTTTCAATTTGTTTTTCGTATTCTTTAGTTCCTTCAATAACTGTTAATAAAGGATCTTGAGCTTTAATAACTTTTAATTGGAAGATTGATTCAAAGTATGTATCAATTCCTCTTAATAAAGCTCCACCACCACAAATAGTAATACCATTTCTAATAATATCTCCAGCTAATTCAGCAGGAGTATTTTCCATTACTTCAACAATTAAGTCAGTAATTTTTGAAAATGGTGCTAATAAAGCATTTTTTACTTCATCTGGTGAGATAACAACTTCTCTTGGTAACCCTGAAATTACGTCACGTCCGAATGCACGGAATGTACGTCCATTATCGATTTTTGTTAATGCACCGATCTCTACTTTAATTTTTTCAGCGGTTTTAATTCCGATTAATACGTTGTACTCTGCACGAATGTATTTTCTAATTTCTTCGTCAAAGTGATTTCCAGCTGTTTTGATTGATCTAGAAATAATAATTTCTCCAGCTGAAATAATAGCGATATCAGTAGTTCCTCCACCAATGTCAACAACTAAGTGACCACTAGCGATTGAAATGTTAATTCCAGCACCGATTGCTGATAATTTAACTTCTTCTTCAACAAGAACATTTTTTGCTCCCATATCCGCAACTACTTGTTTTAATGCTCCTCTTTCAAGTTCAGTAACTCCTGAAGGGCAGGCAAGAACTACTAAAGCATTTTTAAGAATATCAGATAATTTGATACGTGAGAAAATAATTTTAATTAGGTCTTTAGCTGCGTCTAAGTCAGCGATAACCCCATCAACTAAAGGAACAACCATTCTTACGTCTTCGTTTGTTTTACCAACCATTTCGTAAGCTTGTTCTCCAAAAGCGATAACTGTGTTTGTGTGAACGTCGTATGCCATTGTTGAAGGTTCATTATAAATGATACCTTGTCCACCTAGGTATGCAACTACGTTAGCAGTTCCTAAGTCTAAAGCAACGAATTCTCTTTTACGATCTCATGATGCCATTCTATTTTCCTCCTTTGTAAAGAAAAAACCCTTCGTGTATAATTATACATTATTTGTATGTAAAATACTAGTGTATATCTGAAAGGTTTTTGTTATGAAAATTAAACAAGTAATAATTGTAGAAGGTAAGTCAGATACTGCAAAACTTAAAATTATTTTTGGCGAGTGTAATATTGAAACAATTGAAACAAATGGACTAGCCTTAGACAATTCAACTTTAGAATTGATAAGAGATATTAATAAAGCACGTGGAGTAATAATTTTTACAGATCCAGATGGACCTGGAGTTAAGATTCGTGACGTTATTAATTCCTATTTAGATTTTAAATGTTTTAATGCATTTATCAACAAAAAAAATATAAAAAATACAAAAAAAATTGGTATAGCAGAAGCAGAAGAAAAAGATATTAGAGAAGCACTAGATAATTTAATAATTTTTAATAGCAACAATAAACAATCTATATCTTGAGAAGACTTTTTAAAAAATAATTTTTACTTGCCAGATAACAGAAAAAAAATTGCAGAACACTTTAGTTGAAATGAAAAAATAAATTCAAAAAAACTTTTTAAGTGAGTAAATTTAATTGGATTAGATATAGAAAAGATAAAAAAAATCTTAGGAGAACAAAATGGAACCTGCTAAAAAAAAGTTTGGCCAAAACTTTATAACTGACAAAAATTTAATAAAAAAAATTATAAATATTTTAGATCAAGAACCAGATCATTTAATTATTGAAATTGGTCCAGGTAGGGGAGCTCTTACTTTAGAGTTATGTAATCGATTTAAAAAAGTAGTTGCTATTGAAATAGATAGTGATATGGAAATGATTTTAAAATCTAATATACCAAACAACAATTTAGACTTGATCATTAATGATGTTTTAAAAATAAATTTTGAGAATTTGATAAAAGATAAATATAACAGAATTTCAATAATATCAAATACTCCATATTACATAACAAGTGAAATAATTTTTAAAACTCTTAAAATAAGTCAAAAAATAAATAAAGCTGTTTTTATGGTACAAAAAGAAGTGGCAGAAAGAATTTGTGCAAAAGCAAATGAAAAGAATTACAATAATTTATCTGTTGCTTGTCAATTTTATAGTAATTTGAAATATGAGTTTACAGTCAAAAAAAATCTTTTCACTCCAATCCCAAAAGTAGATTCTGCAATAATTTCAATGAGTTTTATTCAAGACAACATTGGTAAAGTAAATGATGATATAAAGTTTGTTTCTTTTGTAAGAAAGTTATTTAATAACAAAAGAAAAACTATTTTAAATAATTTAACAAATATAACTAATAACAAACAAAAATCTTTAAAGGTTTTAGATGAGATAAAAATAGATTCAAATAAAAGACCTGAAAACATTAGTCTAAATGAGTTTATTAATTTATTTAATGAGGTACAAAATGAAAAAAATTAAAGCTTTTGCAAAAGTTAATCTTTATTTAGAAGTATTCCCGAAGGACTCTAATGGTTATCATAAAATTAATTCTTTAATTACATATGTAAAAGATTTATATGATGAAATAATTATTGAAAAAAATACAAATGAAGATATTGTTGTTTGTAATATCAAAGAGCTTGAAAAAACAAATTTTATATACCAGGTTCTTAAAATTTTAAGAAAAAATTTAGTTATAAAAGATTTTTATAAAATTACTTTAAAAAAAAATATACCAATAGGAGCAGGTCTTGGTGGTGGAACTAGTGATGCTATAAGTTTAGCAAAGTTCTTTAAATGTGATAAAGTTAGTGCTGAACAAATTTGTAAAAAAATCGGTTATGACTCTTATTTTTTTTATTCAAAGTATAAAACTGCTTTAGTATCAGGTTATGGAGAACTAGTTAGTAAATATAAAAAGAAAATTACTATAAGAAAAAAAGATTTAATATTTACAAATATAAATTGTGATACAAAAAAAGTTTATGAGGCTTTTGACAAACTAGACTATGAACATACAGAAAAACAAAATAATTTAACAAAAGCAGCTTGTAAATTATATCCTATTTTAAATAATTACTTAAAAATCGGACAAATGTCTGGAAGTGGCTCAACTTTTATTTATAAATATAAAATTGAAAATATAAAAAAAAGTTTCTAGTAACAGAAACTTTTTTAAACTAATGTTTCAAAATCCAAAACTTTATTTGCTCATAAAGTTGAGAAGTTTATGTCATGAGTTGTTAATAATACTGTTCCCTTAAAAGCCTGAATAGCTTCTAACAAAGCTTCTTTGGCAAGAACATCAATATGGTTTGTAGGTTCATCTAAAACAAGCAAGCTACAAGGAATCATACTCAACGCCGCTAATCTTATTCTTGTTTGTTCTCCCCCTGACAATTTTTCCATTGGTTGCATCATTAGAGAGCTTTTTAAACCAAATTGTCCAATCTTAGCCCTTGCTTCTGAATCACTAATATCAGGAAACTTATTTAGTAAATATTGAACAGGTGTTATTCCGTGTACATCTTCAATTTGTTTAAAGTAGGCATACTGAACCCCGTTACCTAATTCAACACTTCCTTCATATGCATTGATTTCTGTTGAAACTGTTTTTAAAAAAGTTGTTTTACCAATTCCATTTTTTCCACTAATAATACATTTTTCACCTTCTCTTAACTCAAAGTTTAATGCGTGTAATAGTGGATGATCATATCCAATAACTAAGTTTTTTGCTTGTAAAACAACAGCTGTAGAAGGTCTTTTATACATAAAACTAAATTTAGGTTTTACTAATTCACGTCTTTCTTGTAAAACATCAATTTTATTTAAAGTTTTAACTCTTGATTGTGCAGACCTAGAAGTACTAGCTCTAGCAATATTTTTAGCAATATATGTTTCTAGTTTTTTAATTTCTTTTTGTTGTGAAACAACTGCTTTATCATATTGATCTTTTAGCATTTGTGAGTCTTGTAAATATTTATCATAATTACCAACAAATCTTGTTAATCTAAAATTATCTAATGCATAAATTATATTGCAAGTCTTATTTATAAAATCATTATCATGAGAAACCATAATAAAGGCTTTTTCATATGCTTGTAAAAATTTAGCTAATCATTCAACTTGTTGAATATCTAAAAAGTTTGTAGGTTCATCTAGTAATAAAAAATCATTTCCGCTTAACAAAAGTTTAGCAAGCATAACTTTTCCTTTTTGTCCTCCAGATAGTTCTCCCATTTTCATATTCAATTTATCTAAACCGATTCCTAAACCATCAATTAAGTTACCGATTTTTTTATCAATCATATCAAAGTCATTGTGATTTAGTATGTCTTGATATTTTAACGCTTTAACTAACTCGTTTTCATTATATTCTATTGCCATATCTTCATAAATTTTATGAATTCTAGATTCTAATTCATATAAGTCTTTAAAAGCAAACTTTAAGTATTGATCAACTGTTAAATTTAGGTCAACATCTTGATGCTGATCTAAATAACCTATTTTTGTTTTTTCATGAATTTTTACTTCACCTTTGTCTGGTACTATCTTCTTTGCAATAATATTTAATAATGTAGTTTTTCCAGCACCATTTGGACCAATTAGTGCTATATGCTCTCCTTTATTTAATTTAATTGCTGTGTCTTCATATAGTTTTTTATCACCATTTTTGTGCGTAATATTATTTATACTAACTAATCCCATATATTTAACCCCCTAAAAACCCTTATTCAAGGGCATTTTAATAAAAAAATTTATCAAATTACTATTATTTTGATACTTTTTAGCTAAAAAAACATTGCGTAGAAGGCCAAAAGTTTTTTATCAAATGGATAATTATTCAACAATATACTCTCAAATTCAACGTTTTTTCCGCATACAAAAAAAATTATAATGTATTTCTCCCAATATAACAAACTTTTTATTATTTAATATTAATTTTTTTATGCTTATTTAAATTTGTTATTATTAAGGGGGAGATAAGTTTTATGGACAAAAGTAACATTAAAATATTTGGATTATCAGCAAGTAAAGAATTAGCAAAAAAAGTTTGTGATGCTTTAGGAGTAAAAGAATCAGTTGCAATGACTTCAAAATTTGAGGATGGAGAATTAATAGTACAATCTCTAGACTCTGTTAGAGGGCAAGAAATTTATATAATACAATCTACCAATAACCCAGTTAATGAAAATTTAATGGAGTTATTAATTGCAATTGATGCATTTAAACGTGCAAGTGCAGCAAAAATAAATGTTGTGATTCCATACTTTGGATATGCAAGACAAGATCGAAAAGCAAGAGGAAGACAACCAATTTCGGCAAGACTAGTAGCCAACTTATTAGAAACTGCAGGTGCAAATCGTGTAATTATGGTAGACATTCATTCAACTCAATCAATGGGATTTTTTAATATCCCAACAGATAATTTTTCAACTGCACAAACAGTCGCAGAAGATATCATATCTAAAATAATAGAAAAAAAATTAAATCCAGAAGAATGTATTTTAGTTTCACCAGATCATGGAGGACTTACTAGAGTTCACAATGTTGGTAAGTATACCGGGAACATTGCAAAAGGAATTGCTGTTATTGCAAAAAGAAGACCAGAACCAAATAAATCAGAAGTAGAATTTATTTTGGGGGAAGTTAAAGATAAAGTTTGTTTTGTAATTGATGATATGATTGATACAGCAGGAACAATAATAAACGGAGCAAAAGCTTTAAAAGAAGAAGGTGCAAAAGACATTTATTTAATAGCTTGTCATGGAGTATTTAGTGGACCAGCTGTTGAAAGAATGAAAAGCGCAGTTCAAGAAAGAGTAGTTAAAGAAGTTATAATAACTGATACTATTGAGCAACCAAAAGAAAAATTATTTGAAGGGTTAAAAATTATATCAGTGGCAGGATTGTTAGCAAACATGATTAAATCATCATACGAAAAACATCCTTTAACAGATGTATATCAAGAATACCAAGATTCAATTGTTGAGAAAGTGGAAAAATACATTAAGGAGATAATATAAAAATGGCCAAGTTAATAGTTGGTCTTGGAAATCCAGGAAAACAATACGAATTAACAAGACACAACACAGGATTTATAGCTATTGATTTTTTACTAGATTATTATCAATATCAAAACACAAAAGAAGATTTTAAGTCAATTTTATATTTTTCAAGTATAAATAATGAAAAAGTAATTTTTGCTAAACCTCAAACTTATATGAATCTTTCTGGCGAAGCTTTAATTATGATTATGCATTTTTATAAAATAAAAACTGAAGATATAATAATCATATATGATGACAAAGATTTAGAACTTGGAAGAATTAGATTTAGAGAACAAGGAAGTTCTGGTGGACATAACGGAATAAAAAATATAATTAAACATTTAGGATGTGAAAAGTTTAATCGTATAAAAATTGGTATTGATCCTCCAGCAGAAAATTTTAAAATTGTAGATTGGGTTTTAAGTAAATTATCTCAAGAAGAAATTCAAATAATAAAAAGTAGTGTTAATAATATAAAAAATTTTGTTAAAGACTTTGCAGCCAAAACAGAATTCAAAAAAATAGTGAGTGCTTATAATAAATAAAAGGAGAGACATGAAAAAATATAACACATTAGTGGTAGTTGGTTCACAATGAGGAGACGAGGGAAAAGGAAAAATTACAGATTACTTTTCTCAAATTACAAATCTTGTAGTTAGATACTCAGGCGGAGACAATGCTGGACACCAAATTAATTTTAATGGAGAAAAACATAAAGTTAGAATTATTCCTTCAGGGATTTTTAATAGAAATGTAGTTAACATTATTGGAAATGGTTGCGTAGTCAATTTAGAACAATTGAACGAAGAATTTGATATGATAAAAAAAACTTTTATAAATCATGGAACATTATTAATTTCAAACAGAGCACAATTAGTTTTACCTTATCATATTCAAATTGACGAAGCTCAAGAATTAGCAAGAGGTAAAAACAAAATTGGTACAACAAAAAGAGGAATAGGTCCAGCTTATCAAGATAAAGTTTCTCGTTCAGGAATTAGAGTTGGGGATGTAGGGCTGCCTAATTTTAAAGAAAAGTTTAAAAAAGTTTGAGAGTATCAAAAAGTTTTTTTAAAAAAAATGTTTGATGTTGAAATAGTTGATTTTGATCATACATATAACTCATTAATTGAAAATTATAAAAAAATAAAAGAACAAGTTATTGATTGCGGAGAATATTTAGAATCTGCAATTAAAGAAGGTAAAAAAGTTTTATTCGAAGGTGCACAAGGTGCAATGTTAGATATTGATCATGGAACTTATCCTTTTGTTACAAGTTCAAATTGTTCTGCGTCAAATGTTGCATTAGGGTCAGGAATAAGTTTTAAATATATTGATTCAGTTCTTGGAGTTGTTAAAGCATATTCAACTAGAGTTGGAGCGGGAGGGTTTCCAGCAGAACTTTTAGATGAAATTGGTGATGGTATTAGACAAAGAGGAAATGAATATGGATCTAATACAAAAAGACCAAGAAGAGTTGGATGAATTGATTTAGTTGCGTTAAGATATGCAATTAGAAGTTCAGCTATAGATAAAATTTTTATTACATTACTTGATGTTTTATCAGGACTAGATGAAATTAAATTATGTACTTCATATAAAATGGAAGACAAAAGTATTTCTTCTCCACCACCAACTGCAGAAGAGTTTGAAAAATGTGAAGCAGTATATCTCTCAACACCAGGTTGAAAAGAAGATATAACAAATGTTAAATCATTTTCTGAATTACCAGATGCTGCAAAAAACTATTTAAAATTAATTGAAAAGTTTTGTGAAATTAATGTTGCAGGTTTCTCTGTTGGACCAGATAGAAAACAAACTGTATTGTTAGAAGAAATTTTTTAATAAACAACAGGAGAAAATAAAATGATAAATAGATATTCAATTAAAGAAGTAGAAAAAATTTGAGATGAAAAAAATAGATTAGAAATATGATTAGATGTTGAAAAGTTTGTTGTAGATGCGTGAAGAGAACTAGGAATTGTTTCAAAAGAAGAAACAAATTTAGTTTATAAAAATGCAAAAATTGACGTTGAAAGAATGTTAGAAATTGAAAAAGAAACTAAACATGATGTTGTTGCATTTACAAGAGCGGTTTCTGAAACTCTTGGAGCAGAAAAAAAATGAATTCATTTAGGATTAACTTCAACAGATGTTGTGGATACTGCACAAAATAAAATGATTCAAATGTCAAATGATTTAGTTCAAGAAGCAATTGAAAAACTTTTAGAGGCTGTTTTAGAAAAAGCAAATGAAAATAGAAAACAAATTATTATGGGAAGATCTCACGGTATGTGAGGAGAACCAACTTCATTAGGGTTAAAATTTTTATTATGATTTGATGAAATAAAAAGACAAGAAGAAAGATTTAAATTAGCTCGTAAGCAAATTGAAGTTGCAAAAATTTCAGGATCTATGGGAAACTATGCAAACATCGAAATGGAAGTTGAAGAATTTGTTGCAAAAAAAATGAACTTAAATGTTGATAATATTTCTACTCAAGTTACTCAAAGAGATAGACATGCTTTTTTAATAAGTGTTTTATCAAACTTGGCTTCAACACTTGAAAAAATTGGAATTGAAATAAGACATTTTCAAAGAAGTGAAGTTAATGAAGTGTGTGAAGGCTTTGATAAAGGACAAAAAGGTTCAAGTTCAATGCCACATAAAAAAAATCCTATTAGTAGTGAAAATGTTTCAGGTTTAGCAAGATACATTAGAAGTTTTGTTACAATGGGATATGAAAATAACTTATTATGACATGAAAGAGATATATCTCATAGTTCAAACGAAAGATTAATGTTACCAGATGTTTATAACATTATGGTTTACATTTTAAATCGTATGACAAACACAATTAAAAATTTAGTTGTGAATAAAGAAAATATCGAAAATCACATTAAAGAAGCAAATAACTTATTTTTTAGTCAAAGAGTATTAACTTACATATTAATGAAGTATAATTATTCAAGAGAAGAAGTTTATGATTTCATTCAAGCTTGTACTTTAGAAGCGCAAAAAACTGGAACTGACTTTAAAAAAGCTTTAAAAGATAAAGGTATTTTAAATTTTATTAAAAGTGAAAATGAGTTTGATCAACTATTTAATATACAGTTTTTCTTAAGAAATGTAGACAAAATCTTTGAAAGGGTGTTGAAAGAAAATGGAAGAAAAAATTAATTTAATTACGCTAATAACAGAAGAAGAAATAAAAGGTGCAATTCGAAAAATTGCTGTTGAACTTGCAAAAACATATGAAGGTGAACAACTTACAATAGTTGCAGAACTTTCAAGTGCTTTTGTTTTTGTTGCGGACCTAATTAGAGAATTGCCAATTGATGTTACAATTCAATTTATAGTTAAAAATAAACAATCAGATGCTAGATCTGTAATTGATCTAGGAGTTGAAACATCATTAAAAAACCGTCATGTTTTACTTGTAACTGATGTATTTTATAGAGGAAACACTTTGAAACAAGTTTATGACATTGTCCAATCAGAAGAGCCTTTAGATGTAAAAGTCTTAGCACTAATTGATAAAAAATGCAAAACTAAAAACGAAGAAATACCAGTTATATCATTATTTAGTACAGAAGATGTATTGTTAGTTGGATATGGTTTAACACATAACGAAAGTTATCGTGGGTTAAAAGGTATTTACAATTTAGTTTTAGAAGGATAGAAAAATGAAAAAAACATTTTATGTATCAACTCCAATTTACTATCCAAGCGGAAAGTTACATATTGGACATACATACACATCTACTTTAGCAGATGTAATGGCAAGATATAAAAAAGAAAACTTTTATGATGTTTTCTTTTTAACTGGTTCAGATGAACACGGACAAAAGATAGAACAAAAAGCAAAAGAACAAAATAAATCACCAAAAGAATATGTGGATGAAATTGTTTTAACTTTTAAAGACTTATGAGAAAAATTAGACATAAAGTATGATCGATTTATTAGAACAACAGATGAAGATCATATTAAAGCTGTTCAAAAAATCTTTTCTTTTTTGTTAGAAAAAGATTTAATTTTTTTATCTGATTATAAAGGTAAGTACTGTATAAGTTGTGAGGAGTTTTTAACTTTTGAGCAAATGGATAAAGATTTTGTTCATAATGTTTGCAAAAATACCGCAATTGATTTTCAAGAAGAAACTTATATGTTAAGAGTTTCAAAATTTCAAAAGTACTTACAAGATTTATTTAAAACAGATTTCTTAGAACCTGAATCAAGAAAAAATGAAATGTTAAATAGTTTCATTAATACTGGTTTAGAAGATTTATCTGTAACAAGAGTAAGTTTTAAATGAGGTATACCAGTTTTAGAAAATGATAAACATATTATTTATGTTTGAATAGATGCTCTTTCAAATTACATAACAGCTTTAGGATATGGTAGTGATAACACTTCACTATTAGAAAAATTTTGAGCAAAAGATAGTGAGATTTTACAAATTGTTGGAAAAGAAATTACAAGATTTCATTCAATCTATTGGCCAATTATTTTAAACTCACTTAATTTAAAAACTCCTGATAAATTATTAAGTCATGGTTGAATAATTAGTGGTGGTAACAAAATGTCTAAGTCACTTGGAAATGTTATAGATCCAATTGAATTGCTAAAAAAATATTCTAGTGATGCAGTTAGATTTTATATTATAAATAACTTACCCACTGACAAAGATGGAGAATGAACAGAAGAATTATTTATAGAATCATTTAATATAAATCTTGCTAACAATATTGGTAATTTATTGTCTAGAGTTTCAAACATGATAATAAAATATTTTGATGGACTTCTTCCTAAAAAAGAAGTTGCTAAAAATAATTATTTAGTTAAAATTGGAGAAGAAACTATTGTAAATTACAAAAAGTTTATGGACAAGTATGATATGTCTAGTGCTATAAAAGAAGTTTTAAAATTATCTCAGGAGTGTAATAAATTTATTGAAGACACAAAACCATGAGCTCTTGAAAAAGAAAATAAATTAGATGAATTAAATGAAGTATTAACAATTTTACAAAAAAATATAATTATAATTTCATACTTATTAAAACCAATTTTAACAAAAAGTTTTTCATCTATGATTGAACAAATGGGATTGAAGCATCAAGAAATAAATTTTGATAGTATCGAAAAAAATAATTTTAATTATAAAAAAATAATTGATAAATTAGTTTTATTTGAAAGAATAAAAAATTAAAAGGAGGTCTTGCTATGGAGGCTGATATTGTAGTTGTTGGTGCAGGTCATGCCGGCGTTGAAGCAGCACTCGCTAGTGCAAGACTTGGTAAAAAAACAATTCTAGTAAATTTATATGAAGACAAAATTGCAACAATGCCTTGCAATCCTTCAATTGGAGGACCAGCAAAAGGAATAGTTGTAAGAGAAATTGATGCACTTGGTGGAGAAATGGCAAAAGCAGCAGATGCTACAGCTATACAAATGAAGTTATTAAACTCATCTAGAGGACCTGGTGTTTGAGCTTTAAGAGCACAATCAGATAAAATAAAATATTCTAAATATATGCATGATGTTGTTGTAAGTCAAAAAAACTTACAACTTTTAATTGGTGCTGTAAATGATATTATTTTAGATAAAAATAATAAAGTTGTTGGAGTTAAACTTGAAGATAAAACTTTGATAAATTGTAAAGCAGTAATTTTAACTACAGGAACTTATCTTACAAGTTTAATTTATAGAGGAGAAGAAAAATTTCAAAGTGGTCCTAACGAAGAAAGAACTACAACAGGATTATCGAAAGTATTTAAAGATTTAAACATAAAAACTTTTAGATTTAAAACAGGCACTCCTCCAAGAGTTAAAAAAGACTCAATAGATTTATCAAAAGCTAATTTAGAACCAGGAACAAATATGAAATTAGCTTTTTCTTTTTCAACATCTAATCCTATTGAGTTTGAAAAACAAGAACCATGTTATTTAATTCATTCTACTTTAGAAACTAAAGAAATAATTGAAAAAAACCTACATAGATCTGCTATGTACTCAGGACAAATTGAATCAGTAGGGCCAAGATATTGTCCAAGTTTTGAAGACAAGATTGTAAGATTTAATAAAAAAGATACACATCAAATTTTTTTAGAACCAGAATCACTTTCCCTTGACACATTATATGTTCAAGGTTTTTCAACTTCAATGCCTATAGAAGTTCAAGAAAAAATGTTAAAAAGTTTACCTGGATTTGAAAATGTAGTAGTAGATAAATGAGCTTATGCTATTGAATATGATTGTATTGATCCTCAACAATTAAAATTAACTTTGGAGCTAAAATATATTGAAGGGCTTTACACTGCAGGGCAAATAAATGGAACAAGCGGCTATGAAGAAGCTGCTGGTCAAGGATTAATTGCTGGAATTAATGCTGTTAAAAAAATTAACAATGAAAGACCATTAATTTTAAAAAGAAACGAATCATACATTGGTGTTATGATTGATGATTTAATTAACAAAGGTGTAATTGAACCATACCGGTTATTGACAAGTCGTGCTGAGAATCGTTTATCACTTAGAAATGATAATGCAGAAATAAGATTAAAAAAATATGGATACGAAGTTGGATTAATCAACGAAGATCAGTTTAAAGAATTTATAAAATATAAAAAGGAAATTGATCAAACAATTGAACTTTTAAAAACATTAAGATTTTCTCCTAAAACCGATTTAGCAAAAGATCTTTTAAAAAATGGAGAAGCAGAACTAACTCAAGGACTAAGTGCTTATGAAATTTTAAAGCAACCTAAAGTAAAATTAAATACTTTAAAAAAACATATTGCTGAGTTAAATTTACTTTCTAATAACCAATTACAAAATATTTTAATAAATATTCGTTTTGAAGGTTATATTAAAAAAGAAAACGAAACAATAGAAAGATTTAATAAATTAGAAGCAAAGCAAATTCCTTTAGATATAGATTATTCTAAAGTTGAAAACATTGCAGTAGAAGCAAAACAAAAGTTAGAAAAAGTAAGACCACTTTCAATTGGCCAAGCTTCAAGAATAACAGGAGTAAACCCTGCAGATATTCAAATGCTTTTATTTTATTTAAAGAAAAAATATAATGAGGCTAAATAAAAAATGATTAATATAAATAAAAAAAATAAATTCAAAAATAAAGTTTTTGAATTTTTGGTATTGTTTTCAATGACGTTTGGAATAGTTGTTGGATCTGGGATATATTTAAAAAACTCAAGTGAAAATGGAGTACTTGCTGCAGCAGGAAAAAATCCATACATTGCAATTGCTGTATGAATATTTGTTGGTGTAGTTGCATGTATGATGATGTTATCTTATATTGAAGCATCAAGTGCAATGAAAAATGAAGAACATAGTACATTATCAAAGTTTGCAGAAAAATTTGTTGGTAGAAAATGAGGAACAGTTACAGCAATTGTGTTTGCTGTTTTCTACATCCCTTTATTAACAACTATTGGATCTCTATTTTTAATCAATTCATCGTTTCAAGCAGTAGATGCTTTTATGTTGAGCACATCAAATAAAGGTATTGACGACTATCTAAGAAAAGAAACAAGAATAATACTAGAAATATTACTTAGCATAATTATTTTACTAGTTATTCAATATTTAAATTACAAAAGCGATAAAGGTGGAAAGCTTTTACAAATTATATGTTCAACAATAAAATTTATACCTTTAATAATGGTATTGGTTGGAGGAATTGCTTTATATACAAGCGGACAAGTCCAGTCTAACTCATTTAATAGTGAGCATGAGCCTTTTAAAGTAAATCAAATATTTGCAGCACTAATACCAGTATTGTTTGCATTTGATGGTTTTATTGATTCTGTCACTTTACAAAAAGACATAGAACATAAATCTGTAGTTGCTCCAGCGATGTTGTCAGGAATAATTGCTTGTGCGTTATTTTATCTACTTGTAACAGTTTCTATTTTTATATCTTCTGATGATGGAAATGTTTTAAACTTGTTCAAAGCATATCCTGCATTAGCTTTGGTATTTAAAATAATTATAGTTTTAACATTAATAACTTCTGTTAATGCATATTCAAATGTATATACAAAAGTAATTAAAGCAGCTATTTTAGAAAACAGTTATGTAAAAAACTTAAAAAATATTAATTTATCTAATAAGAAATTACAAATAACTGCAATACTAATTAACATAGGAACTCTAATATTTTTTGTAACAGTTTCATTACTTGTTACTTGAAAATCTAGAGAACCAGATTACTTTTTAGCATCGTACTATTCTGCGGACACAGCAATTCTATATGTATTTATAATATATGCAGTTATTATTGGAGGAATATTAAATAATAGAAGAACAAAGAAAATAGAAGTTAAAAAATTAAAAGGAGGTTTTTTAATTGGAGTTATAACTTTAAGTTTATTAAGTTTTATGATTTTGTATATGTATTATCTTAGTTTAATTGATAGTATAGTTATATTTTCAAAAACTAAGGACGCAAATAGTTTAATAATTCCTATATTGTGAGCAATATTTTTAGTCATCGGAAGCGGCATATATTATTTCAATGAATTTAAAATTAAAAAACAAAATAGCAATATTTCAACTAGTATTAAACTATAACCTGTCAATATATGGTAATATAATGATTGGTTATTTTTTTGTCATGAGGTTTATATGTGAGATTGATCTAAAATAGAAGAATATATTGGATGTTTAAGTGAAGAAAAAAAAAGTTTGCTTATAACCTACAAAGAATTGCTTCAAGAAGAAAATCAAAAATATAATTTAACAACTATTATTGATGACCAAGAAATTTATTTAAAACATTTTATAGACTCAGTTTTGTTTATAAAAGAGTTTGAAATTAATAATCAAAAAATTATGGATATAGGTACAGGAGCTGGATTCCCAGGACTTGTTATAAAAATATTATTTCCTGATACATCAGTGTTTTTAGTAGAATCTAATAATAAAAAAATAAATTTTTTAAATCTTGTGATTAATAAATTAGGTTTAAAAAATATTTATACAGTTAATAAAAGAGCAGAAGAATACAGTACTGAAACAAAAGAACAGTTTGATATTGTAATATCAAGAGCAATGGCACCATTAAATATTTTATTAGAAGTTGGTGTTCAAGCAATAAAAATAAAAGGACATTTTATTTGTTTGAAAGCAAAAAATGTTTTTCAAGAAATTACACAATTAAATGGTAAAGAACACTTGATTGGGTTAAAATTAATAAAAGAACAAAACCTGTTAATTGAAAATATAGGAGAAAGAATCAATCTGTTTTATGAAAAAGTAACTAAAACAAATGATAATTATCCAAGATTGTATTCACAAATAAAGAAAAAACCGTTAGGAAGTTAAAAATAGGAGAACAAATTTATGGCAAAAATTATTTCTGTAGCTAACCAAAAAGGAGGAGTTGGAAAAACTACAACAGCTATTAATTTAGCATGTGGATTAGCAATGGCTGACCAAAAAGTATTGTTAATTGATATGGATCCTCAGTTCAATGCAACAACTGGAGTTGGATTTGAAATTGATAATAAAACATTGAGTATGTATCATGTTTTTGTTGGTGAAAAAACACTTGAAGAAATTATTATTAAAGATATCAAAAAAAATGTAGACCTTGCTCCAAGTTCAATTGATGTAGCAGCAGTTGACCTTATTTTGTTGGAACAAAAAAACAATAATCAAAATGTTTTAAAAGACCAAATAAATTTAATAAGAGACAAATATGATTTTGTTATAATTGATTGTCCTCCAAGCTTAGGGCTTATTAATAGAAATGGTTTAGCAATATCAGATACTGTACTTGTTCCTATTCAAGCGGAACATTATGCAATGCATGGGGTTGCTCAACTTTTAAGAACAATAAAAAAAGTTAAAGAAACTTTAAATAAAAATTTAACAGTAGAAGGAGTTTTGGTAACAATGTTTGACTCTAGAACAAGATTAGCACATGATGTTTTAGAAGAAATTATGAAAACTTTTGGTAACAAAGTATACAAAGCAATTATCCCAAGAAATATTAAAATTTCAGAGTCATCAATTGAAGGTCAATCAATTTTTGAGTATGACAAAAGTGGACCTGGAGCATTAGCTTATGTTGAGTTTGTAAAAGAGGTGTTGAAAGAAAATGGCCGCATCTAAAAAGAAATATAATTTTAAAGGACTAGATGACATATTTGGAGAATCAGTTACAGATATAATTGATGTAATTGAAAATGATAAAAAACTTGCAAAAGAAAAAACTTTAATAATATCTGTAGACTTATTAAAACCAAACCCTTATCAACCAAGAAAAGTTTTTGAGCAAGAAGAACTTGTTAATTTAGCAGAATCAATAAAACTACATGGAATAATTCAACCAATCATAGTTAATGATAAAAATGAAATAGTTGCAGGGGAAAGACGTATGCGTGCTGCAAAACTAGCAGGATTAAAAGAAGTACCTGTTATAGTTTTAACTTTGTCAAATGCACAAATGGAAGAGTTTGCAATTATTGAAAATATTCAACGTGTTGATTTAACAGATATTGAAGAAGCAAATGCTTATAAACAATTATCAATGAGTTTAAAATTAAAACAAGAAGAAATTGCGATTAGAGTTGGAAAATCAAGATCTCATATTGCTAATATAATGAGACTTTTAAATTTACCAAAAAAAGTTCAAGATGCTTTATTGCAAAAAAAAATAACAATGGGTCAAGCAAAACCACTACTAACAATTTTAGGAAATGAGTCATTATTAGAAGATATATTTCAAAAAACTATCGATCAAAATTTAACTGCTAGAGATGTTGAAAACTTAGTAAAAAATGCTGGAAAAGAAAAACAAGAAACAATTAAAGAACCAAAAAGTCCAAATATAATTCAAACAGAAAATAGAATTATGAGAAGACTTGGTACAAAAGTTACTATTGATAATAAAAAAATTACAATTGGTTATTCAAGTGAAGCTGATTTAAATAGAGTATTGGAAATTTTAGGATTATTAGAAGAAGATTAATTTTAGAAACAGGAGATAACAATGGGATTACAAGTCGGAATTGTTGGATTGCCAAATGTAGGAAAGTCAACTTTATTTAATGCAATTACAAATTCAAAAGTAGAAGCAGCTAACTATCCTTTTGCAACAATCGAACCTAATGTTGGTGTTGTAGAAGTGCCAGATAGAAGATTGGATAATTTAGCAAAAATATTTGGAAGTAAAAAAACAATTTATACCACAATTGAGTTTGTTGATATTGCAGGATTAATAGCTGGAGCAAGTAAAGGTGAAGGGCTAGGTAATGCTTTTTTAGCAAATATTAGAGAAACTGATGCTATTTGTGAAGTGGTAAGATGCTTTGATTCAAAAGATATAACTCATGTTGAAGGGTCAGTTGATCCAATAAGAGATGTTGAAATTATAGAATTAGAATTAATATTATCTGATGAAGCAAGTGTTAAAAAAAGGTTAGCAAAAGTAGAACCAAAGTTTAAATCAACAAAAGAAAAAAATATAATTGCTGAATACAACTTGTTAAAAAAATGTGAGCAACAATTAAGCGAGGGAAAATTATTAAATAAACTTGATTTTGATTCTGAAGAAGAATCTTTATTAAGATCATTTCAATTGTTAACAACAAAAAAAATAATCTATGTTGCTAACGTATCTGAAAGTGAAATCTTATCAGATAATGATTATGTAAAAAAATTAAAAGACTATGCAAAAGAAAATAACTGTGAAGTTGTTAAAATTTCTGCAAGAATTGAAGAAGAATTAAGCGAATTAGACTCAGAAGAAAAAGAAGTTTTTTTACAAGATGCAGGTATTGAAGAACCAGGTTTAGAAGTTTTAATTAAAGCAGCATATAAAACTTTAGGTTTAAAAACTTTTTTTACAGCTGGTCCAATTGAAGCAAGAGGATGACAGTTTAAAAATGGTTATACTGCACCTCAATGTGCAGGAATTATTCATACTGATTTTGAAAAAGGTTTTATTAAAGCAGATGTATATAAATGTGAAGATATTTTTGAACTTGGAAGTGAACAAGCTTTAAAAGCAAGTGGAAAAATTAGACTAGAAGGTAAAACCTATTTAGTAGAAGATGGAGATGTTTGTTTCTTTAAATTTAATAATTAAAACTTATCATTTGATAAGTTTTTTTGTACTTTATTTATAACTATAATCAATTAATAGATTTATCAAACTTAATTAATTAGGTATAATCTATTAGAGGTAAATTTATGTTTAAAGTAGGTTTTTCAAAAGACATGCACAGGATTTTTCCGTTATCTAAAAATGGTATATTAGGCGGAATGAATCACCAAAGTTTTCCTAAAATTATGAATGCATATAGTGATGGAGATGTATTGTTGCATTCATTATGCGAAGCTTTTTTAGGGGCAATGGGATTAGAAGATTTAGGAACATATTATAATAGCAAAACTAAACCTAAAGATTTTAGTTCACTTGAAATTGTTAATGATATTTTAAAATTATTAGAAGAAAGAAATTATAATATATCAAATATCGATATATTAATTGAATTAGAAAAACCAAATTTGAAAGATATTAAACCTGCAATAAAAAATAATATAGCAAAATTATTTAATATTAATTTAGATCAAGTATCTATAAAAGCAACTACAACAGAAAAATCAAATTATGAATTTATTTCTGTTTTTAGTAATGTATTAATTTATAAAGGAGAAAAATAAAATGGCAAAGTTTAGATTAAGATATGCACCTTCACCAACTGGATTTTTACACATTGGTAATACAAGAACTGCACTTATGAATTATTTATTTGCTCATCATTATGGTGGAGATTTTATTGTAAGAATTGAAGATACAGATATTGAAAGAAATGTAGAAGGAGCTATTGAATCACAATTTGATAATATGGATTGACTTGGGATTAGTCCTGATGAATCGTTTTTAAAACCTGTTGCAAAATATGGTGAATATATGCAATCAAAAAAATTTGATCGTTATAAACAATTAGCGCATGATTTAATTGAAAAAGGATTTGCTTATAAATGTTTTTGTACACCTGAAGAACTTCAAGTAGATAGAGAAGTGCAAGAAGCAAAAGGAATTGTTGCAACAAAATATAATCGAAAATGTTTAACAAGAACTGATTTAAAAGAGCAAGAAGGTAAACCTTATAATATAAGATTTAAAGTTCCAGATGAAAAAATAATAAAAATAAATGACATAGTTAGAGGAGAAGTTGAGTTTAATACAAAAGAGCTAGGAGACTTTGTTATTTTAAAATCAAATGGTATTGCAACTTATAACTTTGCAGTTGTTATTGATGATGTTGATATGGAAATTACTCATGTTGTTAGAGGAGAAGAACATATTTCAAATACACCAAGACAGTGTTTAATTTACTCTGCATTCGGATGAAAAGAACCTATCTTTGGTCATTTAACTCTAATTGTTGATGAAACTAAAAAGAAACTATCTAAAAGAAGTGGTAATGCAATGTTTTTTATTTCTCAATATCGTGAACAAGGATATTTACCCGAAGCTCTATTTAATTACATCTCTTTACTTGGATGAAGTCCTAAAGGAGAGCAAGAAATTTTTTCAAAAGAAGAATTTGTAAAAATGTTTGATGAAGCAAGGTTTTCAAAATCACCAAGTACATTTGATATGTTAAAAATGAAATGAATTAATCATCAATGAATGAAAAAAATGGATGAATCTTCTTATTTAGAATTTACAAAAAAATTTATTGATTCAAATAGATTTGATATTTCAAAAAAAGATAATGATTGATTAAACAAAGTTTTATTACTTTTTAAAAAAGAATTAGAATATGGAGAACAAATTAATAATCATTTAGATATATTTTTTAATGATGTAGCGATAAGCGAACAAACAAAAAAAACTTTATCAACACTTTCAGACTATGAAAATATGATTAAAGATTTAAAAGAAGGATTATCTAGTCTTGATATTTTTGAAGAAGAACAAATTAAAACTATAATCTCAGAAGTAGGAAAAAAACATAATAAAAAAGGAAAAGACTTGTTTATGCCAATTAGAATTTTTACAACTGCCTCAGAGCATGGACCAGAATTGGCAAAAACAATTTCATTAATAGGAAAAGAAAAAGTAATGAATAACATAAGTTCATTGGTGTAGGTGGGTTATGGAATATATAAGAGATAATGTTCATGGGGATGTAAAAATTGAAGAGTCTGTTATTGCAGATTTAATAAACACATCTGAGTTCCAACGTTTAAGAAGAATTATTCAGCTTGGTGGAGGTCAATTTGTTTTTCCTGGTGCAAATCATACACGTTTTTCACATTGTATTGGTGTGTATCAAGTAATTAGAAAGTTTTTGGCTAATGAAGATATTAAAAGTCAAATAAATAATTATGACAGAAAAACAGTTTTAATTGCTGGACTATTACATGATATTGGTCATGGTCCTTTTAGTCATACTTTTGAAAAAATTTCAAAAGCTCAACAACATGAAGTGTATACAATTGATATTATTCTTGGCAATACACAAGTTAATAGTGTATTAAAAAAACATTTAATAGATCCAAATGATGTTGCAAATATTATAAATGGAACACATAAAAATACATTTTTGAACTCTCTTGTATCAAGTCAATTAGATGCTGATCGTTTAGATTATCTTTTAAGAGATTCTATTAATACTGGAGTAGATTATGCAAATTTAGATTTAGATTGAATAATTAGAAATGCAAGATGTAAAGATAAAAAATTAGTTTTTAGAAAAAAAGCTTTATATGCAGTTGAAAATTTCTTACTTGGTAGATTTTTTATGTTTAAACAAATTTATCATCACAATGTTAGTTATAGATTTGATTGCACTTTTAAATCTTGATATATGAGATTAAAAGATTTGTATTTGCAAAATTATAATTTCAAAAACAATGAAGTAGTTGAAGTTTTTAAAGACTTTTTTGATGATAAGGTATGTAATTTAGAAACTTATTTACGATTAGACGATTATTCTATGATTGAGTTTATGAAAAAAACATCAGAAGAAGATGATGAAGTACTAAGAGACTTTTCAGATCGTATGATTAATAGAAGATTCTTAGCAGTTTCAACAAACATTGAACAAGAAAAACTTAACAGCTGGAAAAATAATGTCAAAAAAGAATATCAAAAGTATTACTTTGATAAAATTGATAAAATAACTTTAACAATATATTCAAAAGATGAAGAAAAAAAGAAAATATATTTCATAAAAGAAGATGGATCATTAGTTGAAATGAGTGAAATCTCTGAAATTTTAAGAGAAGTAACAACAAATATTGAAAAAAATTTGTTTGTTTTTGTAAATGATAATGTACAATAGAATTTATGGAGGAATTTAAAAATGGCAACCACACCAACAATTGAATTAGCATATAATTACTTACAATCAAATAAAGGTGATGCTAGTTTTGAAGACATCTGAAACAATATTTCAAAAGATATTCCAGCTTCTAAAAAGTCTAAAAATGAAATAATCGCTGAACTATATAGTGATTTAGTACTAGATAATAGATTTGCATTGACTTCAGAAGGTAAATGAGGTTTAAGAGATTATTTAAAATTTGATGACATTAAAAAGCAATATGATTATGTTGATAAGTTCGAAACTACAGAAGAATTTGATGATTTAGATTATATGAGTTCAGAATCATCTTTATTTGACGACGGAGACACAACTAGCAAATTAGAAACTGCTAAGTTAAAGCTAAATGCAGATGATTATGACGACGAAGATGACATTGATGAATTAGATGAAGAAGAAGATGAAGAATCTGATGAAATTACATTAGTAGATTTAGAAGACGATTATGATAATTAAACTTAAGATAAAGTAGTTTTTTGTGACTACTTTTTATTTTTTAAAGGAGGTAAGACAATGGCAAAATATATTTTTATAACAGGAGGAGTTGTTTCTGGTTTAGGAAAAGGAATTACAGGAAGTTCACTAGGAGTTTTATTAAAAAATTCTGGATTAAAAGTGTTTATGCAAAAATTTGATCCTTATTTAAATATTGATCCTGGAACTATGAATCCAATTGAACATGGAGAAGTTTATGTAACTGTTGATGGTGGAGAAACAGATTTAGACCTTGGACATTATGAAAGATTTATTGATGAAAATTTATCAAAAGTTTCTTCATGAAGTGCTGGAAGAATTTATTCAGAAGCTCTTAATAAAGAAAGAAAAGGTGGGTATTTAGGAAAAACGGTTCAAGTTATTCCTCATATTACTGATTTAATTAAAGAAAAAATTTATAAAGCAGAAGAAAAAAGTAAAGCAGATATTATAATTAGTGAAATTGGTGGAACAGTTGGAGATATTGAATCACAACCTTTCATAGAAGCAATTAGACAAGTAAGAATGGAAAAAGGAAAAAACAATGTTATGTTTATCCATGTTGCATTGTTACCTTATTTAAAAGTTTCAGGTGAATATAAAACAAAACCAATTCAACACTCAGTTAAAGAAATGCTAAGCTTAGGAATTCAACCTGACATAATTGTTGCAAGAACAGAAAGTTCAATAAAAGATCGCTTGAAATCAAAAATCTCATTATTTTGTAATATACCAATTTCAAATGTTATAGTTTGTCCAGATAGTGATTCAATTTATAAAGTGCCTTTAGTTTTAAAAGAAACAAAAATGCATGAAATTGTAGCTAAACATTTAGATTTAAAAATTAAAGAACTTAGGCTTGAAGGATGAGAAAAATTTAATCAAGACATAATTGAATCAAAAGAAAAAATAAAAGTCCATATTGTTGGAAAATATGTTGAGCTAAGTGATGCTTATCTATCGGTAATGGAATCATTAAAAATAGCAGGATATGAATTTCATAAAAAAATTGAGTTTGTTTGAGTTAACTCAAGATTTTTAAATAAAGACAACATTGATTCAGAACTTGAAGGAGCAAAAGGAATACTTGTTCCTGGAGGTTTTGGAGAAGAAGGTGTAGAAGGAAAAATCTTAGCAGCAAATTTTGCCAGAACAAAAGACATTCCTTATTTAGGAATTTGTTTAGGAATGCAAGTTGCATGTATTGAATTTGCAAGAAATGTATTAGGATTAAGTGAAGCTCATTCTACAGAAATCAACCCTACGACAAATAATAAAATATTTGATCTTATGGAAGGTAAAGATAGAGAAAATATTGGAGGTACTTTAAGATTAGGAGAGTATCAAGCGGATTTAAAACCAGGCTCACTTGCTAATAAACTTTATAATTCAAACATTGCTATTGAAAGACATCGTCACAGATATGAATTTAATAATGATTTTATAAAACAATTTGAAGATAACGGAATGATTTTTTCAGGAAAATATTTAGAAAAAAATTTAGTTGAAATTGTTGAAATACCTAATCATAAATTTTTTATAGCAAGTCAATATCATCCTGAGTTTACATCAAGACCAATTAAACCAAATCCGTTATTTAAAGGATTTGTAAAAGCTATAATAGACAATAAATAACATTGTTTTAAAGAATAATGATAATAAAGAAACTTATAGTTGTATAATAGATTGTGGGAGGAATATTTTTATGTCAAGAAAATATCATGCAAAGCTAGTTAATGCTAGCAAAATGGTTAAAGATGCACACACTGGAAAATATGCAATTGGGCACTTTAACATTAACAACCTTGAATGAGCGAAGGCTATTTTAGAAGCTGCGCAAGAATCATCAACACCAGTTATAATTGCAACTTCAGAAGGTGCAGTTAAATACATGGGAGGTTTAAAAACAATTGTAGGAATGGTAAATGGATTATTAGATGAAATGAACATTACTGTACCAGTTGCTTTACACTTAGACCATGGACAATCAGTTGAGATGGCTAAAAAATGTATTGAAGCAGGATATTCTTCAGTAATGTTTGATGGATCACACTTACCATACGAAGAAAACTTAGCAAAAGTAAAAGAGTTAATTGGATTTGCTAAAGAACACGAAGTTTCAGTTGAAGCAGAAATTGGTTCAATTGGAGGAAACGAAGATGGAGTTGTTGGTTCTGGAGAACTTGGAGATCCAAAACAAGCAGAAGAAATGTCAAAAACAGGAATTGACTTCTTAGCAGCAGGTATTGGAAACATTCATGGTAAATATCCTGAATGATGAAAAGGATTATCATTTGACACATTAAAAAGCTTACAAGATGCTTGCGATATGCCAATGGTTTTACACGGTGGTTCAGGAGTTCCTCAAGATCAAGTTGAAAAAGCAATCAGCTTAGGTATTTCAAAAATTAATGTAAATACTGAATTACAATTAGCATTTAGAGATGCAACAAGAAAATACATCGAAGAGAAAAAAGACTTAGACGATGAAGAAAAAGGATTTGATCCTCGTAAATTATTAAATCCTGGATTCAAAGCAATGAAAAATACATTTGTAGAACTTACAAAAGTATTTGGATGCTATGGAAAAGCTAAATAGTTAGTGAAGGATAGATGAAAATGCATTTAACAGCTGATGAAAAAATTAAAATCATTGAAGATTTTAAAAAATCAGGCGTTACAGCATCAAATTTTGCGCCTACAAGAAACATAAGTGTTGTTTCCTTGAGAAATTGAATTAAAAAATATGAACAAGGTGGCATAGACGCATTAAAAACAAAATACGAAAAATAGGTTAACACCTATTTTTTTTCTAAAAAAGTTTAAAATATTTAAAAGGAGTTAAGAGAATGGAAAAACAAATAAAAATTCATGTAGATAGTTTAGATTGTGCTGCATGTGCTGCAACTATTGGTAAAGCATTTGAAAAAATTAAAATCATTAACCACAATGTTATTATTCCTTTAAAAGAAGTTTATGTTAATTTTGATGAAGAACAAATTGATGAAGAACAAATTTTAAAAACTTTAAAACAAAGTGGATATAAAGGCAAATTAGTTAATGATTAAAAAAATCAATTTTGGAGTTTTAATATTATTATGATTAATCGGTATTTGAATAATTATAAGTATGTTTTTGCATAATAAAACTGATAACACTTATATTAACGTTGGTCATAATAGATATTTTTTATTATCTCTTGGACTATTTTCAACTTATATTTTTGGATATAAATATATTAAAAGATGCTATTTTGAGATTTTTAAATGAAAAAAATTAGGTATGAATTTTTTAGTTTTTTTGTCAACACAAACTGCAATTTGTTTTTCAATTTATCAATTTATAATAAATGAAAATCTAGATTTAATAGAAGTTACGATTTTTGTTAGTTTGTTTTTGCAAACTGGTGATTTAATAAATGATAAATTAAAAAGTTTTATAGCAACTGATTTAAAAAATATTTTATCTATTCAACCAAAAAAAGTTTTGTTGATTGAAAATAATGAAGAAAAATTAGCAAATACAACTTCTATAAAAGTTGGATCAATAATTAAAGTTCTAAAAAATCAAATTATTCCTTTAGACGGTAAAATTATTAGTGATGAGGTTTTATTAAATACTCAAATAATTGATGGAGAAAATGAATCTAAAAGATTTGTAAAAAACGATGTTATATTTGCTGGAATGTTAAATTTATCTGAAGAGTTAATTTTTAAAAACACACAAAATAGTTTTGATTCATTTTTATCTAAAATAACTATGAAAGTATCATCGATTCAATCTGAAAAATCAAAACTTAAATCAACAATCGATATGCTAATAACAATTTTTACTCCAATAGTTTTATTACTATCTTTAATAGGTTTTTTAGTTTCATACTTTTGATTAAACTATTATAGTTTTTATGAAAGTATAAAAACTTTAATAACAGTTTTGGTTTCTGCATGTCCTTGCGCTATTGGTATAGCTATACCTTTAGCAATTGCTATAGGATCATCTAAGGCTGCAAAGCAAGGAGTTATTTTTAATAAACCTGATGCTTTTTATAAATTAGCAAATATTAATGTTATTGGTTTTGATAAAACTGGAACTTTAACTGTAGGAAAAGTAAAAGTTAAAAGTTATGAAGGAAGGCAAAATTATTTAAATATAATTGCTTTGATAGAAGAACAAATTGATCATCCAATTGCGAATGGATTTAAAAATTATATTAGAGAAATAAACTATGAAACTTCAAAATTAGAGGTTAAAAAAATAGAAGATTTAAAATATAAAATAAATAGTAAAACCTATGAACTGTTACCAATCTTTAAATACAAAAACGAAATGAAGTCAAGTATTAATATAGATTTTAAAAGTATTGACAATACAGCAACTTTACTTTTAGAAGATAATGTAGTAGTTGCAAAAATTGAATTTGAAGATGAATTAAGAAGGGATGCAATTTTAGCAGTTAACAAATTAAAGAAACAAGGATATGAACTTGTAATTGTTACTGGAGACAACTATACAATTTCTAAAAATGTTGCTAAAAAATTAAATATAAAAAACTTATACGCTGAACAATCAGCTGAAGATAAATTAAATGTAATTAAAGATTTTCAAAATCAAAAAAAAGCAATTGCTTATGTAGGAGATGGAATAAATGATATTCTCGCTATACAAAAAGCAGATCTTTCAATTTCAATATTATCAAAAAATGCTTTTTTAAATCTTGAGTCTGATATTAGCTTATTAAATCCAAATATTGATTTAATAGTTGAATCAATAAAATATGCCAAGTATACAAAAAAAATAATATTTACTAATTTATTTTGAGCGTTTATATATAACGCTATTGTATTACCACTTGCGATTTTTGCAATATTAACTCCATTTATAGGAATGATAGCAATGTTTTTTTCAACATTATTAGTATTATTAAATTCATTACTGTTTAAATTAAAAAAATAATGTTAATTAAATATTTACTATATATTTAAAAAATATGGTATTATTACTTTTGTATGACCTATATTATATGGTTTTAAAAAAGGAGTTGGAAATATGCCAAAAACAGATATACATCCAAAGTACTTCGAAGCTAAATTTGTATGTACAACATGCTCTAATGAATTTATTTCAGGTTCAACTAAAGGAGAAGAAGTTAGAATAGATACTTGTTCAAACTGTCATCCTTTCTACACAGGTAAACAAAATTTTGCAAATGCAGAAGGAAGAGTTGAAAAATTTAAAGAAAAATTTGTTAAAAAAGAAGCTAAGGTTGCCGAAAAAGAAGCAGCAAGTAATAAACAAAAAGAAGCTAACAAAGCTAATAAGTCTGCAAAGTCTAAATAGTTTTTCGAAATCTTTATAAAAAAATCTTGAATACTTAAATTGTATTTAAGATTTTTTTATTCAATTAATATTTAATTATCAAAAACTTTTTTAAGATGCTTATCAATAAATTTAGATATTTCTTCTTGAACAGGACTAGATCTATCATTTATCATTCTTCAATCCTTGTTATACTGAGGAAGAGCTTCCTTAAGTTTTTTATATTATTGTTATATTTAACCTCACATTCTGCTAGTTTTTCACTAATCTTCATGGCTTTATCTAATGCAGCTTTTACTAAATGAATAAACATATCTTGAATTTCACTTAGTTCGTTAAACTCAATCTCGTATTCGTCTTGTAGATTAGTTAATTTTATAAAATCTTCATTTTCTAAATAAGATTTATCATCATAAATTGCTATTATTTCCTTCATTTCTTTAAGTTTTATTTCTTCATTTTCTATTATATCCTTTTTTTCAGTGGCTAATAATGCAGCTTTTTCCACACCTATTTTACAAATATCAAATAATTTTTAAGTTGTTTTTCATATAAATCAACTTTTTTATTTAAGTTTTTATTCTCTGCTGCTAGTTTTATAAGTCTATCTCTTTTATCAACATTTTTTTTTAAATCTTTTTATGTATTTTTCTAAAAAATTTATAAAATCTTTCATAAATATCCCTTTCCTTAGACTTGCTTTTGATATATTTTATAATTAATAAAAAAATAATATATTTTAAGGTAATTTATAGACTAAAAAAAACTTAATTAATATTAATCAACTTTATATTAATTAAAAGACCTTTTTGATATTTTAAATGAAAATAATAGAATCTAAATAGATATCTTATAGCTTTAAAAGTATATTTTGAATCAAAAAAAGGAAACATAGTTTCCTTTTTTATCATCGGGTATATTTCGACCCTTTCCTCGTAATGGCTTTCGCCAACCCAAACCATTTAGATTTGATTAAGAATATTTTATAATATATATTTTCTATTTTCAAGTATAAATTATTTATATTAAACTTTAAATTGTCAATAACATATGATATTTTCCCTATATATAACAAATAAAAATTTCCCAAATATATAATTTATAATGGGGGATTTAAATATGAGGAGATATTTAAAAATGAATGAAAAAAATAAAATGGAAATAATTAAAGCTGTAATTGATGAAAAACTATCTAAAAAAGCTGCAGCTATAAAAATCTGTCAAACAATAAGAAATGTTAACTTATTAATTAACAAATATAAAAAGTATGGTTACACAGCATTTATCCACAAAAATACTGGAAGAATATCAAATAAAAAAATAAAACATCAAATAAGTGATCAAATTATTGACTTGTACATTAATAAATATGAAGAATATAATTATAAACACTTTTTAGAAAAGCTTTTATCAAACCATCAAATAAGTGTTTCATATACTTACTTAATCAATTTATTAAAAAAGAATAATTTATATTCACCAAGAATTCATAAAGTAACTAAAAAAATGATTAAACAAAAAATTACTAACTTATTAAAAAATGAAAATATTAAAAAACTTGAGAAACGAGAGTATTTGAATACTTTGCTTTCAATAGAAAATATTCATCCTATGCAGAATCGAAAAACAGAGTTTGGTGAGCGCTTGCAAACTGATGCTTCAGTCCACTACTGAGTTGATAATGAGAAATGGTATTTACATGGTTTTATAGATGATGCAACAGGTAAAGTTTTAGCTTTATATTTTGATAAAGAAGAAACTCTTATGGGATACTACAATATAACAAAAAAAGTTTTATTGGAGTATGGGGTTCCAAAGGAGATACTTACTGACAAAAGGACTGTATTTTGAAGTCAAAAAGAAAAAGAGTCAGATCTTCACTCTGACTCTTTAACACAATACGGATTCTTATGTCATAACTTAGGAATAAAGCTAACAACTTCAAGTGTTCCTCAAACAAAAGGCCGTATTGAAAGGTTGTGAAATACACTTCAAGATCGCCTACCAAAGGAACTCAAAGAAAATAATATATCAAATATAAATGAAGCAAATTCATTTTTAAATGAATATATTAAAAAATATAATTCACAGTTTTCCCTTCAATTAAATAATATCATTAACTCTTTTGCTATTTTTAAAGAACATAAAAACATTGACTTTTATTTATCAAGAAGATTTGAAAGAACTATTAATAAAGGTTCTACAATAAAATACCAAAATAAATTTTATTTACCACATTCGAATGGCGAGCCAGTCTTTTATAAAAATAAAACAAAAATTTTTGTAGTAGAAACTTTTGATGGGCAATTATATTCAAACTCTTTTAGTGAATGAATGCCTTTAATTGAAGTTCAACAAAACTCCACTTATAAAGAAGCTTATGAAGATAAAAGTGTTTATGATATACAAAAAACACATAAGCAAATTAAAACAAATAGTCCATGAAAATATACTAATTGAATATTTTACAAAAACTCTAAAAATAAAGTTTTGGGAAAAATTGATTAGTTATTGACAGTATAAATTATTTATATTAAACTTTAAATGTCACTATCACTTTAAATAAAAATTAATAAATTCTTATTTTTAAGCATCAAAAATTCTTTCGTTTTCTTCTGAATCTAAAAATCTTTTAATTTTCATATTAATATCATAAGCTATGCCTTTAAGTTCTTGTTCGATATAATCTCACTTTTCTAATAATATTAGTGATTCTTTTCAAACTTCTTTTTGTTTTTTATTTGTTTCTTCACTTATTTTATTTATTTCTTCATTTCATTTATTTATTTCTTCACTTCTTTTATTTATTTCTTCATTTCATTTATTTATTTCTTCATTTCATTTATTTGTTTCTTCACTTCTTTTATTTATTTCTTCATTTCATTTCAAAGCTTGATTAAATTTTTTATTTGTTTCTTCAATTTTTTTATTTGTTTTTTTCATTCATTTTTTATGCTCTTTTAAAAAATCATCCATAAAATATCCTTTCTCTAATAATTTAAATTTTACTATTAATTTCATTTTATAGTTTTTTTGTTATTAAATTTATTTTAAATTTAGATCATTAACAATTTATTATATAAACTGTTCTTTAATTTTAGTGCAAAAATATATTAATTAAATTTTTTATAGTGATTTTTAATAAAAAAAACACTAAAAGTGCTTTAAATCATGTTCAAAGGGGCCACCCTACCTAAAAATACTTAGGCCTGTATCTCTTCCTTTTTTTGGAAGTATTAATATTATACAAGATATTTTTAATAATTAAATTATTTATAAATTTAACTTTTATTTGTAATTTTTAACCAAACTCACTATAAATCAAAAAAAGGAAACATTGTTTCCTTTTTTATCCTCGGGTTTTTTCAACCCTGTCTGTGTAATGGCTTTTGCCAACCCAAACCATTTATATTTGATTAAGAATATTTTATATTATATATTTTCTATTTTCAAGTACAAATGATTTATTTTAAATTTTAAATGTACTATCACTTTAAATTAAAATTCTTAAAAAAACATTAATTAATTTTTTATTTTTAAGCATCAAAATCTCTATCTTGATTATCTGAATCTAAAAATCTTTTAATTTTCATATTAATATCATGAGCTATGCTTCTAAGTTCTTGTTCAATATAATCTCACTTTTCTAATAATATTAAGGATTCTTTTCCAACTTCTTTTTGTTTTTTATTTGTTTCTTCATTTCTTTTATTTATTTCATCATTTCACTTATCAAGTTTTTTCATTCTTTGTTCGTGCTTTTTAAAAAATCATCCATAAAATATCCTCTCTCTAATAATTTAAATTTTACTATTAATTTCATTTTATAGTTTTTTTTATTAAATTTATTTTTAGTTTTTTTAACCGTTTTAAGTCTTATGATTTTCCAACATAAAGCTTTTAGCTTTGCTTAATTTTAATTTATTTTAGCATTTATATGTTGTTATTATCAAACAACCTTATATATGTTTAATAAGGTTTTATTTATTTTAGGGTTTTTGTTATACAATAAAAAGAGCAAAGGAGGTACTATATGAGTTTTTATATAAGAAATGCCAAGTTTTTAAATAAAAAAGTACTTCCTCAAGATGTTACTTTTGATTTAAATGATGGAGAAATAATTAATGTAATTTCAAGTGAAAAAAATTTATTAAAAAACTTCAAAAATATATTACAAGGAAAACATTTAGTAAAAAGTGGTTATTTTAAAGTTGATGGATATGACAAAGTTAATAAAAACTGAACTAGTAAAAAAGTAGCTCTTATAAAGCCAGGAGTGAAACTTTTAAGAAAATGACCAGAAAAATTATGACTATACTATTCTTTACTGTTAAATAAGAACTTTTATAGTCAAGCAAAAATAAACTTTATAAATTCTAAATACACTTATCTTTCTTTTGCAACTTCTAAAAACAATAAAACTGATTTAGAGATGAGAGATAAAGTTGAAGAAATGGTTGAAAAGTTTATCAAAAACTCTATTGAAATAGAAGAACAATGATTAAAAGAATTTTTAGATCATATTATTGATTTTAATGATACAAAAATTGATAACGATAATAACGAAATCCCAGATCACATTAAAATTATTATTAAAGATTATTATTTTTTAAAAGAAACTAATAGCAATCTTGAATTACTACAAACTTTTTTACAAAGTCTTTGAGATAAAGTTTATTCTTTTATAGATTTAAATTCTTTATGTAATTGTGAGTATAATGCAAAAAATAATAAAGATAAATCTATAAAGAAAAAAGCAAAAGAACTTTCTTTTAAACAACAAAATTTTGTTATCAGAAAACAGTTAAAAATTATAGATTTAAAAATTAGCACAATAAAAAGAAAGCTTACAAAAAATAGATTTATTATTAAAAGCTTAGAAAACCAAATTAAATTTGAAATTACAAAATTAGAAAACTTTTTTATAAAAAAAATAAGAACTGTTGATGGATTGTTTAATTGAAGACAACTTGCAATTGATCAACGTTTTGAATTTAGAAAAAAACAAGAAAAAATGTTTTTTGAAGCATTATTAGATGAGTCAACTATGATTAGAGGAAAAATAGTTGAAGTTATGCATAAGTATCATAAATATGTTTTGGAAAATAAAATTGAAGATGGAAATAAAAAAGAATTTAATAAAAGTAAGCAAGAGTATAAAGATGCTATAAAAAAAATATCTGTTCAAGCAAATGAATGAATCGATTTAACTGCAAAAGATTTAAAGATGAACTTTAGTATTAAAAACAATTTATTTAAGTTCAGTTCTATTAACAATGTTTACTTTCAGCTGTTAGAAGCAATCTATAATAAGAAATACAACATAGTTTTTTACAATGTGTTTCAAAAATTATCACGTGAAGAAAGTGATCAATTAGTTGAAGTTGTACAAAACTTAAAAAAAGTTAACAAAAAATTTTGTGTAGTATTTTTAGAAAACAGTTTAGAAAATATTTATAAATTAAAAGATAGAGTTTATTTAGTTCAAGAATCAAAAATTGAGGAAACAAATTTTTCAAAAATATTAAAAGAAAAATGAAATACATATGGAAGTGCTTTTTTTCATAATAAAAATAGATTAGCTTATACATATGATGGTAAAAATTTAAAAATAGCAAAAGAAAAATTTAAATTAAAAGAAGAAAATTTAAAACTAAATGAAAAAGGACAACTACTTGTTGATCCTTTAAAAATTTTTTCAACAAAAAAAGATTCTCAAGGAGATTGTATAGAATTTTCTGGAATTGTAAATTTAACAGATTCATTCAAAGATAAAAATGTTTATGAGTTTAATTCTAAACATGGTATAAAATTATTTTTTTATTCACCTAATAAATATGAAGGAAAAGAAAAAATAAAAGTTTATCTAACAAAAGATTCAATACTTAAATTTATATAGGAGGCAATATGTTTAATAAAAAAGATTCACAAAAATTAGTGAATAAAATAAAAGAATATAAAAACATAATAATTGCAAAACATGAAAGTCCAGATTGAGATGCACAAGGTAGTGCTATTGGCATGAAAGATATAATTGTGAATAACTTTCAAAATAAAAATGTTTTTATTGTAGGACATATTGTTGGAGACGAAACAAAAATTTTTGAAGATGAAAAACTACTTAATGACGAAATTATAAAATCATCTTTATTAATAACTGTTGATACAGCAAATTTAGAAAGATTAGACTTTCAAAATAAAAATGAAGTAAAAGAAATTTTTAAAGTTGATCATCATATTAAAGTTGATAATTATGGAAACGAAGAATTAGTTGATGAGTCAGCAATTGCTTGTACTCAAATAATTGCTTTATGAGCAAAAGAAAATAGTTTTACACTTACAAAGCAAGGTGCAGAAGGTTTGTACTATGGATTAATTACAGATTCAAATCGTTTTATGTATGATAAAACAAACAATGAAACATTTGAAGCTGCAATGTTTTTAATAAGTTTTGGAATTGAAATAAAAAAAATATATGACTCATTATATTTGAAAAATTTAAAGTCAGTTAAATGATTGAATAAAGCTTTTCAAAAGGCTGAATTTGTTATGGGATATCCAATTGCTTTTATAAAAATTGAAAATGCAGATCATGAAAATTTAAACCTACACGAAGAAGAAGTTAAATCAGCTTTATATACAATGTCAAATATAAAAGAAATAGCAATTTGATTTATTGCATATGAATCAATTCTTTCAGACAAAATAAAAGTTTCAATTAGATCAAGAGATTATGATGTAAATAAAGTAGCAAAAATGTATAATGGTGGTGGACACAAACTTGCAAGTGGAGCAAAACTAAATAATTTTAAAGAAGTAGATAATTTGATTGAAGATTTAAAAAAATTACTTGATAATAAACTATAGCGTAAAAGTTTTTGAAGAGGAAATTATATGAGTTACAGAATAAATCCTAAAAGTAAAACAGGTTGAATAGAATTAATAACTGGTTGTATGTTTGCTGGAAAAACAGAAGAGTTTATTAGAAGAATAAAACGTTATGAATATGCAAGACAAAAAGTTTTAGTTTTTAAACCTGAAATGGATAAAAGATATGCAGAAAAGAGTGTTGTTTCTCACTCAGGAATAAAAGTTCCTGCATATTCTGTTTCAAATAGTGAGCAACTTTTAGAAGTTATAAATAAAGATCACGACTTTGATGTTTTAGCAATTGATGAAGTACAATTTTTTGATACAAATATAATTTCTATATTAGATGATTTTGCAAATCAAGGAAAAATAATTATAGTAAGTGGATTAGATAAAGATTATAGAAATGATCCATTTCAAAATGTTGATAAACTTTTATATATAGCAGAGTATGTTGATAAACTTTATGCAATATGTTTTGAATGTGGTGGAAATGCAAGTAGAACTCAAAGAATTGTTAATGGAGTGGCTGCAAAATTAGATGAACCTTTAGTTCAAATATCTGGATATGACAAATATGAAGCAAGATGTAGACATTGTTACATTGCTCCAAATTAGAAAAGGAATTTTATTATGAATAAAAAAACAATAGAAGCGTTAGATACAATTTTAAAAAGAGTAGAAAAGATTGATGAAGATTTATTAAAAGACAATATTATTTCAGATATCAAATTAATGACAGAACTAAATAAAGAAAGATCAACTCTTGAAGATAAAGCAAATAAATATTTAGAGTATAAAAAAGTTTTAACTGAACTAGATGATGCAAAAGATGTTTTGACAAATGAAAAAGATCCTGAAATGAGAGAGCTTGCAAAAATGCAACTTGAAGAAGCACAAACTCAAATTGAAAAATTAGAAGATGAAATACAACTGTTGCTTTTACCAAGAGATCCTAACGATGATAAAAATGTTATTTTTGAAATTAGAGGAGCTGCTGGAGGAGATGAGGCAAATATCTTTGCGGGAGATTTATTTAGAATGTATACAAAGTATGCAGAAAAAAATAACTGAAAAATAGATATTCTTGATCAATATGAATCAACAGCTGGGGGATTTAGTCAAATTTCATTTATGGTAAAAGGTGATGGAGTATATTCAAAAATGAAATATGAATCAGGAAGTCATAGAGTTCAAAGAGTTCCTAAAACAGAATCAAAAGGAAGAATTCAAACTTCAACAGCAACAGTAGCGGTATTACCAGAAATTAGTGATGTTGAAATAGATATTAAACCATCAGACTTGAGAATAGATACTTATAGAGCAAGTGGAGCTGGAGGTCAACATATTAACACAACTGACTCAGCAGTTCGTATTACTCATATTCCAACAGGAATAGTTTCTTCATCTCAAGACGGAAGAAGTCAACATGATAATAAAGACAAAGCAATGACAATGTTAAGAGCAAGAATTTATGAAAGTCTTTTAGAAAAACAACAGTCAGAAGCAGCAAGTTTAAGAAAAAATGCTGTTGGTACTGGAGCAAGAAGTGAAAAGATAAGAACTTATAATTATGCCCAAAACAGAGTGACAGATCATAGAGTAAATGTATCTTTGAATAAACTTGATCAATTTATGGAAGGAAACATAGACGAAATAATTGTTGAGTTAATTAATGAGGCTCAAAAACAATTAATCGCTGATCAAATTGAAAATGCAAGCTAGAGAATTATTTGAAAAAAACAAAAATATTATTCAAAAAAACCAGTTTGAAGAATTAATCATGCATATAAAAAAAATATCTTCAAAAACTTTTTTGTATGATATTTTTTTATCTAAAACAGAAATTAAAAAATTTAATAAGTATTTAAATAAAATAAAAAAAGATTATCCTTTAGAATATATAACTAAGAAAAAATACTTTTTTGAAAATGATTTTTTTGTTAATAAAAAAGTTTTAATTCCTAGACCGGAAAGTGAATTACTAGTTGAAGAGTTATTAAAATACGATTTAATTAAAAAAATTATAATTGATATTTGTTGTGGCTCTGGTTGCATTGGTATAAGTATTAAACTAAAAAATAAAAATGCAGATTTATTTTTATCAGACATATCAAAACAATGTTTAAAAGTTACTAAAAAAAATTTAAAACGCTTTAATATTGAAGCAAAAGTTTATAAAGAAGATTTTTTAAATGTTATATTTAAAAACAATTTAACTCCAGACTTTTTAGTAATTAACCCACCTTATATTGAAATTGATGATAAAAACATTGGTACTAGTACTTTAAAACATGAGCCCAGTTTAGCATTATTTGCAGATCAACTTGGATATAAATTTTATAATATATTATTTGCTGATTTAGATAGATTATTTTTAATTAATAAGAATTTAGTAATTATTTGCGAGTTTGGTTTTAATCAAAAGGAGCAATTAGAATTAAATTTTGAAAAATATAGAGTAAAATATAAAATAGAATTTAATAAAGATTATTCTGGTCACTGAAGATATTTTAAAATCACAAATAAGGAGACTTATGACTAAAAATTTGATACATGACAAAAAAGATAACTTAACCGCAAAATCAGTTATAGCTTGCGGTGTTTTTCTTTTAATATTTTTATCATCAATAACATTTATAGGTATTTATTATGGTAATCCAAATATGAGAGTATATGTAAAAAATTACCAAATGATTAATGATATTTTTGGTTATAAAGCAGCTCCATCACCTTTATTTATGGAAATAGCAATGTGAATGGGTTTATCACTTCTTTTAATCGCTTTTATAAATATATTATGTTCAAAATTTGTTTATAGAAAAAAAGCTAAAAAAAGTTATTTATTACATATTTACATAGTTATGATTATTGCCTTGTTATTAATATCAAGTGCTCTTTTTACAATAGCAGAATATAATTATTCTTTTTTTTACAGCTTATATTGTTATATTGCTCAAATGAATAAAACAGATAATGAAACTTTAAATAATATTATTGATTTATATAGTAACAATTATGTAAATAATTACAATTTTCAATGAAGTGGAGATATTCTTTCTTGATGAGTTTGTCTATTTCAAACTATTATGATCATTATTTATTTTTCAATGTTCAATAATAATTTTAAAACTAGAACTAAATCAAGTTCTGAAGAAGCAACTGTTGTCAAAAAAAACTTAGGTGAAAGTAAAATCGGATTATTAATTAGCAAATTAAGTTTAAGTTCAGAAAAAAATATAAGTATAATTTTATTAATTAGCTCATCTATAATTTTTGTAACTCAGTTTGCTTTTGTTATAAACTTGTCTTCTTCAAACTCATTATTGTCTTCAATACTGCAATGATCATTTATTGCTTCATCTTTGTTAAAAGATCAAGCAACAGAATTTTATAATGCGATTAGCGATTTAAATTTATCCTATTTTATAGTTGTTCATTTACCAATTGTTGCATCTTCATTTTTACTAGCAACAATTTGTGTGTTTGCAATTATTTATGTGAAACGAATTGAAACTACAAGAACATTTTTTATATCTCAATTTTTATGCATGTTTATTGAAATATTAGTTGTTATAGGAATAAATTCTTATTCAAATCATGAAATAAATCGACTAATTGATGTATGAAAAGAAAAAGATTTAGTAAGCTCAATTGCAAATTATGTTGATAGAATACCATTTTTAAATACTAACTTTTTAAATAATGAGATTTCATATCCATGATTATCAGGAAATCAATTTACTTGTGAAATTATAATTTCTTTATGCGTGACTTTAACAGTTAATATTATATTAGTATCTAAAATGAGAGATGTAATTAAAAAAGCAAAGTTTATAGATTCTTCACAGAATAACAACTTGCAAAACAATAGCAAAAAAAATTCCTTATAAGGAGTTTTTTTGGTAATGTTTCTTTTATGCTACAATTTTATTAAAAGGGGTATATAAAATGCTTTTAAGTCCTTTACAAAAAGAATTAGCAATTAAGCTTTTGAAAAGTAATGAAATAATAATATTACCAACAGACACTATATATGGATTAAGTGCTTTAGTTAGTGAAGAAAATAGAATTAAAATAAATAAAAAGAAAAATAGTTCTTTAGATAAACCATTAATAATTTTAGTTTCCAGCTTAGATCAAGCTAGCAAGTTTATTGACTTAAATGAAGAAATAATAAAAGTTTTAAAAGATGATCAACCAACAACTGCTATTTTTAAAAAAGAGTTTGCTAATGAAACATATGCAATTCGTTTAGTTAAAAGAAAAGATATTTGTGAAATAATTGAAAATGTAGGTCCTATTTTTTCAACAAGTGTAAATATTTCAAATGAAAAATTTTTATCAAATCAAACAGAACTTGAAAATTTTATAGGAAAAAAGAATTGTTTTTATACAGATTTTTTAGATGCAAAACCTTCAAAAATCCTTGATTTTACTAGTAAATCTATAAAAAGATAGAATATATAATACCAAAGTATAATTGCTATTGCAACAATTTATACAACTTTTTTACATTTTTTGTGCTATAATTAAAGTGTTAAAAAGGAGGTATTTCTATGTATGTAAACCCGTTTGAAAGAATGCGTAAAAAAAGAGAAGATGAAGAAAAAGCAAAATTAGAAGCTGAAAAAGAACGTGAAAAATATGCAAGATTAGGGGCACAAATGGGGTTGACTCAAGAAAAAGGAATTATGCCTTCTTTTATCAAAAGTCTAATTGGAGAACAAAAAAACAAAAATATTCCTCCATTTGGGATGTCAATCACTTCAAATGAACCTATTTCAAGCACAGATAATACTATTACAAGCTTTGAAAATGAAAGCAAAAAAATTAATATTCCAAATATATCTGAATTACCACTTACAAGTGATCAAAGCATTTTAAATAATTTTAATACAAACCATTTAAATGAACACTTACCAAGTTTTGCACAACCAAGTGTTACACAAAGTTTTGCACAACAACCAATGGAAATGCCAAGTTTTAATCAACCAAATATGCCTCAACCAATAGACATACCAAAACCAAGTTTTCCACAACCAAGTGTTACACAAAGTTTTGCACAACAACCAATGGAAATGCCAAGTTTTAATCAACCAAATATGCCTCAACCAATAGACATACCAAAACCAAGTGTTACACAAAGTTTTGCACAACAACCAATGGAAATGCCAAGTTTTAATCAACCAAATATGCCTCAACCAATGGACATACCAAAACCAAGTTTTGCACAACCAAGTGTTACACAAAGTTTTGCACAACAACCAATGGAAATGCAAAGTTTTAATCAACCAAATATGCCTCAACCAATGGACATACCAAAACCAAGTTTTGCACAACCAAGTGTTACACAAAGTTTTGCACAACAACCAATGGAAATGCCAAGTTTTAATCAACCAAATATGACTCAACCAATGGAAATGCCAAGTTTTAATCAACCAAATATGACTCAACCAATGGACATACCAAATCAAAGCAAAGAAACGTTTAACCAAAATAACAATGATTTTGAAAAAGACCTACCTGGACCCATAAAAAGTATTTTATCATCTGACTTTGATGAGCAAACTTTTAAAAATAGTTATCAAAAAAATAATATTAAACCATTAACTTTTGAATCTCAAGAAATAGAAAAAAATAGATTTATTGATCCAAAAGTAGCTTGCTTAATGTTTAAAGATTTAATTGAAAATGTTGAAAAAAATAGTTTGAAAAAACAATTTTATGGACTAGTAGAAAATGGTTCTAAGAAACTGTCTGAAGATTTTGTTGATTTAATTGATATGGATAAAATTGAAGAGATTGAACTTGAAGAAGTTTTCTTATATGGAACACCCTACTTATTTTTATTAAAACAACTTATAAGCTCACTTCCAGAAGTTGATTTAGAAGATAAAAGAGTATTATGAGAAAAATGTTCATTGTTTTTAGTGGCGACAGAATATGGAAAAACAGGTTCTGATGTTGATGATATTATTGAGGAAATGGATATATTTGATCCAATTGGTTCAATAAAAAGTGAGTTCAAATCATTATTAAATGGATATAAGTTATTGGATAAATCAATCTTTGTAGTATTAAAAGGTTTTGAAAAATTGGATGAAATAAAAATTTATGAAAGTTTAAGCTTTTTATACAAAATACTGCATAAAGTAAAACCAATTAAATTTGTATTTGACATAAGTGCTCACATTTTAAAAGACTTTAAAGATAGTGAATTATTGAAAAAAATAAATCATTTAGTTGAAATAGCTATTTTTGAAAATGAAACTCATAAAGCAAAAGTATTTAACAATCAAGTTGAACCACCATTATTTGAGCAAAATGATTTTGTAAATACAACTGATACTTATAACTTTTCAAGTGATGATTTATTAAAATTTCCCAGCGAACATGCATTTGGGATACCAAACGAAAATAATTTAAGTAGTTTTACACAAAACCAACAAACAAGTTTTGATCAAAATATAAATCAACCTAGAGATAATTTAGTTAGTTCATCACTAAAATCACCTTTGGGTGAAATGAACTTAAATATGGAAAATCATTATTCAAACAACAATCAAAACCACTCTTCTATACCGACTTACCCTGGATTTGATTTACCAATAAATCAACCAATGATAAATCAATCTCAATCAAATGTAAGTTTTGGATTTCCAAGTAGTTTAAAAATTGAAGAAGAAGATCAAGTTCAAAAAGAAGAATATGATTCAGGAATTGATAAAAGCATTAGAATTCGAATAGATTTAAATTTAAAACGAAAAGAACAAGAGCTTAAAGAGAGAGAAAGATTAGAAGAAGAAGAGCGTTTAGAAAGACAAGGAGGAAGGGTTGGATTCAATCCTGCAATCCTTGTCGAAAACAATGAATTACAATACAAACAAAATCAAAACAATAGTTTTATAAATCATTTTGATACAAACAACTCAAGTTTAGTGGCAAAGAATGTAGCACTAGACCCAAGAAGCTATGACGAAGTCAATGGAAAATTGAGAGATATGGCTACAACATTTGCGCAAAGACCGGCAATTAATATTGCAGACAGTAAATATCAACAGGGAGGACAGAAAGATGAAAATCTTTTAAAAGTAACTGGTGATTGAAGCAAATTAAATAAATAGGAGGACCGAAATATGTTTTTATTACTTATAATACTTGCATGATCATCAGTTATGGTCGGTGCAACATTTCTAATGGCATTTGGTGTTTTATCTTTGTTAATAAAGATGTGATCATCTAGTGCATTTATGCAAAATCTATTCAACTTTTTCTCAAATCAACCTTTTGGCTTAAATTTCTTTAAATCAGGAAAATCAGCTGTTTCATTACAAAATGTAGCTGCAGGAAGTATTACTCAAACAACAATTATTATAATTGCAGCTGTAATGATAATTATAGCAGTATTCTTATATGTGATTGCAATAGTTGAGCTTGTAAGAGCTAAAAAACGTCAAAAAATATCAAAACCTTACGTTAAAGCTGTTTTAGTTTTATTGCCAGTATTAGGATTACTATACGGGCAAGTAATAACATTGTTATTATCAGGAACTTTGATTTTAGCATGAATATTATTAGAAGCAGTATTGTTTGATTCTGAAGCATTAAACAATTATGCAGAAGAAAGAAACCTAATTTCAATTTATAAAGAAGAAAGAAAATTTGAAAGAGAGGTAAATAAAGAGGGAAAGTTCACTGGCAACGCAGATTCAGTAGTCCAAAACAAATTAAAAAAGGTGTTGGACCTAACTGAGAAAGCAAACACAATTGATAATTCTGCGTTGCCTAATTCAAGCTCTTTAGAAACAACTCAAAAAGTAGAATTATCTGAAGAAATAAATAAAGAAGAAAAAGTAAATAACTCAAGTAAAGCTTATTTGGTTTGAAAATCTAAAAAAGATCAACTTGAAACTTTAAGAATTGATCTAACTAGTAAATCTGATAAATTAAATGAAAATGTTAAAACAAAATTTGCTAACAAATTTAATAGTAAAGTTTTAAAACTAAATTGTTTAGCAAGTCATTTAAACTTACCAGATGAATATAAAGTTAAATATCTAACATTTGATGAAGAAAAATCTGTAGAAACAATATCTGAAAACTTAAACATTGAAAATGAATTAAGTGAAGTTGTAAATACAAACTTCCAAACAAGTTCAATTGATGAAGCAACTTCTGCATTTGGAGGAGACTCATCAACTGCTATTGATTATGATATTGAAGATATGCATGAAAGATATAGTGGCGGAAATAAACCTGGTATACCTCAAGATTTTGTAATTCCTGAAACCTCAGTTAAAAGAACTCAACTATCAAGACAAAACTATGAAAATCAACTTAAACAGTTTATGGCATATGCAATCAACTTAGATTTTAATGACTTAAAAGTAAGTGGAGAAAATGCAAATGCAAGTAAAGTTGAAGTTTATAATGATAAAAACTTTGTCGAAAAAAATCTATTAAAAGAAGTTGCTCAAAAAAAACAGCATCAAGAAGAAGTAATAGCAAAAAAAGCTCAAGAGCTTGGAACTATGCCAGGAACAATCTCTGCTCCACCAAGTTTCACTAATGTTGGATTTGAGGATACAAATTCAGATACAAATGATAACAACTTTGTTATTCCTAAAATCAAAGGAAATGAAAGAGTTATTGAGTCTAAAGAAAATTACAAAAAAAATCTTGATCAGTATGTAAAAAATGCCGTAAATGAAGATTTAAATGAATTACCTTCTGCAAGTTATGACTCTGTCGACTTAATAAAAGATGTTTATTCTGATAAAAACTTCAAAGTTGAAAATAAACTGCTTGAAGTTGCTCAAAAAAAACAGCATCAAGAAGAAGTAATAGCAAAAAAAGCTCAAGAGCTTGGAACTATGCCAGGAACAATCTCTGCTCCACCAAGTTTCACTAATGTTGGATTTGAGGATACAAATTCAGATACAAATGATAACAACTTTGTTATTCCTAAAATCAAAGGAAATGAAAGAGTTATTGAGTCTAAAGAAAATTACAAAAAAAATCTTGATCAGTATGTAAAAAATGCCGTAAATGAAGATTTAAATGAATTACCTTCTGCAAGTTATGACTCTGTCGACTTAATAAAAGATGTTTATTCTGATAAAAACTTCAAAGTTGAAAATAAACTGCTTGAAGTTGCTCAAAAAAAACAGCATCAAGAAGAAGTAATAGCAAAAAAAGCTCAAGAGCTTGGAACTATGCCAGGAACAATCTCTGCTCCACCAAGTTTCATTAATGCTGGATTTGAGGATACAGATGAAAATCAAGAAATGCCAAATAGATTTGTAGCACCTCAAACTAAAGTGTTAAAAAATGATGAAGCAGAATCTATTAGACAATATAAAGAAAGTCTAAATAGATACAAACAAAATGCTGTTAATATTCATTTTAGCGATTTAAGAGAAGGTGACTCATTATCAATTTCATTATTAAGTCAAATTTTAAAAGATAAAAACTTTAAATTTGAAAATAAACTGCTTGAAGTTGCTCAAAAAAAACAGCATCAAGAAGAAGTAATAGCAAAAAAAGCTCAAGAGCTTGGAACTATGCCAGGAACAATCTCTGCTCCACCAAGTTTCATTAATGCTGGATTTGTTGATATAGATGAAAATCAAGAAATGCCAAATAGTTTTATTGCACCAAAAGCTGATTCTATAAAAGAAGAAATTATTGAACAAAACTCAACCAATTCAATGCCTCCAGTACAAAAACTCGAAGAAGAACACATAGTTCCTTCAATGCCTACAGTACAAGAACTCGAAGAAGAACACATAGTTCCTTCAATACCTACAGTACAAGAAATTAATGTAACTGCTAACACTTTTGAGGCAAGCGAAAATAGCTCATTATTACATAAAAGCATTGAAACTCCTAGTGTATCAAATGCATCAAATTCAGTTTTAGATGAAAAAATTGTTTCAGAATTAGAAAAAAGAATGGAAAGACTTGAAAGTGCAATAAGCTCTTTAAATAATGATAAAGCAATGAATGCTTTAAAAGATCAATTTGAACAAATCACTAAACAATTAGACAAAATTAGTAATGATGTTGGTAGTATGAAAAATACAAGTCCAAAATCAATAATTGATATTTTAACAAAAAGACATACTTATAATCAAAATAATGGTTAATACCATTATTTTTTTATACTATATAAGTATGAAAAAAATCTCGATGAATGATATATCTAGTTATGTCAGTTATGGCATAAATGAACAAAAGTTTTTTATAAAAAAGGATTTTAAACCAGCTAATATATACTTAGAAAAACTTCGTAAAAACTGCACGGGTGGATATATCAACATTATGAATACTTATGATATTCTAATAGAAAACTTCCCATATATTAATAACTTAAGTAAAGACACAATAAATAATTCTATAAATCAACAAGAATGTGTAAAAGATATGATTTATAAAAGTGTTTATCATAAAAAAGAACAAAATTTAAGATTTATAAAAAATGAATGCAATAATAAAGTTCATATTAATATGGTAAAAAGATTTATAACTGAGATTAATGCTTTTATTTATAAGCACAAGATTCATGAGGTATTTGCAAATAAGATATTTATGCACATTTCTTATAAAACACCATTTATTGGACGAGTTGATCTATTATTAAAGTCAAAAGACGAATATTTTCAAATTGAAATTAAAACAAGTAAAGTAAATTTCATTGAAAAAAACAACGCTAGTTTATTTTTAAATAAAGCTTTAATAGAAGATTCTAAGGAAATTAAGATAAAAGAATCCTTTATATTAAACATTCGAGAAAACAAAGTCATACAAGAATATCAAAAACCTAAAAAATCTCTGGAAAAAATCATTTTTGCAAAAAATTTTTAATTTTGTAAATTTCACACACTTTTTATTCTTTTCATAGTATTATTATCTTGCAACTAAACAGCATGAAATTTAGGGGCAAATGTAAGCAAATAAGGGCTTTTTTACAAGTGCTTTATAAAGGTTTAAAGCAAATAATTAAAGAATATCAATTAAACTTTTACTTTTATACAAAACAATCATATGAACAAGTTTTAAACTTTACTTACATATTCTAAATTTCTTTCCAATATTTTTTAGTTTCATAAGGGCGCTTTTTTTGTTGTCTTTATATGCAAAAAACAAAATAAAAGCTGTTTATAGTTGTTAAAAATAAGTGATTAAAGAGAGAATATAATTTGGAAATAAATTAATCACAGTTGAGAGAGGATTCATTATTATGGCAAAACAAAAAAATAGCTACTATAACGACTCAGTTTCACCTTTACAATACGCACTGGATGGATTTAAAGGAAAAATGAGATCAGTAAACTGAAATGTGATTAATGACGAAAAGGATTTAGAAGTTTGAAATAGAATTACACAAAATTTTTGATTACCTGAAAAAATCCCGGTATCAAACGATCTTAAATCTTGATCTGAATTAACACCAGATTGACAACAATTAATTACAAGAACATTTACAGGTTTAACCTTGTTGGATACAATTCAAGCTACTATTGGAGATGTAGCTCAAATTGATCACTCATTAACAGATCATGAACAAGTTATTTATACTAACTTTGCATTTATGGTAGCAGTTCATGCCAGAAGTTATGGAACTATCTTTTCAACACTATGTTCAAGTGACCAAATTGAAGAAGCACACGAATGAGTAATAAATTGTAAATCTTTGCAAGAAAGAGCAAAGGAATTAATACCTTACTACACTAGTAGTGATCCATTAAAATCTAAAGTAGCAGCAGCATTGATGCCAGGATTTTTATTATATGGAGGGTTTTATTTACCATTTTATTTATCTTCAAGAGGTAAATTACCAAATACCTCAGATATAATTAGACTAATTTTAAGAGATAAAGTTATTCATAATTATTATAGTGGTTATAAATATCAAAGAAAAATTGAAAAGCTAAGCGATCAAAAGAAAGCAGAAATGAAAGAATTTGTTTTCGACCTTTTATATAAATTAATTGATTTAGAAAAAGCTTATCTTTATGAACTTTACGATGGATTTGGTCTTGCAGAAGATGCAATTAGATTTAGTGTATACAATGCAGGTAAATTTTTACAAAACCTTGGTTATGAATCACCATTCAGTGAAGAAGAAACAAGAATTGAACCCGAAATATTTACACAATTATCTGCTAGAGCAGATGAAAATCATGATTTCTTCTCAGGTAATGGATCTTCTTATGTAATGGGTGTTACTGAAGAAACATTGGATGAAGACTGAGAATTTGACTAATGCATGACGATGTAATTAGAGTTAATAGCGAAAACGTCGTAAGACCAAAAGGAGAAATAATGGTAGTTTATTTCTCTTCAATATCAAATAATACACACAGATTTATGCAAAAATTGGACTTACCAAATCAAAGAATACCTTATGATTTAGAAGAACAATTAAATGTAAATCAAGATTATATTTTAATAACACCAACATATGCGGGCGGAGGAACCATTACAGCAGGAGCTGTTCCAAAGCAAGTCATAAAGTTTTTAAATAACGAAACAAACAGAAGTTACTGTAGGGGCGTAATAGCTTCTGGTAATACCAACTTCGGAGACACATATGCGATTGCAGGACCAATTATTTCAAAGAAACTGCAAGTTCCTTTGTTGTACCAATTTGAGCTTTTAGGAACCGAACATGATGTTAAAGAAATTAGAAAAATAATTAAGGACTTTTGACAAGAATAGGAGATTTATGGAAACAAAAGAAAAAGTATTGACTTTATCAGGTGCTAAAGAGTCTGATGAGTATATAACATTAAATGCGAGAGCTAAATTATTTACAGCTAAAGGTGATGATAATTTTAAATTAGACGCTGAGGCTGCAAAAGTATATTTAAAAAATCATGTAGAACCAAATTCTGTAAAATTTAAATCAACAGAGGAAAGAATTAAATTTTTAGTTGAAAATGGATATTATGAAAAAGAAGTGATTGATTTATATACAATTGAACAAATAGATCAAATCACAAAAGAAGCTTATGGATTTAATAGAGAATTTCCAAGTTTTATGGGGGCTTTGAAGTTTTATAATGCTTATGGATTAAAAACTTTTGATGGAAAACAATACTTAGAAAATTATGAAGATAGAGTTGTTATGAATGCATTGTTCTTAGGAAATGGGAAGTTTGAAGATGCAAGAGCTATAATGAAGCAAATTATGTTAGGAAGATTTCAACCAGCAACACCAACATTTTTAAATGCAGGAAAACAACAACGTGGAGAATATGTTTCATGTTATTTATTAAGAGTAGAAGATAATATGGAATCAATTGGTAGAGCGGTTACAACTTCTTTACAATTATCAAAACGTGGTGGTGGAGTGGCTTTATGTTTAACTAACTTAAGGGAATATGGAGCTCCCATTAAAAAAATTGCTAACCAAGCAACTGGAGTAATTCCTGTTATGAAAATTTTAGAAGACTCATTTTCATACGCGAATCAATTGGGGCAAAGACAAGGTGCGGGTGCAGTTTATTTACAAGCTCACCACCCAGATATTATGAGTTTCTTAGATACTAAAAGAGAAAATGCTGATGAAAAAATTCGTATTAAATCATTATCATTAGGAGTGGTAATTCCTGATATTACATTTGAATTAGCAAAAAATAATGAGGAAATGGCTTTATTTAGTCCATATGATGTTCAAAGAGTTTATAAAAAACCAATGTCAGATATTTCAATTACACAAGAATATTACAATATGGTAAATAATCCTGAAATCAAAAAAACATACATTAATGCAAGAAAATTGTTCCAAACAATTGCTGAATTACACTTTGAAAGTGGATACCCTTACATTTTATTTGATGACACTGTAAATAATAGAAATGCTCATTGTCAAACAGGAAGAATTGTTATGAGTAACTTATGTAGTGAAATTGTACAAGTAAGCACACCAAGTGAATTTACAGATGACTTAGGATTTAGCAAAGTTGGAGAAGATATTTGTTGTAACTTAGGAAGTATGAATATTGCAAAAACTATGGAAAGTGGACAAGAATTCTCAGATGTTATTTTTAGATCAATTGCTGCTTTAGATTTAGTTTCAAGAGCAAGTAATTTATCAAGCGCTCCTTCAATTAAAAAAGGAAATGATAATAACCACGCCGTTGGATTAGGAGCAATGAACTTACACGGATTTTTAGCAACAAACTTTATTTACTACAACTCAAAAGAAGCAGTTGATTTTACAAACATGTTCTTTTACACAATGGCATTCCATGCTTTTAAAGCTTCAAATAGATTAGCAAAAGAATATGGACCATTTAAATCATTTGCAAAATCATCATTTGCAGATGGATCATATTTTGACAAATACACAAATTGTGAAGAATCTAAATGAACTCCAGACACTGTTACAGTTAAAGAGTTATTTAAAAAATACAATGTCTCAATTCCGACTCAACAAGATTGAAAAGAATTGGTAGAAGATATAAAAGTAAATGGTATTGCAAATTCACATTTACTAGCAGTTGCACCAACTGGTTCAATTAGTTATTTATCTTCATGTACACCAAGTTTGCAACCAGTTGTAGCACCAGTTGAAACTAGAAAAGAAGGAAAATTGGGCAGAATTTATGTGCCTGCATATAACATAAACTTTGAAAATATGGCTTATTATGCATTAGGGGCATATGAAGTTGGTCCCAATCCAATTATTGACATTTGTGCAGCGGCACAACAACATGTTGATCAAGCAATTTCACTAACTCTATTTATGACAGATAGTGCAACAACACGTGATTTAAATAAAGCTTATATTAAAGCCTTTAAACAAGGCTGCGCATCAATTTATTACGTAAGAGTAAGACAAGAAGTTTTAGAAGATAGTGAAAATTATGAGTGTGACGCTTGTGTTGTTTAAAAAAATTCCTTTTAAAGGAATTTTTTTATTATAATCTATTTATTGGGGTGAAACGATGTATATAGATAAAGAACCTAGAATTAGGTCGCAAATGTCAAAATCATTAGGTAAGTTTGCTTGAGCTTGAGTAGGTCTAAACGGTGTCCTTTTATTATGTGCAATTATTTCACTTAGTGTAATTGATTTTAAAAACGGACCTGAGTTTACTATTTTTCAATTAAAATTTACAGATATTTGTTTAGTTATTATTTTAGTAAATGTACCATATCTACTTGGTTTAGTTAAAGAAAGTAGTTTTGAATCATATTCAATTTATGTTTGTATAATTTTATTTTTTTATGAAGTGTTTATTTTAACAACACAAATATTGTTTGCTTTAAATATTTTTAAGTTTAAAAATAAAAAACTACATAAAATATTATCTTATCTAAGTATTTTGCATATATTTGTTTTAACTGATTTACTTTTTCCTATAATTGTTTTTTGTCATAAGTATGTAATTTATACTTTAAATAAGGATGCGGTTTATATGAAAAAATATAATCAAGCTCAAAAACCAAAAGATGATTCAGAAGATAGATTTGAAAAATTTAAAAAAACTATAGAAGATAATAAAGATGAATAAAAAAGACAGTTAATAAATATTAATCAAAATTTAAATTAACTTGTTATTTAATAGAAAAGAGATTTACAATGACTGAAAAAAATTCTATAATAGCAAAATGTGAAAAAAATATAAAACAATTATATACACAATCAAAAAAAACTTATCGTAACTTTTTATACAATATTATTTTATTTATTATTTTATTTGCTGTAGTTATTATTAATGAAATCGTTTTTAAACATAATTTAAAAGTTAAGTTAAAAGTTAATTATGTTTGTATTGCTTTTTTTATATATTTAATATTTATATTTACTATAATTGGGTGATTTTCTACAGAGTATTATTACAATAATTTAAAAGTTTTTGAATATGATATAAATTTGAAAAACTCACAAACTAAAATTTTTAGAATCGTAGAGTTAAACTCTGTAAGATATATTTTTATAAATATAGTATCAAGTTTTGCTTCAACTTTAATATTTTCATATTTAATATATACAACTTTTGAAGAATACACAAGTCATAAGATTTATGTAGAAATCGGTATACTTTCAATTCACTTATTGTTAATTCCTGCATTTGTTAAAATGTTTGAAACTATTTTAGAAATAATAAATAAATATAAAAAATTATTAAATCACTATTTAACAGCTCAATTCGATAGTTTAAAAGATTTATTTGAAGATGCTAAGTTTGATTCAAATTATACTCATGTTAATTTTGAAGAATATAATTTAAAATCTAAACATAATATTTTCTTATTGTGTTCAAAAACATTCGATGAAGAAGATAAAAAAATAATCAGAGAAACAAATGAAAAAATCCTAAATCGATATAAAGAATTATGAAAAGAGTATACACAGTTATACACAATTTTTAGACAAGCAGATCACAAAAAAAATAAAGCTATAATAAAAAAATTAAGAAACGTTTTAATTATTTATATAAATATTTGAAATGACTTTTTTATTTTTTAATTTAATCAATGTTACTAATTTGTTGCTAATATGTAGAAAAATGATAAAATTAATATATTGTATTAGCAAGGAGAATAGTATGACAAAAGAAGAGTTAAAACAAAAAGTGGTAAGTATTGATGATAAAGCTTCAGCTAAACACGAAGAAATTCAAAATCAAAAACAAGAAATAAAAAGAGCAAATATTCGTTTAAAAAAACTAAAGAGAGAATTAAAAAATATCAAATCTGAAAAAAAATTAGTCAAATCAAGTTACAAAAGCTCAAATATGTAATTTTAATAAAAAAAATCAAATATCATAATCTGGGAAAAATAAATTCTACAGTTTTAAATATTAACGTCAGCACAAGCTGACGTTTTTCTATTTAAAACTTTTTGTATTCTTTTGTTATTATACCAATCTACATACCAATTTATATGGTTAAAAATTTCATTAAAGTTCATTTTGCTTGTATTAATATGATTTAGCTATTCTCCTTTTAAACAACTAAAAAAATATTCAATTTCTCTATTATCTAAGGAATTACCAATTCTACTTATTGAAGTTTGGCAATTCATTTGTTTTACTAATTCAGTAACCTCGTTACTTGAATATTGAGAACCATGATCTGAATGTAGAATAAAGTTAGATTTATTAATTTTAGTTATAGTATCAACAACCAACTGTGTATTGTTATTTTTTGACAAGCATCATGACTCAATTTTTTTAGTTTTATGACTAATAGCTGCAGATAAATAATAATTATTTCCTTCAACCAAACCAGGTATGTAAGATACATCAGTTGCAATAATATTATCAATGATTGGATTATAATCACGTTTAACTAAGTCTTTATATTTAGCATAAATATTTTTTTATTCTTGTTTTTATTACAAAACCTCATCTTTTTAAATAATGTCTTAAAGTTCTATCATTTATAAATATTTTTTCTTTTTCTAGTAATATACTTATTTTTCTGCTGCCATAGATAAACTTAGACTCACTTAATATATTCATAACTTCACTTTTTAAATTATTGTATTTATAACTTCTAATTTTTTGTTTTTTATAAAAAGTTGTTATATACATTGATATAATTCTTGCTTTCATACTAATATTTAGGGATGTTATTTTATTAATTGCTTCTTTTTTTCTTTTATCTCTTTGATTTTTTATTCAATCTTCAATTATTCGTGTTTTTGTTCTTCTGTTAGATCATCAATTATTCCAGGGATGTCAGAATCATCTCTCTTTTTATATCTTCCTGAACCTTTTTTCTGTTTAAACTTTTCATACCATAATTATCTAATAAATAAGCCTTTTGTTTTATTCTTTTTTGAAGAATTCGCAAAAATTTAATTTCTTTTGCTTTAAATTTACGAAACTTTTGTTCAGTTATTTTAATTCCTTGTTTTTTATATATTCCAATTATTTCAACTCATTGTTCTATTGATAAATTTTTGACATAAAAAATTCTACACCTCTTTCTTGTGTAGAATTTATTTTTCCCTGTTTATATCAATTGTGATTTTTTTAGTTAAAACTCAATTATTTTAGGATATTTAGATTTTAACTCTACTTTTAAATCGTCATATCCAACGTTTTTTAGTTCTTTAAAATAGTCTTTTGTTGCTTTTGCTTTGATTTTATTTTTACTTGCTGAAATAAGAATAAAAATACCAATGATTACAATACATAACACTGCCCCAACAATTTTAAGACCAATATTAGATCCCTCTTTATTATTTAAATATTGAATATCTGCTTTGGTATACACTAAATCTCTTGTTGAATCAATATAAGAGTTTCTTGCTTTTTCTAATTTGGCAGCATCCCTTAAAAACGCTGCAAGATAATATAATTCATAATCGGTTAAACCGGCAAAAACTCTATCTTCTATATAAACTTCTTCTTTTACTGGAGGTCTATAAACAGGATTAATTTGTACTACAGGAGCAACTGGTTCTGGTGCTTGAACTTCTGGTTTTGGTTTAGGAATTTCAATATAAGTAAAGTTTTGTTCAACAACCGGTGGGTCGGCTTTATTTGGTGTTGTAATCACAACTGGCTGGATAACTTTTGGAGAATCAACTTTTTTTCTAACATCAATTACAGGTTTTTCGCCAGGCATATTTACAGTTGGTGTCGAATTTCTTTTTAAACTAATGTTTAAATTTTCTCTTTTTGGTTTTTCTAATTTATCAAAACTTAATTTTCTTCCTGTTGCACTTCACGAATTATCAATTAAATCTTCGATGTTTGACTGTTTTCTTTCACCTTGGAAATTTGGTTTAGATGGTTTTGGTGGTGTAGCTTTTTTAACAAAAGTGACAACAAAATTAGTTTCACGATCACTTGTACTTTTTGATTGACTTTGAATAGTTAAGTTATCTTCGTAATATAACTGTAATAAAACATGTTTAACAGTTGGGTTGGAAACTAAATTAGTAGGTAAAGAGTTATATAATTGTTGAACACTTATAGTTCTTGATTTTTGAATTATATCTAAAAGTTGTTGTTTTGTAGCTTGATATTGCGGTGATGATCTATCACTTGTAAAGTTTGGTCCACCAGTATTTGTAATACCTCTTGTTCTTAAAGCATTATTTCTACAAAAATCTGCTCAATCTAGAAATTCCCTTGAATTTGACTCTCCTCATACCATATTCTTGCTACCTCTTTTCTTCTATGATATTATAATAACAAATTAAGATAATATTCCATAATCATAGAAAAGAGTATAAATAAATGCAAAAAGAAATAAAGCCAATTGAATATGAAAAAATAATAACTAATGCAATTAATGAAGTATACAAAAATTTTCAAAAAAATGTTTCAAAAGACTTTATAGTTCCAGAAACAATTCAAGATTTATTTAAACAATTAAAAGAAATTAAATCAAAAAAAGATTTAGATACCTTTGGACTAACATTTGATAAGTCTTTTCCTGATTGAAAACCAGCAGTTGAAAATAGTGATCAATTAATTATGTTAAATCATTTAATGTCAATCTTTCAAAACGCAGCAGTTGTAATCATGTCAATTGATAATAACTTAGAAGAAGAAAAACTACCTAAAGGTGTTGTAAGTGAAATGGGTGGATTAGATATAATTGTAACAACAACTGTTCAAGCATTTGGAGTTAAAGCAAATGAACTTATTAAAGCTTATGAAGAGAGAGTAAAAAATGATAGCGAATTAAACATGTATGAAAATATTCACAACAGTTTAAAAAAAATTATTAATATTCCAGCAGAACAAGCTTTTAGAGATTTAGTACAAAATTTAGTTGATTTTTTTGAATCATATTTCTTAGCTTATAAAAAACTATCAGAAGCAAAAGAAATTAATTGAACTAAAGATAAAATAGATATGTTAATGGATTATGTAAATTCATTTTACTTATTAGCATTGTTTATGAGATTAGTATTAACTTATCCAAAACAAGAAGGATTAATGACTGAAGAAGTATTTAATCGTATTGTTCCAAATATCAATATTTATTAATTTATAAAAATTTAAAGTCTAATAGGAGGAATAAGGCAGTGTCAATAGCAGCGATTTTACTATGATCCAATCATAATAATAGATAATTTAATAAACAAATAATTTCTTAGTAAGATCAATTTTTTTTACGTCTAACAGAAGTTAGATTTTTTTGTTTTATAAAAACAAAAATTAGAATGAGGAAAATAATATGAGATTTATAGACACAGCCAAATTTAATATTAGATCTGGAAATGGCGGAAAAGGTGCCATTGGATTTGATATTTTTTATAAAGGAAAACCGGATGGAGGAAACGGAGGCAATGGAGGAAACATTGTTTTTATAAGTGATAAAAACGTTTCTAACTTAATGGATTTAAAAAGTAAAAAAATTTATATAGCAGAAAATGGAACTGATGGTAAGAAACAAAATAAAAACGGTAAAAATGGAAAAGATACAATTATTTATGTGCCAGTAGGAACATCAGTTTTTAATGAAAAAAATGAGCTTTTAGCAAGATTTGATATAAATAATCAAAAAATAGTAATAGCAAAAGGTGGACAAGGAGGAAGAGGAAATAGAAATCTATATGATAAAAATAAAGTTGCAACTATGCATGAATTTGAATATGGGAAACCAGGAGCAAACTTTAATATAAGAATTGAAATAGATGTTTTAGCTGATGTTGGTTTTGTAGGACTTCCCAATGCAGGAAAGTCAACAATGTTAAGAGTCATATCAAATTCAAAACCTGAAATTGCAAACTATCCCTTTACGACTTTAAAACCACACTTAGGGATTTGCGTTGATAAAAAAAATAGAACCTTTACAGTGGCAGATTTGCCAGGTTTAATAAAAGGAGCAAATCAAGGGAAAGGTTTAGGTGTAGAATTTTTAACTTATATTGAAAAATGTAAAATAGTTTGTCACATTATTGATATGAGTGGAAACTATGGGACAGAAAATGTAGTTAAAAATTATGAGATTATAAGACATGAATTAAAATCTTATAATTTAGATTTAGATAAAAAACCAGAAATTGTAGTTGCAAACAAAATAGATTTAGAGTTAGCAAAAAATAATTTAGATTTATTTAAAAAAACTTATAAAAATATAACAATTATTGAAACATCAGGACTTATGAAAAATAATATTGATAATTTATTATTAAGAATAGGAGATTTTATTGATCAATTAGATAAAAATATTGAATAGAAAATATATTTTAAATTGTTTATACTATTAATAATATTTATTGAGGTGAATTATGAAAAAATTATTAATTAGTTTAAGCTCTGTTTTTGTTCCATTCTCTGTTTCTTTATCCGTTGTTGCATGTAATAACAACGAAACAAGCGGACAAACAACTACTGATAATCCAAAAGAACCAGAAAACCCAAGTAACCCACAAACACCATCTGAACCAAACAATCCAGGAACAAATACTAATCCTGGATCAAATCCAAATAATCCACAAACTCCAACTGAACCTGAAAATCCAGTTGTTCCCGAAAACCCTTCAGAACCAGAAGGTTGATCAAAAAATAAACTATTAATTGGTTATTGATATGATTGAGGTGGAAATTATCAAATTAAAATTAATTTTAATGAGATTGATGATTCTTATAATGTAATAAATTTATCATTTTTATATGCACAAACTGCAAACGCAATGCCAATATTTCAACCAAGTAATCCTACTGAAGTTAAAAATGGAATTAAATACTTACATAGTAAAAATAAAAAAGTGTTAATTTCAATGGGTGGACAAACTGGAGAAGGAATGCGTTTTAATGAAAACCAAAAAAGTGATTTAAAACAAACTATCTCAAATGTAGTTAAAGAATATGATTTAGATGGAATTGATTTAGATTGAGAAGGAAGTTGTTTGGCGGATAGAACAAGTCAAAAAGTAACTTCTGAAGCATTAATTGAAATAAAAAATGAATGAGCAAAACAAAATAAACATTTTTTTATAAGTATGGCCCCAGAACTTCCATATTTAAAAGAAAGTACAGAAGCAAGCGGAAATAGTTATATACCATTTTTTAAACAATTAGATAAATACTATGATTGAATAAACCCTCAATGTTATAATGGATGAGCTTATGGCCCTTATGTTGATCAAGAAGAAGCAACAGAACTAGGGTTAGGATATGGTAGCGTAATTACAAATGATGATTATGCAAACAGAGGTATATTTTATTATTTAATGACAAAATATTTAACTACTAAAAAAAGTAATTTAAACGGATTTTATTTAATAGATCCAAATAAATTTGTTTTAGGAGCCTCAACAAATGAGCCTGCAGGAAGAGGTGCTGCATATGAAGGTGCTATTAATAAATTTTATGAGTTAACAAAGCAAAATAATATTAACATTAGAGGTTTAATGACTTGAGCATTAAATTATGATGGATATGATGGACCAATAGAAAATGCTGGTCAAACAACATGAAAAAAATGAAGTTTTGCTAAATGATTTAGAGATACTTTTGCTAAGTAACATAATCATTTAAAACTTCCTTTTTTTTGTTTAATTTATTTCTCTTTTTAATTTGGTTAGGAAATCAGATAATACTTCTATATTCTCCTAATGTTCCTCCCCCGCCGCCACTAATACCACCATATATGCCAACCAAAGCTAAAACAGTTATTCCACCAATCACTGTTATAATAGAAGTTAATCAAAAGAAACAAGTTGCAAATAGTGATCTTTTTTTGGCATAAGATCAAAGGTTAATACCAATTCCATGAATAATAACTAATAAAATAAAACCAATTATTGAAAAGGCAACTATTACAATAGTTTTATTTTCACTACTCATTGCATATAAATTTGTTATCATTATTTCGTACTCCTTTATATTTATTATATTTTACCTTTTTATATATAATAATAAAAAATTTTTATACAGTATCACTTTTTACTATATAATATATTTTGTGTGTGAAACAATACACTCGGTAAAGTGGAAAAGAGGAAAACCTAAAAATGGCAACAATAAACCAATTAGTTAGAAAACCAAGAAAAGCAAAAACTTGAAAAACTAAAGCACCAGCTTTAAATAGAGGTGTAAATACATTACTTAAAAAAGTAACTAAAATATCTTCACCTCAAAAAAGAGGAGTTTGTACAAGGGTTGCAACAATGACACCTAAAAAACCAAACTCAGCTTTACGTAAATATGCAAGGGTTAGATTAACAAACGGAATGGAAGTAACAGCTTATATTCCTGGAGAAGGTCATAACTTACAAGAACATAGTGTTGTTCTTATTCGTGGTGGAAGGGTAAAAGATTTACCTGGGGTACGTTACCACATAATCCGTGGAACTTTAGATACAACTGGAGTAAATGGAAGAATGCAAGGTCGTTCTTTATACGGAACAAAACGTCCAAAAGAAAAAAAATAAGAGTGTATACACAAATTAACAATTTAAATAAAATGAAAGGAAAAACAACTCAATGCGTAAACATCAAGCAGAAAAAAGAGATGTGCTTCCAGATCCAATTTACAGTTCAAAATTAGTTACTAGAGCAGTAAACAAAATTATGTTGGATGGTAAAAGAGGAACAGCACAACACATTCTATATAAAGCTTTTGAAAAAATTAAAGAAAAAACTGGAACTAGTCCAATCGAAGTTTTTAATAAAGCAATTGAAAACATTAAACCTCACTTAGAACTTAAAGTTCGTCGTATTGGTGGAGCTAACTATCAAGTTCCTGTAGAAGTTTCAGGAGATAGAAAAGTTACATTAGCATTAAGATGATTAATTAATTATTCAAGATTAAGAAATGAAAAAGAAATGATTGATAGATTAGCTAATGAAATCATTGATGCATCAAACGGTATTGGTGGTTCTGTTAAAAAACGTGAAGATACTCACAAAATGGCAGAAGCAAATAAAGCATTTGCTCATTATCGTTGATAATAGCAAATTAATTAAATATATATAGGAGAAAAAAATATGGCAAGAGAATTTAGTTTAGATATGACCCGTAACTTTGGTATTATGGCTCATATTGATGCTGGAAAAACAACTACAACAGAACGTATTTTATTCCATACAGGTAAAATTCACAAAATTGGTGAAACTCACGAAGGTGAATCACAAATGGACTGAATGGCACAAGAACAAGAACGTGGAATTACTATTACTTCTGCTGCAACAACAGCATTCTGAGCTGATCACCGTTTTAACATCATCGATACTCCAGGTCACGTTGACTTCACAGTTGAAGTTGAAAGATCATTAAGAGTTTTAGATGGTGCGGTTGCAGTTTTAGATGGACAAAGTGGAGTTGAACCGCAAACTGAAACGGTTTGAAGACAAGCAACAACTTATAAAGTTCCAAGAATCGTTTTTGTTAACAAAATGGACAAAACTGGAGCTGACTTCTTATATTCAGTAGAAACAATTGGAACAAGATTAGGAGCAAAAGCAGCTCCAATCCAATTACCAATTGGAGCAGAAGATCAATTTGATGGAATCATCGACTTAGTTGAAATGAAAGCATGACATTTTGATGGTGCTGCAGAAGAAATAGCAAAAGAAATTGAAATCCCAGTTGATTTAAAAGATACAGCTGAAGCATTAAGAGCTCAATTAGTTGAAGCAGCAGTTGAATACGATGAAGAATTAATGATGAAATTTTTAGATGGTCAAGAAATTACTATTCCAGAACTAAAATCAGCAATTCGTAAAGGAGTTATATCTGCAGAATTCTTTCCGGTTTTAGCTGGAAGTGCATTTAAAAATAAAGGTGTTAAATTATTATTAAATGCAGTTGTAGATTACTTACCATCACCTTTAGATGTACCTTCAATTAAAGGACATTTATTAGATGGAACTGAATCAGAAAGACATTCATCAGATGACGAACCTTTCTCAGCTTTAGCATTTAAAATTATGACAGACCCATTTGTAGGAAAACTAACATTCTTTAGAGTTTATTCAGGAATCCTTACAAAAGGAAGTTATGTACTAAATGCAACTAAAGATAAAAAAGAAAGAGTTGGACGTTTATTAAAAATGCATGCTAACAATCGTGAAGAGATTGAAGAAGTTTATGCTGGAGATATTGCAGCTGCAGTTGGTTTAAAAGATACAACAACTGGAGATACTTTATCAGATGAAAAAAATCCTATTATTTTAGAATCAATGATATTCCCAGAACCAGTTATTCACTTAGCTTTAGAACCGAAAACTAAAGCTGACCAAGAAAAATTAGGGTTATCATTAAACAAATTATCAGAAGAAGATCCAACATTTAGAACTTATACAGACGAAGAAACTGGACAAACAATTATTGCTGGTATGGGTGAATTACACCTAGACATTATAGTTGACCGTTTAAAACGTGAATTTAAAGTTGAAACAAACGTTGGAGCACCACAAGTTTCATATCGTGAAACAATTAGAGAAGCTACAAAAGCTGAAGGAAAATATGTTAAACAATCAGGAGGACGTGGACAATATGGTCACGTTGTGATTGAATTTGAACCAAATCCAGATAAAGGATTTGAATGAGTTGACAAAATTGTTGGAGGAAAAATTTCAAAAGAATATATTAATGCTGCAAGAGTAGGATTAATTAATGCTTTAGAAAACGGAATCATCGCTGGTTATCCAATGATCGATGTTAAAGCAACAATTGTTGATGGATCATACCATGATGTCGATTCAAATGAAATGGCATATAAAATTGCAGCTTCAATGGCTTTAAAAGAATCTGCAAAAAGAACAAAACCTGTCATACTTGAACCAATTATGTCAGTTGAAGTTACTGTTCCAGATGAATATTACGGAGATGTAATGGGAAATATTTCATCAAAACGTGGATTAATTGAAGGATCAGAACAAAGAGGAAATGCTCAAACAGTTAAAGCAAAAGTTCCATTATCAGAAATGTTTGGATATGCTACTGAACTAAGATCATTTACTCAAGGACGTGGAAATTACACTATGATTTTCAGTCACTACAACGAAGCACCAAAAAGCATCGCTGAAGAAATTATTAAAAACGCAAGTAAATAAAATATTTATCTACTATAAAAAAAACTATTGTATTTTGACAAAAATAAATTACAATTAAGTAAGACATTTGTCGCAAATTCAAAATGAAGGGGAGAAATCAAAATGGCAAAAGAATCATTTGACCGTAGTTTACCTCACGTTAACATTGGTACCATTGGACACGTTGACCACGGTAAAACTACTTTAACAGCTGCTATTACAAAAGTATTAGCCGAAAAAGGAGGAGCAGAATTTAAAGATTATGCAAACATCGACAATGCTCCTGAAGAAAGAGAACGTGGTATTACTATTAATACAACTCACGTTGAATATAAAACAGATAAAAGACACTACGCACACGTAGACTGTCCAGGGCATGCCGATTATGTTAAAAACATGATTACAGGTGCTGCACAAATGGATGGGGCTATCTTAGTTGTTGCTGCAACTGATGGACCTATGCCTCAAACAAGAGAACACATCTTACTATCAAGACAAGTCGGAGTTCCTGCAATTGTAGTATTCTTAAACAAATGTGACATGGTTGATGATGAAGAATTAATTGACTTAGTTGAAATGGAAGTTAGAGACTTATTATCAAGTTATGACTTTGATGGAGACGGAGCACCAGTTATTAAAGGTTCTGCTTTAGGAGCTTTAAACGGTGATGCTAAATGAGTTGCTAAAGTTGAAGAATTAATGAACGCAGTTGATGATTACATTCCAACTCCAACACGTGACAAAGATAAAACTTTCTTAATGCCAGTAGAAGACGTTTTCACAATTACAGGACGTGGAACTGTTGCTACAGGTAGAGTTGAAAGAGGAATTGTTAAAGTTAACGAAGAAGTTGAAATCGTTGGATTAGTTGAAGAAAGCAAAAAAGTTGTTGTTACAGGATTAGAAATGTTTAGAAAATTACTAGACTTTGCTGAAGCTGGAGATAACGTTGGAGCTTTATTAAGAGGGGTAAACAGAGAAGATATCGAACGTGGACAAGTTCTTGCAAAACCAGGAACAATTAAACCACATACTAAATTACAAGCTTCTGTTTATGCTTTAACTCAAGAAGAAGGTGGACGTCACAAACCATTCTTTAATAAATACCGTCCACAATTCTACTTCCGTACAACTGATGTTACTGGTGAAGTAAAATTACCAGAAGGAACAGATATGGTTATGCCTGGGGATAATGTTGAATTAACAGTTGAACTAATTAAACCAATTGCTGTTGAACAAGGTACTAAATTCTCAATCCGTGAAGGTGGAAGAACTATTGGTGCTGGAAGCGTAATTTCAATCGTTGAATAATTAAAACAAGTAAAACAAAAATCTTTTTTAAAATAAGTTTTAATACTTAATTTAAAAAAGATTTTTTTTAGGAGAAAATATGAGTATTAAAGTTAATGATTATTGAAATAAGTATTTAGAAAAAAATAAATTAAGTAAGAGCTTAAAATTTACTGAAGCATTTTATTTTGGCAACACAAAAGAGATGGCTGATGAATTAGGTGATTTAGTTGCAAGAGGTATTAAAACTGCTACAACATCATGTGATGTTTTATATGATTTAGAAAAAGAAAATAAACCAAAAGTGGGAGATATATCTATAGTTACTGATTTTAAAAATAACCCTATATGCATAATTAAAAACTTAAAAGTTACTTATTTATATTTTAAAGATATGACTTTTGATTTATGCGAAAAAGAAGGGGAAGATATAGATTTAAATTCTTGAAGAAAAAAACATACTGCTTTTTTTAGTGATGCTTTTAGAAAAAAAACAAATAACATTTAGCGAAAATGAGGTTATTATTTTTGAAGAATTTAAAGTAATTTATATATAAATTACATATAACTTTTTTAACTAAGAAAAATAATTCTATAGTTTTTATTTAGCTGTACATATTAACTTATTTTATTATTGTTAAATGGATAGTTATAATAATTACATTAGTGAAATTAGATTTAAATTTTTTTGCAAGATAGTAGGTATAAATAATGACATAAATAAAGAAATTAAAAAATATAGACATAATCTTTTAAAAAAAGAGTTGCCAAAGCAAAAATATTAAAAAAAATATAAACCCATTAAATTGACTTTCTAATATTAAAATTATTTTATATTTTAATATTAGCAATTTTGATAATAGCTGTTATACTAACATTTACATTTCACAAATTTTTTCAAAACACATCTATGGTTGTATATTTATCAAGCATAATTTTTCCAGCAATTGCGGGAGTTATTATTTGTGTTTCTTATAAAGTAATAGAAAGTTTAAAACATAGAAATCTTATTAATCTGACTGAATTAAATTAAACTAAAATATTTGAAAGTTGTTTATCAAATAAGGAAATTAACATAAAAAATAAAAATAGCTACTTCATATTTTAAATACTCTGACGTTAGTAAAGCATTAAATAGTTTTGATAAAAGAAAATAAATATGGATAATAGTATTGTTTTTACATTCAAAAATAAAGAGTTTGAATTAATACACTCGATTTATATATCAATTTCAAGTTACAAAAATTATTTTTAAGAGTCAAAATCAGCTCAGAGCAAAATTGTATGATAAAAAAACCCGATAAATATGAATAAGATCATTTTTACAATTTAATATTAAATAATGAAAATAAAATAGAATATGATATTATAACTTGCTAACTATAAGATATTTGTAAAATAAGATCAACTCAATACCATTTAAATAAAAGTATTTATAATGACATTGATGTTAAAAAATTTATTTTATATTTATTGGGTAATGAAACTAACATATCAAAAAACTATTTTGAAGCACAAAGCAAAGTAATTATTTTTTGGTATTAAAAAAACTAAAAACTTTATTAAAATATGTATATAAACAAAACAAAAACCTTAGGCTTAAGGGTTTTTGTTTTGTTATTCTAATTTGTTTTTTTAATTCTATTTTGATATTTTGTTTTAATTTTTATTATTAATTCTTCTCATCATGTATTGTGTAATTTCATATCTTTGTCTTTTTTATATATTGGTTTAAAAAATATTGTTAAACTTAATCCGATTCATAAATAAAGGTTACCCACAGATAAAATAAACACCAATACTCAAGGTCTAGGTCATTTTAATCCAAATGCACCAGTTACTTCTCCAACAATGAAATCAGTTCCAAAATATAAATTATATATTTCCACAAGTGTAACAGTAATTAAACCAGTTAACATTGATTTTAGAAGTGCTTGTTTTCCAAATTTATACTCTGTATGTCCGTATAAGTACATATATAGTGCACCAAACATAATACAAGCGTGTCCAAAGAAAAATGTAAATCAATTTAAGAAGTTGGAGTCTCAAAATAAGGGTTTTTCAGTTGGGAATATAAATGTTACAACTGGTCCCATTATCATAAATGGAAAAAAACATTCCATTAAAAGTTTATTTGGAAAAATTAAGATAATTATTATTACATAAGAGCAAATTGTACAAAAATATAATAAAAAATAATTTATCGGATTTTGATACCATTGTTGTCCTACATATGTTGTTGGATTACTATTTTCAATATAATTTTGTTGATGAATGGGTCCTAAATATACAGTTCTTTGCACTTCTGTAAAAAGCAAGAAAACTACTAATACAATTCGGATTGTTAAATAAACTTTTTTGTTTCTATAATAGTTTGGGAACATCGAAAGTGATGCTCACATAAAAACCGCTAAAACTATAGCTATAGCTCATGCTAAATTTTCCATTAATATCTATCCTATTCTATTCATATAATTAATGATAACAATTTATAAACTAAAAGATTTTTAAGTTGGTAATATCTTTTTACAATTCATTTAAAATAATATATATAAATAGATAGTTAAGAGAGCTTGTTTATGAAAAATGATTATGATAAGAAACTTTGACTTATAAAAAAAGTAAAAACATCTAAACTAGAAAAATTTAAAATGATTAGTCAAGAGTATTGCAATAAGGCTATTAGTGGTGTTATTACAAAATATCAAGTTTATGATGTTAAAAGTTTAGAAAAACTAGATAGCAACATTTCAGGCGTATATATAATTTTTTCTTTAGATTTAGGTAATAATTTAAAGTTTAGTTATATTGGTGAATCAAAAGATATAAAAAAAAGATGAAAATCTCACATCAACAATTATAAAAATAGCAAACCTGCTGCAAAAAAGCTAATCTATAAAGAAAAAGATTTAAATAATATTAGATTTGCGATTTTAAAACAAGAAGAAGATCAAAACAAAAGATTAAAAAAAGAAACTTATTATATTTATCAGTTTCGCTCGAAGTTTACAAATATAAATTCAAAACTAGCTAATATGAAAATGAGATGTGATTTCGGACATGGTGTAAAAAAAACGTATTTAACTTATGATAAAAATAAGGCAAAGTTCAGACTTTATATTTTTGGAGTGTGTAAAAATAAGCAATGTAATAATAAATTTATAATTAGTTAGGTTATAAAATTATGATAATATCACTAATAAAGGAGAACTTAAAATGATCACATGTAATCAAAAGTCTTTTAATATCACATTAAAAGCAATAACAAAAGAGAGCGACGTAAATCCACTTGTTATTAAAGAAAATAAAGAGTTTACATTAATATCTGAAGAAAAGACTTTATATGTATGTATGTGCCCTAAAATGACTTTATTTAAAATGCAGGCATTTATCTTAGATTTTGTAAAATCAAATAATATGGATTTAAATGTTGATTTAGATTCTTTTGTAGAAATTTATCAAAACAAAGAAGAAGTATTGCAATTACTAGTTGAAACATTTATGTTTGCAAATCACAAGCAAATTGAAATGAAAACAGAAGAAACCAAACATAAATCATATGATTTAATATTTTCAGCACAGTATGAAAACATTTATGAAAATTCTAAAATTAAATTAGAGTATCAAAACTTTGCAAGAGATTTACAAGATTTGCCTCCAAATTTAGGAACATCAATAACTATTGCTGACAAGATTATTGAAAAAGCAAAAGAAAATAAAGAAATTAAAGTAACAGTTTATGGCAAAAAAGAAGCTGTAAGTTATGGAATGAATTTATTTTTAGCAGTTAATGCAGGATCAAATATTGATCCAAGAATTGTAGTTTTAGAATATTGTGGAGATTCAAGTAAACCGAAAACAGCATTAGTTGGAAAAGGAATAACTTTTGACTCTGGAGGATATAATTTAAAACCTGGAAACTACTTAAAAAATATGAAATATGATATGTCTGGAGCAGCAGTGGTAAGTGCAACTGTAATGGCTCTTGCTAAAAGAAAAGCAAAATGTAACGTTGTATCAGTTGCGATGTTAACCGATAATAAAATTGGTGGATTAGCAACACTTCCTGAATCAATTGTTAAATCAATGAATGGGTTAAATGTTGAAATTGCAGATACAGATGCTGAAGGAAGATTGGTTCTTGCTGACGGAATGACTTATGCAATTAGAGAAGCAAAAGCAGAAAGATTATTTACTGTTGCAACATTGACAGGATCAATATTTTCAGCATTAGGAAAATGACAAACAGGAGTGTTTGCAAATAATGATGAATTTTTTGAAGAATTTAATCAAGGAGTATTAAAAGCTCAAGAAAGAATATGAAGAATGCCGTTGTTAAGTGAACATTTAGAGCCACTTGAATTCACAAAAATTGCAGATATTGCAAGTTGTGAACTATCAAATAAAGATGGAGCATACTCATGTACAGCTGCTGCATTTTTAAATCAGTTTAGTGAAGAAAAACCATATCTTCACTTAGATATTGCAGGAACTGCTGACTTTGATGCTAGAGGTTTAGCGCCAATGCAAAAATCATTGTACGAATTATTAAATAAATAAAAAGAGAGGAATTTATATATGATAACTACAAATAAAAAATTACACAGTATAACTGTTAAAGCAATAACAAAAGATGCAAAAGTTAATCCAGTAGTAATATTAGAAAGTGGATCTTTGACTTTAGTATCAGAAGATAAAACAATTTATTATTGTTTAGATCCAAAAGCAAAAGCTAAATGTTTAGCAAATGCTGTAAGCTCAATTGTGGGATCAGCTAAATATGACTTGAATGTTGACGTTAATTCATTTTTAGAAATAGTTGAAGAAAAAGAAGGAGCATTTCAAGCAATAGTTGAGCAGTTTTTATTCTTAAACCATAAACCATATGAAATGAAAAAAGAAGGCTCAAAACAAAAATCATTTGATCTAATTTTTGATTCTAAATATCAAGATGAATTTAATAAAGCAGAAATTAAATTAGAATTTGTAAATTTTGCAAGAGACTTGCAAGACTTACCACCAAATGTTGGTACTTCAGTTATAATTGCAAACAAAATAAAAGAAAAAGCAAGCTTAATTGAGGGATTAAAAGTAAGTATAATGGGAAGAGCAGAAGCAGAAAAACTGGGAATGGGTTCATTCTTATCTGTAAATGACGGTTCGCATGTTGAAGGACAAATTGTTGTTTTAGAATATTGTACTGATAGTTCTTTACCAAAAACAGCTTATGTTGGAAAAGGAATCACATTTGACTCAGGAGGATATAACTTAAAACCTTCTGCATCATTGGCGGGAATGAAGTTTGATATGTCAGGTTGTGCGATTGTTAGTTCAACTGTAATGGCACTAGCAAAAGCAAAAGCAAAATGTAATGTTGTAGCAGTTGGTATGTTAACAGATAACAGAATCGGTGGGCATGCGACTTTAACCGAATCAGTAGTTAAATCAATGAACGGTCAAACCATTGAAATTGGAAATACAGATGCTGAGGGAAGATTAGTATTAGTTGATGGAATGACTTATGCTATTAGAAATTTGAAAGCAGAAAGATTAGTAACTGTTGCAACTTTAACAGGAGCAATGACTTTCTCATTAGGAAGATGATTTACAGGAACATTTACTAATAACGAAGAATTCTTAAAAGAATTTAATAATGCTGCAAAAGATGCAAATGAACCGGTGTGAAATTTACCTTTAATTAAAGAACATTTAAAAGTAATGCAAACCTCAAAAATTGCAGATTTATCAAACACAGGAAATATTAGAGAAGCAGGTTCTTCAACTGCAGCTGCATTTTTAAATGCGTTTAGTGAAGAAAAACCTTACATTCATTTAGACATTGCTTTAACAGCTGATAGAGATGGACGTGGACTTGCTCCAATGACAAGAACTTTATTTGAAATGTTGAATAAATAAGACTAACATATATAAAAAGTTGTTATAATTTTTTATATATGTTTTTTTATTAAGGAGAGATAAAATGAAAAATCGAGTTTCTTCGATAGAGCTACTTAGATTATTTTTAGCATTTTTTGTTATTGCAAATCATGTTTGAGGAGAGAACGATAGTGCACCAAATTTATATTTTTTTACATATCTTTTTCCTATTAATATGACACACATTTCAACATTTGCTTTCATTACAGGATTTTTTTTGGCTAACAAAGGAAAACCAAAAAAATTATTTAAGTATGTTACAACTTTAATTTTTTATTTTGCTTTTAATTTCATAGTGTCATTTTTTGTAGAGTATTTTTATTATGATGTAACAAGTTTATCAACAATTTATAATTTTACTATTGAAGCTTGATGATATGCTTTTTCGATTATATTTGTTTTTGCATTATATATTTTCTTTTCAGATAAAATGGCAAAACTAGATTGAAAAGTTTTTCTGTTAATATTAATTATTTTACTTATAACTTTATCTGTTTTTAATAATTATACAGGATGACAAGCAACATGATTAATTTTAGTTGCACTATTTGGATCATTTTCAAGGTTACATTTAGTAAATCTAATGAATAAAAAATGGTTTTTAATTGTTAGTATTTTAGTTTTAGTAATTACAACAATTGCTATGGATGTTATATTAAGTTTAGGAAAAATAGAAGATGATGAATTATTAAAAACAAGTTTATTCTTTAAAGAAAATAATCCATTGGCCTTTGTTTTACCTTTATTTATTTTCACAATCTTTTATAACATAAAAATAAAAAGTAAATTTATAAATTACATTTCTTCATTTACCTTAGGAATATATTTATGTATGACAATTTATAATCATTTATTATATTCTTTACTAAGCACATATTTAATTAAGTTAAATGATGTAGAATTAAATTTTGCTTTAATAGGTTTAACATTATTAATTTTTATAACAGCATTAGTTCAAACTCTTATAATTGAGCATTTAAAAAAAGGTATATTTATAATTTGTGATAAAAATTATTGGATTAAAAAAAAGATATTGATAAAAGAAAAAGAAAAACTTAAAAAATTATCTAAACATTAAAAAAAGTTTTGCTTAGCAAAACTTTTTTTATTTATTTTTTATTTCTTTAAATTTTTTTCTTTTATTTAAATATGCTTCTTTAAAATCTTTTTGCTGACTAATTAAAATATTTTTCAAACTATTTTTTTCTTCTCTTGTCAACTCTATTCTTTTTAATTCCTTAGCATATTCTTTTTTGCTATTTAAAATGTTATTTTTATATTCATCTCTTAAACTTTTTAAAAATAATATTTGTTTTTGTTTTTCAACTTCTTTAGAATTTAAAATTATTGACCCTTCTTTTATTAAACCTTCGGACTTTGCAACAATTGTTGAAGCAGCAACTCCACCAAGAACATTTGCACCAGTTCTTCCCATATCAAATAATCCATCAAGTGGTGTGATGACTGCTAAAACAGCGGCAATAAATTCTGAAAATCCAATTCCTCCAATAACCCCAACTGTTACAACAGTTGCGGTTCCAGGTACTCCTGCAATTCCAAGTGATGCAACTATTGTTACAAATAAAGAGATTATAAAGTAAGTAAATAACCCCATTGAGTGTGGAACCTGTGATCCTGTTCATAAAATACTTGTTGCTAACCCAGCTTGAATACCAGCACAAGCAATCAATCCCATTGTTGTAGAAATTGGAGCAACAGTACTTGAAACTCTTTCTGAAACTTTCATTTTTTCTAAACTTTCAAGAGAGACTGGTAATGATGCATTTGATGATTGAGTACTAAAACCTTGCACTAAAGGTCTTCATGCTTGTCTCCATCATGCTCCTAATTTTATTCTTGATAAAAATATTTGTAAACTTAATCAAACTATAGCAATAACAATTCCTAGGTAACCAACCCCAATTACTTTTCCAATGTTTGCAAGTTCACCAATTGGTCTTGCAGTAATTGAGGTTGAGATCATTGACATAACAGCAAGTGGCATTATTTTCATAAATGTTGATAGCATTGATGAGGTAATTTTTCAAGCGGTTTCAGAACCTTTAACAATTGCTGCCATTTCAACTTTGTGTCTCTTTGCTAAAATTTTAACAGACATTCCTGCAATAGCTGCAATAACCATGACAGGTATGATAGTGTTTGTTGAAAGTGCTGCAAAAAAGTTTTCTGGTAAATAATTTCAAATAATTTGAGGTAAAGGAATATTGTCTTTTCCTGTTGGAGTTGATCCTGCTGCTTCATCAAAAACACCTTTACCAACCTTAGTGACAATCCCTAAAAAGAATGTAATTGTAAACATCACTCCAACATTAATTAAAAGTAGAGCAATTCCTTTTAAAGTTATTCTTGCTAAACCAGATTCTCCAGGTTTAGCTGTTATTTTAAATATTGCTATAAATACCACGGGAATTGTAAGCAAATAAATTCCTCTAATAAAAATATTTTTAAAAAATTGAGATCAAATATTTAATTCGTTAACTCAATATATATTACTTTCGCTATCTTTAAATCCTGCTGATAAAGTTTCTTGATCAGGAAACTTAATAATTGCTTGAATAGCAATTCCAAAAACTAATCCTATAAGCATTCCTATAATAACTCTGTACATAAAAGTAATTTTTATTTTTTTTAAAAATATGAAAAATCCAATTTGTAATGCAACAAAAATTAGAATAGCGACTGCAGATTGTCATTTACTAATAGCTAAAAAATCTCTTAGAATATTATTTTTATTCTCTGCTAAAATTTGCATTTCTTCCTCCTTATTTATATAAATTTTGATATTGCGATATGAATAATATCAAATGATTTTGCGAATGGTGGAGAATATGGAAGGTCAATTTGTTCTAGTGCTTCATTAACTTTAATTTTACTTCAAACCATTGTTGCTAAACTATAAAATCTTAATATTGAATCTTTATGCGAAAACATTTGTGCACCAATTAATTCATGTGTATCTTCATTCATAATTAATTTTAAATGTACATCACTTTGTCCTTTTAAATAATGTGTATGGTCTTTATCCTTTATGTAAGAAACTTTTGTTTTAATATTTAAATCATTTGCTTCTCTTACTGTTAAACCACATCTTGCTATTGCTTTGTCAAATAATCTTATAATTGAACTTTGAATTGTTCCGTTGAATCTTGATTCTATTTTACAAATATTATTTGCAATAACTTTTGCTTGTTTTGATGCAACTGTCGCTAATGGAGAATAACAAAATTGATTTGTAATTTTATTCATGATTGCACAACAATCTCCTCCAGCATAAACATCTTCTATGTTTGTTTTTCCAAACTCATCAACAATAATTGCATTATTCTTATAAAAATTTAATCCAGTATTTAATAATAATTCAGTATTAGGTTTAAAACCTGTTGCAGTAATAACTAAATCAAATTCATATTCTTTATCACTTATGTTAGCTATAACTTTGTTTTCTTTTTTATAAAAATTATTAACAAAACTATTTAACATTAAATTAATTTTATTTTTTTCAAGAGTAGTTTTGATTAATTCAGATATTTCTGCATCATATAAATTACTTAAAATATCTTTTTCTATTTCAACCATTGTTACATTTTTATTCAAGTCTTTTAAATTTTCTGCAAGTTCTAATCCGATAAAACCAGATCCTACTATTAAAATATTATTAATATTTTTTTTCTCAACAATATTTCTTAAGGCTAGTCCATCTTCAAACTTAGTTAATTTAAAATGTTCAATAGTATTTAGCCCTTTAATATTTGGACTAATAGCATCAGCACCAGTTGCAATAACTAATTTATCAAAAGTAATTTCTTTGTTATTAACAACAACTTTTTTATTTTTTAAATCAATTAATTTTATTTTTGAATTTATAATTATTTCTATTCCTGATTCATTAAATTTTTCAATAGTTCTTGCAAATAACATGTTTGGTTCATCAAAATTTTTACCTACATAATAAGGCAAACCGCATGCACCTAATGAAACATAATTTCCAGTCTCAATTACTAAAACTTCACAGTTTTTATCATTTCTTTTAACTTTAGCAGCAACTCCCATTCCAGTTGCTCCTCCACCAAGTATAACTATTTTCATATTCTCTCCTTTTGACGATAAAATATGTTATGCTTTAACTTAATTTGTTAAAACATACTTATTATATTACATTTAATTTTTTATTTTTTAATAAAAAGTGTAAATTAAAAAATCGCTACAAAAGTATGTATAGCGACTTATATATTTGATAAAAAATAAATATTTTTATCTTCATAAATAAACTAAACAGTTTGCAGGTTTTCCACAGCCACAAGTTCCACAATTATCTTTATATTCTTTTAGTTCTACATTTGCAAAACCATTACTCATTTTGCCTTCTTCTAGTGATGCTTTTAATTTTTCTCCACATTCTAAAGCAGCTAAAACAGTTTTTCCTTCGTTCAAAATTTTATCTATTTCCTTAAAATCACCATTAGTGACATGCACATAATTATTTTTATCTAAACTCATATTTACCTCCTTTCTTTAATATAATAAGATAGAGCATTAAAAAATAAAAGTAGTTACTTTTAAGTAACCTTAAAAAGGAGATTAATAATGGAAGTCTGCCCTGTTGAATTAAGTTTAAAAGTTTTAAAAAATAAATGAACTATTTTTATAATTCGTGAGTTATTAGTATCAAAAAAAAGATTTAACGAATTAAAAAAAAGCTTAAAAGGTGTCACTACAAAAGTTCTTGTAGAAACTTTAAAACATTTAGAACAATTAAATATTTTAAATCGAAATTCTAATAACGAGTTTCCTTTAAAAGTAACTTATTCATTAACTGAATTAGGAAAAAGTTTAAAATTGGTTTTAGATGCTTTATCATCATGAGCTTGTGAAAATGAAGAGTTTATAAAATTTAATTAATAATAAAAATTAATTTCAAAAAATATTTAATATAATATTATAAAAATAGATAGGAATAGAAAAATGATTTTAGTAAATGAAAATAATTTTGAATTAACATTAAAAGCTTTTGAAAAAGATAGCTTAAAAAATAATTTAATAGTAAACGAAAGTGGTTCAACAACTTTATCGCTTGAAGAAAAAGTTTTATATTTATGTTTAGATAATAAAATGAACAAAAAAAGTTTAGAAAAAACTTTTTCATCAATAGTATCTTCAAGTAAATATGATATGAATATCGATTTAGATTCAGTATTAAATATCTTTGAAAATAAAAAAGAAGTATTTCAACTAGTTGTAGAAATAATTTTATTTAGTTTACATCAACAATTTTCAATGAAAGAAAAAAACTCTGAATTTAAATCATTTAGTTTATTATTTGATAACAAATACAATGATATTTATGAGACTTCAAAAATTAAAGTAGAGTATGTAAATTTTGCAAGAGACTTACAAGATTTACCACCAAATATTGGAACTTCAATTGAAATAGCAAATAGAATTGAAGAAAAAGCAAAAAAAATAGATGGATTAAAAGTTACAATTTTAAATAAAAAACAAATTGAAGATAATAAAATGGGATTACTTTTAGGAGTTAATGAAGGATCTCATATTGATGCTAGAGTTGTAATTTTAGAATATTGTACAGATGATAAATTACCTAAAACCGCATATGTAGGAAAAGGAATCACATTTGATACTGGAGGATATAACTTAAAAGGTTCACAATTTTTAGCAAACATGAAATTTGATATGTCAGGATGTGCAATTGTTAGTGCTGCAGTTTTAGCTTTAGCTAAGAAAAAAGCAAAATGTAATGTTGTATCAATTGGATTATTAACTGATAATAGAATTGGTGGTCATGCGACTTTAACTGAATCTGTTTTAACTTCAATGAATGGTAAAACTGTTGAAATTGGAAATACAGATGCTGAAGGAAGATTGGTTTTAGCTGATGGTATGACTTATGCAATTAGAAAGTTAAAAGCAGATCGTTTAATAACAGTTGCAACTTTAACTGGTGCAATAAGAGTTGCGTTAGGTCCGTGATATACAGGTGCATTTTCTAATAATAACGAATTTTATAATGAGTTTGAAAATGGATCAAAAAAATCTTTTGAAACAATTTGAAGATTACCAATGGATTCAGAACATTTAAAAGTTATGCAAGGATCGAAAATAGCTGACTTAGATAATTCTGGAACTACTGGTTTTGCAGGTTCTTCAACTGCAGCTGCCTTTTTAAATGCATTTAGTGAAGATAAACCATATATTCACTTAGATGTTGCAAGTACAGCTTATGAAGATAAAAGAGGAAAAGCAACAATGGCAAGAACTCTTTTTGAAATGTTAAATAAGTAATCTAAAAAAATAGGAGTGTTTTTTATGGATAAAGATAAAAGTTTATCTTGATTAACAAGAAAATATTGATGAAAAGATGTAGATAAAAAAATTATTGACGGATGAGTTTTTAATATGTTTTTAATAAGAACTATGGTTAGCTTTTTATTCTTGTTTCTTTTAATTGTAGGTTCTTATTTTATCAAAGATGATGTTAAAAGCGATTCAGAATGATTAGGTGGATTGATTTTTGGTTATATTGCTGCAACAGTTTTTATGATTTCAGGAAATATTTTATTTATATTAAAAACAAGTTTGTTTAAAATGAAATTTGATGAAAACATAAAGATAAAAAATTTATACAATACATATTTAATATTGTCTTGATTTTTTATAATAGGTTCAATAACAACACTGATTTATTATAAAAAAATAACAAAAATATTAATTAATAACGATTTTGTATTTAAAAAATATAATAAATTTTTGGATAATGGTTACATTTAATAAATCAAGCAGAAGATCTTATGAATATGTATGGAAACCAATTAACATCTCCAAAAATAACAGTTTTTAAAAAAACTCCTGAAATAAATAAACCAAAAAATATTGAAATGATATTAGGTGTTGAAGATAAACTTTTAATTGAAATAGAAGTTTTAAATATTTTAGAAGATAGCTCATTAATCATAAAAAATAAAAATAGTAAAGCTATAAGCATTGAGTTTATAGAAGACGAACTATTTTATACAAAAAAAATATATCGTTTTAACATTAAAGCACTTTCTAGAAAAAAATCAAAAGTAGTTTTAAATTATAAAAATGCAACCAAAACAAGTTTTTGAGTTAAAGTTTTATAAGAAAACTACTTTTTTAATTAGTATTTAAAAATTTTTTTAAGTATAATCTTGTTATGAAAAGAAATGAAGCAAAACAAAACTACAAGTGAGATTTTTCACATTTATATAAAAATGGAAATGAATTTAAAAAAGATCTTGAAGTTTTAAAACAACAATTTGACAAATTAGAAAGTATGAAAGGACAATTAAATAACAATAATAAATTTTTAGAATATTTAAAATTAGATAAAGAAATAGATTATCTATTTGCAAAATTAAATCAATACATTCATATGTATGATGTAGATCAAGCAAATAGTGAATTACAAGAATTACAAGGATTATTTCAAAATACATATCAAGAGTGTTTTTCAAAAGTAAGTTTTTTTGACCCAGAAGTTATATCAGTTGGTAAAGAAACTATTTTAGGATTTTTAAAAGGTAGTGAGTTTGAAAGTGAAACTTACATTTTTGAAAAATTATTTAGAAAACAAAAACATATTCTTGATGATGAAAGTGAATCTTTGCTAAGTAAAGTGGCAAGAAGTAGAGGAGCTGTAGGAGAATTATATGATACACTTGCTTATGCTGACAACATTGAAGAAAAAATATTAATTGATGGTAAAGAAGAAGTTGTGGATACAACTTTATATAGAAAAATTATGGAAGACTCAGACCCAACTGAAGATCAAAATTTAAGAAAAGAAGTTTGAGAAAAAAGATTTATAAATTATAAATCAAGAAAATATTCATATGCAAAAATTTATGAAGGTATTTTACTAAAAGATGTGGAAAATTATAAAATAAGAAACTATGAAAGCTCATTAGAAATGAGTTTAAAAAGAGATAATGTTCCTGTTAGTGTATATGAAAAACTTTTAGAAACAGGAAAAAAACATATTCAAGTTTTAAAAAATTACTATTTACTAATTAAAGAAAAATATGGTTTTAAAAAATTTAATTCTACAGATAGAGAATTAGTTTTAACAAAAGAATTTAACAAAACTTATTCAGTTGACGAAGGAATTAAAATTGTAAAAGACTCTTTAAAAGTTTTAGGAGATGAATATGTAGAATTTTTAGATAAAGCATCAAGGCCTAATGCAATAGATTATTATGAAGATAAAACTAAAAGAAGTGGTGCTTATTCATCTGGTGGATATGGAGTTGAACCTATTATTTTAATGAATTGAAGTGATAAATTAAGTTCATTAAGTACTCTAGCTCATGAGTTAGGACACTCAGTACATACATATTTATCAAATAAGTATCAACCATTCCCATTAGGGAATTATCCATTAATTCTTGCAGAAGTGGCTTCAACTTTTAATGAGCACATTTTATTTGATTACACATATAAAAATTTAAAAGATGATTCAGAAAAAGTTTATTTACTACAACAAAGAATATTCGATTTATGTTCGACATTTTATAGACAAATTCAATTTGCAGAATTTGAATATCAAGCACATAAAATGGCTGAAAAAGGTGAACCAATTACTGCAGATAGTTTAATGAATTTATTCTTAGATATTGAAAATAAATATGGTTATGACATTTTTGATGATAAAGATAGAGATGCTTTCCAATGACCTTACATTGGACACTTCTTCTTTTCACCATTTTATGTTTATAAATATGCTGTTGATATAACTGCTAGTTTTAAACTTTATGATGATTTCAAAAAAAATGGACCAGAAAGTATTTTAAATTTCTTAAAATCTGGTGGACACAAAGATCCGTTAGATATTTTAAAAGATTGTGGTGTTGACTTTAATAAAGAAGAAACATATATGCCACTAATTAACGAAATTGATCACTTAACAAAAGAATTAAAAAAATTAATTTAGTTAAAAAAATCTTAAACAATATTTTATTTAAAATAATTTTTAAATAAGTTTAAGATTTTTTTATGCAATTATAAATGTTTATATAAAAAATAGGAGATATAAAATGAAATTGAATTTTAATTACAAAAAAGGTAAAGGTAGTAATCTGTATGATGATGCAATAAAATTAAGAAAAGATATTTTTGTTATTGAACAAGAGTGTTTTGATACACCTGATGAAGATGACTTTGATGATATTGCATATCATATTGTTGGATATTATGAAAACGAGACTATTTGTTGTGCAAGAGTATTTTTTGATGAAGAAATTTTATTATGAGGTAGGATTGCAGTTGATAAAAAATATAGAGGAAAAAATTTAGGAGTACAATTACTAAATTACTTAAAAGAATTTTCTTTTGATCATTTAAAATCAAAAGAAGTTCATATTCACGCTGAGTATTATGCAATGGAGTTTTATAAAAAATTTGGATTTATTGAGTATGGAGATGTATATATTTTTGATAACATAGAACATATAAATATGAAACTAGAATTTTAGTTTATAAAAAGCAAAAACCTTTGTACAATTTTGTACAAAGGTTTTTGTTATATTGTTTTATTTGATTCATTGATTCTGGTTTTTAAAAACTCTAAAACTTCTTTTACATGTTCTGTAGGATTAACATCCATAAATGATTTAATTACTTCTAAGTTTGTATTTATAATAAAAGTACATCTTCTTGTACCTTCCATTAAAATACCATTAGTGTTTTTAAAACTCCCTCATAAAGATAACTCATTAATTAATTTTTTATCTTTATCAGCTATTAAAGGAAATTCTAATTTATTGTTGCATGCAAATTTGTTTTGATCTTCAACATTATCAGCACTTACTCCAACAATATTGTATTGTAATAAGTCAAACTCTTTTTTTAATTTAGAATATTCATTTACTTCTCTAGTACATCCGGGTGTACTTGCTTTGGGATAAAAGAATAAGACCAATCCTCTTGAACCCATCAAACCAGATAATGAACTTTCTTGTTGTGTATCTAATTCGTATATATTATTTTCTAAAAGCATATTCTTTGTCCTCCATTAAAAAAATCTAAACCTCTTCACCATTAAGAAGTCTTTCTAAATATTCTCCAACTCCACCCTCATCATTTGTGAAATTAGTAATACCATCAGCAACGTTTTTAAGTTCTGTGATACCATTTTTCATAGCAACACCATAACCAACAGTTTTTATCATATCATAATCATTCATTTGGTCTCCAAATGCAATTACATCTCTGATATCTTTGTTATAATACTGAGCTAATATACTTGCAACAAAACCTTTATTTACAATTTTATTTGTCAATGTAATCATTAAAGTTGATGCTTTTGTAATATTTCCATAAATATGACCTGATTGTATTTTTATAGTGTTTTTGAACTTCTCAAGTTGTCTAATAATATCGTCTTTTTTATCTTCTTTTGATGCAAATATACATAAATTAGTTGCAGGTCCTTCTCAACTCTCATAAGGATTTGCTATAAAATAATCATCATCGTCAACATCATCTAAGTGAAAGAAGTTTTCAATGAATTCATCTTTTTTCATAACAAAAGCTTTGTTGTATGATTCAACTAAAATATTTGTTACATTTTCTTTTACTACAGGATTATTAATAATATCAAAAACAACTTGTTCACTAATTGGAAATACTAATCTTTTAAATCTTCTTTTGTATGGATCATGAATATGTGCTCCATCAAAATTTGTCATTAAACTTGTAATTCCTAATTGTTTATAAAATCGCATTGTTGCTCTATGTGGTCTTCCTGTTACTATACAAACTGTATGACCATCTTCACAAGCTTTTTTTAGAACTTGTGCTGTTTTTTCATGAATAGTTTGACCATCAGATTTTAAAACAGTACCATCTAAATCAACTAAAATTAGTCGTTTTTTATTTAAATGTTGTAATTTCATATTATTTCCTTTCTATATTAAAAAAGTTTAATGATAAAATTATAAAACTTTTTTCTATGATTTAAAACCCATAGGACAAAAAAGTTTTAGTTATTCATAAAGAATACTTTTTTCATCTTTTACTAAATACTTATATTGTTTTCAAGTGAAAATAATAAATGATATAATTTTTTAAGGAGTGATTTTATGAAAAAGAAAAATGAAGGCACTAGTATTTTTATAAAACCTAGACAAAAAACTATTGCTGGATTATTTATGCAAGGTTGTAAACAAAAACCAATTTATGCAGCACTAACTCTTTTTTCGATAATTGCAGTTATTCTTTTTACTGTTTTTAATATTAAAATAGCAGAGAATTTAGTAAAAATCTTAACAGCTCAAAATTTAGTGGATATGATATCAAAAAAAGATGAAGCATCTCAAACTATAATTGGAGATTTGATTCAAAATGGAGTAATTACTGGAGGAGAAGATACTAAATTTGATGTTGATGCTTTATTAAGAAATGAGGCTTTAGTAAACTCAATTCTTAAAAAACTTGGGAATGAAGATGTTTTATATCGTGATGGAAGTATTTATTCAAGTATATTTGGAATTGAATTAACTTTTAGTAAATGAATTTATACATTGATGGGAAATATTGGTTTAATTGTTATTTCAATGTATTTAAGTTATTTTTTTACAGGACTTATAGCTCAAACAAAAGAAACTGATTTAAGAAAAGATACAATAACAAAAATTTTATCTCAGGATTTAAACTTTTTTAATGCAAATAAAACTCAAAGTTTAGTAACAATTATTGTAAAAGATATTGGATTTATTGGAGATCAATTAAAAATAGCACCAATTATTATTGTTTATATACTAGGTAGTTTTGTTGGAGCAACAGTTACTCTTGGAATTATTGATTGAAAAATTACACTATGTACATTGTCATTAATCTTAGGTGTTGTTTTAGTTGCGTTGCTTGTTGTATTTGTAATTTCAAAACCAACTAAAAAAATTAATTTAGAAGAAAAAAACTTAAACAACACAATGGCTGAAAGAATTCAAGCTATTAGATTAGTAAAATCAGCTGGAACTTGATTAGAAGAACAAGAAAAATTTAAATCACAATCCAAAAAACTAGATAGAGATAAAAAAATTAGTATAGCTATGACAACTTTAATTGCAGCTTTATTAGTTGGGGGAATTGGTAGTTTTACAATGGCTTCTATTGTATTTGGAAACTTTATTTATACAGGAGAAACTGCTAAACTTTTAACAATTTTTAGTACTTTTACAGCAGGAATATTTGTTGTTATTACACCATTATTTCAATTAAAAGAGATTTTAGAAGGTGTCAATCGAGCAAAAAATAGTTTTAATACAATAGATAAAATCACATCGAGCATGCCAAAAATCGATGTCAACAAAGAAGCAGAAATAGAAAGTGTTGACGGAGATATTATTTTAAAAGATGTTTACTTTTCATATCCTGATGCACCTGATAAAACTATTATTAATAAGTTAAATTTAACATTAAGAAAAAATAAAAAGTATGCATTTGTGGGTCCATCAGGTAGTGGTAAATCTACAATTGCAAAATTACTACTAAGATTTTATGATCCAACCGATGGAAAAATTTTAATTAATGGAAAACAAGATTTAGCAGAATTAAATTTAAAATCTTGATTAAAACATGTTGGGTATGTTGATCAAGAACCTCAAATCTTTAGTGGAACTATTATTGAAAATGTTGCTTATGGTTTAGAAAGCTGAACACAAGAAGAGTTAGTTGAAGCTTGTAAAAAAGCTAAATTACATAGTTTAATAATGGCGCTTCCTAAAGGTTATGAAACTGTGTTATATGAAAGAGGAGCACAACTTTCAGGGGGACAAAAACAAAGATTAGTCATTGCAAGAGCTTTCTTAAAAGACCCTGCTGTATTAATTCTTGATGAAGCAACAAGCGCATTAGACAATATTGTTGAAAAAGAAATTCAACAAGAACTTGATAAATTAATGGTTGGTAGAACAACAATTAGTATTGCACACAGATTGTCAACCATTAAAGACTTTGATGAAATCTTTGTTTTAGATCCAAATTTAGGGATTGCACAAAGAGGAACATTTAATGAACTTATAAATGAACCAGGAATTTTTAAAACTCTTTATGATAGTAGTAAAAATTAAAAGTAAGCTTGTCTTACTTTTTCTTTTTATAATTTAGCAACAAGTTAAAACACCCTTATTAATATGCTAAAATTAAATTGTTATTTTTTTGCAAGGAGATAAAAATGAAAAAACTAAGTGCAAATCAAATTAGAAAAATGTGATTAGATTTTTTTAAATCAAAAAATCATTATTTTTTAGAACCAGTAAGTTTAGTGCCTGTTGATGACCCAAGTTTATTATGAATTAACTCAGGAGTAGCAACATTAAAACCCTATTTTGATGGAAGATTAAATCCACCATCACCAAGGTTAACAAACTCACAAAAATCAATTAGAACAAATGATATTGAAAATGTTGGAGTAACAGCAAGACACCAAACAATGTTTGAAATGTTGGGAAACTTTTCAATTGGAGATTATTTTAAAAAAGAAGCAATAGAGTTTTCTTGAGAATTGTTAACTTCAAAAGAGTGATTTGACATTGATAAAGAAAAATTATATATAACTGTTTTTGAAGATGATAATGATGCATATGAAATATGAACAAAAACTATCGGAATAGCAAGTAATCACATCTTTAAAGGAACAAGAGATACTAATTTTTGAGATGTAGGACAAGGACCATGTGGTCCGAATACTGAAATATTTTTTGATAGAGGCGAAGTTTGAGACCCGAAAAAAATAGGTCCAAGACTTTTAGAAGATGATATCGAAAATGATCGTTACATTGAAATCTGAAATATTGTGTTTTCACAATTTAATAATGATGGAAACAATAATTATTCTGAATTACCAAGAAAAAATATTGATACTGGTGCTGGATTTGAAAGATTAGTATCTATTTTTCAAGATACACCAACTAATTTTGAAACAGATTTATTTTTACCAACTATTAAAGCAGTGGAAAAATTATGTGATAATAGCTTTAAATACTCAATAGAAAATTATTTTAAAGAAAATAAAGAGCAAACTAAAATAAATACTGCTTTTAAAGTTATTGCAGATCACATTAGAGCTGTTGTTTTTGCTATTAGTGATGGAGTATTTCCTGGTAATAAAGACAGAGGATATATAATTAGAAGATTAATTAGAAGAAGTAGTGTATATGGAAGAAAACTTGGAATTAATAATGCATTTTTATTTAAATTAGTTGATATAGTAATTGAAACTATGAAAGATTTTTATCCTTATATTGTTGAAAAAGCTTCAACAATTAGAGAAGTAGTTGAAATTGAAGAAAATAGATTTTTACAAACTTTATCAAAAGGTTATGAACACTTAGAATCTATTATTAATAAAGAAAAAATAGTAAGCGGAAAAAATGCTTTACTATTATTTGAATCATTTGGTTTTCCAATTGAATTAACAGTAGAAATTGCAAACGACTCAAATATAAAAGTAGAAGTTGAAGATTTTTATAATTTATTTGAACAAGCAAAAGAAGTGGCTAGAAATGCTAGAAAAGATGATAAGGCTTGAAATAAACAATCAGCTGTACTAACAAGTTTAAAAGTTGAAAGTGAGTTTATTGGGTATGAAGTTGAAGAATGTAATGCAAAAATAAACTATATGTTTGCAGATGATAAAGAAATAATGTCAGCTACTGATGAAATAGTTTTTTTAACATTAGATAAAACTCCTTTTTATGCTGAAAAAGGTGGACAAGCTGCTGACAATGGAGTATTAGTAGATCAAAATGGAAATAACCATAATGTTATTGATGTTCAAACCGGTCCAAATAAGCAACACATTCATAAAGTTAAACTAAATGGAACTTTAAATGTTGGTGATGTAGTTGAAGCAAAAATAAATCTAGATAAAAGATTTTATACAATGAAAAATCATTCAGGAACTCATATTCTACAATCTGCTATTAGAGAAATTTTAGACAAATCTGCTTTACAATCTGGAAGTTATAATGATGAAAATGGCTTAAGACTTGATATTAGTTATAATCGATTACCTAGTCAAGAAGAAATTGATCAAATGCATTCAGTAATTGAAAGAGTTATAAAAGAAGCAATTCCTAGAGAAGTAATCTATTGTACATTAGATGAAGCTTTAAATGTTCATAATGCTTTAGCTATTTTTACAGATAAGTATGGAGAACTTGTAAGAGCAATTAAGTTTGGAGAATTTTCATGTGAACTTTGTGGAGGAACTCACGTTTTAAATACAAAAGATATTGAAGATTTATTAATAACTAATGTTGAGTCAAAAGGTAGTGGAGTTTATAGATATCATGCTGTAACTAGTCATAAAGAAGTAGCTGCTGTTTTAAATGAACAATTTGCTAAACAAAAAGCAGAAATCAGACCAACTATTGATAAATTTAATGAGTTTAAAAAATATGTAGAAAATAAAGAAATAGAAAAAGAAATTAATGAAATTAATAATTTATCAATCAATAAAAAAAATCTAGCAATTATAAAAATAAAAGTATTTAATTTAAAAAATAAATTTAAATTATATCAAAAATCAGTTGAAGATATTTTAATTGCAAAAAAATTAGATAGTTATAAAAATGTAGAAGCAAAATTAGTTGATGGAATAAATTATATTGATTTAGAATTAGATGATTTAGAAATGAAAGAAATGAAAGCATTATCTGATGAACTTCAAAATAAGTATGAAAATCTAATTTTAAAATTAATTAATAAAACAAATAAGGTTTATATAGTTAGTGTTGGACAAAAACTATCTGATTCATATAGTGCAATTGATATATTTAAGTCGACTAAAGAATTTGAAGTTAAAGGCGGAGGAAATAAAAACTTTGCACAAGGAAAAATAGTTTAACAATAGAAGGGAAAAAAATTGTGTTTGATATAAATAAAAAAAGTAAAGAGTTTATATTTTTATTTATCCCAGGATTAGTTATAGTTATATTTTCATCAATTAGTTTTTTAGTAACAGGTTTTTTTGATAGAGAAATTGATGCAGTTATTTCTAAAACGATTGATTATTTTCCAGTAAAAATTTGAGCTTCATTTATGGAAGAGTTTGGAATTTACAACATGATGTGTTTTGTATTTATCCTGCTTGGTGTAATTTGAGAAACTATTTTCTTTTATCAAAAAAAATTTGGTAAAAAACAATTTATAAAAAATAATCAATGAATGGTTTATATTTACTACGCTTTAGGATTTATAATTTGAGTTGCTTCAATGGCAATTGCAGTAAAAGCAGGTTTTTCAAGAGATTTTGGATATGGACCAGGAAATGATCCTTATACTTTTATAAGTCAAAAATATAGAACTTATTCAACAATATTTATAAAAATACTAGAACTGGGTGTAATGATTGTTGGTTTTGTAGTTTTAAGATTTAAATTTGCAAAGCGCGAAGATATTTTATTAAATGAGTATTGAACGGATGCATTAAAAGGATGCGTTTGAATTGTATTTATGTATATTGTTGTAGTTTTAGGGAAAATGTCATTTGGTAGACCTTATCCTTATACAGTGGATTTTGAAAATAGTTTAAGAAGAGCTCATGAAAGTGGATGAACTTATACTCCTGAAACAGGTTATTTTGGAACAGGACCAGATGGAACAAGTAATGTTGATTATTTACCATGATGAATTCCAAATGACTTTTTTAAAAACTTTAAAAATTGATTTGTATTTAATGCTTTTGAAAAAGATAACAATGGATGATGAAACCGTGATTTTCCATCAGGACATACTGCTGCTACTTCTTCAATGGTTTCAATAATGTTTTTATTTATAAACCCAAATAAAAAAAGAAAATTGACTTGATATAAATTAGCTTATATATACTTTGTCTTTTTAATTATTTTACCTTCAATGAAATTTGGTCTTATGGCTCAAAGAACTCATTGAGCTAGTGACTTAGAATTTACAACAATTTTTGCAATAGGATTTATCCCATTAGCAAATTATTTTGTAAATCGTCATGTGAGATGTTGAAAAAACAAGTTTAATGCAAAACATCATAATAAAACAAAAGGATATATAATAGAGCAAAAAATAGGATTTGTATTATATGTACAAACACCAAATTATGATAATCGAGTATGTTTATTTTATAATGGAAAAAATAAGGCTAAAAAAATTGAAAAAATCATTAAAAAATACAATATTGATTTGGTAAGAAAAGAGATCATAAATAGCATTTAAAGAGTTCTTATTCATAAAAAAACCACATTTAACTTGCAAAAGTAAAGTAAATATTATTTATACTTTTTGTAGTTAGTTATGTGGATTTTTTTTTTTTTTTGTAAAGACCTAGAAAAAGTTATTGTTATTTAACAAAATAATTATTTTATAATAAAAAAGTGGTAACAATATAAAATAACACTAATATAAGAAAGGTAAAAAATGGGTAAAGTAGTAAGAAAATATTGAGTAGGTTTTTTATTTTCTATGTTATTAAAAGTTGTTGGTGAGGTAATTTTCATTGGATCAAATTATTTTTCATACATTATATTTAACAAAGCAATATCAGAAAATGCAAAGTTAACAGATATATGATTACAAATAGTTTTTGCATTTGTAGCAACTCTTGGATCGCTAACAATAACTTATCTTTCAAATATTTTAAATTCTTATGTAGGATATAAAATGAAAATGAGATTTAAAGATGTAGTAAGTTATAAAATCAACTCTATGACAGATGAAGAAATAGAAAAATACAAAAAAGGTGAATTGCTTTCATGATATGAAAACGATGCCCCTGCAATTTATTTAGCATTAGATGCAAAATTAATAAAAATTTGACACAATATAACAATGTGTATAGTTTCAATTAGTTTGTTATTTATTTTTGTTCACTGAATTGTTGGTGTAACAGCAATAATTGGGGGAATTTTAATAATTTTTGTTCCTGTATTTTTTGGAGGAATAACTTCAAAAAAACAACAAGAATTAATGATAAAAAATGGAGAATTAACTCAAGGTATTGAAAATTTAGTTAATGGATATTCTGAATTTGCATTTAGAAACAAAAAAAGCTTATTTGTAAAATTGACTCAAGGTTTTTCAAATAAAGTTGAAAATACAAAAATAAAAATAGAAGGTTTAAACTTTATAACTAGCTTATTAATAGGTATATTCCAAGTAATTTTACAACAAGGAGTTTTTGTTGGTGCAGGAATTTTATATTATTTAGGTTATGTAGAACCAGGAGCAATGCTTGTTTCTATAAGTTTTTCAGCATATTTCATGCAAGGATTTGGTGGATTAATAAATAATATTGAAACTGCAATCAAAGGTAAAAAAATAATCAAAAAATTCTCACCAGTTGTTTTTGATAAAGATTTTGAAGGAAAAGATATTTTCTTTGAAGAACTTGCAATAAAAGGCTTAAATTATAGTGTAGAAAACAAACAAATATTTAAAGACTTTAATTCAATAATTAATGCAAATAAAAAATATTTGGTAGTTGGAGAATCTGGTAAAGGTAAAACAACTTTATTTAGAATCATATTTGGAATAATTAAAAACTACAGTGGAGATTTAGAAATAAATAAAAATATAAATTACAAAAATTTAGCACCTGAAGATTTAAAACATTTATATTCTTATTTACCTCAAGAACCAAGTGTTTTTAATGATACTTTAAGAAACAATATTAGCTTATGAGATGAAAGTATAAGTGATGAAAAAATCATTGATGCACTAAAAAAAGTTAATTTATCTAAAGTTTTAGAAGAAAATGGTTTGGATGGTGTAATTAACTTTGAAAGTAAAAACTTATCTGGTGGTGAATTACAAAGAGTTGCAATAGCAAGAGCTATTGTTGAAGATAAACAAGTAATGATAATGGATGAAATAACAGCCAGCTTAGATAAAGAAAACAGAGAAAGCATAGAAAATTTAATTGGTAGTTTGAACAAAACAATTTTATATATTTCGCATACAACAGATGCAGATAATAAAAATTTTGATCAAGTTATTAAATTATAGAAAGGATGAGTATGAAAAGATATTATTGAAAAATATGATATATATATTTAATATTTATTGTATTTGCAACGCTAGCATCTGGATTAAGTGTATATGCTAGTCTAGCATTAGGTTGAGTTGTTGATGATGTAATTAATAAAGATAAAGACAAATTTATTTTTCATATGTCATTTGCTGTTGCGGGACTTTGTGCATCTTTATTTGTTAGTTTATTAAATGATTTCATTTTTAAACCAAGAGCTATTAGAATATTAAATAACGGTTTAAGAACAACTATTGCTTTAAAAATTAATGCAATGTCATATTCAGAATATAGTGAAAATAAAAAAGGGCAATACATATCATGATTTACAAATGATGTAGATAGAATTCAAACTTATTATTTTTCTGATATTTTTGTAATATTAGAAGTTATTCCTGGTTTAGGGGTTATGGCATATGGGTTCTATGCAATAAATTGAATTTTAGGTTTAATTGCATTTTTATCTGCTATTAGTGCAATTTTATTACCATATTTGTTTAGTAAAAAAAGTTTAAAAAGACAAAATAAAAGTTCACAATTAGCAGAAGAAAAAAATGCACAAGCTGTATCTTTAATTGGTGGATATAAAGAGTTTTCATATAGAAACCAAAAAGTAAAATTCAGAAAAATGATCAGCACTGTAAATAAACCTTATGAAAAAAATGACTATAAATTAAAAATACTATTATATAGTGAAAATTGAATTTTAAATTTAATCACTGTTGGTTCACAAACATTATTATCTCTTGTGGCAATATATTTGTATACTTTAAATGATACATCATCAAGTATGAATATATCTGCAGGATCTGCACTTTCAGCACCTGTAATGGCATATACATTACTTAGTCATATTTTTAATGGATGTGGATCTATTAAAAATATGTGATCTGTTAAAGATATTAATAAAAAATTTAAAACAGAGGTTAAAAATGTCGAAGAATATGAACCAAATCCAATTGAATTTAAAAAATTAAATATTAACAATTTGTCACTATCTTATGATGAAAAACAAGTTTTTAAAGATTTTAATTTAGAAATTGGCTTAAATAAAAAATATTTATTAGTCGGAAAATCAGGAGCAGGAAAAACAACTTTATTTAAGACTATATTTGGATTAATTGATGATTATGAAGGAAAAATTGTTATAAATGATCAAAAAGATTATAAGCAAATTGATAAAAGAGACATTTGAAACTTAATAGCATATGTTCCACAAAGCAATATTGTATATAATGTCAGTATGAGAGATAATCTTACATTATTTGATGATTCAATTAGTGATGATAAAATTATTGATGTAATAAAAAAAGTAAATTTATCAAGTTGACTTGAACAAAACTCATTAGATACAATTTTAGATAACGATAATAAAAATTTATCTGGAGGAGAAGTGCAAAGAATGGCAATTGCTAGAGCACTGCTTCAAAATAAAGAGTTTATGATTTTAGATGAAATTACAGCTAGTTTAGATAAAGAAAATCGATCAAGTATTGAAGACTTGGTAGGAAGTTTAAATAAAACAATTCTTTATATATCACATACAACAGATGTAAATAATAAAAATTTTGATAAAGTAATAAGCCTATAAAAAAACCATTCTTTAAAAGAATGGTTTTAATTTTTTAATTTATCATAAAAGTTTTTATGTTTAATTTTATATTCTTGTATAGCTTTAGTTTTATCATATTTTTTTGTTCAGTTTTTAGGATTAATTTTTAAAACAAAATCGTTTTCATCAATATTGACTTTAGAAATTCTTATCTCATTAATTAAATATGCTAATAAAAGCAAAAAGGAAAAGATTATAACAAATAGTGGCTGAAGAATTTGACCAATATCGTTTAATGTAAATTTTTTGAAAATATCATAATAGATATATAATAAGAATCCTGTCATGATTGTTGAAGCGATTATATTATAATAGACACTTCCTTTGACATTTAATACATCATCAACTTTTTTGGTTTTGTGATTCATAAGTGCAGCTAGCATTAACGCAAGATATGTTGTGAATGCCATTACTACAACTGAATCTGAAATTTTATCAATTAAAAAGGTAACCGCTTGTCCTACATAATAATAGGAAGAAAGTGGATCTAAACGATTAATTGAATCACGATAAATTAATCATGAAATTGTTGATATTACTATTAATACTACAGAAATTAGTACTGAATTAATGTATCCACTCATACGATAAGAAATCATATCATTACCTTTTTTATAATAAACTAGTTGAACTCCATTATTATCAGTTGTACTAGATAAGTTTATAACACCAAAACTTGAAAACCCAGCAACTGATCCTAGTACTACAAATGCAATTAATAATTTACACAATAAAGCCCCGGTTTTGGAAAGAAGTGCAGATATTAGCGAAAATGAATCAGCATCAGTTGTTCCAAAGTACAATGCAACAGCAAATGTTACATTAACTGCAACAACCAAGATTACACCAACTACTTGACCAAAAACAAGCATTCTTTTATGAGTTATTTCTTTTTCAATACTTGATCCATACATAAATCCATCTAATTCAAATAATAGCATAGGAATAACTAAGATGAAGTAGCTTAGCTTCCATTGATTAGTATTATTCTCAACAAATGCTGTTGTACTTAAGTGGAACTTGGCATAAATACCAAGCCCAATTACAAATAATAATGGTACAAATTTTAAATTATTAAAAAAGATATGAAAATATTTAAATCAACTATTTGAAGCATGACCATTAGAAATACACATAAAAAAGATTATTATTACAGCTATAAATATTATCAAAAATGCTTCTAAATCAGGATTTATTCAAGCTGTATTTCCATAATAGTCATCAATAACTCTAAATACATAGTAAGAAACTGTTATTGAAATTAATCCTACATAAACTGGAATGTAAATTATGCAGTAAAATAATGAAAATAAGCTTCCTGTTCTTCTTCCAATAAATGTCTCTGCAAATGAAGTATGCGTGTGATAGCGGTTTTTGGCACTCGTGGCTAGTTCGATAAAAACAAACACCATAGAAACACCAACAAAAGCCATTATAAACAAAACTATTATAACAATGTAGGGGTTATGAGCAGCAAGTAAAGCTTGCTTACTCTTTAAATAAATTCCAACACCAATAGAATTTCCAAACACGATTGAAAAAACTCTTCAAAAGTCAAAAGCAGCTGACTTTCTCGTCTTTTTGTTATTAAGCTGGCTATAAAGTTTTTGTGTTGGGTCTATTCTAACACTATCTTTATTTTTGTTTTCCATTTCTTAATTCCTTTCTTTTCAATAATTGATAAAAAAATAAAAAAAATATAAATTTAATAGTTATTAAATTTATATTTACTTTTAAATATTATTTTGTTTTAAAGTATTACTTTTTAAAAAGTAGCATTATGCAAAACTAAAAAACCCAAAAAACATTCAAAAGTAAATATACCTGTAGTTTTGGCTGTCATAGCTTTTCTAGTGGTTAAAGATAATATTTGCATAGCGCTTCTCCGATCTATTTTTTATCAATTTAAAATAGGTAGGTTTTAATATATCTAAAATTAGATCATTAAACTTACACTTTTTAATTATAGCATTTTAAAAAATATTATTTAAACCCAAATTAGACGTTTTTAACATATCACAAAAACTATTTTTTTGTTGTAAAAAAACATAGTATTAATGGGAGTATAACAGTATAAAATTATGTAGTATTATATGAAAATATTTTTCAAATTATGTTGAATTGTTAGAATCTTTGTGTAATAATAATTTGGCATGTATATTTTGTGGTTATTAGACAACACACAGGAAGCGGTTGTCATTGTGTAAGGAGGATGCAAATGGCTCAACAAAAAATAAAAATCAAATTAAAAGGTTACGATCACGCTATTGTTGATCAATCAATTGCTAAAATAATTGAAGCAGCTGAATCTACTGGAGCTAAAGTTCGTGGACCTATTCCATTACCAACAGAAAAACAAATTATTACAATATTGAGAGCTACTCATAAATACAAAGATAGTAGAGAGCAGTTCGAAATGAGAACACACAAAAGAATACTAGAAATCATCGAACCAACACCAAAAACAATGGATTCATTAACAAGAGTTCAGTTACCAACAGGTGTAAACATCGAAATAAAATTATAGGATTTAACAAAGTATACATGATTATCATTTTATATTAATAACACAGGAGGAAATATCGTATGAAAGGAATCTTAGGACGTAAGTTAGAGATGACACAAGTTTTTAGTGAACGTGGTTCTCTTATCCCTGTGACTGTTATTGAAGTTGAAACTAATAAAGTTTTACAAGTAAAAACAGTTGAAAAAGACGGATATGTAGCAGTTAAGCTAGGAACTATTGATAAAAGAGCTAACTTAATCAATAAACCAGAAATGGGAGCTTTCAAAAAAGCAAATTCTGAACCTAAGCGCTTCGTTAAAGAAATCAGAGATATGGATGGATATGAAATTGGAGCCGAAATTAAGGCTGCCGACATATTCAGTGCTGGTCAATTTGTCGACGTTACAGGAGTTTCAAAAGGAAAAGGATTTGCAGGGTCAATTAAAAGACATAATTACTCAAGAGGACCAATGGGTCACGGTTCAGGATACCACCGTGGAGTTGGATCAATGGGAGCAATTATTAATAGAATCTTCAAATCAAAAAAAATGCCAGGTCATATGGGGCATGAAAAAGTAACAATTCAAAATCTTGAAATTATTAAAGTTGATAGTGAAAGAAATCTAGTTTTAATTAAAGGTTCAGTTCCAGGTCCAAGAAAAGGACTAGTTGTTATAAGAGAAAATGCTAAAGGTGCAAAAGAAACAACAGCAGTTGAATTACTTGCAAGAAATGTAAAAGAAAATGTAGCTCCTGCTGCTTCAGCACCAAAAGTTGAAGAAGCACCAGTTGCTGAATAATTGGAGGTAAAATAACATGAAAGCACAAGTTTTAGATGTTACTGGTTCATCAGTTAAAGAAATTACTTTAAATGACAAAGTATTTAATATAGAACCACACCAACAAGCAATTTTCGATACAGTTGTTTCACAACAAGCAGCATTAAGACAAGGAACAAGAAAAACAAAAACTAGAGCAGAAGTAAGAGGTGGGGGACGTAAACCTTGAAGACAAAAAGGTACAGGTCGTGCTCGTCAAGGATCAATTAGAGCTCCACAATGAAGAGGTGGGGGAATCGCATTTGGTCCTACACCAAATATAAATTACAAAAAAGCAGTTAATAGAAAAGTTAGACAACTTGCTATTAGAAGTGCTTTAAGCTTAAAAGCAAGAGAAGAAAATTTAGTAATTTTAGACAAATTCGCATTCTCAAAACCTTCAACAAAAGAAATGTTGAGTGTTATGAAAAATGTAAAAATTGATAATCAAAAAACTTTAATCGTGACAAAAGAACACGAAGAAGTAGTTGTTAAATCTGCAGGAAACATTCCTGGAGTAAAAACTTTGGATTTTCAAAAAATGAATATATTTGATTTACTTAATGCGTCAAAATTAGTTTTAACAGAAGATGCTGTAAATCGTATTGAGGAGGTGTATGCATAATGCATTTAACAGAAGTTATTAAAAAACCTTTATTAACTGAAAAATCATATGCAGGTCAACAAAATGGCGCATACACATTCATCGTTGATAAAAGATCAAACAAAGTTCAAATTAAAAAAGCATTCGAAGAAATCTTTCAAGTTAAAGTTAAGTCAGTAAGAACTGCAAACTATGATGGACAAGACAAAAGAATGGGAAGATTTGTTGGAAAAACAAACGCTTATAAAAAAGCAATCATTACTTTAAAAGATGGAGAAAAATTAGACATCTTATCAGACTTATAGAAAAGTACATGTGTACAAATTATTGTAAGTTAATAGAAAGGCGAAAAGGAAGAATATTATGCCAATTAAAAAGTATAAGCCTACGACTAATGGACGTAGAAATATGACAACTTTAGATTATAGCATTCTTACTACTTCTAAACCTGAATCTTCATTAACAGTTAAGGTTAACGAAAGAGCTGGAAGAAATAATCATGGTCAAATTACAACTCGCCATAAAGGTGGAGGGCACAAGCGTAAATATCGTATTATTGACTTTAAACGTAATAAACGCGATATCGCTGGAAAAATTGCCACTATTGAATATGACCCAAATAGAAATGCATTTATCTGTTTAATCCATTATATTGATGGAGAAAAACGTTACATCTTATTTGCAAAAGGAATGCAAGTAGGACAAGAAATAATTGCAAGTGAAACTGCAGATATCAAAGTTGGTAATGCAGCACCACTTAAAAATATTCCTGAAGGAACATTAATCCACAACGTTGAATTAAAACCAGGAAAAGGTGGACAAATCGCACGTAGTGCAGGAAGTTCAGTTCAAATCTTAGGTAAAGATGATGATGGAAAATATGTAATCGTAAGATTAGGTTCAGGTGAAGTTAGAAAAATACTTTCAGAATGTTATGCAACAATCGGAGAAGTAGGAAATGAAGAATATAGCTTGGTAAACTGAGGAAAAGCTGGAAGAAACCGTTGACGTGGAATAAGACCAACAGTTCGTGGTTCTGTAATGAACCCAATTGATCACCCTCACGGAGGGGGAGAAGGAAGAGCTTCAATTGGTCGTAAAGCTCCATTAACACCTTGAGGTAAAAAAGCTCTTGGAGTTAAAACTCGTGACACTAAAAAAGCTTCAAACAAATTGATTGTAAGAAGAAGAAATGCAACTAAATAAGGAGGGAATGTAATTTATGTCAAGATCACTTAAAAAAGGTCCTTTTGCAGATGACTACTTATTAAAAAAAGTAGAAGCATTAGGAAGCAAAAAAGAAAACATTAAAACTTGATCACGTAGATCTACAATCTTTCCTGAGTTTGTAGGTCACACATTTGGAGTTTATAACGGTAAAGAGTTCATTCCAGTTTATGTTACTGAAGATATGGTTGGCCACAAACTAGGAGAATTTTCACCAACACGTAAGTTTGGTGGACATGGTGATGATAAGAAAAAGAAAAAATAATCTTTAAAGGAAGTATTGAGAAAATATGGAAGCAAAAGCAAAATTATCAATGATTAGAATCTCACCAAGAAAAGTTAGACTAGTAGCCGACTCAATTAGAGCAAAAAAAATCTCAGAAGCAGTAGCAATATTACAAAACCAAGATAAAAGATCTTCAGAACCAGTATTAAAATTATTAAACTCAGCAGTTGCTAACGCAGTTAACAACAATGGTATGGAAGCTGACCAACTATTCGTAAAAACAATTTATGTTAACGAAGGACCAACATTAAAACGTTTTAGACCAAGAGCTCACGGAAGAGCGTATGAAATATTAAAAAGAACAAGTCACATTACAATTATTGTAAGTGACGGTAGATAGGAAGGAAGATTAGTATGGGACAAAAAGTATCTCCTAATGCAATGCGTATTGGAATTATCAGAACATGAGATAATAGATGATATGCAGAAAAAGGTGAGTATGTTAAATGATTACACCAAGACATTAAAATTAGAAAAGCTGTTTTGAAATTATTGAAAAACGGAGCTGTATCTAAAGTTGAAATTGAAAGAACACAAAAAGAAATTGTTCTTATTATCCGTACTGCTCGTCCAACTATCGTTCTAGGTCAAGAAAACAAAAATATCGATAATATTATTTTAACTGTTAGAAAAACTGTTAAAGACAAAAAAGCAGCAGTTAAAGTTAATGTATTAGAAATCAAAAATCCAGATGTTGATGCAAGATTAGTTGCACAATTTATTGGAGAACAAATTACAAATCGTGCATCATTTAGAACAGTTCAAAAATTAGCTATCAGAAAAGCACTAAAAGCTGGAGCAAAAGGAATTAAAACTAGTGTTTCAGGAAGACTTGGTGGAGTTGAAATGGCAAGAACTGAAGGTTATTTAGAAGGATCAGTGCCATTATCTACTTTAAGAAGTGATATTGATTATGCTTTATATGAAGCAAGAACTACATATGGTCAAATTGGAGTTAAAGTTTGAATTAACCATGGTGAAATTTTAGGTAAACCAGGACAACAAAAAAACCAAGACAAAGTTATAGCAGACAAAAAGTTTGATAGAAAACCACCGGTTAGGGGGGCTAGATAATTATGTTAATGCCTAAAAGAGTTAAATTCCGTCGTCCTCATAGAGTTAGTTATGAAGGAAAAGCTAAAGGTGGTAAATTCATTGCCTTTGGAGAATATGGATTAATGTCATTAGATGGAGCTTGAATTACTACAAGACAAATTGAAGCTGCTCGTATTGCTATGACTCGTTATATGAAACGTTTTGGAAAAGTTTGAATCAGAATTTTCCCACATATGGCAGTTACTAAAAAACCTTTAGAAGTACGTATGGGATCTGGGAAAGGTTCGCCAGAAGATTGAGTAGCAGTTGTAAAACAAGGACAATTTATGTTTGAAGTTGCAGGAGTTTCTGAAGAAGTTGCTCGTGAAGCTTTACGTCTTGCAATGCACAAATTACCAGTTCGATGCAAAATCGTTAAGAGAGGTGATGAATAATGTCTAAAGTAGCAGACCTTGTATTGGAATTAAGAGCAAAATCAGTAGCTGATTTAATTAAACAAAGTGAAGATCATAAAGCTGAATTATTTGCTTTAAGATTTCAAGCAGCAGTTGGAAGTTTAGAACAAACTCACAAAATTAACGCATTGAGAAAAAATATTGCACGTATTGAAACATTATTAGCAGAAAGAAAAAGAGCTGGAGAAGTAACAAAAAACATTGTTGTTAAACCAGACTATGCAAAAGCTGTTGACAATGCTGAACAAGCAGGAAAAGCAGTTAGAGCAAAACAAAGAGAAATGCTTGAAAAAATGCAACAAGAACAATATGGTCAAGGAAGTGTTAGTGATAATGCAATTGAAGCTGCTATGGCAGCTGCAGTTGAAGGAAACACAGAAGCATCAAGTGACAATAATGTTGAAGCAAAATCAAGTGCAAAACCTGCAGCTAAAAAAGCTGGTGCGTCAAAACCTGAAGCACCAGTTGAAGTTGTAGCAGAAGCTAAGGCTGTAGTAAAAGAAGTTAAAGCAAAAGCAAAAGAAGTTAAAGCTGAAAACAACTTAGAAAAAGCAGAAGAAAAAGTTTCTAAAGCAAAAGCAGAAGCAAAACCAGTTGCTGAAGCAAAAGCAAAAGTGGCAAAAGCAAAAGTAGCAGAAGCTAAAGCAGAAGTAGAAGAAGCACAAGTTGAAGTTAAAGTTGCAAAAGCAAAAGTTGCATCTAAAAAATCTTCATCAACATCTGTAGAAGAACCAAAACCTGTAGGAATTGGAAAACCAGCTGTAGCAACTAAAAAAGCCAAAGTAGCAGAAGCAAAAACTATTGAAGTTGAAGTAGGAGAAGCAAAAGCTACTGGTAAAGGTAAAGCAGCATTAGGTGAAGTTAAAACTAAAAAAATAAAAGTTGAAGCAGCTAAAGGTGAAGACATTGAAGCTATCGACTTAAAATTATCAAAAAAACCAAAAGACATTAAAACATACACTTATGGTTCAAATGCTGATGAAGCAAAAAAACAAATTGACGAAGCAAACAAAAAATTAGCAGCTAAAAAAGATACTAAAACAAAAGGAGCTAAATAGGTCATGGAAAGAAAATTAAGAAAAACCTACATTGGTAAAGTTGTTTCAGATAAGATGAACAAAACTATCACTGTATTAGTTGAAACTTACAAAAACCACCCAACATATAAAAAACGTGTTAAGTATTCTAAAAAATACAAAGCACATGATGAACAAGAAGTTGCCGGGATGGGTGACAAGGTAGAAATCATGGAAACACGTCCTTTAAGTAAAACTAAAAATTTTAGACTAATCAGAGTTGTTGAAAAATCAGTTATTTAATTAAGAAGAGGTAAATAAAAATGATCCAAAATGAATCAAGATTAAAAATCGCTGACAACTCAGGTGCAAAAGAAATTTTAGTTATTAGAAACTTAGGTGGAAGTGTAAGAAAATTTACAAATATTGGTGACATTGTTGTAGCTACTGTTAAAGCTGCTACTCCTGGTGGAGTTGTTAAAAAAGGTCAAGTTGTTAAAGCTGTTATTGTTAGAACTGTTAGAGGTTTAAGAAGAGCTGATGGTACATACATTAGATTTTCAGAAAATGCAGCAGTCATTGTAAAAGATGATAAGTCTCCAAGAGGGACACGTATTTTTGGTCCAATTGCAAGAGAAGTAAAGGATGCAGGATTTGCAAAAATCGCATCACTTGCTCCAGAAGTGTTGTAGGAGGTAATTTATGACTAAATCAAAAATCTTAAAAGGTGATGTAGTAAAAGTTATTGCCGGAAACCACAAAGGAACAATCGGACCAGTTAGAAAATTATCAAAAGATAAAAAAAGAGTTTGAGTTGAAGGTGTAAATGGAACTAAACACTTTAAACCAAGTCAAACAGACCAAGAAGGTGGAATTAGAGAAATTCCAGTTTCAATTAGCATTTCAAACGTAGCTATTCAAGATCCGAAAAACAAAGGAACTGGATCAAGAATTGCTTACAAAATCGTTGATGGGAAAAAATCTAGAATAGCCGTTAAATCAAAAGCGGATATTAAATAGGAAGGTAAAGGAAATTTATGGCAGCAAAAGCAAGTGTTAATAGATTAGAAAAACTTTACAAAGAAAAAATTATCCCAGAAATGTTAAAAGAAAAACAATATAAATCAATTATGCAAGTTCCAAAAATAATTAAAGTAGTTGTAAACCAAGGAGTTGGAGATGCTGTTGCAGATTCAAAAAGATTAGATGATGCAGTAGCAGAATTAGCCTTGATTACAGGACAAAAACCTTTAATAACTAAAGCTAAAAAATCATTAGCTGTGTTCAAATTGCGTGAAGGAATGTCAATTGGAGCAAAAGTTACTTTAAGAGGTAAAAAAATGTATGAATTCTTAGATAGATTAATTTCAGTTGCACTTCCACGTGTTCGTGACTTTAGAGGTGTACCTAAAAATAGTTTTGATAAACAAGGAAATTATTCATTAGGAATTAAAGAACAAATTATTTTCCCAGAAATTGATTACGATAAAGTAAAAAAAGTTCGTGGGATGAACATAACAATAGTTACAACAGCAACAAATAGAGAAGATGCATTTTCATTAATTCAAAAAATTGGAATGCCTTTCGTTAAGTAGGAGAACAAGAATAATGGCAAAAAAATCATTAAAAGTAAAACAAGCTAAAGTTCAGAAGTTTAAAGTTAGAGAATATACTCGTTGTGGTAACTGTGGTAGACCACATGCAGTTTTGAGAAAGTTTAACCTATGTCGTGTATGCTTTAGAGATTTAGCTTACAAAGGACAAATACCTGGTATTAAAAAAGCTTCATGATAGTGAAAGGAATTAGAGAAATATGACAACAGATGTAATAGCAGATATGCTTACTAGAATTAGAAATGCTAACCAAAGATTTCACAAAGAAGTAGTAATCCCTGGAAGCAAAATTAAACTAGAAATAGCAAATATCTTAAAAAGAGAAGGATTCATTGAAGACTTCAAAGTTTCAGAAGACTTTAAAAAAGAAATCACAATAAGTTTGAAATACAAGGGTAAATTAAGAGTAATTAAAGGGTTAAAAAGAATATCAAAACCAGGATTAAGAGTATACTTACAAGCTAACAAAATTCCAAATGTACTTAACGGGTTAGGAATCGCAATCGTATCTACTTCAAATGGAATCATGACAGATAAAGAAGCTCGCCTAAAAAATGCAGGTGGAGAAGTTCTTGCATTTGTTTGATAAGAAAGGAATAGAAATATGTCACGTATTGGAAACAGAATATTAGCTATTCCAGCCGGAGTAGAAGTTAAGATTGAAGGAAATGTTGTAACTATCAAAGGATCAAAAGGAGAATTAAGCCAAAAGGTTTCTCCATTAATTGAAGTTAAAGTTGAAGGTAGCGAATTAAAAACAATTCGTAAAAATGAACTTAAACACACAAAACAACTTCACGGGACAACAAACTCTTTATTAGAAGGAATGTTGACTGGAGTTAGCCAAGGATTTGTAAAAGAATTAGAAATCGTTGGGGTTGGTTATCGTGCTGCATTAGCAGGTAACAAAATTAATTTATCATTAGGATTTTCACACCCTGTAGAATATCAAATTCCACAAGGAATAAGTGTTGAAATTCCAAAACCAACTGAAATTAAAATTTCAGGAATTTGTAAACAATTAGTTGGACAAGTTGCTGCGCATATTAGAGGTTATAGAAGACCTGAACCATATAAAGGTAAAGGAATTAAATACAAAGGTGAAAAAATCATTAGAAAAGAAGGTAAAGCAGCTGGTAAATAGGCTGTTGCTAGGGAGAAGTAGTTATGAAGTACACTAAAGCAGAAGCAAGAAAAAGAAGACACTATAGAGTAAGAAATAAAGTATCTGGAACTAGTGAAAGACCAAGGCTGAATGTATTTAAATCAAACTCATACTTTTATGCGCAAATAATCGATGATACTAAAGGAGTTACTTTAGTAGAATCTTCATCAATCAAATTAAAAAAACCAAATAATATTGAAACTGCAAAAGCAGTTGCTAAAGACCTTGCTGAAAAAGCTAAAGCTAAAAAAATTAGTAATGTAGTATTTGATCGTGGGGGATATTTATTCCATGGTAAAGTAAAAGCGTTTGCAGATGCTGCAAAAGAAAACGGAATGAAATTCTAATTAAAGGAGATAAAGTAAATGGCAGAAGATAAAAAAGTTAATGCTGTAGAAGAAGCACCAAAACCTGAAAATACACCAAAAGAACAAGCTCCAGCTGCTGCTGGAAACCAAGCACCAAGAAGAGACAACAACTCAAGACCACCATTTGGAAAACCTGGAGAAAAACGTGAATTTAATAAAGGTCCACGTCGTGATAAAAATGGAAAATTTGGTAGAAATAAAGAAGACAATCCTTTTGAAGAGCAAGTTGTAACAATTAATCGTGTTACAAAAGTTACAAAAGGGGGAAGAAGATTTAGATTTGCTGCAGTTGTTGTTATAGGAGATAAAAAAGGTAGAGTTGGTCTAGGAACAGGAAAAGCAAATGAGGTTCCTGATGCAATTAAAAAAGCAATCAAAGAAGCAAGAAAATCATTAGTAAGAGTTCCAATCACAGGAACAACAGTTCCTCATGATGTTATTGGTCACTATGGTTCAGGTAGAGTTTTAATCAAACCAGCTAAAAAAGGTACTGGTGTTATTGCTGGGGGACCAGCTCGTGCAGTTATCGAATTGGCAGGAATTTCAGATGTTTATACAAAATCATTAGGTTCAAATACACCTATTAATATGATTAGAGCTACATTAGACGGTTTAAAAGAAATGCAAACAGCAGAACAAATAGCAAGATTAAGAGGCACAGCATTACCAACAGAAAAGAAAGTTGAAGCTAAAAAAGCTTAATAGGAGGAATTAGTTTATGAAATTACATGAATTACAAAGTACACCAGGTAGCAAAAAAAGCGCAACTCGTGTTGGTCGTGGGATGGCTTCAGGTAAAGGTAAAACTTCAACAAGAGGACACAAAGGACAAAACTCACGTTCTGGTGGTGGAGTTAGACCTGGATTTGAAGGAGGTCAAACTCCATTATTCAGAAGATTACCAAAAATTGGTTTTACAAGTTTAAATAGAAAAGAATTTGTTATCTTAAACTTAGATACAATTGAAAAATTAGGATTAACTGATGTTAATCACAAAACATTAATTGAAAAAAAATTCATTAAATCTGAAAAAACTTTAATAAAAGTGCTAGGAAATGGTAAAATTACAAAAGCAGTAAAAATTAAAGTTAATAAAGTATCAAAAAGCGCCCAAGAAGCAATCAAAGCAGCTGGGGGATCTATAGAGGTGATTTAGTTTGGCAGCAAAAATAACAAGAGCAGAAAAAAAAGCTCAAAAAGCCATCAAAAAAACTAAATATAAGAACGAATTCGCTAAAGGTAATTTCTTTGTAAGAAATAAAGATCTTGTAAAACGAATCGTTTTTACTTTAATAGTACTTGTTCTAATCAGAATGGGTTCACTATTAACTGTTCCAGGAATTGAACTAAATTCTGGGTTTAGTGACGCTGTTAATGGTCAAGAATTTTTCCAATTGTTATCAACACTTGGAGGGGGTTCAATTGGTCAATTTTCAATTTTGGCTTTAGGAGTTTCTCCTTATATTACAGCATCAATTATTGTACAACTTCTTTCAACTGATGTTATTCCAGTTTTAACTAGATGAAATAAATCAGGAGAAAGAGGAAGAAGAAAATTAGATAAATTGACAAAAGTTTTAACTGTTCCTTTTGCAATTATGCAATCAATTGCAACAATATTTACATTAACTTCTCAAAATAACCAATTAATTACAGCAAAATGAGAGACAGGAGCAGATGGTCAAGGACCAGCATGATTCTATTACATTTTAGTACCATTGGTTATGTTAGCAGGAACATTTTTAATGTTATGAGTTGCAGATCAAATTACAATTAAAGGAATAGGAAATGGTGTTTCTATAATTATTTTTGCAGGGATTGTTTCAAACATGCCTACAAACTTTATAAAAACATTTAGTTTCTGAATTAAAAAAGGTGATGACCCTTCAATTCTATTTGATGGAATCATGAAATTCTTAATTTATGTTACAGCTTATATATTTGTTATATTTATTGTTGTGTTGATGAATGAAGCTGAAAGAAAAGTTCCAATACAACAAACAGGATCCGGTCTGGTCGATACAAAAGAACACACGCCCTATCTGCCGTTGAAGTTAAACAATGCAGGGGTTATTCCAGTTATTTTTGCGTCGGCGATAATATCTACTCCGATTACAATTGCACAAATTGTTGGTCAAGATAGTGGGTTCTATAAATTTACTCAGAATTACTTATCGTTTGGAACTTGATGAGGTATTGGAATTTATGGAATAATGACATTATTATTCACATTCTTATATGCTCAAGTTCAAATTAATCCTGAAAAAATTGCAGAAAACTTCAAAAAATCAGGAACATTTATTCCCGGAATTAAACCAGGAAAAGATACAGAAAAATTCTTAACAGCTACAATAAATCGATTAAGTGTAATTGGAGCAACTTTCCTTGCAGGAATTGCTGTTTTACCTTACATTATCAGTAAATTAACTGCCTTGCCAAGCTCGCTTGCAATTGGAGGAACTGGATTGATCATTATTATTTCTGTTGCAATTCAAACAACTCAACAACTAAAAGGAAGATTAATTCAACAATCATTTATTGACAAAAAATCTGAAAAATTCTCAGATGAAAATTTAAATACTCACATTTGATAAGAAAGGCAAACAATAATTTATGAACATTCTTTTAATTGGTGCCCCAGGAAGTGGAAAAGGCACTGAATCAGAACTTTTGAGTAAAGAATATAATTTTACTCAATTATCAACAGGAGATCTATTTAGAACAAATATCTCTAATAAAACTAAATTAGGTCTTAAAGCCCAAGAATATATGACTAAGGGAATATATGTACCAGATGATGTTACAAACGATATGGTAAAAGACTATTTACAAACAAAAAACTCAGGATTAATTTTCGATGGATATCCTCGTACTTTAGATCAAGCAAAAGCTTTAGATCAAATGTTAAGTGATTTAAATCAAAAATTAGATTATGTTGTTCATATTGATGTAAAAGAAAGTGTTTTATTACAAAGGTTATCTGGTAGATTAGTTTGTGAAGTTTGTAAAAGAAGTTTTCATAAAATAAATCGTAAACCTAAAGTAGAAAATGTGTGTGACTTTGATGGTGGAAAATTGATCACCAGAGAAGATGACCAAGAAGATAAAATTAAAGTTAGATTAAAAGTATACAATGAACAAACATCTCCATTAATCAACTATTATAGAGAACAAAATAAATTAGTTGAAGTTGATGGAAATGTTAAGTCAGCAATTGATTTTCATAAAGAATTAGTAGAAGCGTTAAAACTATAATGTCAATTACTATAAAAAATCAAGATCAAATTAACAAAATGAGAGTTGCTGGCAAAGTTTTAAGTGAAGCTTTGTATAACTTAAAAAAAATGATAAAACCAGGTGTAAATTGCTTGGATTTAGATAAATATTTTATTGAATTTATCACAAAAAAAGGATGCCAAAGTAACTTCAAAAATTACTTTGGCTATCCTGCTCATATATGCATATCAATAAATGAGCAATTAATTCATGGAATTCCAAATAATCGTCTTATTCAAGATGGTGATATCGTATCAATTGATGCAGGATGTATATATCAAGATTATCATTCTGATTCTGCATTCACAGTAATTTGTGGACAAGCAAAAGACGAATTACATAGTAAACTAGTAGAAGTGACTGAAAGGTCACTTTACTTGGCGATTGAACAGGTAAGAGCTGGTGTGCGCATCGGAACCATTTCTTCTACTGTTCAACAATTTGTTGAAGAATATGGTTTTCAATTGCCAAAAGATTATACAGGACACGGAATTGGATTAGAAATGCATGAAGATCCTTTTATTCCTAATACAGGAATAAAAGAAACCGGAATGCGTCTAATTGAAGGAATGGCAATTTGTATTGAACCAATGGTACAAATTGGAACTGATAAAACCGTTGTTGGAAAAGATGATTGAACAGTATCATCAAAAGATAATAGCATGGCAGCTCATTTTGAGCATACTATTTTGGTTACAAATGGAGATCCAGAAATATTAACATTATATAAACCAAAGGAGGACAATTAATCTATGGCAAAAGAAGACTATTTAGAAGTTGATGGCATAGTGCAAGAGGTGTTGCCAAATGCTACATTTAAGGTGAAACTAGAAAATGAAATAGTTATTGATGCCCACGTGTCTGGTAAAATCCGTATGAATTACATTCGCATTTTACCAGGTGACAAAGTAACTGTTGCAATATCACCTTATGACCCTACACGTGGAAGAATTACATACCGTTTTAAAAACAGTAAATAAGTAATTATTTTTAAAAAATTAAATATACAAAAATCAGGAGGTTTAAAGGATGAAAGTAAGATCATCTGTCAAAAAAATATGTGATAAGTGTCGCATAATTAGACGTAAAGGCCGTGTAATGATTATTTGTGAACAACCAAAACATAAACAACGTCAAGGTTAATTTTAATTAAAACAAAATAAAAATTGAATTAATTTAGAAAGGAAAAGAGATATGGCTCGTATAAATGGGGTAGAAATACCTAATGAAAAAAGAGTAGTTATCGCTCTTACTTACATTTATGGTATTGGTTTATCAACATCACAAAAAATCTTAGAGGCAACTAAAGTTAGTGAAGATGTTAGAGTTAAAGATTTAACAGAAGAACAACAAAAATCTATTTCACAAGAAATTTCAAAATTCAAGACTGAAGGAGATTTAAGAAGAGAAACAGCATTGAACATTAAACGTTTAATGGAAATTGGAAGTTACAGAGGAATGAGACACAGAAAAGGACTACCAGTGCGTGGACAATCAACAAAACAAAATGCACGTACTAGAAAAGGTCCTAGAAAAACTGTAGCTAACAAGAAAAAATAGTTAGGAGAGTTAAAAATATATGGCAAACCCAAAACAAAATACTGCTAACCGTAAAAAAGTTAAGAAAAATATTGCTAAAGGTATCGCTCACATTCATGCCACTTTCAATAACACAATAGTAACTGTTTCTGATGAAAAAGGTAATGTTTTATCTTGATCAAGCGCCGGAGCTTTAGGATTTAAAGGTGGTAAAAAATCAACACCATATGCTGCACAAATGATTGCAGAAGCTGCTGGAAAAGGAGCAATGGAAAACGGAGTTAAAACTATACAAGTAGAAGTTAAAGGACCGGGACCAGGAAGAGATGCTGCTGTAAGAAGTTTACAGGGTATCGGACTAGAAATCACTTCAATTAATGACACTACACCAATACCTCATAACGGTGTACGTCCTAGAAAACGCCCAAGAGGATAAGAAACATGAGACAATTCGCTAGACCAGAATTTACTTTACTAAAAGAAGAAAATAACAAAAATTATGGGGAATTTAAAGTTGAACCTTTAGAAAGAGGATTTGGAATTACTTTAGGTAACGCAATCAGAAGAACTCTTTTAAGTTCAACGCCAGGAGCAGCAGTTTATGCAATTAAAATTGCAGGGGCGGCTCATGAATTTACATCAATAGAAGGTATTGTTGAAAACGTAAGTAGAATAATTTTAAATATAAAGCAATTAGCTTTGAGAATTGACAATAATATGTTTTCATTAGATGAAGTAGTAGAATTATCAATCAAAACTTCAGCAGTTGGACCTGTAAAAGCAGGAGATATAGAATTACCAACAGGAGTAGAAGTTGTTAATAAAGACTTAGTTTTATGTAATATCGCTGATGGTGGAGTATTAGATTTAACACTATTTGCAAAAAACTCAAGAGGATATAGATCATTTAAAGATAATAAAAAAGAAAAATTAACAGTTGATTCAATTACAATTGATTCAAATTATTCACCAATTATATCTGTTGCATACGATGTTGATGCTACAAAGATTGGTAAATCAGTAGATTTAGAAAAATTAATTTTAAAAGTTAAAACTGACGGAACAATTTCAGCAAGTGATGCTGTTGCAACTGCATCAAAAATTTTAGTAGAACATTTACATTTCTTTGTTAACTTAAATGAAGAAATTAATGAGTTAAACGTAATTGGTGTAACAAGCGAAGAAGACGAAAAAGAACTAGATAAATTAATTGAAGATTTAGACTTTACACAAAGAAGTTTAAATTGCTTAAAAAGAGCAAATATAAATACTCTACGTGATTTAGTTTCGCGTAGTGAAGATGATATTCAAGAAATTAGAAACTTGGGTAGAAAATCATTAAAAGAAATTAAAGATAAAGTTGTTCAATTAGGACTAACTTTTAAACAAGACTAGAAAGAGGTGTTAATGTATGTCATACATTCAAAAACAAGGTAAGAACACTGCTTGAAGAGTCGCTTTAATGAGAAACTTAACTACTGAACTAATTATTTCAGAAAAATTAGAAATCACTGAAACTAGAGCAAAAGAGTTAAGAAAGCACTTTGATAGTATGATTACTCTTGCAAAGCGTGGAGATTTACATGCTAGAAGACAAGCTGCAGCATGATTAAGACACATTAATGCAAGTGAAAAAGAAACTGCACTACAAAAATTATTCACCACTCTTGCAAAAAGATTTAAATCAAGAAACGGTGGGTACACACGTATTTTAAAATTAGATAATCGCCGTGGAGATAATGCTCCAATGTGTATTATTGAATTAGTTTAATAAAAAAATGACCAAATTAATGGTCATTTTTTTATAATTTAACTACTTTATTAAATTGTTTAACAATATTTTGATCTAATTTATGAGCAACCATTATAATAGTTTTATTTTTATCTTTTAAAAAGATATCTAAAACTTTAAAGGCAGTTTTTTCATCAAGAGCAGAAGTGATTTCATCTAAAAATAATCACTCTTTGTTAACTATTAATCCTCGAATAATTGAAAGTCTTTGTCTTTCTCCTCCAGATAGATTTAACATATTGTCTGAAACTTGAGTATTTAACCCATCAGGTAGTTTTTTAATAATTCATCTAAATTTAGCAATTCAAAATAATTTTTAACTTCGTCTTCTTTGATTTTTTTATTAGCGATAGTTAAATTTTCAAAATAGTTCCCTTAGTTAATACTATATCCTGTCCAATATATGCACAAAGTGGTCTAATATCATATTCTTTTAAATTAACTCCGTTAATAAATACTTGTCCTTGACTAGCGTTATTTGAATTAAAAATTAATTTTAAAAGTGTAGATTTACCAGCTCCACTTTCTCCTTGTATTAAAACTTTATCATTTTTTATAATACTTAAATTAAAGTCTTTAATAACATGATTGTCATGGTCATCATATTTAAAGTTTAAGTTTTTTAGCTCAATTGAATCAAGTTTTTGTACTGCTACTAAATTTATATTATCTTTAATATCTTTAAAATCAATTTTAACTACATTTTTATAACTTAATATTCCCATTAAACTTCTTACGCTTGATCCTCCAAAGAAACAATAAACACCACTAATAATATTTAGAGTTGTAATTGTTCCGATGCTTTTTATAAATCCAGCAAGATACATTCAACTAAATAAAATAATTAAAATAACTTGTCCTAAAAATAAAATTACACTAAATAAAAGATTAGAAAAGTTTAAAATATTCTCTTTTTTTCGATTTTTTGCTTCTAAAATTTTAGATCCTGTATTAATTTTTTCAATTAATTGTTTTGTTTCATTCATACTTCAATACACTCAATAAGAATTAAAACTATCTTTTGTAGTTTGTAAAAATTTATCATTTTTATCATTTGCAATATTTACAACTTTTTGACTAGTTTTTGACATTATACTTGGCACAATAATGATTAATATTGATAAAATAATACAACTTAATAAAGATATTCAACTTATATAAGCTATAAAACCAAAACCAACAATTATTGCTAAACAGCAATTAGTTATTTCAAAAATATTTTTGTAATAACTATTTGCTAATTGATTAACTTTATTTGAGTTTAAGTTTATAAATTCTCCTGAATCTAACTTTAATTCATAGTTTTCTTTAAATGTATTATAAGCTACAATTTTTCTTAAATTATTATTTATAATTGCTAATGAACTGTTTAAAATTAAATCACAGATATAATCAAGTATTAAATGACCAAGTATTAAACCACATGCAGTTCCTGAAGCTATAAGAAATTTATTTAAATTTTTATCAATTGCACTATCAATAATGAATGAAAAAGCATAACTCATTGCAACATAACAAGCATTACTTAATAAAGACAAAAAACTATAGATAAAATAGTTAAATCATACAGTTTTATTAAATTTTTTCATAATTTTATCCTTTCATATAGGTTATAGCATAGGCTTATTTATAAGGCTTTATAGTAAGTTTATGAAAATTTGAAAAAAATTTTATTTTATAAAAAATTTAATTAATTATAAAAACTCTTTGCTTACTTATCATTTTTATATAAAATATAAATAATGATTAAATACATTTTGGTATAATTTATACAAATTGTGAAAGGACAAATTTAATATGTCAGAACAAAAACTTTTAACTACAAAGGAACTAAATGATTTTAAATTATTATTGAATGAATATAATGATAAATTAGTACGTTCTAGTCAAAAATTAATAATTGCAAAAATGAAGCTTTCAAAAGGTGAAATTACTGTAGATATTGTTAAAGAATATGAAGAAGAGTTCAAAAAAGCAAAAGCTGAGTTTAAAAACAAAGTGGATAATCAACAATTTGTAGAAAACTTGAAATTAGCAAAACAATTGTTAGCAAATCACAAAAAAGGTGATGATCAATATTGACATGCTTATCAAGATTTAAAATTAGCACAGTTTCTTTTAAAAGAATCTAAAATCGCTATGAAAGATCGTGGTCACGGGGGAGAACTATCTAAATTATCAAATACTGCATTAAAACTTAATAATATAAAATTTAGATATAATCCAAATCATCCATTTGCTGTTAACGGAGTAAGCGTTGAAGTAAATCATGGTGAATATGTTGCAATTATTGGTCATAATGGGAGTGGTAAATCTACATTATCTAAAATTATTATTGGAGTTTTAGTTCCAACAAGTGGTTCAATTGAACTTTATGGAAATAAAGTAACTTCAAGTAATATAAATATTGCTAGAAAATTTTTAGGAATAGTTTTTCAAAACCCTGATAATCAGTTCATTGGTTCAACTGTTAGAGATGATATTGCTTTTGGTTTAGAAAATAGAAGAGTAGCACCATCAAAAATGTCAGATATTATCGAATGAGCTGCAAAAAAAGTTAATATGTATGACTTTTTAGATCACGAACCATTAATGCTATCTGGAGGTCAAAAACAACGTGTTGCGATTGCATCAGCTCTAGCATTATCACCTGACATTTTAATCTTTGATGAAGCAACAAGTATGTTAGATCCAAAAGGAAAAACAGAAGTTAAAAATATTATGGTTGAATTAAAAAACACTAGAGAAAAAACTATATTTTCGATAACTCATGATATGGATGAAATTTTAAATGCTGATAAAGTTTTAGTTATGAATAAAGGGGAATTAGTAAAATTTGGAACACCAAAAGAAATTTTAGCAGATAAAGAATTTTTAAGATCTATTCACTTAGATATTCCTTTTGTTGCCCAAGTTGAAGAAGCTTTATCTAATGTTGGAATAAATCTTGAACACAGTAATAGTTTAGAAGAGTTGGTGAATAAGATATGTCAAAACTAAAAAATATGAACCAGGAGCAAAGAGCTCAAGCGATGATTGAAAGAAAAGTTTCAAAGGCAAAATATAAAGAACATTTAAGAGAACTTGCAGTACATAATCGTGAAGAAAATAAAAAAAGAAAAAAAAGACATAAAGAAATTGCAAAACTTATAAAAAAAGATAAACCAAACCAAGTTAAATATAAAAAAGAGTTTGAAGCAGTTAAAAAAGAATCATTAAAACATGTTAATGAAAGAGTTCAAAAAGTAAACGATTGATATAAAACAGTTGAAAAATCTAAATCAGTAGAAAAACATTATAAAAAACAATTAAAAAAAGCAAAACAACCAGCTTTTGATTTTAATGGAGATATTGTTTTTGAAAATGTTTCATATACTTATTCAAAAGGAACCCCATTTGAATTTAGAGCACTTAACGGAACTGATATAAGTATTAAAAAAGGAAAAATTACAGCTATCATTGGTATGACGGGTAGTGGAAAATCAACTTTAATTCAATTAACAAATGGTTTAATTATTTCAGAAACAGGTAGAACTATTATAGGAAATTATTCACTTTATGCTAAAACTAAAAAAATAAAAGAAGTTAAAGATTTGCGTAGAGAAATTGGTCTAGTATTTCAATTTCCAGAATATCAATTATTCCAAGATTCAATTGAAAAAGATATTGCATTTGGTCCAATTAACTTAGGAGCAGAAAAAACTCAATCTCTTAAAAATGTTCCTAATTTATTAAAAATGGTAGATTTACCAGTTGAATATGCTTCAAGAAATCCATTTGATTTATCTGGGGGTCAAAAACGTAGAGTTGCTATTGCTGGAATTATTGCAATGGATGGAGATACATTAGTACTTGATGAACCTACTGGGGGATTAGATCCGCAGGGTGAAGAAGACTTTATGAAACTTTTTTATAATCTAAATAAAGAAAAAGGAAAAAGAATTATAATAGTTACTCACAATATGGATCACGTTTTACAAATCGCAGATGAAGTAATTGTTATGCATAAAGGAAAAGTGATTTCTGTGGGAGATCCTTTTGAAATATTTTCAAATTTTGACTTGCTAAGAACAATTGAAATAGAACCACCAAAATTATATAAATTAGCATATAAATTAAAAGAACAAGGAATAGATATTACTACAAGTAAATTTAGAACTGTTGAAGAAGTAGCTAATGCAATTAAGCTAGCAAAAAATAGAAAGTAGGTGTAAAAAAATGAGAATGGTATTTGGTAGATACATGCCTTATAACTCAGTGGTTCATAGAATGGATCCAAGAATTAAATTGTTTATGGTTATTGCATTAATTGTTGCAGTATTTATGCCGGTTGGATTTACAGGATTTGTTTTAATAGGTACTGGGATTATATGTATGTATACAATAAGCAAGCTAAGCTTTAAAATGTTATTTAAATTATTTACACCGATTTTATTTATTTTTATAATGCTTATAATTTTAAATATCTTTGTTTTACATCCAGAAACAAACGATACAAGTATAAATTGAACTGTATTAGGTTCTAGTGGAGCAAGATATGCAGAATCAAGTGATTATGGATATATTTTTAATTATAAAAAATTATGATTTTCCGAAAAAGCTTTATATAGAGCAACATATATGACTTTAAGAATATTTTTAATGATTACTTTAACAACAATCTTAACAGGGACAACTCAACCTTTAGAGTTAACTTTAGCTATTGAAGATCTTTTATGACCTTTAAAGTTAATTGGAATTCCAGTTTATATTTTTTCTATTATTATTTCTATTGCTTTAAGAATGATTCCGACTTTAATTGATGAAGCAGGAAGAATTATGAAGGCGCAATCTTCAAGAGGAATAGACTTTAAGAATGGAAATTTAGCAGATAAAGTTAAAGGAACAACATCTTTGATTATTCCGTTGTTAGTATCATCATTTAATAAAGCCGAAGATTTAGCTTTTGCAATGGATTCAAGAGGGTTTGATCCGCATGCAAAAAGAACAAGATATAGACAAGTCAAATTTAGACTTTTAGATTGAGTAATATTTTTAATTTATATTGGTATAGCGGCAATTTTATTTTGTTATCCTTATGTTGAAGTGTTAAGACAAGTTGAAATTCCGAGAATCGATGCAATTCTAAACTTATAATGTTTTACTATTTATTTACAATTGAGTATGACGGTACAGATTTTTGTGGATGAGCTAAGCAAAAAGGACAAAAAACTATTCAAGGCGAAATTGAAAGAGCTATTAATTTAGTTACTAGAAACTCTCACTACAGAGTTGTTGGAGCATCAAAAACAGATTCTGGAGTACATGCAAAAGATCAAAAAGCCTGAATAGAATTGGATTTTAAACCAAACATATTAGGCTTTTTAAATGCTTTAAATAGAGCGTTGCCCCTTGGAATAAAAATAAGGAAAGCTAATCAAATAGAAAAAACTTTTAGAGTTAGAAATTGTATTAAAAAGGTTTATCATTATCAAATTAGTTTAAAGCCTAAAAGCGTATTTTCGAATCGATATTGATTTTTTTCAAACCAAGATTATGATTTAAGAAAATTAGAACAAGCTTTAAATCTATTTATAGGAGAACATAATTTTAAAAACTTTTCAGGTTTAAAAGGAAAAGAATTAGATACTATAAATACTATAAGAAAAATAGATTTAATATTTTTAAAACAAGAGAATGATGATATTATTATAGTTTTTGAAGCTAAAGGTTTTATAAGATATCAAATTAGATCTATAGTCGGTGTTTGCTTAGCTTATTCTTGTGGTAAAATAACTTTAGAAAATATAAAAAACGTTTTAGATTTAAAAGAAGAAAAACTACCCTATATGGCAAATCCTGAAGGTCTTATATTATATGAAATAAATTATGAGTTTGACAGCTAACTATTTATAAATTACTATATTAAAAGTGGTTAAAGAAACATTAAATAACGTCATATTTAAAAGTAATTAAATATTAAAATATAGTTTATTTGGATAAACTTTTAGTGATAAGTATAAACCTTAAGTTAATAATTAATTACCTTAACCACAAAAAAATAAAAGTACCTTTTTATTGTCAATTAAAATTGACATTAAAAATGTACTTTCTCCATACGAAATTCGTATGGAGTTTTTTTATGTTTCAACATAGGTCTAACATAATTATAAAAATCAATATAATCTGAAATTATTGTATAGATATTTGAAAAGTTTAACTCTTTTATTTTATAAGTATAAATACATTCATTTTTTATTGTTCCAAAAAAAGATTCGAACGCTCCGTTATCAGGAGAGTTACCTCTTCTTGACATGGATATACTTATCTTGTTTTCATCACATAAACTTTTTCAAGTTTCATTGGTATAAGACTAACTTGATCAGAATGAATAATATCAGGAGCGCCTCTCTTTTCGACTGCAGAGATAAGGATTGTATAACATAATTTACCATTAGGAATGTTAGATAATTTTCAATCAACAATTTCTGAATCTAAAAATCTTTTACAACAGATAAATATGCATTTCCTGAAGCTGTCTTTATGTAAGTTACATCTGTAACTCATTTTTGCTTTAAACAATCTGCATTGAAATTCTTATCCAATAAGTTTTCATATCTCAAAGGACAAGATTTGTCATATTTTGGCACTCTTTTTTTTTGAACTGCTTTTAAATTATTGATTTTCATATATCTATAAACTACTCATGGTTTTAAGTTTTGATTAAAATATTTGTTTAAAAGTAAAGTTATTACGTTGTAACCTAAACGTTTTTTAAACAAATAAAAAATAAATTTTATTTTTATAACAAGAACTCCATTGTAGTTTTTATTCATAGGTTTTCCGTTTTTTAGTCATTTTAAATAACCAAATCTTGAAACACCTAGATATTTACAAACTAAGGTTAAAGTAAACTTTTTTGAACAATTAAAAATGGCGAAGTACTTTTTCTTAGTTGTCTTCGCCAAATGCTTTTTTAGTGCTCGCTCCAATTTTAATGCTTATCTTAATTCTTCTGTTGTCATATCAACAGGGTCTTTAAAAATTCAATCATGAGACTTAAATTTCTTAATACTTCTTTTTGTTTGAATTCCATTCCCTCATTCAAGAACGCCTTCACCTTTAGTTTTAAATTCTGCTTTTCATCTTTTGACTGTACTTGTGCTAACATCATATTTTAATGCAGCATTTGTTATTCCAATTTTTTTAGACTCTTCAATAATATTAATTTTTTCGTTTTTTGATCATTGTTTTGCCATATAAAAAGAACACCTTTCAATAAATTTTTAAAAATAAAAGTACTTTTTATTGTCAATTTTATTTTAGATGTTCACTTAGCACTTTTTTTATAATATTTTATTTAGAATATAGTCGTTAATATTTTCAATAAGTTCTTTTGCAATATCTTTTACTTTGTAGTTTTTATCTAAAAGATTTTGTATTTTTAAACCATCTTCATCTTCTTTGTTATTGTACGATAAAGCATTTATTAGAGATTGTTTTATATATTTTACTTCAAGATTATTGTCAATTCCTAACAATAAAGGTTTTATTACTCTTTCATCTAGTTGAATTTTTTTTATAGTATTTCTAGCAACTCTTGAAAACTCATCTCTAATAAAAGGATTTTTAAATCTTTTTATTAAAGTTTCAACAAAACTCTTCAACTCTTTTTTATCATATTTAAAAACAACCTCAATAATATCAGACATCTCTTTTAAATAGTTTTTTAAAAAATTATTTAACTCATTATTGTCATTAGAATTTAACACATCAACTATTATTGGATTATTAAATTTAGAAAGTTGCCATTCCTTTCAAGCGAGAGAAGCGTGTGTTCCGTTCAACATTCAAACTTTTTTACAAATATCAGCATCAATATCATTGGTATAAGTCATTCCTTTTATTTTATTAATATTTTCAGGTCACTTTTCATTATCTACTACTCAAGAAAAATAAGGTTCTACTTTAACATCTAAGGATAAAACTTTTTCATTAGGTACGATTCTATCAACCATAACATCTATAAATTTTATTAAATCATCATCATATTGATAGTCTTGCTTAATAATCTGAGCAAAATAACTAGAAACTTTTTCTCCATTTTCACAGCACATTATTATTAGAGTTTGTTTGACTGCTTCTTTTTCTTTAATTATGCTAATAACACTATCTTTAATGTATTTTAAATTAACCGATGATATTGATGTTGTTATAATACTTACTGTTTTTTTATTGATTAAATCAATGTCACTAGAGTTCAAAGCTTTAAAATTCTTATAAATTTTTGTTTTATTTTCTTCATTTAATTCAATCACTTTATATTGTGCAATATTTTTTAAACTATCAATCAACTCTTTATTGCTATCTACAAAATAAAATTCTTTTATTTGGTTGCTATCAATTAGGATTGGAGCTATAAATCCTCTACCAATATTTCCCGCTCCAAAGTGTACTACATTCATTAGAAATTAAACTCCTCTAATATTCTTTCTTCTGATGGGTTTTTTATTAATTCTTCTACAAAATCAAGTTCCATCATTTTTTCGGCTATATTTGATAAAATGTCCATATGATTGTTACTTTTTGCAGCAATCCCTATAAAAAAATTAACAGGATTTGAATCATAATCAATAGGCTCTTTGTAATGAATAACTACAATACCATCTTTAATAACACCTTTTTGATCAAGTCCATGTGGAATTGCTAAATAATTGCCAATGTATACAGAAAACTTTTTCTCTCTTTCTATCATTGAGTTTATGTATTCATCTTCTATATATCCTTGACTTTTAAGTAAGTTTGCACATTGCAAAATAGCCTCGTTTTTATCTTTCGCTTTTTGGTTTATTAATATATTTTCTTTTTTTAAAATCTGATTTTGCATTTTTCCTCCTAGTAAATTTTTATAAATTGTTTCAGTTATAACTTTATGAATCTCATTTTTACTTTTTAAAATTAATATTAAAGGCATTAAAATAAAATTTTCAATTTTAAATTCGCTTATATCAACTGCAGATATAATGATGTCATACCTTTTTAAAACTTGTTTGTTAATGTTCGAAAAAGCAATATTTTCAATTTTTGCGTTGCGATACATAGATGCTAAATGATTTTTTATCATAGCACTTTGACCCATTCCGCCAATACAAATTGTTAAAATATTAATTTCAAGTTCATAAATATAAGTATCAAATCAAACCAATATGTGAATAAAAATCTCATATTGAATCAACTTTAATACCTTACTATCATTAAAAAACTTAGCTACACAATCTTTTATGACTTTTCATAATTCTGTATAAGTATTAATATATTGACTTAAATTTCTGTTGTATTCAGCTAATATTATTTCATCAATATTAGTAGAATCAAGATTAGATTTTATGTGATCTTTTATTCGTTTTTGAATATCTTTATTTAAATTAATATTACTTTTAAATAACTTTTTGATTTGTTTATTTAAATATTCAGTAAATAAATCAATCTCTTCATTAAAATTATTATTTGAGTAGTGGTTAATTGTAAACAATTTTAATTTTTCTGTGCAATAAATTTTTTTGACTAGTTCATAAAAATCTCTTTGATTATTGAGTGAGACAATAGCTATCATAAGCTCTTTATTATTTGGGTGATTTAACCATAAAGTTATTTTTATTGACAAAATTATTATTTCATAATTTGATATATTATATTGATTTGAAGCATGTTCTAAAGTTCAAATAAATATTTTGTTGTAAATACTAATGTTATATTTTTTTTCTAAAGATTTATAAATATAGCTCGAAAATAGTTTTTCAATGCTATTTAACTTTAAAATAGAATAAACTTGTTTTAAAGATAAATGTTTAATAATTATATCTATTAAAATTTTAATTTCTTTATCTTTTTGTATATTAGATATTTTAATCCCTCTACTATCGATTGATAAGTTAGCTTCATTCTGAATAAATATATTTCTTAATTCATTTATATCATTTTCTAAAATTTTCATTGAAACATCTAAATCATCAATAAGCTGACTTTTTGCAATATGTAAATCTCTTAATAAAATCATAAATATATAAATTAATCGTTCTTCTTTTAATAAAAATGAGTCATCTAATTGTAATTGTTCTAATAAATTAATATCAGATCCAATAAAATGAATTGAATTATTTTTTTCAATTATTCTAAATTGCCCCTTTTTTGATAAAAAGAGATTTATATCTTCAAAATCTCTTTCTCAAGTTTTTCTGCTTATGTCATAAGCTTTTGTGATTACATCCACATTAAGTTTTTTATAGCTTAATAGCGTGTATAAAATTCTAAGTTGTCTTTCTTTCTTCATTGATGTGCTCTAACTTTTCTTTAAATTCTAAAACTATTTTATCATAGAAATTTTTATCTAAAAAGTTGGATATGCTTCTATGAGTTGCATTAGGTACTTTTTGAATTGCGTATTCAGTCAACTTGTCTTGTGTTATGACAAACTTAGCATCACTTGGCAACTCTTTTACAGGATAGTTAACCACTTTAATTTTAATTCCTGCTTCTTTTAGTTTTTTTCTAAGTAAAGATGCACCCATCGCACTCGAACCCATACCAGCTTCACAAGCAAATATTATAGTATCTACTTCATTAAAGTCTAACTCTTTTAAAGGTTTTTTACTTAAATGTTTAATTTCTTTACCTTTAATTTGTTCTAGTTTTTTAGTAGCTTCTTCTAAAGTAGCTGCATTTTTTTTATATTTTTTTCTCATTATAATATGGATGAGTGATCCTGTTAATAGAGCCGCTCCACAACTTGCAAATATACCTAAATATACCCCTGCATAATTTAATGCACTTGATTGAATAAAAATCGAGATTGCTATTATTGATCCAGGTGATGACGGTGCAATTAACCCTGCATCAAATATTTGAAATATTGCATCTCCAACTAATCCCCCAACAATTAAAGCAATTATCATTTCTATTTTCATCAATATAAATGGGAAGTATACTTCATGAATACCTCCAAAGAAATGAATTACTGATGCACCAGCAGCATTTTCTCTTTGTTTTTTATCAAAAATCATAATTGCTATTAATGCTCCAAGTCCTGGTCCAGGATTTGCTTCTAATAAATATAAGATTGATCTTCCTTTTTCTGTAACCAAGCTTGGTGATAGTGCTGAGAACACTCCATGATTAATTGCGTTGTTTAAGAAAAATATTTTTGCTGGTTCTACTATAAGTGCTGTTAAAAATATAATTTTATTATTGATTAAAAATTTTACAGCTTCTGCTAGCGCTCAAGTGATTGAGTTAAATACATATGGCATTCCATAAAATGCTGCTATTCCAAGTCCAAAAGCTAAGAAACCCATTACAAAGTTATTTACAAGCATTTCAAATCCTTGTTTAATTTTTCCCTCCAACATTTTATCTATTAATTTTAATATTCCGGCAGCCATAGGTCCAACTATCATAGCTGATAAAAATTGAGGCGAAGGACTTGAACCTTCAGTAAATCCTGGATTGTATTGATTTCCAACAATTACAGCAAATACTACAAACGTCGCAATAAAACCACCTCTAGTTTTATGAACTAATTTACCTGCATTAAAACCGATCAAAACGGGTATTAAATAAGTAATAACATTACCAACAATATAATCGTTAATAGCAGCAACCGGAGTTCATCCATCTGGTATGAAAAATGCTGTTAATAGTCCTCAAGCTATCATGATACCAATTATAGGCATCATCATTGAACTTAATCATCCACCAAATTTTTGTACTCTTCTAAGAGAAGTTCTTTTGTTAAAATTATTTTTAAATCATAATGTAAAACTATTTTTGCTTTCTTTTTTATTTAATTCTTTAATTACTTCTTCCATAATTACAACTCCTTTCTACAAGTTAAACTATAATTGATAAAATAAAAAAAGATATCCTGTAAAATATTTTTTTTGTCTTATAAAAAAGACAAAAAACTAAAATAAAGACAAATTATTTTAACAACTATTTAAATTACTAGTATATAATATATATGCTTACTCACAAGCCCCGGAAGCGAAGGAGAAAAAGCACAGTGAAACAAACTACACTTATAAAAACAGCAGATATAGCTAAGAAATGATATGTAGTTGACGCAACAGATGCAATATTAGGTCGTTTATCAACTCAAGTTGCAACTGTATTAAGAGGAAAACATAAACCTGATTTTACACCTCACATTAATAATGGAGATCACGTGATCATTATTAATGCAGAAAAAGTTGTTTTAACTGGTAAAAAAGAAGCGGATAAAAACTACTACCACCATTCAATGTATCCAGGGGGATTAAAATCAAGAAACGTTAAAACACAACGTCAATTGTTCCCAGAAAGAATTATTGAAAGAGCTGTAAGATTAATGTTACCTAAAAATACCCAAGGAGCTAACCAATACCGTGCATTGCACGTTTATGCTGGTAGTGAACATCCACACCAAGCACAAAACCCAGAGGTTTTAGTGATTAATTCAAGAAAAGGAGATAAATAATGGCTGTTATCAAAAAAGACTCAGTTATGTATAGAGGAACTGGAAGAAGAAAATCTTCTATTGCTCAAGTCATTTTAGCTCCAGGTAAAGGTGGGATTATCGTAAATGGTAAACCTGCACTAGAATTTTTTCCATATCCTACACTAGTTCAAGATATGGAACAACCTTTAGAAGCTACAGGTACAAAAGAAGACTTTTCAATTAAAATTACAGTTAAAGGTGGAGGTTTCACAGGTCAAGCTGGAGCCGCTCGTTTAGGAATTGCAAGAGCTTTATTAGAAGCAAGCAAAGATTATAAAACAGATTTAAGAGGTAAAGGTTTATTAACCCGTGATGCTCGTGTTAAAGAACGTAAAAAATACGGTCTATATGGAGCGCGTAGATCACCACAATTCTCAAAGCGTTAATTTATATTTATTTTGTGTACACAAAAATACATACTTTTATAGTATGTATTTTTTTTCTAAAAGTAGGGAAAAAAATAAAATTTTCAAAAATTTTTCCAATTAGTCTATAATAATTGAGTAAGGAGATATTAAAAATGGAAGAATTGGATTTAGTTTTTGAAAAAGCAAGAAAAGCTTATGAAAAATATTCAACATTTACTCAAGAACAAGTAGACAAAATTTTTAAAGCAGCTGCATTAGCAGCTAATGAAAATCGAATTATGTTAGCAAAATTAGCTCATAATGAAACTTCAATGGGAATCTTTGAAGATAAAATATTAAAAAACCACTATGCAAGTGAATTCATTTATAACAAATATAGACATTTACAAACAGTTGGAACATTTTATGAAAATAAGGCTTTAGGAATACATAAAGTGTATGAACCAATTGGTATAGTCGGAGCCGTTATTCCTACAACTAACCCAACTGCAACTGCAATTTTTAAATGTTTACTTGCTTTAAAAACTAGAAATGCAATTGTTATTTCACCTCACCCTGGGGCAAAAAATTGTACTATAGAAGCTGCAAAAATTATATATGAAGCAGCGTTTAAAGCAGGAGCGCCAGAAGATATTATAGCTTGATTAGATTGTCCGAGTTTAGAAAAAACAAATTATGTTATGCAAAACTCAGATATAATTTTAGCTACAGGGGGCCCAGGAATGGTTAAAGCAGCATATTCATCAGGAACTCCATCAATTGGAGTTGGAGCTGGGAATGCACCAGCAATTATTGATGATTCAGCTGATTTAGATGTTGCAACTTCATCAATTGTACAATCAAATACATTTGATAATGGGGTTGTTTGTGCAACCGAAAACTCTTTAGTAATTTTAGAATCAGTATATGATAAAACAATAGAGTTATTTAAGCAAAAGAATAGTTATATTGTAACTTCTGAAGACGAGAAAAATAAATTTAGAAAAGCAATGTTTAAAGAAGGAAAATATGGTCTATTAAATGCGGATTTAGTAGGTAAATCGGCATTAAAAGTTGCGGAAATTGTAGGAATTAAAGTTCCTGAAACTACAAGATTTATTATTGTTGAAGCAAATAATACAAGTTATGATGAACCTTTAGCACATGAAAAACTTTCAACATATGTTGCTGCATATAAAGTGAAAAGTTTTGAAGAAGCAATTAAAGTTTCAAGAGAAATTTTAAAAATGGGTGCAGGTCACACAGCATCATTATGATGTGATGTTGATAAACATAAAGATAGATTAGAATTATTTAAAGGATTAAATCCAGGTAGATTATTAGTTAACTCTCCTTCATCTCTCGGTGGAGTTGGAGATATGTATAACTTTGGTATGGACCCAAGTATGACACTTGGGTGTGGAACTCACGGAAAAAACTCATTTTCACAAAATGTTGGTCCATTAAACTTATTAAATGTTAAAACTATTGCAGAAAGAAGGGAAAATATGCAGTGATTAAGATTACCAGAAAGAATTTATCATAAATATGGGTCACTACAGTATGCTTTTGAAGATTTAAGAGAATGAGATATTAAAAAAGTATATATCGTAACTGATAAAATAATTAACCAATTATACGGTAAAAGAATTACAGAGCAATTAGATAAATTGGGAATTAGTTACACAGTATTTGATGGTGTAGAACCAAACCCAATGTTATCAACAACTAAAAAAGGTGCAGAAGATATGAAACAATATCGACCAGATTTAATTATCGGGTTTGGTGGTGGTTCATCCATGGATGCTGCTAAACTTATGTGATTAATGTATGAAAACGATGGAGAAGAAGTTAATTTTAAAGATTTAGCTGTTACTTTTGCAGATATTAGAAAAAGAATCGTAAGATATCCAAACACTGGTAAAAAAGCAAAAATGCTATGTATTCCAACTACTTCAGGTACGGGATCAGAAGTAACTCCTTTCTCGGTTATTACTGATGATGAGACACATACAAAGTATCCTTTGGCAGATTATTCATTAACACCAAACATGGCAATTATTGATCCTGAATTAACTATGACAGTGCCTAAAAATGCAACAAATGCACCTGCATTAGATGCATTAACTCACTGTTTAGAGGCTTATGTTTCTGTTATGTCAACTGAATATACAGATGGATATGCAGTTCAAGGAGCAAAAAACATTTTAAACTATTTACCAAGAGCTTATAAAAACGGAACCGAAGATGTAGAAGCAAGAGCGAAAGTTATGGATGGAGCAACATTTGCAGGTATGTCATTTGCAAATGCTTTCTTAGGATTGGTTCATTCACTTTCGCATAAAGTCGGAGGATATCACAATGTAATTCATGGTGCAGCTAATGCTATTTTATTACCACACATTATTAGATATAATGCTGCATGTCTATTAGAAGGTGGAAAACAAACTTACTTTTCACAATATAAAGTACAAAATTCAATGGAAAAATATGCTCAAATGGCCAGAGAACTAGGATTAAAAGGAAAAACCGATGAACAATTAGTTGATGCTTTAATTGAAACTGTTCAAAATTTAACAAAAGAAGTTGGTTTATATGCCTCATTTAAAGATTATGGAGTTGATGAAAAAAACTTTCAAAAATCACTTGAAAAAATGGCAGAAGATGCATTTGATGATCAATGTACTGGTGCAAACCCAAGATATCCATTAATAGAAGATATTAAACAAATTTATTTAGATGCATATTATGGCAATCCAATAAAAAAATTCTCATAATTAAATAATTTTCTATAAATAGTATAAATTTATAGAAAATTTTTTATTTTTAGTAGATAATATCTTTAAGGAGGCAATTAAAATGAAATTTAAAGAATGAGAAGGTTTTGAAGAAGGATCATGAACTGAAGAAGTTGACGTTAGAAACTTTATACAAAAAAATTATAGACCTTATGAAGGTGATGATTCTTTCTTAGCAGGTCCTACTAAGAACACCACAAAACTATGAGAAATGGTTATGGAGTTATCTAAAAAAGAAAGAGAAGCTGGCGGTGTTCTAGATGTTGATAGTGATGTACCTCAAACAATTACTTCACATGCGGCAGGATTTATTGATAAAAAACTTGAAAAAGTTGTTGGTTTACAAACAGACAAACCATTTAAAAGAGGTTTAATGCCTTGAGGTGGTATTAATATGGCTATTCAAGCAAACGAATCATATGGTTTCCAAGTATCTGATCGTGTAAAAGAAATCTTTACAAAATATCGTAAAACTCACAATCAAGGGGTGTTTGACGCATATACTCCAGATATGAGAAAAATTAGAAAAAGCCATATCGTTACAGGGCTTCCAGATACTTATGGTAGAGGAAGAATTATTGGTGATTATAGAAGATTAGCTCTTTATGGAAGTGACTTTTTAATGCAAGAAAAAATTAAAGATGCATCTTTAATTGATGGAGAAATGACTGAAGAAAAAATCCGTTTAAGAGAAGAAATTACAGAACAAATTAGAGCATTAAAAGATATTACAGAAATGGCAAAAAGTTATGGTTTTGATGTATTAAAACCAGCTAAGAATGCAACCGAAGCATTTAACTTTACTTACTTGGCATATTTAGCAGCAATTAAACAAAACAATGGTGCAGCTGAATCATTTGGTAGAACTGCAACATTCTTAGATATATATGTTGAAAGAGATTTAGAAAAAGGCATCTTAACTGAAGAAGAAGCTCAAGAACTAGTTGACCATTTAGTTATGAAATTGAGAATTGTTAAATTCACAAGAACTCCTGCATATAATGAAATTTTCTCAGGAGACCCAGTTTGAGCAACTGAATCAATTGCTGGTATGGGATTAGACGGACGTCCGCTTGTAACTAAAAACTGTTTTAGATACATTCACACATTATCAAATATGGGACCTTCACCAGAACCAAACTTAACAATCTTATGATCAACAAGTTTACCAAACGGATTTAAAGAATTCTGTGCAAGATATTCAATTATGTTCTCGTCAATGCAATATGAAAATGATGATATTATGAGAACTACTCATGGTGATGACTATGCTATTGCTTGTTGTGTGTCGCCAATGAGAGTTGGAAAACAAATGCAATTCTTTGGAGCTAGAACTAACTTAGCAAAAACACTATTATACGCAATTAATGGAGGTGTCGATGAAATCTCAAAAGAACAAATCTCTCCTAAATATGAACCAGTATTAACTGGCGATGGACCATTAAATTTTGATGAAGTATGAGCAAAATTTGATAATATGATGACCTGAGTTGCGGACAAATATGTAAATACATTAAATGTAATTCACTATATGCATGATAAGTACTACTATGAAAGTGCAGAAATGTGTTTCTATGATACAAATGTACATAGATTCTTTGCAACAGGAATCGCTGGACTATCAGTAGTTGCCGACTCATTATCAGCAATTAAATATGCAAAAGTTTATCCAATTCGTGATGAAAAAGGAATTGTAACATCATATAAAACAGAAGGGGACTTCCCAAAATTTGGTAACAATGACGATAGAGTTGATGATTTAGCTAAAAAAGTGGTTAAAGTATTTATGAACAAAATTAGATCACATCACACATACAGAAATTCAGAAGCAACAATGTCAGTTTTAACAATTACTTCAAACGTAGTTTATGGAAAATCAACTGGAGATACTCCATGTGGTAGAAGATATCCTGAAGCATTTGCACCAGGAGCAAACCCGATGCATGGACGTGATTGCACAGGAGCTGTAAATTCATTAGCATCAGTATCTAAAATACCATTCAAACATGCAGCGGATGGAATTTCAAATACTTTCTCAGTTGTACCAAATGCTCTTGGAAAAGATGAAGATTTAGTAATTTCAGGAGAAATTAAAATTACTGGAGAAATTCCAAAAGACGCATTGAAATAAAAAAGTGATATAATATAGATAATAAAAAAAGTATCTGAAAGGGAGAATAAAATTATGGACAAAAAAGTTTCAAAACAACAACAAGATAATTTAGTTAATATGTTAGATGGATATATGAGCAATGGAGGGCACCACTTAAATGTTAATGTTTTAAAACGTGAAGTTTTATTAGATGCCCAACAACATCCAGAAAACTATCCTCAATTAACAATCAGAGTTTCAGGATATGCTGTTAACTTTATTAAATTAACCAAATCTCAACAAGACGAAGTTATTTCAAGAACTTTCCATCAATCAATGTAATTAGAGAAAGTTGAAAAAGGAGAGTACTTTAAAAGGTACTCTCCTTTTATTGAAAAGATGAGTCAAGAAATAAAAGATCATAAAACAGGATATTATAGTAGTACGGAAAGTTTTGGCGCTGTTGATGGCCCAGGGATTAGATTAGTAATATTTTTACAAGGTTGTTTCTTCAAATGTAAATATTGTCACAATCCAGAAACAATTGAATTTAAACATGAAAAAACAATTAGTGTTGATGAGATTTTAGCTATGTATAAAAAAAATGAAAACTTTTACAAAAAAGGTGGAATAACTCTTTCTGGAGGAGAAGCAACTGCCCAAATTGATTTTTGTATTGAAGTTTTTAAAGCAGCTCAAGCAAAAGGAATTAATACTTGCTTAGATACTTGCTTAGGAACATATCAAGAAATTCCAGCAGTTCAAGAAAAGTGAAAAGAACTTTTAAAATATACCGATTTAATACTTGCAGATTTAAAACATATAGATAATGAAAAACATATTAATTTGACATCAAGACCAAATACAAATGTTTTACAAGGAATTAAATTTTTAGATGATAACAATGCTAAAATGTGAGTAAGACACGTTTTAGTTCCAGGCTATACAGATGATGAGCAAGATTTATTAAAAATGGGAAAATTTGTTGGAACTTTAAAAAATATGGAAAGATTTGAAATGCTACCATATCATAATATGATGATTCCAAAATACGAAAATTTAAAAATGAGGTTTTATTTAAAAGATGTTGAACCTCCAACCAAAGATTATGTTGTTAAATGTAGAGAAATTGTCGAAAGAGGTATGCAAATAAAAAAGAGTAATTTGAACATCTAAAATAAAATTGACAGTAAAAAAGTACTTTTATTGTTAAAATTTTATTGAAAGGTGTTCTTTTTATATGGCAAAACAATGATTAAAAAATGAAAAAATTAAAATAATTGAAGAATCTAAAAAAATAGGAATAACAAATGCTGCATTAAAATATGATGTTATCACTAGTACAATCAATAGATGAAGATCTGAATTTAAAACTAAAGGTGAAGGCGTTCTTGAATGAGGGAATGGAATTCAAACAAAAGGAAATATAAAGAAATTTAAGTCTCATGATTGAATTTTTAAAGACCCTGTTGATATGACAACAGAAGAATTAAGATAAGCATTAAAATTGGAGCGAGCACTAAAAAAGCATTTGGCGAAGACAACTAAGAAAAAGTACTTCGTCATTTTTAATTGCTCAAAAAAGTTTACTTTAACCTTAGTTTGTAAATATCTAGGTGTTTCAAGATTTGGTTATTTACAATGACTAAAAAACGGAAAACCTATGAATAAAAACTATAATCGAATATTAGCTATCAAAATCAAACTTATTTTTCACTTATTTAAAAAACGATTTGGATACAATATGATGACTTTACTTTTGAATAAATATTTTAATTAAAATTTAAAACCATGAGTTGTTTATAGATATATGAAACTAATAATTTAAAAGCAGTTCGAAAAAAAGAGTACCTAAATATGATAAGTCTGGTCCTTTGAGATATGATAATTTGTTAAATAGAAATTTTAAATCATATAGTTTAAATCAAAAATGAGTTACGGATGTAACTTATATAAAAACTGATTCAGGAAATGCATATTTATCTGTTATAAAAGATTTGTATAACTCCGAAATTGTAGATTGAAAGTTATCTAATAGTCCTAATGGTAAATTATGTTATACAAATCTTATATCTGCAATTAAAAAGAGAGGTGCTCATGATATTATTCACTCTGATCAAGTAGCCCTTATACCAATGAAACATGAAAAAGTTTATGTGACGATAACAAGATTAGTATATCTATGTCAAGAAGAGATAACTCTCATAATAATGGAGCGTGTGAATCATTTTTTGGAACAATAAAAAATGAATGCATTTATACTTATAAAACAAAAGAGCTAAACTATTCAAATATATACACAATAATTTCAGATTATATTGATTTTTATAATTATGTTAGACCTAACTTGAAGCATAAAAAAAACTCCATAAGAAATTCGTATGGAGAAAGTATCTTTTTAATGTCAATTTTAATTGACAAGTACAAATTAACCCTCTTTTTTTATTTGCTTATACACTTCAATTATACCTTCGAAAATTAATTGCTCATTTAAAGTATAATTTAATTCAAATATATCATCTTCAAAAATATTTGCTATTCCACCAGTAATTATGACCTTATCAATTGTAAATTTAGTTTTAAAATATTCTATTAAACCCTTAATCATAAAAAAATGTCCGTTACAAGCTCCTAGATTAATTGCATCATTGGTTGTTTTTCCGATATCTACATTTGTTTTTGCATATACAAAGTTTTTTAGTAAAGACGCTTTACTTATTAAACCATCAATGGATGTTTCCAAACCTGGAGATATACTTACTCCTTGAAATTTTTTATTTTGTACAACAAATATTGTTGTAGCAGTTCCCATTGAAATCACAGCTACATTATCAAGTTTGTGTTTTAACTTAACAGCACTAAAGTTTGCTAAAATGTCAGCTCCAATATTTTCAACACCTTCTAAATTAAAATCGCTATTATTAATAACTAACTCATTTCTAAAGTTATAAACTTTTACTCCAACACTTTGACCTAACGCTCTTATAATATCATTTCATTCTGGAACAACAGAGCAATAAATAATTTCATCAAAACCTATATTTTTACTTAATATTTTTCTTTTTAATCTTGAGCTTGATTTAAATTCTTTTTCATGAGTTTCTGGTCTAAAAATTTTTGTCATAATATTTGTTTTTTTATTTCAAACTCTAAAATCAACAGTAGAGTTACCAACATCAACTAATAAAACATTCATATCTTATCTCCTAAATATAATAATTTTAACAAATATAAAAATTTAATATCTGTCAAAACTTATTTAAATTAAAAAATTTATTAATTACTTAATAAAGTTATTTATATATAATAGATTTAGTGGAGATATAAAAATGAAAAAAGAAGACATTATTGCAATAATTAAAAAAGAAAACATAAAATTCATTAAATTACAATTTACAGATATGTTAGGTATGTTAAAAAGTTTAGAAATACCTGCAACTAATATTGATAAAGCTTTAAATAATGAAGTTATTTTTGACGGATCTTCTGTTAAAGGATTTGCAAAAATTGATGATGCAGATATGTATTTATATCCTGATTTAAGTACTTGACTTATTTTAGAAAGCGAAACTACTGAAGATTACAAAGTGGGAAGATTCTTATGTGATGTATTTACATCAAAAAAAGAGCACTTTCATAGTGATCCAAGAAGTATATTAAAAAATTGTATACAAAAAATGAGAGATTTAAAAATTGGACATACTTTTAATGTTGGAGTTGAACCTGAATTTTTCTTATTCAAATTAGATGAAAATAAACAACCAATTTTAGAACATACTGATAATAGTGTTTATTTTGATACTCCAGCTTTAGATGTGTCATTTAAAGTGAGAAGAGAAATAATGTTTGAATTACAAAAAATGAATTTTAAAATGGAAGTTTCTCACCATGAAGTATCAAATTCTCAACACGAAATTAACTTTGAATATTCAAATGCATTAGATACTTGTGATAAATTACAAACTTTTAAAGTTTTAGTTAAATCTGTTGCTAAAAGGTATGGCATGTATGCAACATTTATGCCAAAACCAATTAAATCAATAAATGGAAGTGGAATGCATGCAAACTGCTCAATAGCTGACGAAAATAATAATAACTTATTTTATGATGAATCTAAACCAAATGGTTTAAGCGATATGGCAATATACTTTATTAATGGAGTTTTAAAAAATGCAAAATCTATTTCACTATTAACAAACTCAACAGTTAACTCATTTAAAAGATTAGTTCCTGGTTATGAAGCGCCTTGTTATATTGCATGAAGTGATTGTAATAGATCAACTATGATAAGAATTCCTGCTGCAAATAAACACGCAAAAAGAATCGAAGTAAGATCAGTTGATTCAAGTTGTAATCCATATCTAGCATTAAGTGCAATTTTAATGGCAGGAATTGATGGAATACAAAATAAACTTAAATCTTATGAACCAATTAAAAAAAACTTGTTTAATTTATCAGAAGAAGAAAAAAATCAATTAAAAATAGATAATTTACCAATTGATTTAAATGATGCGATAAAGTACTTTAAAGAATCAAACTATATAAAAGATTTTTTAGGAGAAGAATTATTTAATAAGTTTATAGATTATAAACAAAATGAATGAGAAGAATATAAAACTGAAGTTACAGAATGAGAAATAAAAAAATATTTCAATTACTACTAAAAAAACAAAGCATTTGCTTTGTTTTTTTAAAAAATTTTTCTTAAAAAGGGGAAAAAAGCAAAAGAATTTCATAAAAATAGAATAAAATAATAAAGATATTGAAGTAGAGGTAAATTATGATTGCTATATATCCTGGAAGTTTCAATCCGTTTCATCAAGGACATTTGGACATACTAAACAAAGCAGTTAAACTATTTTCAAAGGTATACATAGTAATAACTAAGAATATAGCAAAAGAGTTGGAACCAAATTTAGCAAGTAGAGTTATTCAAGTTAAAAACTTTACAAAAGAAGTAAAAAACTGTGAAGTATTGATAAATCAAGATGAGTTAACAGCAGATTTTGCAAAAAAACTTAATGCAAGTTATATCATTAGAGGTGTTAGAAACGAAGCTGATTTTTCTTATGAAAGAGAAATTTATGATGTTAATAAATATTTAAATCCAAAACTTGAAACAATAATTTTAATTGCTGATTCTGAAAAGAGAGAAATATCATCTACTAGTATTAAAGAGATTGAGTTATATAAGAGAGGGAAAAAATAATGTTTACAATAGAAGATATAAAAAAACAAATATTAGAACATCATAAAAAAATAAGATTGGTTTTTCCAGAAGGTGTAGAAAGTAAGATAATAGAAGTTGCCACTAGAATTCAAAAAGAAGGATTAGCTGATGTTAATTTATTATTTAATGGGAGTTTTGAAGTGCCAAAAGATTTAGACCCTGGACTTAAATATACAGTTGTAAAAGAATCTTTAAATGAAGATATGTTACAAAGAATTTTAGAAATTAGAAAAGGTAGATTAGAGGTTCATGATGCGGTAGTTTTAGTTCAAAAAAGAAACTACTATGGAGCATTATTAATTGATATGGATTTAGCAGATGCAATGGTTTGTGGTTTAAATTATACAACAGCAGACACATTAAGAGCAGCTTTGCAAATTGTTAAAACTTCAGAAAATTATTCAATTGCTTCATCAATATTTATTATGCATAAAGGAGAAGAAGATTATATATTCACTGATTGTGCTTTAAATGTTGATCCAGACTCAAAAAATTTAGCAGATATTGCATATATGGCAGCAAGGTTTGCATTAAAGTTGAATGTTAAAAATGTAGAAGTTGCAATGTTAAGTTATTCAACAGCAGGTTCTGGCTCAGGTCCCACAGTTGATAAAGTAAAAAAAGCAGTAGATAGATTAAAAGGTATGGAAGATGATACTAATGGGTTTTTATTTGATGGAGAAATGCAATTTGACAGCGCATTTATAAAAGCCGTTAGAGATAAAAAATATCCTAATTCAAGAATAACTAAAGAAAAACCAGACGTTTTTGTTTTTCCAGATTTAAATGCTGGTAATATAGGTTATAAAATTGCTCAAAGACTTGGAGGTTTTGAAGCAATTGGACCATTTATATTAGGATTAAGAAAACCAGTTAATGATTTATCAAGAGGAGCAACTGTTGAAGATATTTACAAAACCTCAGTTGTAACAATTTATCAAGCTATTATGAAGGGAGCAAAATAAATGATTTTAGTAGTAAATGCAGGAAGTAGTTCAATTAAGTTTAAGTTATATGAAACCAATGACAAAAACAGTCCATTACCAATTGTCGAAGGATTAGCTGAAAGAATTGGTGTTGATGGAGCATTAACTATAAAAATAGAAGATCAAAAGTATGAATATAATGATAGATATGATAACCATTTAATGACTGTTGAATCAATTTTAAAACATTTTAAAGAGTTAAATGTTATTAAAAATGAGTTAGATATTGAAGGAATTGGATTTAGAATAGTTCATGGTGGAGATAAAATTGTTAAACCTGTTGAACTAACTGATCAAAACAAACAAGCTGTTGAAGATAATATTAAATTAGCGCCTTTACACAATCCGGGTGCATTAACAGCTATAAATGCTTTTCAAAAGGGTTTACCAAAAGCAAAATTAGTTGGATGTTTTGATACTTCATTCCACCAAACAATGCCTGCTAAAAATTATTTGTATTCTGTTCCATTAAAATGATATGAAAACCATAAAGTAAGAAAATATGGTTTTCATGGAATTAGTTTTGATTATATAACTGAAAAAGCTAGTCAAATATTAAATAAAAATAAAAATGATCTAAATCTTGTAATTTGTCACTTGGGAAACGGAGCAAGTATGTGTTGTGTAAAAAATGGTGAATCATATGACACAACAATGGGTTTAACTCCATTAGCAGGATTGATGATGGGAACAAGATGCGGAGATATCGACCCATCAATTATTGAGTATATGGCAAAAGAATTAAATCAAGATGTTTATCAATTGACCAATTCTTTAAATAAAGAATCAGGTTTATTAGGAGTAAGCAAAATTTCTAGTGACATGAGAGAAGTTTCAAAGGCTGCAATTGAAAATCACGATGAAAAAGCATTAGTTGCATTAGAAATGTATACACAAAGAATTGCAGAATATATTTTAAAATTTGCAAATCAATTAGAAGGTAAAGTAGATGCAATTGTATTTACTGCAGGAATTGGAGAAAATTCATTTATTACAAGAAAATTAGTAATAGATAAAGTTCATTTATTAAATCTTAAATTGGATAATGAAACAAATTTAAGAGAATATGATGATTATTTAGAAATATCAACAAACGAATCTGCTATAAAAATTATAAAAATTAGAACAGATGAAGAGTTAATGATTTGTAAAGAAACTTTGAAATTTTTATAATTAAAATAATTTATTTAAATTATATTGTAATTTGCTAAAATATTTAATAGGAGGCTTTTTAATGAAGATTAATAAGAATTTTGAGTTTTCTTTAAAATTAATGGTACTAATTGGTTTAGTATCATTTTTAATTTTTGATTTCATTAGAATATTGATATCACCAAAACCATCTCTTGATGGTATTCCGGTTTTAGAAAGATTTAGCCATTACTATGCATTTTTTACAACACAATCTAATTACTTAGTTGTAATTTATCTTTTTTATAGTTTATTTACTCAATATAGTTATAATAAAAAACCACCGTTTGGAATTGAACTTGGAGTAACTGTTTATATAACTTTGACAATGGTTGTATTTTGAGCAGGAATTGTAACTCAGCATACTCATACAGGTAATGTTGCTAAAGTTAGAGCGAGTGATTGATTTACAACTTGTATTTTGCATTTATTTGTTCCTTTTATAATGATAACTAATTTTATTCTATCTTCTGGAGATACTTATTATAGTCCAAGAGTACATGCTCGATTTTCATTATATGGTATAACCATTTATCCTGTTTTATACTCATTTTATGCAGTTATTAGAGGAGAGTTTCGCTGAGAAACTTATGGTCCTGAGTTTTTTTCCAAGGCTTATATTTGTGAAAATGGAGTATGAAAAGTAAATCCAAAAGGACCTTGGTCAACTGATCTTATTGCATTTGCTGATAAAGTAAATCCATATAATAGTGAAATGTGATATCCATATTGATTTATGAATTTACATAATGGTCAATTAAAAACAACAGATATTGTAACAGGTCAAGAAAGAATTTGACAAAGTTATGATAAATCAGAATCAATGATATTAGGTCAAGTTGTTATGGGCTACCTATTTATAATTTCTTTAGTTGTTTTTTTTCAATATTTATATTTATTTATAAATAACGTGAAATATTATAGATGACATGATATTGATGGAAATTTAATCTCAAAAGCTGAACATGATTATTGATTAAGATTTAGAAAATTTAAAAGACAAGAAGCAAGAAGCGAAAGAAAATTAATAAGATTAGAAATGAAAAAAGAGTATAAAGATTGGTTGAAAAGTTTAAAAAATCTTTCTACCAAAGAAAAATTAATCAAATTAATAGAATTTAGAAATAATCGTACATTAAAAAATGGTTTGAAAAAAGCAGACATTAAAAAGTTGAACTTAGAAAAAAAACAACATAAAATTGCTTTAAAACAAATCCTAAATGAAGCAAAAACAAAAGATAGAGCTATAATAAAACAAAATTTAAGAGATGCTGCTTGATACGCAAAACTTGTCAAAAAAGGAATAGCAACAAGAAGAATAGAGTAATTAAAAACACGCTTTTGCGTGTTTTTAATTACCAAATTTTTATACGATCTTCTGGCGCTTTATACATTTCGTCACCAGGTTTTGTTTCATAAACTTCGTGAAACTTATCAATATTAATAACTATACCATTACATCTAAATTGTTCAGGTGAGTGAGGATCTGTTGCTAATCTTGTATTTCTTTCTTCTGGAGTAATAATTCTGCTTCATACTAAAGCGTAATTTTCAAAAAACCCTTTAATATCTTCTGGATTTTCTTTTAAACATATATCAAGTGCAGCACTTAATCCGCCTAAATCTCCAATGTTTTCACCAAGTGTTAAATTTCCATTAACGTGTGTACCATTTATTTCATAAGCATTATATTGTTCTACTAATTTTTGTGTTCTTTCTTTGTATTTTTTGTAATCTTCTTCTTTTCATCAATTTTTAAAGTTACCATCTTTGTCAAATTGGCTTCCTTGATCATCAAAACCGTGACTTACTTCATGTCCAATTACAGCGCCAATTCCACCACAGTTTTTAGCTTTTGATTGATCAATACTATAGAATGGTAATTGTAAAATTCCAGCTGGGAAACATATCTCATTTGAAGTTGGATTATAATACGCATTTACAGTTTGAGGGTACATATGTCATTTAGACTTATCTACAGGTTCATTAATTTCTCTTAAATTTTTATCTCTGAAGTGTAATCTAATATTTTTTGTATTTTCATATAAAGAACCACCATCATTGTAATCTTTAATCTCAATTTTACTAAAATCTTCTCATTTATCAGGATATCCAATTTTAACTGTAAAAGAATTTACCTTTTCTAATGCTTTTACTTTTGTATCTTCACTCATTCATTCTAAGCTTTTAATTCTAGATTTATATGATTCAAATAACCCATTAACTATTGATAAAACATCTTTTTTTGCTTCTTCAGAAAAGTGTTTTTTTACATATTCTTTTCCAATTAATTCTCCAAGTAATGAACTTGTAAACCCAACAGCTCTTTCATTATCTGGTCTCATTTCTTTAACACCACTAAATATAGAACTGTATTCAAACATAATCTTGTGTAATTCTGTGCTTAATAATCCAGCAAAACTTGTAACAACATCAAATTTTAATAAGTCTTTAATATCTTCAATGCTCAATTTATTCAACTGTGCTTCAAGTCCTGATAAATAAGCTGGTTCTGTAACAATAATTTTTTTTGCTTTAATATATCCAGTTTCTTCTAAAAATCTTTTTCATCCATAACTTGGATTTAAATTTTCCAATTCTTCAACTGTTAATACATTATAAATTCTTGATGGATTTCTTTTTTCTTCATTTTTTAGCATTATTTTACTTAGTTCTAATTCAAAATTATAAACTAATTCAAATAAGCTTTTTGATGAAAATCTGATCGGACTAACTTTAGAAGAAAAAATTTCTATAAAATTTTTATATGCTTTTTTAATTTCTGCATGTCTTTTGTGAGATTCTTCATAAAAATCTTTATCTCTCATTCCCAATCCCATTGGAGACAATCCTAATGCTCTAAGATTGCTATCTTCAAAGTCTGAATCAATACCAAAATCCACAAAGAAAGCGAATCCAAATTTTTTTGAAAGTTCTATTAATGTTGTTGTTAAGTCTTTTTTATCTTTTAATTTATCAATAATTTCAATAATTGGTAAGATTGGGTTTACTCCTTGTTCGTCTCTTTTGTCATAATTTAAATAGTTATTAAATAATGCAACAATTTTCTTTTGATCGTCATTTAAATTTGATGATTTACTCATGTCTAAAATCAAATTTTCAACATCAGTAACTGATTTTTTGTGTAGTTGTTCAAAACTTCCTCAAGTTGCATAACCTTTTGGAAATTCTGCAGTTTCAATTCACTCACCATTTACGTGTAAGTAAAAATCATCTTGTGCTCTAACTTTTTTGCTCATTTTTTTAAAACCCCTTTCTTATTGATTATATAGGAAAATAGAGTTTTATTATAGAATGTTATATAATTATTGATAGGTTAATTACACTTAAAAATTGGGTAAAAAAATGGTATAATAGGAAAGAACGGGGATAGTGTGGTACATTTAAGGGCTAGAAATTTACCTCAAAAAGGTATCTTAACAGAGTGACTATTTACTGGTGAAGACATCTCTTTTGGAGATGATTTTGCTCTTATAAAATTAGATGATAAAAGTACTGTGACTATTAAATCAAACTATAATGGAGTTGTTGTTAAAACAATTAAGATAGGCAGCCCTGTTAAAAATGGAAGTATTCTTGCAAATATTGCTATTGGAGAAAAAGAAATAGCTAAGTTTAAAAATAGATTTACAAATCCCGGAAATGTTGAAAATACTGTTGTTAAAGGAATTTATATTCCTGATGAGGTTCAAGTTGAAAAACTTCAACCTGTAGAAAGTGATGCAGATCAATTTTCTGGAGCTGTTGTTTATAACAGATATAACCAAGCTATAACTCCTTTCTCAAGTGGTGAAGATGACATTGTCGATAGTGTTGAAAAATACAAAAAGTTGGAGGAGAGGGATGTAAAAATGACACAGAGCAATAATTCTGCAAGCGACAGATTTGCTCAAATGAGAGCTAATATACAAAATTCAATAAAAAACTCTCCACAAAAAAAAGTTTTGGGAGATCTTTCTTCTGAAGAATTACTAAAAATAGATAATCAAGAAATGATAAAAAGTGGAGGAAACATCTTTGAAAAACAAGATGGAGTAGGTCCTAGTAAATTTAGACAAATGATTCAAGCAAGAAAAGAAAAATTATTGCAAGAGCATAATTATAAAGAAGTTAATACAGAACAACATGTCGATGCTATGTCTAAATTAGACGAAAATGGTCGTCCTTTGATAATGAGAAATATTATTGCTTCTAGAATTGAAAAATTAAATAAGGGTGGCGGAGACCCTAGCGTCTTAGAAAGAGATATAGTTGCAACAAAAGAAAATGCAATTATGGATAAAGATAGACAAAAACCTCAGGAGGTGAGTCAAATGCCAAAACAACCAATACAACAACAAAGTTGAGCTGAAAGAGGAAGCAAAAATCTAGAGGTTAGAAACGATGATGTTTTTATGAGAGCAAAAGCCAGTGAAGATGGTGATTTTGGTACTTCATTTGGAGCATATGTTTATGATAGTGAAGCAACTTTAATTGATGCAAATGACTTGAATCCGTATGGAGGTTTTGTAATGCCACAAAAAAAACCTGAACAATTAATAAATGAAATTGATAATAAACAACAAAAAACATATGCAGAATCAAAATTATCAAATTTATATGATGTAAATAAACGTTGAAATTTAATGAAAAATAGAGATGAAAGAAGTACTATTCTTTCTAGAAGAAGAGCAGTAGAACAAGGTTTGGATGAAAGCATTCCGAAATATGTTCAATATTTGCAAGAAGGGAAAATCCCTCAACAATTTCTTCAACCAGTTACAATTACAGATCCTAATACTGGCCAATCAATGCAAGTTCCATATGGGGAGTCTCCAGCTGGAAAAAGAGAATTTGAATCATGATTAAGAGCAAGCAATTTATATACTTCATATTTAGAAGTAAAAAATGATCAACAAAATGGTGTTGTTTATAGTAATACAAAACAACAAGCACACGAAAATTTTGAACATCAAAAAAACTGGTTTTCTGCTAATGAATTTTATAAACCAGAGCAAAACACGACAATGACAGTAACTCAAGAAGTTCCTGACACAACACCAAAAAAAGTGCAAAAACAAATCAAAAAACAACTTGATGAAGTTGGAGGAGAATATATCAATTTGGCTGGAAATCAAGCAAATGAAACTATCACATATTTACAAAAACAAATTAATGATTTACAAACTGCGTTAATACAACAAAATCAATTAAATCAAGCAACCCAAAGAGTAAACACAGTAAGTTCTTTAAATGGAGGAACAGATACTTTCTCTCAATTAATGCAATATATATTAATGCAAAACTTAATTCAAAATATACCATTAGGTTCAGGAAAAGTTTCAAATGATGATATTAAAGGAATTATTAAAAGAGAAATTGATGATTTCAAATATGATTTAAAAAGAGCATCAGATCCAAACTATCAAAACCATTTTTATAACCAACCAAATCAGTTTTATCCTCAACAAAATCCTCAACCAAATCAGTTTTATCCTCAACAAAATCCTCAACAAAACCATTTTTATAACCAACCAAATCAGTTTTATCCTCAACAAAATCCTCAACCAAATCAGTTTTATCCTCAACAAAACTATCCTAATCAACAACAGTTTGATGAAAATTTAACGAATCAAATGAATCAACAAAATAAAAATTATGATGATATGCAAACTGTAAATTTTGAAAAAAATAGTAATGAAGAATCAATTGGCTATATGGAATTTGAAGGTGAAGATGAGAATAAAATGGTAACAAGAGAGAAAGTTAATGAAAATAGAAATCAAGCTGTAAAATCAATGATTTTAAGTCAAAATTATATTCCGCCATTAACTATTTCTACAGAAGTTGATATGTCTTCAATTTTAAAATTAAAACACTTATTAAAAACAACTCACAATAGTATTAAATTTTCTACAATCTCATTTATTGTAAAATCAATAAGTGTCGCTTTAGAAGAACATCCTAAACTAAATTCTAGTTATGATCCTGAAACAAATGAAGTTGTTATTAAGCAATATCATAATATTGGATTAGCAACAGAAACTAGTGAAGGATTAATTATTCCAGTTTTAAAATTCGTTGAAAAAATGTCAATTAAAGATGTTGCAATTGATATTAAAGAAATTACTCAAAGATTAAGAGCGGGAGAATTGTACAACTATGAAGTTGAAGGAAGTACAATAACAATTGCTAACTATGGAAACATTGGAGCAATTCAAGCTACTCCAACTATCTTTTATCCAAATGCAGCAGTAGTTGGTGTTGGTAAAGTTGTTAAAAAACCTGTTGTTGTAAGTAATGAAAAACTTGCAATTAAGGCTATGATGAATATTAGTTTAACTATTGATCAAAGAATTATTGATGCAGCAGAAGCGGGAAAATTTTTGGCAAAAGTAAAAGAAATTTTAGAAAGACCTGAAATTTTAACTGTAACATAATTAAAAGTAACTTATAAAAAGTTACTTTTTTTAATGTTTTTATTATTATTTATGAATCAAATCTTTTTTTTAGTATAATAATAAAGTTAATATGGCGTGTGTGGCGAAGTGGTTAACGCTCCGGATTGTGGTTCCGGCATTCGAGGGTTCAATTCCCTTCACACGCCCCATTTAAAGAAAACATCTCACAACTTAACTTGTGAGTTTTTTTTATTTTTTTTGTTAAAATTATCATAGACTTATAGGAGATTTAAATGGAAGACACACAGATTATAATTTTAGATTATGGTAGTCAATATACTCAACTTTTATCAAGAAGAGTTAGAGAAATTGGGGTATTTAGTGAAGTTATATCATTTACAACTACAGCAATAGATTTAAAAAAATATAAAAACCTGAAGGGTATTATTTTATCAGGTGGCCCTTCAAGTGTATACGCACAAGATGCATATACAATCGATAAAGAAATCTTTAATTTAAATATACCAATTCTTGGAGTTTGTTATGGAATGCAATTGATGGCAGAAATTAATGGTGGAAAAGTAGAACTAGCAGATAATCAAGAGTTTGGAAAAGCAACTTTGTTTATTGATAAGACAAGTGACAAATTGTTTAAAAATATTAGTGACAAAAAACAAGTATGAATGAGCCATGCTGATCATTTGATAAAAATGCCAGAAGGGTTTGAACAAATTGCTCATTCAGATGCATCAATTGCAGCTATTTCTAATGATGCTAAAAAAATGTATGGTATTCAATTTCATGCAGAAGTAACTCATACCCAAGAAGGTACACAAATGATAGAAAACTTTGTTTATGATATTTGTGAAGCAAAAAAAGATTGAAGTATGAACATTTTTATTGACCACAAAGTAAAAGAAATTAAAGAAGTTGTAAAAAAAGAAGAAGTTATTTTAGGGCTTAGTGGAGGAGTAGATTCTTCTGTTGCAGCAGCTTTAATATCAAAAGCGATCGGAAAACAATTAACTTGTATTTTTGTAGATACAGGATTATTAAGAAAAGATGAAGCAAAAAAAGTTATGGATGCATACTCAAAACTTTTTGATATGAATATCAAATTAGTTGATGCAAGTGATCAATTTTATAAAGCTTTAGAAAACGTTAAAGATCCAGAAGATAAAAGAAAAATTATTGGAAAACAATTTGTTGATGTTTTTAATGAGCAAGCAAAATTAATGAAAAATGCAAAATTTTTAGCACAAGGAACAATTTATCCTGATGTAATTGAATCATCATCTAAAAATCACAGTTCAAAAATGATTAAATCACATCATAATGTTGGAGGTCTACCTGATAATTTAAACTTTGAATTATTAGAACCTTTAAGGACCTTATTTAAAGATGAAGTTAGAGAAGTTGGAAAACAACTAGGACTTGATGAAAAAATTATAAATCGCCATCCTTTCCCAGGCCCAGGTTTAGGAATTAGAATTATAAATGAAGTAACAAAAGAAAAAGCAGATATATTAAGAGAAGTTGATGATATATTTATTAGTAAGTTATTTAAATACGACTTGTATAATAAAGTTAGTCAAGCATTTGCAACAATCCTTCCTGTTAAAACAGTTGGAGTAATGGGAGATAATCGTACATATGATTATGTAGTTGCATTAAGAAGTGTAAATACAATTGATTTTATGACAGCAAATGCAAGTCATTTACCATGAGAATTATTAGAAGAAGTAACAAATGAGATCATTAATAAAGTCAGTGGAGTAAATCGTGTAGTTTATGATATAACTTCAAAACCACCAGGAACCATTGAGTGAGAATAGTTAAAGGGGATTAAAATATGAACAAGGACAATTTATTTGGAAAAATAATTGGAGAAGGAATAACCTTTGACGATGTTTTATTAGTACCAAATTACTCAGAAGTTTTACCAAATGAAGTTAGTTTAAAAACACAACTTACTCCAAAAATTACATTAAACATGCCAGTTATAAGCGCTGCTATGGATACAGTTACTGAAGCTGATTTAGCAATTGCAATGGCAAGAGAAGGTGGATTAGGAATAATTCATAAAAACTTAACAATTGAAGAGCAAGCATTAGAAGTTTCAAAAGTTAAAAGAAATGAATCTGGATTCATAAAAGATCCAATTACGGTATTTAAAAATAATACAATTGAAGAAGCGATGAAAATAATGTCAACATATAAAGTATCAGGACTTCCTGTAATTGATGACAACAAAAAACTTATTGGAATTATTACAAATAGAGATATTAAATATATTAAAAGTACCAACTTTATTGTTGAAGAAGTTATGACAAAAGAAGGTTTAATTACAGGAACTCCAGAAACAACTATTGAAGAAGCAAAACAAATAATGGTAAAAAACAAAATTGAAAAATTACCAATTATTGATAAAGAAGGAACAATAAAAGGTTTAATAACTACAAAAGATATAGATAAAGCAATAAGTTATCCATATGCATGTAAAGATCAACAAGGAAGATTAAGAGCCGGTGCTGCAGTTGGTGTTGGAGAAGATACAATGCCAAGAGTTAAAGCTTTAGTTGAAGCTGGGGTTGATGTAATCGTGGTTGACTCAGCACATGGTCATAGTAAAAGCATTTTAGAAGTTATTAAGAATATTAGAAAACGATACCCTGACTTAAACATAATCGGAGGAAATGTTTGTACTGCATCCGGAGCAAAAGCGTTGTATGAAGCAGGGGCAAATTCTGTGAAAGTTGGAGTAGGTCCAGGAAGTATTTGTACAACAAGAGTTGTTGCTGGAGTTGGGGTTCCGCAAATTAGTGCTATAAATGAAGTTTATGAATGAGCAAAAGATAAAGATGTTACAATTGTAGCTGATGGAGGAATTAAATATTCTGGCGACATTGTCAAGGCATTAGCGGCTGGAGCAAATTGCGTGATGCTTGGTAGTATTTTTGCAGGAACAGAAGAATCTCCTGGAGAAGAAATTATTGCAAATGGTAAAAAGTATAAAACTTATGTTGGAATGGGTTCGCTTGCTGCAATGAGCAGAGGAAGTAAAGATAGATATTTCCAAAAAGATGCAAAAAAATTAGTTCCAGAAGGTATTGAAGGTAGAGTTCCTTTTAAAGGACATGCAAAAGATGTAATCTTTCAATTAAACGGAGGATTAAGAAGCGGTATGGGATATACCGGAAGTAAAGACATTGATGATTTAAGACATAATACTAAATTTGTAAAAATTACTTCTGCTAGTTTAAGAGAATCACATCCTCATGATGTTGAATTAACAAAAGAATCTCCAAACTATAATAAATAAAAATACTAAATTTTGAAAAAGTTTAGTATTTTTTTTCGATTATATACTAGGAGGTACATATGATTACAGAAGTGCAATACCAACGTGATGTAGGACAACTTAAAAATAATGACGATATTGGAAATAAAGTAACTATCGAAACTAACAAAGATGGTTTTTTATCAATGGATGTTGTTTTTGTTAATCAACAATTTTATATAGGTAAAGAAAAGTATTATCGACTTTTAATTAGACCTACTATAAAAGATGACGCTTGGTCAAAAATTTCTAGAGATTCTTACAATAAAGAAATAAATATATCAATTGAAAAAACTGAAATTAATATGGCTATTGATTCAGATTTTGGAGCTGAAGGTATTAAACTAGATTGAGGAAAAAATAATCAAACTGAAAAAAATATCATAAAAAAAATGTTATTTAAAATTAAAAATACTAAGTTATCTCAAATGTCTAATGTTGAGTTTAGAGAAATATTGGTTCCTATTAAAGATATCAGAAATAATAAAATTATGAGAATCAGTTTTACTTTAAATAGTTCTTATACAATCAGTGGTTTTGATAATAATACAAGCGGACATATAATAATTGATTTAAGACCTTTTACAACAGTTGTTGACACAAGCATTTTGTTACATGATTATGTTTATTTAAATTTACAAAATGATTATGATAAAACAAACTTTAAAAGAAAAGTGCTTGTTAAAAAATTATTTACAATTGAAATATTTGAAGATACCAATAGAATTGATTTTGATTTAAATATTAAAAATATAAATTATTTTTTTTATGATGAAATAAAAAACTCACAAGTTTTAGGATTAAACTTAAAAACTTTTATGGATAGATTAAAAATTGGTCAAAATAATAATAAAGTAGTTGAAGCTACTTGAGATATTAATTCAAAAGACATAAAAAAATTTTATGATCTTAAAAAACCAAATCCAATTTTTCAATTAGAGTCAGAAAATGATTATGCCTTTAAAACAAATGTTAAAACAGAATATAATATACAAAAAAATATAGTTAGAGAAAGTGAATATGGGAGAAATGGAATTGTAAAAAATCCAAATATTGATGATAAAGTAACATTTAGCTGAAATATAAACTTTGGTGGATTAATTTTAAATTTATTTAAAAATATAAATACTATTGATTTATCAAACTTACTTGTTCAAATAGAGTCAGTTAACTTTGAAATTAAAAAAGCATATGAGCTAAATATAACAAATTCAGATTTATTAAATTTTGCATTTGATGATAATGATATTGAAACGGTTATAGATTATATTATAAAAAATGAAAAAGATATTATCTAAAGTATTTATTCCGTTTTTAGTAGTAACAGCTTTTTTATCTATAACGACTGTTGTTTTAATAAAATATGTTGTTAAATCAAATACAGATATAATTGAAAACACAAATGCAAATAATGATAATGATAAAGAAGATAAAAATAGTGAAAATATTGTGAATGATTTTGTTGAAAATAATTTAACTATAAATTTTAGTAAATTAGAAAAAATTAAAATTTTAGTCTTAGATGGTAAGGAACCTTTTATAAATATCGATATGTTTAAATATTATTTTTTAAAGCATTTTAAAAGTTTAGGTCCTAAAAAAGAAACCATAAAATTGCAGTTTAATTTTGATGAATTATTAAAGCCTAAAATAGTAAAAGTTTTTTATAATAGCGAAAAATTTTTAAATACACATTTTTTATGATATTTTATGACAAAATATATATAATATTAAATGGTGATTAGAATGAATTATTTTGAAGAAATAAAAAGAACTCTTATAAATAAAGGAGCTAAAGCAGCAATTACTAAAGATACAGAATTAAAATCTTTAGGGTTGGACTCACTAGATCTTATGGACATGGTAGTTTTTTTAGAAGAAAAACTTGATATAACTTTATCAGATGATCAATTAATGGGCATGAATACTGTAAATGATCTAGTAAAAATAATCGAATCTTTAGCTAAAAACTAAAATATGTATGACGAGTTATACAAAGAATATATAAATATTCTTAAAAAAAATAAAATTAAAATCACTTACGTAAGACAATGCATTTTAAAAATAATAGCATCAAGAAAACATTTTACTACAAGTGAATTAATATCAGAATTAGAATCACAAATGGATACAGTTAATGTTATGTCAGTTTACAATAACATTGATCTATTCTTAAACTTAAATCTATTGCTTGCAAACAGCTTAAACGGTAAACAAATAGTTTATGAGGCTGCTGCACCTAAATTAATACATATAAATTGTTATAAGTGTAAGAAATTTGAGCATATAAATTATTCTTCGATAGATGAGAAGGTTTCTGAAGTTTTAAAACCATTAATTGAAAAATTTGATTTTTGTATTGATTATTTTAAACTTGATGTATACGGTCTTTGTAAGGATTGTAGAAAGTAAAAAAAATAAATAACTCTTTTTTGTACAAAATAATGTATAATCTAAGAGTTATCTAGGGGTATAGTTCAGCTGGTAGAACATCGGACTTCAAATCCGAGTGTCGTGGGTTCAAGTCCTGCTACCCCTGCCAAACAGGAAGTAAACCTTGCGATTGTAAGGTTTTTTATTTAGGGATATAGTTCAGTTGGTAGAACATCGGACTCCAAATCCGAGTGTCGTGGGTTCAAGTCCTGCTATCCCTGCCAAGTAAGGTAAAAAAACGATTAGGTTTTCTAATCGTTTTTATTTTTCCATTTTTTTATCATAGATTAAGAAACCAACAGTTTCTAATCCGGCGTGGCAAGGGAAGGGAGTTGGTATTATTTCATCATCATAATCAATTTTTAACTCTTCAAATTTACTTTTAATTTGATTTAAAAACTTTTCGCTAATTAATTCAGTTCTAACAAGAATTATTTTATAAGCATTTTTAAATTTCTCCTTAATATTATCAAGTAGTTTATCAATAATTGATCCAATAGTTCTACCCATTGCAGCTTTTTTAGGTTTTAATCCTCATTGAATTGCAATTTTTTGTTTTAAAAATTTTAAGACTGAAAGCAATAAAGATTGCGCTCTACCACCTTTTGCTAATTTTTTTAAATCACTTGGAATTAAATAAATCAATGAGTTATCTTCTCATAGTTTTATTTTTTCTAAATAATCTTTTATTTCAAGACTTTCATCTTTTGTCATATCGTTTAAAATAAGTGCTAATCTACCTAATAGATTTGCTGCTAAATAATGATCAACAACAGTTACTTTTCCTAAAAACTCTTCATCTTTAGAAGTCATAACTGCAGTTTGAGCCATCCCTGATAAATTTGTAGGAATGGGTAAATGAATAATATGATCATATTTTTTCAACATTTCTTCATATTTTAAAATTAGTTCTCCTGGAGAAGCTTGACTGGTTGTCACATTAACCCCATTATGAATTTGTTCATAAACATTATTTAAATCTCTTTGTTCTTTTGTATCAAGAATATCTTGCGTATTTTTTATAATAATATGAAGTGGAATCACTTCAATGTTTGTGTTGGCGATTTTATCGGGCTCAAGACCAGTTGAACTATCTACCAAAATTCCTATTTTCATATGTTTTCCTCCTAATTATTGCGAATTTTATTTAATATTTGTGTCTCATATAGATAGAGCAAATGTATCTCTACCTGTATGGCATGTAATTGTGTTTGGGATATCTTCTTTCAAACGAATTTTAAATCCTTTTTCTTCGATTGCTGCGAGTACAAATTTTAAAGTTTCTTCATCTGTTCTTGAATATGACACATCTAACTCCATAGTTTTAGACTTCGTTCTTTTACGCAATAACTCTAGAGCTTCTAAAATTGCTTTTTTAAAAGTTCTTGTTTTTCCTTCTTTATCAATTTTCCCATCATATTTTAAGATAGGATTAATTTTTAAAAACTTTGCCATTGAGGCTGCTGCTTTTGAAATTCTTCCACCTCTAACAAGTTGATCTAATGTTTTTGGAATGATAAAACATTTAAAATTATTATTTCTAGATTCAATAACTTCTAAAATTCCTTGTCCAGTTTTTCCTTCTTTTATAAGCTCAATTGTATCTAAAACTTGCTGTTTTAAAACAACGCTAACACCATTTGTATCCACTACAAAAACTTTACCTGCATATTTTTCATCTTTAGCTAGCATGTTATATGTTTCAAACTGGCTTGATAAGCCTTTTGACAATAATAAACATACAATATTGTCATAACTTTTTAACAGTTCATCTCATTTTTTCATCATAACACCTGGTATTGTCATTGATATTTTTAACAATTGGCTATCGTTTAATTTATAAAACTCATCAAAACTAAAATGTTCGTCGTCACTAATTTGTTCTCCATTTTCCTTTGTAATCATTAATGGAACTAGATGCAAATCTTTGAAATCTTTTATATTTTTTATTCCCGCTGATGAATCTATAATAACTGCTACTTTCATTTAACTCTCCCTTCGCTATATATAGTTAATAATAAGTATTAGTATATTTTAAACTATTACTTATGACTACACAAACTTTTTTAGTTGCATAGTTATATATAAGACAAAATTATTATATAATTGTTTTGTAATCATTCCTAGTGTAAAAGGAGAATAGAATATGAAATTTTTTGTAAATTACAATAAAAATTTTGATGTATTATTTGTTTTATTTGAAAATAGAGCAGTCAATAATACAAAAAAAGTAAATAATATTGAATTATTATTCAATAATGATAAGTTAATTGGAGCAAATATTTTTGATCCAAAAATAGATAAAGAAAAAACTTATCGTATAGAAGATTTAGTGTTGCTGAATTATGCAAAACAAGCTTTAAAAGAACATATAAAAATTGATAATATTGAAGCTCAATTTGTTGTGGCTAAAGTTGAAGAGTGCGAAAAAATTGAAGGTACTCATTTGTCAAAATGTAAAGTAAATAATGGAAAAGAAATTTTGCAAATAATATGTGGAGCAAATAATGTTAAACAAGGTTTAATTACTTGTTTAGCAACAATTGGTTCATTTATGCCCAGTGGAGTTCAAATTTTAAAAGGTTCATTAAAAGGAAATGAATCATATGGCATGTTATGTAGTGGTAAAGAATTAAAAATTGATAATAGAAATATCAATGATAGTGGAATAATTGAATTAAATTTAGCAAATGATTTTTTAGGAAAATCAATTTGAGAGGTTATCTAGATGAAAAATAAATTTAATATTGATTTAAGAATATTTGATGATTATTATTCTGCAGATTATTTCAAAAAAACAAAAGAAATACTTAATAAATATAAACCAGATCAAAATGTAACTATGCAATGGTTTCAAAGAAAAGAAAATACTGTAATTTGTGGAATTGATATAATTTGTGAAATTTTAAGATTGAGTGGAGTAAAAGATTTAATTGTTGAAGGATTACAAGATGGAGACATAGCTCAACCGTTAGAACCAATATTAAAAATAACTGGTAAATATAAAGATTTTGCAAGATTTGAAGGTTTGTTTGATGGTATTTTATCAAGAGCATCAACTATTGCAACCAATGTTTTTAATCTTAAAAGAGTTGCAAATAACAAAACAATATTAAATATGAACGATAGAATGGATTTTTATAACACTCAACAAATTGATGGTTATGCATCTTTTATTGGTGGAAATAATAATTTAGTGACTGCTGCTAGTTTTGAATACCTTGATTTAGAGCCAAATCTAAAAGGAACTATGCCTCATGCTTTAATTGCATCATTTGACGGAAACTTGGTAAAAGCTTTAAAAGCATATCAAGAAACATTTCCAGATAATAATTTAGTAGCTCTTGTTGATTATAATAATGATTGTATTAATGATAGTTTGCTTGTTGCAAATGAATTTAAAAATGATTTATGAGCAGTCAGATTAGATACTTCAAGTGCTTTAGTTGATAAATCTCTTCAAGGAGTTAAAGAAAAAGATAAAGAACTTCATGGTGTTAATCCTACATTAGTAAAAAAACTAAGATTAGCATTGGATAACGCTGGACATAATCATGTAAAAATAATAGTTTCGTCAGGGTTTAATGTTGAAAAAATTAGTTTATTTGAAAAAGAAAATACTCCAGTAGATATTTATGGAGTTGGTGAAGCAATTACAGCAAATAAAATATATTTTACAGGTGATTTAGTGCTTATAAATGGGGTTAAACAAGCAAAATTTGGAAGAGAAAATATTAGTTCTACAAGAATAAAAAGTATAAAATATTATTAATAAAGTTTGGGGGGCAAAAACATGAGTCTTATTAAAAAGAAGAATAAAAAAGACAAAAGTGAATTTTCTAAACACGAAGAAGATAGAGTACCAAATCATTGAAGTTATAACAATGATCCGCTACTTAATTTAGATCCTGTTTTTGTAGATTCAGAAAATGCTGCACCCTCAATTAATGATATTGCAAGAAACATTGAAGGAGAAAATAATGTTTCTTATGAAGAAACTCAAGAAATAGCAAATAAACTTGCTGAAATGAGAAAAAATGTTGGTATTAAAAGAGAAACTAGAAAAGTAGAAGGTCCATTAGGATTAATTATTAATAGAGCTAGAGATAAGTCTTCACAATTGCAAAGTGAAATCATAGAAAATGATCCAATTATTGCAAAATTGCATAAAATAGAAGAAATGAAAAGAACTGGTGGAGTTGATGAAAATCTTTATACAGACTTATCAAAATCAAAAACAGAAAATTATGCAGATAGGGCAAAAAAATATTTAGATAAAAATTTAAAAAATAATAAAGTGGAAACAGAATTAGAAAGAAAACTAAGATTATCAAGAGAGGCTCAAGAAAAAAGAGAAGCTATGAGATCTGTTGGTGGTTCTGATGAAACTAAGGTTGATATGCTGCAACGTTTTTTAAATACAGATACATCAAAATACAAAACAAAAAAACTTAAAAACTCTAATCTAGATTATGATGATCAATATTCATTAGAAAGTTTAGAAAATGAAGTAAAAGATAAAATATTTTTTTTAAAAGAAATTAAAAGCGAAAGTTTAGAGAAAGAAACTGAACTAAGCATTTTAGAACTTGAAACAAAAACTTTTAAAAATGACCAAGAAAGAGAAGAATACTTGATAGCAAAACTTAAAGAATTAAATACATATATTGATAAATTACAAAAAAAGATTAAAACTGGTAAAAAGAAAGATGTAACTTTGATTTCCGATTAATCTTTTTTTAAAAAATGGGCGGTGAAAATTATGGCAAATCAAAATGATGAAAAAAACAATATACAAAATGATCCTAAAAAAAGAATGGAAGAAATTAAAAAATCTAATGATTTATTCAAAGATGTTGAAATAAAAGAATTTATTAGACCTTCAAGATTAGGAAAAGATATTAGTATTTCACCAAATGAGGGTAAACCAACTTTAATTAAACCGAGAAGAAAACAAGAGCCCTTAGTTTCTAAAGAAGAAAGAAAAGAATTAGAAAAAACTATTTCGGATGTAACTGCTGAATTAAGAGAAAAAAATGAAAATATAATTAAACAGCATAAAAAACTTATGAAAGAAGAAAACAAGTTTAATAAACTTGTTAATAAGTATTCTAAAAAAATTGAAGTAATGAAAAATAAAGGTTATAGTGAAGAAAAAGTCGAAAAAACTATTGAATTAAAAGAGAATTATAAAAATAAATTAAACCAAATTCATCAAAACTTATTATTTGTTGAAGCACATCAAACTTTTGATCCAAATATGAGTCTTAAAGACAGAAGAAAACAAATTTATAATAATGCTTACAATTCTGAAACTAGAAGAGCACAAAAACTAATCGCTTTAAGAGAGGCTGCAAATAATAAAAAACAAGCATTCAATTGAGAAAGTCATGTTGATTATAGTGAAAGTGTTAAACCACAGCCAGACAAAAATGCAGGACATAAAAGAGAAGGTTCATGAGATGATGAACTTGAAAGATTTAAAAAAGAAAATAAATAAGATATCTTTCAATAATAAAGATTAGAATTTTAACTAATAATGTATAATGAAATTGTATTGTTTTTTAAGGAGAAAATTTATGTTACCAATTCACTTTTATGCAACTGATGCTTTAAGCGCAACACAAACAGGTTTAATAATTGTTTTAATGGTATTAGCCATAATTTTAGTTTTATATACAATCATTACTTTAAGGAAAGTAGGGATTGCCGCTAAGAAAGTTGATTACTTTTTTGAAGATTTAACATATAAATCTGAAATTTTGAATGCAACAGTAGATACAATTGCAAGAGTTTCAAACTACGTTGATATTTTTGATGCTTTAGCAAAAAGAAATGTAAAATCATGAGTAAAAGTTGCTACAAAAAACAAAGATATATTTTATAAAATGGTTGAAAAATTAAGAGATTTTGCAAACTCAGAAGATTAATTAAGGAGTTAAAAAAATGTTTAAGTTAGCTAAAATTTTTGGGTTTGCATTCATTGGTATGATGCTTGCTCCAAAAAAAGGAATTGAATTAAGAGCCGATTTTGTTGATTATATAAAAAAATATCGTCCACAAATCAAAAAATTTATTTCAGCACTAGATGAAGCTTGAGAAAAAACTCAAGGTAATGAAAGTGATGAAGTTATTGCAAGTATTGAAATGAAACTAGACAAAGTAAAAGAAGTAAGTGATGAACTAGATGCTGTTAAATCAAAAGAACTAGCATATAAAGTCTTAATGAAAATGGGACAAACAAGTATGAAAATTGGTAAAGAGATAAAAAACTCTAAAAACGTTCAAGCAATTGCAAAAGATTTAGCCTTAATTACTGTTGATATAATTGATAAAGCAGATGAAGTTTATTCAGAAGTAAAAGATGTAAGTGCAAGTATGAGTAAAGATGTTGCAGTACAAGGTGATAATAAAAAACCTGCTAAAAATAGTGAGGAACAATAATAATGAAATCAATCATAGAAGAATTGAAGCAAAGAGATTTGTTAAATCAAATCACTAATGAAGAAAAATTATTAAACGCACAAAAAGATAATGCTGGAGTTTATTGTGGATTTGATCCAACAGCTGATTCTTTACATATTGGACATATTATTCCGTTGATAAACTTAAAAAGATTTCAAGATTTTGGTTTTAAACCAATTTTAATTCTTGGTGGAGCAACTGGAATGATAGGAGACCCAAGTTTTAAAAATACTGAAAGAGTTTTATTAACTTTAGATAAAGTTAAAGAAAATGTTGAATCAATTAGAAAACAGGTTACAAAAATTATTCCATCAATTGAAGTTGTGGATAATAATGAATGACTTGGTAAGATGAGCTTAATTGATTTTTTAAGAATTATAGGAAAAGATTTTAACTTAGCTTATTTATTGGCAAAAGAAAATATTGCAACAAGAATTGAAAAAGGATTAAGTGTAACAGAATTTTCATATACTATGTTGCAAGGATATGACTTTTATCAATTATATAGTACAAGAGATTGTAGAATTCAATTTGGTGGTTCAGATCAATGAGGAAACATTACTAGTGGAACTGATTATATTGCTTCAAAAGTTGGAAGAGAAAATTCAAAAGCAGCTGGAGTTACTTTTAAACTTTTAACTAAAAAAGATGGTGGAAAGTTTGGTAAATCTGAAACAGGAACAATATGGTTAGATGCAAATAAAACAAGTGAATATGAGTTATATCAGTTTTTTGTAAATCAAGATGATGATGATGTCGAAACATTTTTAAAACATTTAACTACATTAGAATTAGAAGAAATAGATAAAATTTTAACAGAACATAAAAAAGAGCCTTTCAAAAGATTGGCTCAAAAAAGATTAGGACAAGAAGTTGTTAGTTGAGTTCATGGACAAGAAGGATATCAAAAAGCAATAAAAATAACTGAAGCTATCTTTTCAGGAGATATTGAATCTTTAAATGAAAGTGAATTAAAAGCAATTTGCCTATCAATTCCTAATAGTAGCTCACAACTTGATTTGAAGTTTATTGATTTTTTAGTTTCATCTAAAATCGCTTCATCAAATCGAGAAGCTAGAGAGTTAATTAGAGATAAATCTATTACTATAAAAGGTAGAAACGACTTTAAAGAAGATGAAATTATTGGCAAAAATTTTATATATTTTGGAAAAACTATCATTGTTAAAAAAGGTAAAAAAAAGTATTTTAGTGTAAAATGTAGTTAAATAGGAGTTTAAAATGGTGCTAGATATTTTTAAAAGAGTCTTTGAAGAAATTATCAATTATTACAATAATGATTGTTTGAAAGATCAAACAATTAATAATGATAATTTTAAAATTGAGTATGACGAAAATAAATTAAAGGAATTAGACAGCGAAAATGAACTTGAATCGATTTTAAACAGCGTGATTCACAAAGTAAATGATTTGAGACAAGAAAATCAATCTCAATTAGAAGACGAAAAGTTTGATGTAAAAATTTTTGCTAAAAATGAAGTAATTTTATCTTCTGCAAATGTCGCATTTGAAAGTTTATCAGAGTGTTTTAAAAATATTAATTATTTAACTAGACAAAAACACGGAGAGAAAGTTTTAGATATTAATGAAGATTTTGCAATTCAAAAAATATCATCACTAGCTTCAAACATCTTATCAAGATATGAACATTTACCAACTAGATTAAAGAAAAATTCAGAACTATCAAAAATTATTGAAGTTTTAAAACAAATAACAAGTACAAATGAAATTGAAAATATCCTACAATTGTCAAAAGATATACTTTTAAATTATAATAAAATCTTACACTTAGACAATTTTGTTGATTATGATGTCTTAGTAGAAGAGTATGGATGAGTTCATGATGTTGTGAAATTATCAAGAGTTAGTGCTGGAGTTATTGGATGACTAGTTAATGCAGATATTTATATCGGTGTACTTTCTAAAAAGTATTATAAAGTACAAAAATCTGCTGCATAGATAAAAGCTCAGACCTACTGTTCTGGGTTTTTTTATGAAAAAATAAAAAGGGGAGTTTATATGAATTGAGCAAATAGAATTACAATGATTAGGATAATTTTGATACCAATCATAATTACTTTAATGATAATTTGTAATTTTGATAATAATGCTAATTTATTATATGGAGTTTTTAATAAAGCAATAAATATAAGTAATTATTCATTACCTTATGCATATTTAATTGCAGGAATTTTATTTATTGTGGCAAGTTTAACCGATGCTTTAGATGGATACATTGCAAGAAAATATAATCAAATAACTACTTTTGGTAAGTTCTTTGATTCAATTGCTGATAAATTATTAACAAACAGTGTTTTAATAGTTTTTGCAATTGGAGGAATTATTCCTGTTTGAATGTGTGTTATTTTAATTTGTAGAGATTTTTTAATTGATGTTGTTAGACAAATTTTAGCCTCAAGCAATACGATTATGGCAGCAGACAAGTTGGGAAAATATCGTGCAACTTTTGAAATGATTGGTTTAACAATATTGTTTTTTGTAGGATTCAGATTTTTTAATGGTTCATTTCAAGGTAAAACTAAGTTTGATGAGTATGGATGAATCAATCAGATTATAATGATTCCAATGTATATTACAACTGTGCTTTGCATAGCTTCAGCGTTAAATTACATTATAAAAAACAAAAAAGTTTTATTTAACACAAGCAGTTTAAAAAAAGAGGATTAATTTAATGGCGAAAAAAATTATAAGCAAGGATAAATATGCAGTTGTAACTGGAGCGAGTAAGGGTCTTGGATTTGAGTATTGCAAAGAATTATTAAAGTTAGGTTATAACATAATTGGTATAGCAAGAGATGCTTCAAGTTTAGAATCTTTAAAAGAACAGTTTGGTGATAAAGATATTATTGCTTGAAATTATGATTTAAGTGTTTTTGAAAACAATAAGATAGTAATAGATAAATGTAAAGACTTTGATATAGAAATATTTATCAATAATGCAGGATATGGAGTTTGAGGTTATTTTTCACAAAGTGATGTTGAACAAGAAATGAATATGATTGATTTAAATATTAAATCATTGCATTTTTTAACAAAAGAAATGATAAAAAAATTTGTTAAACAAAATTATGGAAGAGTAATTAATGTTGGATCAATGGCTGCATTTACTCCAGCACCAGTTTTTGCATCATATTATGCATCAAAAGCTTATGTTTTTAGTTTAGGAGTGGCTATAAATACAGAACTTAAAAAAACAAAATCAAAAGCAAGGGTTATCACAGTTTGTCCTGGACCTTTAAAAACTGATTTTTGAAATAGAAGTAGCAATCAAAAAGAAGCCAAGTATAAATCTACAATTAAAGTTATGAAAACTTCAACATATGCAAGAAGAAGCTTAAAAGCAGCTTTGAAAGTTAAAAAGAAAAATTTCATTATTACAGGATTTTCTAACAAACTTGTAAAAAAAATAACTAAATGAGCTCCGATGGGGATGGTTTTAAACTCAGTTTATAATTATCAAAGAAAAAGAAAATAGCTAATACTTATTTTTAACAAAACAATCATTTATATGATCATTTATAATTCCGGTGGCTTGTAAAAAAGAATAAATTATTGTGGTTCCAACAAATTTGAAACCACATTTTTTTAACTCATTTGAAATTTTGTCAGATAATAAGCTACTAGATAAGATATCTTTATCACTTTTTAATTCATTTATAATAGGTTTATTATTCACAAAACTTCATATATATTTACTAAAACTATTATACTGTTTAATTATTTCAATAAATTGTTTTGCATTATTAATTGCTGCTTTTATTTTTAGCTGATTTCTAATAATGCCTTTGTTTTTCATTAATTCATCAATTTTATTTTTGCCATAACTTGCGATTTTTTGATAATCAAAATTATCAAAAGCCACTCTAAAGTTCTCTCTCTTTTTTAAAACTATATCTCAGCTTAAACCTGCTTGCATTGATTCTAAAATTAAGAACTCAAAAAATATTTTATCTTCATAAATAGGTTTTGCTCATTCATTGTCATGATAATTTTTCATTAATTCGTTTATGTTTGCTCAATTACATCTTTTCATTATAAAATTCCTTTAAATATTTTTAATTTTACTTTAATTGAATGTATTTTTATATATCTTGTGATAATATAAAAATATGGAGGCAAAGTATTATGAGTAAATTTATATTAACAAATAATAATGATGATAATAACAGATCTACTCTTTTATGTTGTCTTTATTAAAATTTAAAAAAATAAAATTTATACTAATAATATAAAAGAGTATTGAATAAAAAATAGTTAAATACACCTATTTTATTTGATGCTCTTTTTTTATTTGGTTAGAAAGGGAAATATGTTATATGCAAGTACTTGAGATAAATTAAAAGATTTTATCTCAATAAGTAGTTATAAATCATTAATTGCAATTTTAGTTTTTTTTACACTGCAAATATTATTATGATTTTTTCTAAAGAAATTTAAAAATAAGTTTTTACATTTGTTTTCAGGATTGGTTTTAGGATTAGTTTATGGTGTCATAATACAAGCTGTTGTAGGTTTTCCTGAGTCATTTACAGATAAAGAAGGAAATCAATTAGCAGAATATCAATGAATTAAAGAACTAGATAGCTGATCTGTATTATTTAAAAAAGTATTTATATTGTCAATTACTTTATTGATGATACCTTTAATATTCTTATCAATTTATCGTGCAGTTACCAAAAAAAGTTCAAAAAGATTAGGAAGAATTACTGCAAAAGGTATTGTGTTTTTAGTAATTAACGTTGCTGTTGCATTTTGTATTGCAGCTGGAATTGGAATATTATTTAAAGTTGGAGTCACAAGTGAAGGAGAAAAAGTTTTAGATAAATTTTCAAACGGAAGTTCAGGAGATGAAGATACTAAATTAACATCTATTCCTGACATGATAATAAATTATTTACCTAAAAACTTTTTTGCAAGTCTTGCAAGTGATGCTGTAATTCCAGTAATTATTATGTCGTTAGTAGTAGGGCTAAGTGTAAAAGCGATATCTTTAAAAAATCCAAAAAAAGTTGAAGCATTTGTAAAATTAATGGATGCTAGTTGAGATATTGTATTAAAAATTGTAAATAGTTTTATTAAAATAATTCCTTTAGCAATTATGTCAATTGTTACAAACTTAATGATAACTCAATCTTTAACAGCTTTAACAGCAGTTGCAAAAGTTTTAGGAGCAGCATATGTAAGTTTATTTATTTGTGTAATTTATTTAACAGCTGCATTAGCAATTGCTAAAATAAAACCACATAAATGGTGACAAAAAGGATGAAGACCTACTTATCAAGGTTTAGTTACTCAGTCTTCAAGTGCAACATTACCTTATACTATGAAATCTTTAGTAGATGAAATGAAAGTTGATGAAACTTGTGTATCAACAATAATTCCTTTATCAACAACTATGGGCATGATTGGAGGAGCAGGTGCAGAAGGCGGCTTGATTATGTCATTAATGTGAACTGGATCTGATTCTCCTATTATTCACGACCAAGGTATATGATTATTTTTAATTTTAGGTTTAATAATGACGATAATAATTTCATTTGGAATACCAGGAACTCCTGGAACTTCAACATTAGTTATAACAAGTTTAACTAGCTCTTTAGGTGTGCCAAGTTTTAGAGAAGCTACAATGTCAATCATGTTAGTTTTAGAAGATATTTTTGATATAGGAAGAACTGCTGTAAATATTCTTGCAGCAATGGTTGTAAGTACAATTGTTGCTTTAAGCGAAGGGATGATACATCCAGAAACTGATATATTAAGTAAAAAAGCAGGCCTTAAACAGTTAAAAATAAATAATATTAATATTTTAAAAGATTCGAGAAGTGAAGAAATTAAATCCCTTAAATTAAAATACGAAAATAAAAGTTTAAACAAACTTGAATATAATCAAAAATACAAAGATATAAAAAATAGTTACAAGAATAAAATTACTGAGGCTAAAAATTAAAACAAGAAAATGCTTAACAAAATATCTTTATCTATTGATAAAGATATTTTTTGTTTAAAAAGTGTTTAACTTTTTTATTAATATATAATAATAGTAACTAGTTTATAACTAATAAAAAATGAATGAAATGAGTATATTATGAAAGTATTATTAAAATGTAACATAAAACAAATTTTTAAATTAAAGTCAATTTATATTGTATATAGTTTATTAACATTAATTAACATTGTTTCTTATTCTTTACTTATATTTGTTGGTAAAAATGATAAAATAGAAAATAAATTAAGTTCTTTACAAGTAGGTTTTTATTTTTTTATAATTAATTTATTTTTTATTGTAATTTTTACTTTGCTTATAAATACCAATTTATTTTATAGTTCTATATACAGCGGTAAAATAAATATGGAGATTATAAATGGTTTGAATAAAAAAACAATTTGACTATCTCGTTTTATTACTCAAAAAATAATTTTATTAAACCTAATTATAATCCAAATTACAATTGTAAATTTAATTATGCTTATGTATGATAAAGCTTTGCAAGGGTATTTGATAAATCAAAGATTATTTTATTGATTATTTTTAATTTTCTTTTTATTTTTTTTAGATTTTATATATCATATTTGTATTGGTTTTATAAAACAACAAGCTTTTGTAGCTGCCATTATGTTTGTTGTGGGATTATTTTTCACAGTATCTTTAATATGTAATTATTTTTTTAAACAAGATAACATAAATAACTTTGGACTTATTAAATCAAATAAAGCTTATATAAAAAATAATTTAATAATGGAAAATTATAATGCTTTTATAAATCTTTCAGAAAATAAGACTGCAAATTTAGTTAAAGATTGGCATAAGTTAAATTTACAATTCTATGTGGAAAACAAAATGATTGATAATTTTTCAAATGAAATCAATATTATAAAGGCATCTGCTTTTTATGATGACTTTATTAGAGTGAATAAACAAAACATCTTTATAAGTTTTATTGATGATCAATATAAAATTTTAGAAGATAATCCTAAGCTATTTAATATGAATTTTAATTCATTACTGAAATTAAATAGTGCTACTTATGCACATTCTGAGGAAGTGCCCATCATAAAAAAAATTTTGGAAAATTTTTATTTAGTGACAAATAATTCTAGTTATTTAAATATTTTAAATAACTATATAGCAAGATATAGTTTTCCAAAATTCACTGAAGGTAACCAATCATATTTATATAGCTATTTTAAAAGTCCTACTTATATTTTGCAAAATAATAAATATGAATACATAAAAAAACATCCTGAAATAGCTTTATTAATAGATTTATATTCAAATATACTGGATGAGTTTTATGATCTAAAAAATAAAGAAAATTACAATTCTTACATTTATGATTTATATATTGCAAAAAATAATTTGGAAAGCTCATTTTATAATCGCATAAGATGAAATCTTTTTAATCAATTATCAAAAATGGCATATGGTTACAAAGACTATCTTTATGAATATTTAATTGCAAATGAACCCTTTGGGCCTTTAAGTGATTATTACTATAAAAGACTTGTTAATGATTCTGAAAAAATAGATAGATATAGAAATATTAATAAATTTTTTGAAAGTGAAGAAACAAAAAAAGAAAATAACTTTCAGTTTAATTATAATTTTTTTGAATATAAAGATGAATATTTTGAATGTTTTAGGAGAGATAACTTAGATAAAATTATTTTATTGTGTGAATCTTTAATTTTGAAATACGAAAAGCTTAATTCTTTTATGTTAAAAAACTGAATGATTGTTTTTGAACTTTCATTATTAGAAGATAGTACAAAAGAAATATTTGTTCCAATTGATAAAGTTTATGAAAATAGTGTTGAGTATATATATGGAAAATTAATTATTAAAAATGTTTACATAACTAACTATAGAAAAAAAAGTGAATATAGTAATGAACAACTTGAATATGATAAACCGAGCGAAAATGACATAATCTTATATTCTCGAAATAAAATTACTAATTTTATGGGAGATAAATATAAATTAAATGACGATTATAATATTGAAATTTATAGTGATGAATATTTTGACTATTCTAAAAAAGGACAATTATTAAATTATTATTCCCTGTATATTCCATGATTATTTTTTTCAATTTTATTAGATTTTGGAACTATGTACGTTTTTGTAAAAAGATATGAAAAAATGAGTTAAAAAATTTTATGTTTCAATAAATTTAAAAGTATTTGATTGATTTTATAATTTAAATTTTTATTGTAATAAATGAATCAATTAAGATTTTTATAATTTAAAAAGAAATGTACTGGAAAAAATTATGTATTTTATTTTTTACTTTGATTTAGTATTTTAAAAATTTAATTTACAAGTATTAAGATATAATTATTATGTACATAGTACAAGAAAGGATAATAATGAAAAAATTAATTAATTCTTTATTACTTTTTTCAACTTCTTTAGGAATGGTTTCTTTTACAAAAAATTATAATATAAAAGATTTTGAAAATAATAAAGATATATATTTATCAAAAGTTAACAAATATAGCAATGATCAATATCAAAAAACTATAATAACTAATTATGATATAAAAGATTTTTCTATATTTATTAAAGAAAATGAAAGTGAAAATGATATAAAAAAAGATGTTTTTAGAACTATGGCCGAAAAAAACAAAGCAGCTGAAAACATAGCTTTTTTAGTTGATTCAATTATTAAAGACACTAATCTAATGTATTGAGAAATTGAGAATATTAAATTTATAAAACCAAATCAAAATTCAGAAATAAATTTTAAAAATGTTAGAATAATTGCAAAAGATCAAAATATGAGTTTTTTTGGTTCATTTAGTTTTAATGTTAAATTTATTAGAGGAACAGTAACTCCTGAAAAACCTAAGAAAAACCTCCCATATACAGAGTATGTAAATAGAACAAACTCTACAATTGGTAATGAAGTAGATGCAAAATCAAGATGATTGATAGCGATAGGTTCAGATTTTACAATAAATATAAAAGATTATAAAGACTCAGTATATCAATTTAGAAAAGATATAAATAATTTTGAACTTAAATTTTATATTACAGTTAAAGATGGAAGCACATATGGTGGTAAAACTTTAATTGATGAGGAATATATAAAAAATTTATCTATAAATAATGTTGTTACTCCATGAAAATTTTATAACAGTAGAAAAATTGAAAAAGAAAAACCATTAGGGTTTGACGATAACGGCTTTCCACTTTATACTTATGATTGGAAATATAAAAATTATTTAAACAATCCAGAAAAATTTTATGATAGTTTAACTGATGATGATAAAAATAATGTTGTTATGAAATTTAAACATGATTATGCTCAAAATAAAGTTTATGCAGCTGCTGTAATAGATTATTATACATCAGTTGATGGTATTATGCATTTTAGACTTATAACAATATCAGGAAAGTTTGCTAGCAAATGAAATAACTCTAACGTTCAATGTAAAGTATCAGCAAAATTTTTAAGCGTAAAAATTTCATAATATTTTACTTCAAAAGATATAAATATTTTTAAAATAAAATAAAATTTATTTTAAAAAAATATGAAATAACAATCTTGTTATTAATGGTTATAATTCAATTTATTAACTATTTAATTTAGCAAGATTGTTTTTATTTAATATAAATAAATACTTATTATCAAACGCAGCTTTTGAATCAACTTTACAAAACAACGAAAATAACAAAAACGAACAAATATTATTAAATTAATTTAAAAAAAAGTTTACTTATACAAGTTAGAATATTATTTAAATTATTGTATAATTAAATAAGTAGTAAAACTACTAATAATGAATGAAATGAGTATATTATGAAAGTATTATTAAAATGTAACATAAAACAAATCTTTAAATTAAAATCAATATACATATTATATGGTTTATTAACTTTGGTTAATATTGTGTCTTACTCGCTATTATTATTTATTGGCAAAAATGAAGATCAAGAAATCAAAATAAAACAATTACAAATAGGTTTTTATTTTTTTATAATTAATTTATTTTTTATAGTAATTTTTACTTTGCTTATTAATACAAGCTTATTTTATAATGCTTTGTATGGTGGTAAAACTAACATGGAAATAGTAAGTGGTATAAATAAAAAAACTATTTGATTGTCACGTTTTATTACTCAAAAAATAATTATACTAGGTTTAATTTTTATACAAGTTTTTATAGTAAATACTATTATGATTAAGTATGACCAAGTTTATCAAAGTTACTTAATTAATCAGAGATTATTTTATTGATTATATTTACTGTTTTTTTCCTTTTTTTTAGATTTTGTTTATCAGTTTTGCCTTTCTTTTATAAGTCAACAAGCGTTTGTTGCAACTATAATGTTTGTAGTAGGTTTAATTTTTTCAATTTCTTTGATTTGTAATTACTTTTTTAAAAGTGATGATATTAATGGGATTGGGCTAGTTAAATCAAATAAAGCTTATAGAAAAATTGAACTAACTATCGATAACTATAATTCTATTAAAAATTTTATGGGAGAAAATACATCAAATTTTATAAAAGATTGACATAAATTAGGTTTGATGAGCTATATTGAAAATAATTTAGAAAATTCATACTATTCACAACAAGTTTATTTGTTAAATGCTACTAACTTTTATGATAGTTTTATTGATAGAAATGAAGACAATATTTTTATGAAGTTTATTCTTGAGCAATATGAAATTTTAAGTATGAACAATGATTTATTTAAAATGTCTTATAAAAGCTTATTAGATATGAATAACTTATATGATAATAATTGACAAGAAGTACCTATAATGAATGAAATTTTAGAAAATTTTTATAATAAAACAAATAATAAAAGTTATTTAAATTTTTTAAATAATTATAAAAAAAGATTTGAATATGAAAAATTAACACTTAGCAATGGTTCATTTTTGTATTCTAATTTTAAAAATCCAAGTTATTATTTTGATGAAAATAATGGCAAATATAATTTTATAAAAGCACATCCTGAAATCGCTTTATTAATTGATTTCTACTCAAATATAGTTAATGAGTTTTATGATTTAAAAAAAGATAATAATATTAATTCATATATTTATGAATTATATATTGAACAAACTAACTTAAATGAATCTTTTTATGACTCTGTTAGATTTAATTATTTTAACCAAATGTCAAAAATGGCTTATGGTTTTAAAGACTCTGTTTATGCTGACATAATTGCAAATCAACCATTTGGTCCATTAAGTGATCTTTATTATAAGAGACTTGTTAATGAACCAAGTAAGCTTGATAAATATAGAACTAGTGTTGATTACCATTATAGTTATTATAAAAATATTAATAACAACTATAAATTCTCTTCTGATTTTTTTGCCCTTAAAAAAAGACATTATGAATGTTTTTTAAAAGAAAACTTAACTAAAACTATTTATCTAGCAGATTCCTTAGTTATGAGTTATGAACCTTTAAATTCATTTTTTTTAAAAAACTGAACAATAGTTTATCATTTAACATCATCTACGGATAATTCAAAAGAGATCTTTGTTCCTATAAATGAAATTTATAGTGACAGTGTTAAATATATTAATGGAAAAATTAATATTGAAAGTGTTTATATGACACAGTATTTAACATATTTAAACAATGATAGACGTAGTTATAGTGAACCTACTTCAGATGATTTAATCTTATATTCTAAAAACTATAGTACTGAATTTATGGGGAGTGAGTTTAAAATTAATAATGATTATAATATAGATATTTATAGTGATGGATATTTTAATGAAGATAAAAAAGGTGAACTATTGAATTATTATGCATTATATATTCCTTGGTTAGTAATATCAGTTTTACTTGATTTTGGAACAATATTTATTTTTGTAAAAAGATATGAAAAAATGTGATAGAAAGGATTAATATGATAAAAGTAAATAATTTAACTAAAAAAATTGGTAAAAAAACAATATTAGAAAATATATCATTAGAAATTAATAGCGGAGATATTATTGGAATTGTTGGAGAAAATGGTAGTGGAAAATCAACACTTGTTAAAACTCTTTTAGGTTTGATAAAAGCAAGTAGCGGTAACATTATTTATAACAGCAAAAATTTTAATTATTTTCCAGATGTTTCTAATATGGCAATTAACATGAAACCTATAGAACTAGTTTCTCACTTTTGTGAAGTTAATGGTATTAAATCTAATGAATATAAAGAAAAAATAAAAGAGTTTTCAAAAAAATTGGATCTAGAAAATAAAATGACTAATAATATGAAAACCTTAAGTACTGGGGAAAAAAAGAGAATTTATATGATGATTATCTTATTAATCAAAAAAGAAGTAGTTTTTTTTGATGAACCAACAGATAATTTAGACGATGCTTATAACAATATATTTTTTGATATTTTACAGCAACTTTCTAAAAAAGGCGTTACAATTGTAGTTATTTCTCATTCATTTGAGTTTCTTGAGAAATTTATAAATAAATTGATAATATTAAAAAACGGTAAATTAGTATATAATGATTTTTATTTAAAAAACCAAAGCATTCAAAAAATAAGTGAAAAAATTCATTCTCCGACAAGTAACTTCAAAGCTAGTGAAGTTATTGATTGATAATATAAAAACCACGCAAAGCGTGGTTTTTCTTATTTAATTAAACGGTTGTATCATTCAACAATTAATGCATCATTAATTTCTTGGTTTAATTCATTTCTTTCAGGTAGTCTTACAAATGTTCCTGAGAAAGTTTTTTGATCAAATTTTACAAATTCAACTGTTTTTGCACTTGAAGCCATTGCTTCAATAACTTTATCATTTTTATGCATTTTATCTTTTAATGCAATCGCTTCACCAGGTTTAACTGTATATGAAGGAATATCTAATTTTTTACCATTAACTAAAATATGACCGTGAGAAACTAATTGTCTTGCTCCTTGTCTTGTTAATGCTAATCCCATTCTATAAACTATGTTATCTAATCTAGATTCTAATAATTGCATAAAATTAGTACCTGTAATACCTGAGATTTTTTTAGCTCTTGCATATGTATTTCTAAATTGTCTTTCAGTTAATCCATACATAAATTTTAATTTTTGTTTTTCTTGCATTTGTTGTCCATAACCTGACAATTTGCTTCTTCTTGCTCCATGTTGTCCAGGTGCAGAAGTTCTTTTTTTACCTTTTGAAAATTCTTTACCTGTTTCTAAAATTGAAAACCCATAACGACGAGCTTTTTTAAATTTAGATCCTGTGTATCTTGACATCTATTAATCTCCTTATTTTTTGATTGATATATTAATTTGGAAAATCGCTTAAGAATAATATAAGCTCTAATAAAGGAAGTCTGTGTTTCGCTCTTATCTGCAAGAGTTACTATCTATATCTAAATCACAGACTAATTGTTTTATTATGCTTACCTGCAGATTAACCAAAAATAATTATATATGATTTTTAACCTTATTTTATAAAAACTTAATAAATAAGTAAAAAAAATGACTTATAAAGTCATTTAATCTCATTTAAAGTATTTTACTGCTAAAAATGTAAATAATCCAAAGTATAAAGAACTAGTTACATATATTCATCATATCTTTGAAGTATCTATTTGATTTGCAATACTGTTGATTATTAGTACTGCATTTCCTGTTGGGAGTATATATTGTATGTATTTAAATCATGCATTATTTGGGTCAACTACATAAGTTGATACAGTTGATCCTGAAAAGAATAAAGATATCATTAAAAATAATAATGAAACTGAAGAAATTATTGTCATAGTTTGACAAAAATTAGCTAAACTTACAGATATTAAAAAATGTAATACAAATATAACAATTGGAATAAATAATAGTGACATTATCATCGCTATTGAAGTTGTTAATTTAAAAGCGGTAATTGCTATTATTAAAACTATTACAAACTCAATAAAATACATTATATAATAGCAAAGCATTAATGAAATTATGTATTGTAATTTTGAAATATTTGCTAGGGCAATTATTTTTGTTCTTTTATCGATACGATTTGAACATAAAGTAATAGGAATAGCTGCAACTGAGAAACTTAAAATAGCCATTACCATTAGTGCAGGGAAACAATAGTCCAAAACATTAACAGTTTTGTTAACATTAGGTATATAAAATGTTTCTTTTCCTCATGCAACACCAATTATGACAGTTCACATTATGGGAAAGACTAAACCAAAAATTACTCCAAAAATATTTTTCACATACTTATATGCTTCTAATTTAATTATTTGTAACATGATATAACCTCTTTTTCTAAAATCTCAATATTTTCTTTAATATCTTTATTTAGGTTTAAATCTTTTTTTACAATACCATCATTTATAAAAATTACTCTTTGGCAAAGTTTGGCAACTTCATTAACATCGTGAGAAACCATTAAAATTGTTGTTTTATTTTCTTTTATATAATCATTTAAAACATCATATATTTTTTCTCTTCAAATAAAGTCTAATGACGTTGTTAGTTCGTCAAGTAAAAGTAAATTTGGTTTATTAACAAATGCTATTAATAATTTAAACTTTTGTTTTTCTCCTCCAGACAGTTTAATAAATCTTTTCCTTTTAAACTCTTTTAACTCAAATTTTTCAAATAAAACTTCAAGATCTTCATTTGATTTAAATAACTTTTTATAAAATCTTGCTATAGTTATTAAATTTAAATCTTGTTCATATTGACATTCTTGAAACACTGCATTTTTTCTTAGATCTGTTTTATCAATAATTACATCACCTTCATTTTGTTTTTTAGAACCCATTATAATTTCTACAAGAGTAGTTTTTCCAGCACCATTTTTACCCATAATCCCAATACACTGATTTTGATCTAATGTTAAATTTTCAACGTTTAAAACTGTTTTATTGTTATAAGTTTTTTTAAGATTTTTAATTTTTATCACTAGCAAAAATCCTTTCTAAAATATTTTATTTATTATACTATATTGCTATAATAAAAATAAAAAAAGGTGTTTTTTTATGGAAAAAGTAACAGCTAGAGATGTTGCTGATTTTGTTATTGATTATGTTTATCAAAAAAAGCAAACTTGTTAGAAGATTCAGAAAATAATTATTTTGATTTTATAGATTTTAAACATTTAAGGTTATAAAAAATCTTATATTTTTTGTATCGTTTATACTATTCATATACAAAAAAGAACTTTTTGAAGATGATTTTGTAGCTTATAAATTTGGACCTGTCATAGAAATCTTATATAATGAAATTAAAAAATATAACTTAAATAAAAACGAGAATTTACCAAAAGACTTATTTCAAAATACTTTAAATCTTGAAAATCACATAGATGTTCAATTAATAAAAAACCTGTTAGATATTTTATTTAAAATTTCTACTTGAAGATTAGTTAAGTTAATTCATATTGAAGATTCGCCATGAGGTGCTACTGAACAATCAAAAGTTATAGATAAAGTTTTTTTAAAAGAATACTTTTCAAACGTAGAACTTAGATAAATGAGTACAAAAAAATTAGATTTTTCGACTCCGGATTTAGTAAAAAAAGTACCAATACACTTTTGTTTAAAATATTTCATTTTTCCATCTAAAGTGGATTTTGATGAGAGAAAAAATGTTTTGAAGTATTAAATAATTGTAATGGAAAAACATTTATGGAGCTGATTAATAGTAAATAAGGTCATTTTGGAAAAAAGTAAGTTAACAATCAATAGAGTTATATCAGTACTTGGTAGTATCTCTTATTTTAATAATAGTTTTGATGAAAATATTTATGATTTGATACGCGGTAATACAGAATTAAGAATGTATGGTGTTTATAATTCTAAAAGTAACGAGTTTTTTTTAATTGAAATAGATTTTAATCATAACTCGAGATAAGTATCATATTTATTGTGCATTTTCCCTTTTAAGATAAATATGCAATTATGCTATAATTAATATGATTTAATGGGGTAGGCAAATGATATTATCATGGGATATAAATAACTTATTTACAAATCCAGTAACGATTGCTTGTATGGCAGTTTTTTTTGGATGCTTTTTAATAGCGACAATAATATTAATTGTTTTATCTGTATATAAAAATATTATTCAAACAATTGCAAAAATAATAGATTTATTTGATACCATTTCAAAATCACCTTTAAAAAATTTAATTAGAAGAATTTCAAATATTTACGAAGAAACTGAAAACTTAGAAAAAGAATATGCAGTTTGAAGAACTAAATATGAGTTAATTTATGAAAAACAGCTGCAAAAAGTAATGTTAAGTTTTGTTAATTTATTAAAAGATCGAAAAACTACAAAACCAACTTTAGCAAACCAAAGAAAGTATCAAAAAATTTATGAAGATGTAATAGCAATTAATAAAACAATTCATGAAGTTTTTGTAGAGATATATTCAAAATTAGAAATTGAATATATTCAAAGAGACTTTATTACTTTTTTAAAAGAACTATTTACTTCTATTAAAGAAGAAGCGGTTATTATAACTTTTTCAGATTTAGATATTGATGAAAAAAAACTAAGTGATTTAATTAGTAAAATTGAAGTTTTATTTGAAGATTTTTATTTAAATATGGAAGAAGGGTGACTAAATCAATGTTGAAAAATATTAGGCGATATTAGAAGTGCTTTAGTTTTTTTAATCCAATTATTAGAAGCTATTCCAGATATTTTTTCATCAGTTGAAGCTGTAATTCCAGAAAAATTATTAGATCTTAAAAATAAACACGTAACATTTGGTAATGCTACAAATGAAAAACTTACAAGTAATGCAAAAGCGTTTGTATCTTTAGAAAAACAAGTTGATATTTTAAGAGTTGAAGTTAGAAATTGAATCAAAAAATTACAGTTTAAAACTGCATCACAAAAAATAAATGAAATAAATGATCTTATTGATAATTTTAAAAACACTTTAGAGTATGATGATAAATTAAAATCATATTTTTCAACAAGAGCGGAATCTATCAAACTAAGTTTAGAGAATGTTGTCAAAGCAACTTGAAATATCCAAAAAATATATTTTAATACAAATAATGTATCAAAAATTAGAAGTCCAGAAAGAAGTGACTTTGAAGCAGCAAGAGCAGATTTTTTAAAAACTAAAGAAAGCTTTGATTTAGTTTTTGCAAATTTTGATGTTGGTATTAATAGCGGAAAAGAAGTTAATTTAATACAATTGAAAGACGAGTTATTAAAAGTTTTAACAAAAGCTATTGATGACATTGAAAACTTAGAAAAATCAACAAAAATAATTGAAAAAAATAGCACAAATATAATTTCATTAGAAAATCAAATTATATTTTTACAAAGCATTTTAAGTCAATGCGAAGTTAAAATAAATCAATTTAAATCAATTCAAGAATTAAAAGAACGCTTTGAAGAAAGTGTTAATATGGAACATGCTAAATTAACAAGTTTTTCAAAAGAAAGAATTAGTAAAATTAAAACAAATCAAGAAAAAGAACAAGCTGCCATCCAACTGGATAGAGTTGCAAATGATATAATGATGATTTTTAGGGATTTAAATGATGCTATCTTTTTAGATTATATTTCACAAGAAATAATGATATATTTAGAAAGATATGTGGGTAAGTTTGATGGAGTTGAACAATTAATTATTCAATGTGAAAAACTATTTAAGCAAAGACATTTAGAACAATTAATAAATCTTTCATTGGATGCATTAACAAAAATCAAAAGAAACGACGATAAGAGGAAAAAATGAAAAGCATATTAGTAAGATATGGGGAACTAACTTTAAAAGGTAAGAACAAAGATATATTTATCAATAAACTAATTCAAAATATTAAATTTAAGTTAAAAAAGTACAAAGAAGATATTGTTTATAAAAAAGACTACAATAGTTTAACTCTATCTGTAAAAAATGAGATTTGCGATCAAGTAATAAATATTATAAAAAATGTTTTTGGTATTTATTCAATTTCAATTGTTGATATAGTTGAAAAAGATGAAAATAAAATTTTAGCAAAAACCTTAGAAATTGCAAAAACTTTAAAAGAGTTTACCTTTAAAATAGAAGTTGAAAGAAAAGATAAAAGTTTTTCAATTGGTTCTAGTGATTTAAAATTAAGCATTGCTGCAAATATATTAAAAAATACAAATAATTTAAAAGTTGATGTAAAAAATCCTGAAAATAAAATTAGTGTTATTATAAAAATTGATGGTGCTTATATTTTCACTTCTAAAATTGTAGCATCAAAGGGTCTTCCGGTTGGGGTTGGGGGAAAAGCAATTTCTTTATTAAGTGGAGGAATTGATTCTCCTGTGGCAAGTTATTTAACATTAAAAAGAGGAATGCAAGTTGATTTTCTACATTTCATGACTCCACCCCATACTTCAAAAGAAGCTTTAGACAAAGTTTTTAACTTAGCATTAAAATTAGAAAAATATAATCAAACAAATTTTAGTCTATATGTTTGTGATTTTTCAATGATTATTCAAGAATTGATGCATATAAAAGAAGAGTCTTATCGAATCACAATCATGAGAAGAATTTTTATGAGAATCGCAAATATTTTAGCTAATAAAATTGGTGCAAAAACTATAATAACAGGAGAAAACTTAGGGCAAGTTGCTTCACAAACAATCGAGTCAATAAACGTTATTAATAAAGCATCAGATCTTGCAATTTTAAGACCTTTAATTACTTATGATAAAGAAGAAATAATAAGTGTGGCAAAAAAAATTGATACATACGAAACATCAATATTACCATTTGATGATGTTTGTTCTTTATACGTTCCAAAAAGTCCTGTTACAAAACCCAGAATTTTAACAGCATTAGATCAAGAAAAAAATTTATTATTAGATGAAATGATTAATTATTCGATAGAAAATAAAATAAAACAGTATATATGCAAAGATGGTGAATTAGTTGAAAAAGAATAAAGATAAAAAAAATACAAATAAGTTTGGAGTTTTTAATGGCAATGTTATAAATAGTGAAACATTTGTATTAGAAAATGAATTTAAAGTTGAAGAATATCATGACGAATCTCTTACAATAACTGAAGTTAAAACAAAAACTTTAAAAGAAGATGAAGAATTAATTATTAAAGAAAATTTGATTAAAAAAAGAAAAAAAATTAATTCTACAGTATATAAAGTTATTGCATATGTAATTATTTTGTTAGTAATTGTTGCAATCATAGTATACTTAATAGTAAGGTAGTAAAGAAAGAGTGATTGATAATGGATAAAGTTTTAGAGATAATATTTAGAATTCTTTACTATATTTTTATTGTTATGATAATTCAATCAATTTTTAGAACGGGAAGAAGATCTAATAATAGAGAAAGAGATGATCAAAGAAGTAATTTTAGCAACGATCAGCATCAACAATCTTCAAGCGATGATTATTATTCAAATGAACAACAGTTTAATCAGGAAGAAAAAAGTTTAATTCAAGCTTATAAAATAATGGGAGTTTCAACTAGTGCAACAGATGCGGATATTAAAAAGAAATACCGCGAACTTGCAAAAAAATACCACCCAGATGTAAATGGTTCAAAAGAAGCTCAAAAGAAAATGAGCGAAATCAATAATGCATATGATTTAATAACTGAAAAAAGAAAAATTAAACATTAAAAAAGTGGAAACTTAAATTCCACTTTTTTGTTTATATGTATAGTTAACTTGAACATTACCAACTATTTTAGATGAAGCTGGACTTGAATTTATTGCTGCATTTGAATTATATTTCGTAATAGTAAAGTCACTATTTAAAATTAAACTTTCTAATCTAATTTCCTCTTCTTTTATTTGTGTTATATTTACTTCTTTAACTTTATTTCAAATTTCTTCTTCGCTAGGTATTAGTTCTTTACCTTCAATTTGACCAAGATTAGTTATTTTTATTAAACTGTTAAGTTGTGTTTTGGCATTGTTTCTATAAGTTAATTCAATAGTTCCTTCTAAATTTTGACCGCTAGCTTTTATAGTAGCCTCAGTTTTTGATGCGTTTTGTATTTCAAAATCACTTTTTGAAAGAGTTTGTTGAGAATAAATTTCACTATTAGCATTTTCAATTGCATTCAATAACTCATCTTTTGTAGGTGTATCATTAGCCATTTTTATACGGCCAAGATCCTTAATTTTTATTAGACCTTCTAAAGTGTTTTTTTCAACTTTTAAGTTAACTTCTTTTACTAAATCACCATATGATAATTTAATAATAGCTTTTTCTGTTACTTTTTTACCCATATAACTTACAACAAATTTACTAATATCACCTTTGTTTTTTTCAACTTTAATACTTGTTAAATAACTATTTCCTTGTAATTCTTCTACACTCAAACTGTCATATTCACTTGGATTTATTATTTCTACATTAAATGATTGTTTTTCTCCATATTTTACATTATTTGGCGTAATTGAATTTGAGAATTCAGACTTTGCTTTTTTTGAACAAGCAACAACAATACTTGAAGAAGTTGCTATAAGTCCGATTGAACCTAATAAACTTATTAATTGTTTCATTTTTTCTATCTCCCTTAGGTTGTATTTTTATTATTATATAATTTGTAATATACTTTGTAAAATAATGTAAGTATTATATAATTTTAGTAGATTGGGGATAATTATATGGAAGGTATAGATTTTGGAAAAGTCTTTGGTATTGGCAGTAAATTATCTTATGATGCTTTATTAATTAGAAAAAGTGTATTTGTAAATGAACAAAATGTACCAATAGAAGAAGAATTAGATGATTATGATATGGAATCATATCATTTTGTAGGATATTTAATTTCGCAACCAATTTGTTGTGCGAGATTATATATGAAAGATAACAAGTGATACTTAGGAAGAGTAGCTGTTATCAAAGATTATCGTGGCAAGAATGTTGGAGAAAAATTGGTAAAACATATTGTGAGTTTTGCAAAAAATGAACTTGAAACAAGTGAAATTCACATTAGTTCCCAAGTTAATGCTATATATTTTTATAAAAAATTTAATTTTGTTGAATATGGTGATAAATATGTTGATGCGGGTATTGAACATATTAGTATGAAACTAAATTTGGAATAAAAAACATCTCTTAAATAAAAGGACACCCCAAACTACATAAAAATTATGTATATAATTTTTGTAGAGGGGTGATTTTTTTATGGCAAAAACAAAGCTATTTAGTTCTGAAGAAAAAAAGAAAATAATAGATGAATTTGCAACTACAGATATAAGCGCAAGAAAGTTAGCATTAAAATACAACTTTAAACAAACTTCAACTATTTATGTTTGACAAAATCGGTATAAACAAAAAGGAATCGCAGGGCTGATTGATGCACAGAGAGGGGAAAACCAAAAATAAGTCATGAAGTTGAGTTCGAAACAATGAAACAAGAGTTGAAACATTTTAGAAGAGAGATGCAATATAAAGAAAAAGTAAATAAAAAACTAACAAGTAAAGCAGAAGTTATGGAAAAGTATGCAGCATCTCTAGTCAAGGAATGAAAAAACAAAAATAAATATTGAATTTATAAATTAGCAAAAAGGTACGAGTAAAAAAATATATCATTTTCTGACTAATTAAGTTTTAAATATTGATTCTAAAGCTTATAAAAAATGATTAGAAAATGGTTTAAAAGAATATATGACCAAAAGAGAAACAAGTTATGTCTTATTTATAAACAAAGCTTTTTATAATGAAGATTCAAAACATGGAACTCATTGAAAATGAGGGCATAAAAAAATTACAGTAAAATTTGTTTTAGGTTGAAAATGGTGTTAAATTCTATGAAAACACAAAATCTAGTTCTTAAAAATTGTGAAAAAAGTAGAAAATCAAAATCTTATATTAAAAAAAGTAAAGATCTAATAAATACTGCTCCTAATTTACTAAAAAATCAAGAAACAAATAAAATGGAATTTAATGCAAATAAACCGCTAGAAATAATCTGATTAGATATTTCGGAGTTTAAATAAAAAACAAAAAAATTTACTTATTTGCTTATATAGATATATATTCTAGGTACCTTTAATAACATATTTTGCAAATAATCTAACAAACTAAGAACTTATTAATAGTATGCAACTTTTAGTTGCTAAATATGATGTAAAAAATAGCATTACCATACGGATAGAGAATCACAATTTAGGAGTTTAATTATAAAAGAATTTTGTATCAATTACAATATTATTCAAAGCATGACAGATAGATATGCTTCATGACAAAACTCGATAGTAGAAACATTTTTTAAAAGCATAAAACAAAATTATTATGTACGTTATAAGTTTGAAGATAATGGAACTTTTATAAATTGAATTAAAGATTGTATATGAAATTTTTCTAATAATAGAATAATAAACAAATTAAAAAATACTTCCAAAGAAATTTTTGAGAGTAATTTGTTAAAATATATGTAGTTCGGGGTGACCCTTTACTTTATATTTTGTTTTATTGCAATTTAAAAAGTATTGAATAATGTTTATTGATCCTTTTTTTATAATATCTCTTTCATTTTTAGCAACAATTTTTGGAACAGAGGAAAAAAGTGATGTTAATTTTGAAATATATAGTAATATTTCATCTTATGTCTTGCCATTTTTATTTATATTTTTAATGATTCGTGCATATTACTTATTTTTTAAAAATGTTAAAACAAAAAAATATCAAATATTTTTAACAACAAGAATGACTAAATTGAACTTATTTTTATCAAATTTATTAACTCTTGTAATTGTAGAAATATTTTATTTTTTAATTGAGTTGATTGTTACATTAGTTTCTTTAAATGTAAGTAACGAAGCAAATCCTGTAGAACTAGGCAAATTTATTTTAGAGATTTTGATATTATGAACTATAGCGTTTTCAGTAGCTATGCTTGGAGTAATTTATATGCTCTTATTAGGAAAAACACTCAACTATCATATTTTTTGATACTTCTTGTTAATAATTGTATATTGTATATCCAATAAAATAATTAGTATAAAATTAGCAGAAATAAATAAAAATGTAGCAGATTGATTTTTATATTTTTCTCCTTTCACTATTGTTAAAGGAGAAGATATTTACTCATTATCTATTAAATTACTTATTCCAATAACAGCTTCACTATTTTTATTATTTGTATCAATTTATGTTGCAAAATACATAAATAAAAAGGTTACTTACTAAATAATAATATTATAAAAAATAACTCATAACTATGAGTTATTTTTTTGTTAAAATGCAACTTATAATTTTTTTGTATCATTAATTGTATAAATCTAGCAATTTTTGATAATAAATAATTACTAAAATTTAATTAATGAAAAAGGAAAGTAAAATGGCAGAGCAAATAAACAGATATAAAAAAATTACTGAATATAGTAATGATGAGATTGATAAAGTTAATGAAATTGTTAAATATAGTTTATATTATCCTTATTTCCATATATCACCATTCAATGGATTAATGAATGATCCAAATGGTTTGTTTTATAAGGATGGATATTTTTATATTCATTATCAAAATCATCCTATGAGAGCTATTCATGGATTGAAGTATTGATATTTAGTAAAGACAAAAGATTTTGTTCACTATATTGATTGTGGTTATTCAAATTCACCAGAACTAAAAGAAGAAAATCATGGTTGTTTTTCTGGATCAGCATATTTAGAAAATAACCAAATTAAAATAATTTATACAGGTAATGAAAAAGACGAAAATGCAATTAGAACACAACATCAAATCGTTGGGGACTTAATTGATAATAAAATTGTCAATAAAAAAGTAGTTGTAAAACATGATAACAAAATTAGCACAGAACACATTAGAGATCCAAAAATAATCTATGCAAATGACAAACAATATATGATCGTAGGAGCACAAACTCTTGAAAAAAAGGGAACTATTGCAGTATTTGAAAAAGTAAAAGACAATTGAGTTTTTAAATCTTACATTAAATTAAAACAACTTAAAGATCCTGGATACATGTGAGAATGTCCAAATATAGAAAAAGTTGATGGCATGTATGTTGTTATGTTTTCAATTCAAGGAGTTAATAATACTGATAAGTATAATTTACAAAATTCTAGCAATGTTATAAGTATTGTATGTAGTGATATAGATTTTGAAAATGGTGATTTAATTGATGAACAACCTTTTGAAATGTTCGATCACGGACAAGATTTGTATGCAACTCAAACATTTTGATATGAAGAAAAATTACTTGCAATATCATGAGTTGGAACTCTTGACGTAGAGTATCCAAGTGATAAAGATTATTGAACAGGATCATTGAGTATTCCAGTTGAACTAAATATTAAAAATAATAAGTTAGAAAAAAAACCTTTTAATTTTTTTGAAAAAAACATTTTAGAAAATGATTTAAAATCCGAAAAAACTAAATTAATAAAAAGTTTAAACCTACCAGCAAGAATAAGTTTAAGTACGAATGAAAATGTTATTAAAATAAAAAATGAAAAAAATGAGTATATTTGTTTAGAAATAAAAAAAGACGAAGTTATATTTGATAGATCAAAACAATCTTTAAAAATAAAATCTAATTTTGGAGATTTTCGTTATATAAAAAATAATAACAAACTAAAACAAGTGGATATTTGGATTGATAATTCTATAATAGAAGTCTTTGTAGATAATCAATTATTAACAAGCAAATTTTTTGTAATAGGAGATTTAAATTTAGAGTTACAAAAAGAGGTTGAGTTAAAAACTAATAAAATAAAAAAAATAAGTTATACAAAATAAGAAAGGAATTTTTATGGAGATAAAAGTATATGCACCTCAAGATTGTACTTTAAAAGATTTGGACAAAAGTGTAGACCAAGCTTTTGCTAGTAAATCAATGGGTGATGGATTTCTACTTGTTCTAGAACAAAAAGAATTCTATTGTCCGTTTGAAAAAGCTAAAGTAAATTTGGTATGAGAAACTAAACACGCTTACATTTTAGAAAACCAAAAACTTAATTTACTAATCCATTGTGGTATTGATTCTGTAAATTTAAAAGGTAAACCTTTTAAAACAGATTTAAAAACAAATGATATTGTAAAAAAAGAAAATAAATTATTTGAAGTAAACTTAGAAAAGTTTAAAAAAAATAATATCCCTAATGAATGTCCATTTATTTTTTCAAGCGATGAAAATAAAATTGAAAAAATAAATTATAAAGAAGGCAAATATAAAAAAGGTGATTTAATTTGTACTATTGAATTAGTTCAAAAAGATAAACCTGAAATTATCCAAGTAAGTAGTACAGAAAAATTAGCATTAGTTAAATCTGAATCTAAATACAATGCAGTTGCTAGAAAAATATTAGAAAATGTTGGAAGTTTTATCAACTTTAAACAAGTATATAACTGTATGACAAGAGTTAGATTTAGAATTATTAACAAATGTTTGGTTAATGAAAATAAAATTAAAGAAACCAAAATGGTTAAAGGAATTAACTGAATTGGTGATGAACTACAAATTATAGTTGGAGCAGAAAGTGCTAATATAAAAGAAGAAATTTTAAGAATTAAAGAAGAAGATAGTAAAAAAGAAGTTCAAGTGCAAGCTCAAAAAACAACAGTTGGACAAAAAATTATGGGAGGACTTTCTGGAATAATTGGTCCTAACATTAGAGTGCTTGTTGCATCAGGGATACTTGCATTAATTTATTCATTGCTAGTACAATTTAAATTAGCAAAAGATCTTGGTGATGGAACTAATATGCAAGATGCAGATGTTTTATCAGTTGTATTATATGCAATGACTAAAGTAGGGATATTACTTGTAGGATTATTTTTCTGTATAACTTCTACAAAATATTTTGGAGGAAATTATTTATTAGGAGTATTTGTTGGATTGATTCTTGTTTCAAGATTCTTTATGGCAAAAAATGGAATTACTAATCCTGATGATTATTCTGTAGGAAAATTTGTTGAAAATAGTCAATATGGAAGTAAAGGATGATTCTTATTTTCAATTGGTGATTATCCAGTTGTTGTTAAATCATACGAAGGTAGTGTTTTACCGTTTGTATTTGCAGGATTTTTAGCAGCAAAACTGGAAAAATTATTTAAAAAATTCTTAACACCTTCATTAGAAATGGTGTTTGGTAGTGGACTTGTTGTTATTACAACAATCTTACCAGTATTATTTGTGTTTGGTCCAGCTCTATCTTTACTAGAACTTGGTGTTACAAAAGTAATTTCAGGGGTTGAAAAAATACCATATGGATTTGGTCCAGCTATTCTAGCACTTGTATGGCAACCTTTAGTTATTACAGGATTACATGTTCCAATTAACGTCGCTATTGGTATACCTGTTTTGAAAGGTGAACCAACATTATTATATCCAGCAAACACTTTAGCTATGTTTGCACAAATTGGTATGGGTATTGGTATTGCAATCTTTACAAAAAACAAAAACTTACGAAGGGTATCGATTGCTGCTATTCCAAGTGGAATCTTTGGAATAACTGAGCCAGTTATTTATGGGGTTAACTTACCTAAAATTAAACCTTTCTTATGAGCATGTGTTGCAGCATTCTTAGTAACAATGTTATCAACTAACTTAGATTTAAAACAAGATATACCAGTTGGGGGACCAGGAATATTCTATCCATTTACTAACTTTACAAAAGTAAAAGATCAAATCTTATACTTTGGAATGGTTTGTCTTGTAATGGGTGTTGCTATTCTATTTGCATTCTTATTCTATAAAGAACGTTTTGATGAAACAAAATACTCAACAAATATCTTTAGAAAAGTCAGCAGATTATTAAAACTAAAATATAATGATTTAAGTGAAGAAAATTTAAAAAAAGTTAATGAATTAAAATTAATGTTTAAAGAAAATAAAAAAACTTTTAAAGAGTATGAAAAATACATTCAAAAAGTTGTTAACTTAAATACTAAAATTAGCAATATTGAAGATTCAGAAGCAAATAAAAAAAATAAAATGTATTTAAAAATACAAAAAATATATAACAATCCAAATGTTAATATTGAAAAAGTCAATAACTTAATTGTTAAATATGAAGAATATAATTTAGAAAATCAAAAAAATTTATTTAAAGATAAATTAATAAATGTTGAAAATGACTATAAAGAATTAGCTAATAGAGTTAAATCAATTAAAGATACAACTTTAACAAAATGTAATGAATATATTGATTGAGTTTATAAAAATACAGATAAAAAAGAATTTAATGAATATAAAAATGGATTTTGAAATGCAATTAATTCAGTTGAAATTGGTTATGGTTTAGAAGAATTAATGGTATTACCAAATAGAGCTGTAATTAATAAAGAAGTATTAGTTAGAGACTCATTTAAAACAAAAGTATCTAATATGTTTGCTAAAAAAGGTAAATAAGTAAGACTTAAAAAGTATAAAACTTTTTAAGTTTTTTAATTTTAATTAAATTATATTTTTCTTGTAAAATTAACATGTATTTAAAGAGGAGTGAAAGTAATGTACCAATTAAAAAATGATGTTCTAAACGTTGGTTTTAAAGTTGCAAACCAAGGTTTAGAAATAGTTAGTATTAAACATAAAGGAGAAGAAGTTTTGTATCAACAAGATGGGAGTTGAAATAAAACTTGACCAATTTTATTTCCAATTTGTGGTAATGTATCAGGGCCATTTGTTCATGATGAAAAAGAATTTCATACACCAAGACATGGGTTTTTTGCACAAATGAAAGATTGAGATATTAAATTAGAAGGTGAAACTAAAGCGGTCTGTATGTTTAGAGCGCATAATCAATTTAAAAGTATTTATCCATTTGATTTCGATTTAGTTATCAATATTATTATTGAAAGAAATATGTTGACATATACTTTTGAAGTTATAAATGTAGGAAAAGAAATGATGTCTTACTCATTTGGACATCACCCAGCATTTAAAGTTGATAAAAATTCAAAAGTTGTTTTTGAAAGCGAGCAAGCATATGTAACAAAGTTCGGCAAAGGTGGAACATATATTCCAAATCAAGAAAAAATGTATGCAAAAGAAGTTGTTATTTCTGAAGTTGATTATAGTGATTCTAAATCTTTATTATTTGATGAATTTAAACTGGATTCAATATTGTATGAATATAAAAATAAAAAAATTAAAATGAGTTTCGATAAAGAGCCATACTTTGTTTTATGAAAAGCTACAAATGATGTGGATTTTATTTGTATAGAACCATATTGAGGATTACCAGATCTTGAAAAAAGAATTGGTAATAGATTTAGAGATAAGTTGGCTATGCGTCAAATTGATCCTGGTAATAAAGAAGTAATTAATTTATCAATTCAAATAAATTAATAACTATACTCTATTTATATAAAAACATATTTTTTTTCAAATTAGTATACATACTTTGTGAATATAAAGTATGTTTTTTTATAAAACATCACTTTATAAATCAACAGCTTCCTTGTAATCAACTCAGCCTATAGTTTCTTTAACAAATTTTTTATTTTTTAATAAAAATTCTTTATTGTCAAGATAAATACTAGACTTTAAGTAATTATTAAACATTAAAAAAGTATTTAAAGGTCCTATATAAATATTCATATTAAAAAAATCTTGATATTTCATTGGATTATTAACATAAAATACAATTTCGAACAGTTCTTCATCAATATTTCTATTGCTTGTTACAAGTATTATTTTAATATTTTCAATTTTTTTTAATTCTTTAATTATTGTTAAATATTTTTTATTAACCAATCTAACTGAATAAATTATAATTACAGATTTTTGATTTACAAAATGCTTAATATCAATATTTTTATCATAGTTTAGAAATATAGTATTAGGATTTAAAAACTCAAAGAAACTTAATATATCTTTTATTGCTAATTTAGAATGCCCAAAACCTATTCCGTAAATATAATTAGAATTTTTCAGTATTTTTTTTATTAAAACTATTTTATTTTCTTGTATCTCTATATTTTTAATTTGCTCTATTTGTTGTTCAAAATTAATAAATAATGAATTTTGAAATTTTTCTTTAATATTTAAGTCAAACATCTTATTAGTGAAACTCTTTTTTGTGTATATAATACCGTTTAATTCAGAAATGTAATTTTTTAAGCCTTTAATATTTAGTTTTTTAAAAAAATTATATATAAAACTCATTCCGCATCCATATATCGAAGCTATTTCTTTAAGCGTTTTACAATAAAATAAATTATATTTTTCAATGCTGAAATTGTAAAAATCTATCTGTTTTTCATTTAATGTTTGAATATTTAGTGCCATAATGCCTCCTATAAGAATAATATTCCATTTTTTTTAATTTACAACTTAAAAAAATAATAAATTATAAAATAAATTTGGAGGTGAAAGGATGAGAAAAATTTTAAGTATTGTTTCTAGCATTAGTTTGATAAGTATCAGTAGCATTTCTATTATTGGGTGCGATTGAAAAACACCCCCATTATCCGCTAAACAGTTAGAACATATTTTTAAAACTACTCAGGACGATGTTTATAATTCTTATGATAATGATATTCCTTTAATTGACAAATCAATTAATTATAAAATGCCTTGAGAGTATCAAAAAGATGATCAAAATATAGAAGCTGCTAAAAAATGAAGTGATAATATTATTGGTCTATTAAGTAATGCATTAGTCGAAAAAGATAAAGGTTACTTAAATAAAGGATTGAATATTGTAAATGGTGCTGAAAATGATAATTATTTAGAAGATAGTTTGGAAATAACAAAGGAAAAACTTAACTTGTTAAAAAATGATTATTTTACAGTGAGATTAAATGATATAAAATCTGTATCAAAAAATCAGTGGCTATCTGAAACTTATTCAGAAAGTGTTAAAACTGCAATAAAAATAAATAATGAAAATAAAGAAATAAATGATAAAAATAAACCTAATGATCCTGCTTTTAAAGAAGAAAAATTATATAGTACATTAGATATATCAAAATTATGAAAAATAGGGGAAGAAAATTTTGTTTCTAATAAATATCAAATAAGATTTTTATTCAGTTTTAGTCCCAATGTAAAGCACGATATCGACCCTATAGTGTTTTATATAGATATGGAGGTGAGTGTTTAATGGGAGGTTCAAAAAATACAAAAAATATTGTAGCTATAACTGCTTGTGCAGCAGGAATAGCTCACACTTATATGGCTGCAGACAGTTTGAAAAATAAAGCAAGTGAACTTGGATATAATATTCATGTTGAAACACAAGGCACTATTGGTAAAGAAAATGAAATACCATTAGAAAAAATATCTGAAGCTGATATTGTAATTATTGCATCTGATGTGAAAATTGATATGACTAGATTTAATGGTAAAAAAGTTTACTCTGTAAATATTAAATATGCTATTAAAGATCCTCAAAAGCTTATCGAAGATGCATTTGTTTATGGAGAAGTACAAGGCGGAAAAGGAACAAAAAAAGGTTTTGTAACATTAGGTAAAACAAAAAAACAAGGTATATTAAGTCACTTGATGACAGGAATAAGCTGAATGTTACCCTTAACAATAGCTTCTGGGTTATTAATGGCTATAGCCAATTTATGTGCTTTTCAAACAGAGTATGTTGATAGTCTAGGTGATTATGGAGAAAATTGAGTATTAGGAAAAAGGGTTTTACCTAACTTTCTAATGAGCATCGGTGGATTAGGATTTAAATTAATGATACCTATTTTTGCAGGTTTTGTTGCATATTCTATTTCTGATAGACCTGGATTAGCACCTGCTTTAATAGCTGGTTGAATTATAAATGATAACAATATGTTAGGTGTATCAGTTAAAGTTTCTGAACAATCTGTAATAGAACCTGGAGCAGGTTTTATTGGAGCAATTGTTGTTGGATTATTAACTGGATATTTAGTAAAATTTTTAAAAAGTATACATTGACCTAAATTTTTAAGTCCTATTGTTCCAATAATGATTATTCCTATTATTGCTACTGCAATTATGGCTTGTTTAGTAAAATTTTTAATAGGACCACCTATTGCACATTTAGTTTTAAGTATGTTTGATGGTTTAAGCTCTCTTGAAGAGAAATTTGCTGCAACTGGAATTGTCATAGCTTTTGTTATATCAATAATGATTGCGTTCGATTTAGGTGGACCATTCAATAAAACAGCTTTAGTATTTGGGACTGTAGTTTTCTACCAAACACTTGCAGATGCAATGTCTCAAGGTTTAGGATATTGAGATGCCAACTTCGTTCCTGGTACAGCGTCACAGGCTGCAATATCTGTGCCACCATTAGGAATGTGACTATCTACAAAGATTTTTAAAATTAAATATACTAAAAATGAGCGAATAATGGGTAATGCTGCTTTCGGTACAGGAATTGTTGGAATTACAGAAGGGGCTATACCATTTGCAGCTGCAGATCCATTTAGAATAATTTTAGCAAATATTACAGGAAGTGTAGTAGCTGGTGTTGGTGTAGTATTATGAAACAATAAATTTGCAGCAGGATTAGGTTCACCTATCGGAGCATTTTTAGGATACATAAAAGGACCTCTATGACCCTTGTCATGAATTTTACCTATTGTTCTAGGAATTATAGTTACTGCTTTAATAGCGGGATTACTAAAACGAAAAATAACTGATGAGGAATATGAATTATATTTAGAAGACAAAAGAAAAGCCAGAGAAAGAAGAATAATAAGAAGAATTAACTTTAAACTATTTTTTAAAAAACCAAAATTAATTTTTAGCAAAATAAACAAAAGTCAAAAAAATTATTGAAAAACATTTTGAAAAAATTGATGTGAATATTGAAAAGTTATATTTTTATCAATTGCTGACTTTTTTGTAAGAATATGAAACTCATTTATAAGTGTATTATTAATAATTAAAAAATTATTTTCTAAAAAAACAGCTGAAGAAAAAGCAAATAAAATTGAAATTAAAGAAAATAGAAGAATTATGTTACAAAAAAATAAAGAGGCTGCTAAAAAAGAAAAAGAAGACTTTAAAAATAATTATTATCTAACAATGGAAAAATTAGAAAAAGAAATTAATGAAGCAAAAAAATAATTGATATATTCACTTAGTACCTCATACACATTGAGATAAAGAGTGATATTTCACTAAGCAGGATAGTGATATCTTGCTTTTTGATAACATAAACAAGTTATTAGAAATGTTAGATAATAATGAAATTAATAATTTTACTTATGACGGACAAGTCTCTGTTATTGATGATTATTTAAAATACGATAAAACAAATATAGATAAAATTAAAAAGTATATAAAAGAAAAAAAAGTAATTATAGGACCATGATATACACAACCTGACCTTTTTAACATCACTTCTGAATCAATAATAAGAAATTTGCTGTATGGAATAAATTTTTGTAAAAAATTTGAAGCAAATCACTTAAATATTGCATATGTGCCTGACTCTTTCGGCCATAACAATCAAATGCCACAAATATATAATCTTTTTGGCTTGAATAATTTTTTATATTGAAGAGGTATTTCTAAGGGTATTTTAGATAAGCAAGGTGTATTGAGTTTTTGAAAAGGAATAAATGGTGATAAGATACTTTCTTATAATATGCAATATGGTTATTGACCATTTGGAGCAAACTTTCCATACAATAGTATAAATGAATCAAACATAGATGAAAGTGCTAAGAGGTTTTTAAATAACACTAAAGAAATGTTAGAATCAATAAAAGAAAAATCTAAAAAGTGCACAAATCACATTTTAGTACCATTAGGTGGTGATCAAGCACCAATTATAAGACATTTAAAAGGTTTTACAGAAAAACTTAATGAATTTTCAGAAGATAATTGAATACTTAGTGATTATGAAAAGTTTTTTGATGATTTAAAAAATAATATTAGTAAGGTTGATGCATTTGATGAAGAATTAAGGTACCCATTTCTTTCTAGAATACACAGGACTATAGGTTCTCAAAGACAAGATATAAAATCTAAAATGAAAAGTTTGGAAACTGAGCTTTATTATAATTTAGAACCGCTGATGACTTTTTATTACCTAAGCACAGGTATTTATAATAAACAGTTTTTAGATGACATTATAAAAAATTTATTAGTATCGCAAGCCCATGATAGTATTGGAGGTTGCAATAGCGATAGAACAAATAGTGATGTAAAAAATAGAATTGATAGATGTTTTGATTTAGTTGAATCTTTAAAAACTAAAGTTTTAAAAAATATAGCTAGTAAAATAAATATAAAAGAAGAAGAATTTATTATATTTAACCCTGAATTAACAGAAGAAATAACAAATAAACAAATTAAAATATTTTCTAAATATAAAGATATAGATATTTTAGATGAAGAAAATAAAGTTATAAATTTTAGTATTTTAAAAAGTGAATACCACAATAGCGGAATGATAGTCAAACCTTCTGCTAATGGAGAAAAAGTGGAAAAAGCAAATGGTTTCTATGAACATAATATTTTTTTGCAAAATGTTAAGTTGAAAGAGTTTTCTTATAAAAAGTTTTCTCTTATAGAAAAAACTAAAAAAAATAAAGAATCGTTGTTAAATGAAAACTTTGATATTAAAATAGAACATGAAAAAATTATTATTAAAAGTAAAAGTAATAAAAAAATAATAGAAGTTTTTCTAGAGGCAGAAAGAGATTTAGGGGATTCTTATGATTTTTCACCTGAAGCAGATAAAACCATTTTAATTAATAATTTTTTAAGATCAAGATTTAGTAAAAAAAATATCGATAATTTACAAATTTATAAAGTTGACTTATATTATTTAGTGCCTAATTCAGAAACCAGTGAAGCAGAAACTGAGCAAAAAGTTAGCATCATTTTAAAAGTTTTTGAAAGTAATAAGCTTCATCTTTCGTTGAATATGGTAAACAAAGCAAAAGATATAAGATGAAGATTATCACTTAGAAGTAAAGACAAAAGTAGTTATACAATTAACGATCAATGCTATAGTGTTATCAATCGAGAACATAATAAATATTTTGATAATTGAAAAAAAGATGGTTGAAAAGAAGCACCAGTTAATATTGAACCTTTTGAAAGTTTTTGCGGATCAGAGAACGGAGTTTTTGTTTATACAAAGGACTTAAATGAATATGAGTTAAAAAATGACACAGATTTAGTTTTAACTTTATTTAGATCCGTTTCTTCTTTGGGTAGAAACAATTTACTGTGAAGACCTGGAAGATCAAGCGGAACATCAGAATTTAATATAGAAACAATTGATTCTAGACTAATAAATTATTTTTTAAATGTAAACTTACTAATTAATTTTAATTTAAATGACAATCACTCAATAAAATCTAAAACTTATATTAAAGATTGCTTATATTATCAAAAACAAAATTTTAATAATTTATATAAAAAATTCGATAGATTTCTAACAAATGAAGTTATATTTAATACAAAAAAAATTAAAACTATAAAAGTTAATAATTCTTCTTTTGTAATTAAAACAATAAAAAAAGAAGAAAATGGAGATAATATAATAGTTAGAGGTTTTAATCCAACGGATAAAGAAATTGATTTAATGATTGCTTGTGAAAATAAAAATATAATTTTTGATTTAGTTAATTTAAAAGAAGAAGTAATTTTAAAAAAATTATCATCTATAAAAATTAAAAAAAATCAAATTGTATCGATAAAAATAAATGGAGATGTTATATATGATAAATAAAGAAATATTTAATGAAGATTCTATTGTAATAGACGAAAACTTAAATAATAAAGAAGAAGTTTTTGCTTTTATTTCAAATTATTTTGTGAATAATAAATATGCTGACAATTATAAAGAAATTTATCAAGGTTTTTTTATAAGAGAAAAGGAAGGGTCAACGGCATTTACTGATGGTATTGGAATACCTCACTCAAAAACAGCAACTATAAAAAGACCAGGTATTTTTATTTTAAAAAATAATATAGGTATAGAATGAGACTCATTAGATGATAAACCAACTTTCTTTTTTATAGCTCTTGCAATACCTGAAAAAGATGCTGAAGTTGATCATTTAAAAATGTTAAGTAGTATAGCAAGAAAACTTGTTGATGAAACATTTAAAAAAAACTTAATTAATTCAAAAAATAAAGAAGAAGTTTTTGAGTTGATTTCAAAGGTTGAAATATGTTAAGAAACTTATGTTTTGATGTTGGAGGCATGTCTACAAAAGTAGCACTTTTTGAAAATTGTGAAATAATTAAAAGAGATAAAATTGAGTATGGTAAATTAATTAATTCTATGGAACTTTTGGAAAAAATTATTTTTTACATTGAAAATTTTATTGATTTAAAAAGTTTGAATAATATTTCTATTGCCTCTCCAGGTGTTGTTGATGTTAATTCAGGTTGAATTACCGGTCTTTCAGCAATTGCTGATAATGATAAAATTAATATGAAAAAAGAATTGCAAAAAAAGTTTAATAAAAAAGTATTTATAGAAAATGATGCAAAATGTGCTGCGCTTGCAGAAATAAATGTTGGAAATGGGAAAAAATATCAAAATTTGTTTTTATTTGTTATTGGAACAGGCATAGGTGGCGCTGTTATCATTAACAAAAAAATTTATAAAGGTTCAAAATTGGCTGCTGGGGAGTTTGGTTGTGTACTAGAAAAACTAGATAAAAATGAATTTCATAACGGCTCACATTATGGAGGAATGTATAATTTAGAATATAAATATAAAAATATTTCGGGAAAAGCAAAATCAGGAAAAGAAATTTATAATTTATATGCAAAAGATGAACTTTGTAAAAACTTAATTAATGAACAAATTTTTCAAATTGCAAAGCTTATTATAAATACAAATTTTGTTTTAGATGCTGATGCTGTTCTTGTTGGAGGAGCAATTAGTGCAAATGATCTATTTATAGATTTATTAAATAAAAAATTAACAGAGTTATATTTTCTATCTGGAATGCAAAAAAATATAGTTTTAGATCGTTGTAAATTTACAAATGATGCAAATATAATTGGAGCAAACCAATTGGAGGTAGCAATTGATAAAGTTTCCTAAAGAATTTATTTTTGGTGTATCACTTTCAGGACCTCAAACCGAAGGGTGAGATGGTAAAAATAAATATAGTGTAATGGATTATTGATATAAACAAAATAAAAATGATTTTTTTAATTGTGTTGGACCGGATGTAACTAGTAATTTTTATTATGACTACAAAGAAAAATTAAAATGAATTGATGAAATTGGTTTGGAAATTTATCGTACATCAATTCAATGAACAAGATTATTAGATGATTTTGAAACTTTAACAATAAATGAAGATGGATATAATTTTTATTTAAATTATTTTAAAGAGATAAAAAAAAGAAATATTATATTAGTTGTTAACTTACATCACTTTGATACACCTCAAGAGATTTTAGAGCAAGGTGGATGAGAAAACAAAAAAACTATAGAACTTTTTTTAGGTTTTGCAAAAAAATGTTTTGAACTGTTTGGAGATATTGTTGATGAATGAACAACTTTTAATGAGCCTTTAGCAGATGTTGATGCTAAGTATTTATATGCTTGACACTATCCAAAAATTTCTGATTTTAAAAGATCAATCCAAGTTTTTATAAATATGATTATTGCACATGCAAAAGTAGTTGTCTATTTTAAAGAACATTTTAAAAATAAAAAAATTTCAATAATTTTAAATGTTACTCCAGCTTATCCTAGATCAAATAGTAAAGAAGATTTAAAAGCTGCTGAATTTAAAAACATGCTAATAACAAATTCTCAACTTGATTTAGTTTTAAAGGGTATAGTAAGTAAAGACTTAATTATTTTTTTACAAAAAAATAACTTAATGCCTGATGTTAAAGATGAAGAATTTGCTTTTATTAAAAAAGCAAAAATCGATTATTTATCTTTAAACTATTATCAACCATCAAGGGTCAAAGCAAAAGAAAGTGTTAAAGAAGATGATGAACTAATGCCAGAAAGTTTTTATGATGTTTATGATTGACCAGAAAAAAGAATTAATCCGTATAGAGGATGAGAAATATATCCTGAAGGTATTTATGATATTGCAATGCTAATTAAAAATAAATACGATAATTTTCCTTGAATAATAAGCGAAAATGGTATGGGTGTAGAAGATGAACTTAGATTTGAAAAAGAAAATATGATAATGGATGATTATCGTATTGAGTTTATAGAAGAACATTTAAGTTATTTAAAAAAAGCTATTGATGAAGGTGCTAACTGTTTTGGATATTCATTATGAACTTTTATTGATTGTTGAAGCTGAGCTAATGCGTATAAAAATAGGTACGGAATAGTTGAATATGATTTAAATAGTAAAAAAACAAAAATAAAAAAATCGGGATTGTATTTTAAAAACTTAATAGATGTAAAAAAAGCATAAAACTATATATTGTTTTTATGCTTTTTTAGTTTTTATCTGTTATTACACTATCAAAATCTTCAAATTTGCAAAGTTTAATATTGCCTATTGAATTATATTTAGAGCTATCTACTAATAAAAATTTTTTATTTGCATTTTTCATTATTACTTTTAAAAACTCATATTCATCAATATCTGTTATGTATACATTATTGTTTTCATCAATACTTTGAGCAGTAATAAAAATTTTATCAAATCTTAAATCTTGTATTTGAATAATTGAAGTTAATGATGATATTCTATCCTTTGAACTAAGTAGTTTTCCACCAACCATTATAATTTGTTTAAATTTTTTATTTATTGATGACTTAGATAAGATCTTAATTCCATTTGTAACCAATAGATCTACATTCTTATTTATATGAGATGTTAAAACCTCACATGTTGTACCCGGACCTATAAAAATAGAGTCTCCATCTTCAATAACATTTACTGCTTTAATAGCCATATTTTTTTTTATTTCATAATTATTTACTTCATTTATATCGAAATTATTTAAATGATCAATATTTGTATTAATAACCTCAACAAAACCATAATAAAGCCTTATTAAATTATTTTTCTCTAAAAAATGCAAATCCCTTCTAAAGGTCATTTCATTGATTTTGTTGTTTTTTGCAAATTTAAGTAATGTTTTAGAACTATGTTTTTCTTTAGTTTTTAAAAAATCTCAAATTAAATTTATTCTTTCTTTTCTCATATATATAACATAATATAACAAAAATATATATAAAATTATCATATTTATGTTAATTTTATATCTTTTTTCCATTATTTTAATAATTAATAAAAAATTTTCTATTTTTAATGTGATATTTTGTTATTTTACAATGAAATTAAAAAAGTGCAAAATATTTAGGAAGGGAGGTTGTGTGAATTAATTAGTTTAACTAATTAACATAAAAAATGGAAAATATATTTAATGAAAAAATTAAATTGACACCCTTACTTGTATTAAAAGATATAAAAAAAACATTTGGAAATACTACCGCTTTAAAAGGAGTGTTCTTAAGAGCATTCGAAGGAAAAGCAATGGGAGTTCTAGGAGAAAATGGTGCAGGTAAATCAACACTTATGAATATATTAAGCGGAGTCATTCAAAGAACATCAGGAGATCTTTATTGAAAAGGTATTCATAAAAATAGTTTTAGAAATGTTAAAGAAGCTGAGCATTTAGGTATATCAATTATTCACCAAGAAATAGCTTGTTTTAATGATATGAATGTTCTTGACAACATTTATGCTGGACATGAAGTTGGAAGATTTGGGTTTGTTAATTACAAAAAAGAAAAAAAAATGATAAAAGAAGTTTTTAAACTTTTAAAACTAGAAGTAGATTTAAATGAAATAATGTCTAACTTAACCATTGCAGAACAACAAATGGTAGAAATTGCAAAATCAATTTTAAGAAAAAGTAAGTTAATAATCTTTGATGAACCAACATCATCTTTAAGTAAAAAAGAAGCTGAATCTTTATTTGAAATAATAAGCAAGCTTAAAAGTGAAGGTATAGCAATTTGTTATATATCACATAAACTAGAAGAAATACCTATTGTATGTGATTTTATAACAGTAATCAGAGATGGAGAATATATTGGTGAGTATACAGTTAATGAGTTAACTGAAGATGAATTGATTAGTAAAATGGTAGGTAGAGAAGTTGTAGAAAAATATCCACAAAAAGATAATCCTTCTTATAATCAAGTTATTTTAAAAGTTGAAGATTTAACAAATGATTTTGTAAAAAATATAAACTTCGATTTATATAAAGATGAAATTCTTGGATTCTCAGGATTAGTGGGAGCTCAAAGAACTGAGTTGTTTAAATCTCTTGTTGGCTTTTTCCCAAAAATAGCAGGAAGAGTTTTATTAAATGGCGAAGAAATAAGTTTAAATAGTGTAGGATCTTCTATTAAAAAAGGTATCTATTATGTCACTGAAGATCGAAAAAATGATGGTTTATTCTTAGATGAGACTATTAGAAAAAATATTTCTATTTCTTGTTTAAATTCTATTTCTAATTTAGGTTTTGTTAACTTAAATAAAGAAAAAAAATTAAGTAATCATTTTATAGGAATAATGTCAGTTAAAACATCAAGTGGAGAAAATACTGTTGGAAGTATGAGTGGTGGTAACCAACAAAAAGTACTTTTAGCAAAAGCTTTTGCAGCAGAACCTAAGGTTATAATATTTGATGAACCTACAAGAGGTGTTGATGTTGGAAGTAGAAGAGAAATTTATGACTTAATTTATGAAGCTAAAAGAAATGGAATTGGTGTAATAGTAATTTCAAGCGACTTACCAGAAGTTTTAGGTTTATGCAATAGAGTTGTAGTAATGAAAAATGGAAGAATCACTAATAAATTAAAAGGTGAACAACTATCTCCAGAAGAGATAATTAAATATGCAATATAGAAAGTATGAAAAAGTATGAAACAATTAGTGAATAAAAACAGTAAAGAGTTTATAACTAATTACTTAGATATCAAAACTGATGCAGAATTACAATCAGTTCAAAAATATTTCAGAAAAAAAACAGAAAAAAAATATGATTTTGTGTTTTTGTTATCTTCATATAGAGATAGTTGCATTTCAAATTTAAAAAACAAAATTAAAAGGTTGGAAGAGCGAAAACAAAGCTATCTTGAGGAAGCTGAATTTAAATTTAAAAATCTAAATATTACTAAATCTGAGTATGAAGTTCAAAAAGCTACAATAGAGTCAGGTGAGTATAAAGGTGTAAAAAACCAAATAGAGAAACTTAACCAAAAAATTGATAAAAAAAATAATAAATGAAATAAATTAATTGAAAAGAAAAAAATTAGCAATAAAAGTAAAATTGCTAAACTTAGCGTTAAAGAATCTACACAATTAGAAAAAATAAACATTAAAAAAGATTCTATAGTTGCTGAAATAAATGTAAAACAAAACATTATAATTGAAAATGACAAAAAAGAGTTAGAAAACAAAAATAAAAAAATAGAAAATTTAGCTGTTTTTAAGAAGCTAGAACAATTAGATAATGATCTAAATAATAAAAAAATTGGACCAGTTGAATATGAACAGCTAAAACAAGAATATAGTGAGAAAGTTGATTTACATGTCGAGAGATACAATCAACTACAAGAAACACAATTTTCAAAAAAATATGGAATGAAAATTCAACAAAAATTTCTTTTAAGTTTTTCAAATCAAAAGAAATTTTGTAACAAATCATTAAGTGCTATAAACTCAATAAAATTAATTTTTATAATTATGGCATTTGCAATTATTGTAGGAATAATTGAACCTGGTTTTTTTAAAGGGGATAACTGAAAAAACATTTTATATTTAAATGCTGACATAGGGTGTATGGCAATAGGAGTAACAATAATAATACTTACAGGAGGAATAGATTTATCTATTGGTTCAACAATGGCATTTGCAACAGCATTAGCTGCAAGGCTTATTTTGGGTGGTGTTAATGTTGGTATTACAATTGCAGCAGTTATATTATTTTGTGGAATTTCAGGATTAATTTCAGGACTATTTGTAAGTATTTTAAAATTCCCATCATTTATTATAACTTTAGTACTGATGATGGTATGACGTGGAGCTACTCAATTCTTATTAGGAAATACTTCAAAAGCTTTTGAAAGTCAATTTTTAACAAACTTAATTCAAAAAGATTTTTTAGGACTAAGTTTAGTTGTTTGAATTATGTTTGCATTAGCAATAATAGCCTTTATAATTTTAAGATTTACAATATATGGCAGACACCTATATGCAGTTGGAGGAAATTATAAAAGTGCACAGTTATCAGGTATAAAAGTAAAAACAATATTAGCATCAGCTTATGTATTTGGTGGATTATGCATTGGTATTGGTTCATTTATATATGTAGCAAGAATACAAACTGCTAGTCCATCAGCAGGAAATGCTTGAGAGCTAGATGCAATCGCATGTGTTGTTCTTGGAGGAACTTTATTAACAGGTGGTAAAGGTGGAATATTTTTAACATTTTTAGGATGATTATCATTAAGTATTTTAAAAAATGCTTTAAACTTAATAGGTTTATCAAGTGATATCCAATCAATTCTTAAAGGTTTAATTATAATGATAGCTGTTTTGTCAAACACTGAATATAAAATAACAAGAAAAATGCAGTTGTGATTTACAAAAGTATTTAATAATTTAAAAACATTATAAAAGGAGAATAGAGTATGAAAAAATTATTATCATTTATAGCAGGAGCTAGTATATTAGTATCATCAGGGTCATCAATTGTGGCTTGTAATAAAGGTGATTCATTAGGATTATTAATATCAAATTTTAACAATGACTATTTTAAAAATATGATGGCTGCAGGAAAAGATTATGCAAAAGAAAAAGGTTATACACTAAATACATATGACTCAAAAGCAGACATAAGTGGCGCAACAGATCAAACTAATGTTAAAGATTCAATGACAAAAGGAGATAAAGCAATAATAATTAACCCAGCAAACGTTAAAAATAATAATGCTATTAAACCTGCTTTAGAAAAAGACATTCCAATAATCAACATCGACACTGAATATGATTCTTCTGTTGGAGAAAGAGGAGCTGCTGGATTTGTTTCTGAACAAACAAAAGCAAGTTCTTTAATGTTTAAAAAAATTTATAATAAAATTTATGGAGAAGATCCAAGTGATTCAAATAAAGGTAAAAAAGTTAAAGTTTATGCAATGTGATCAAATCAAGATAATGATGCAGAACAAAAAAGATTCAAAGGTTTTGTACTAGAAAATCAAGAATGAATACAAATTATTAATAAACCTGGATCAGATTATAAACAAGGTAGTGTTGCAACAGGAAACGAAAATACAGGAGATGCAGCAGGAAATGTTTTAACAAATGAATGAAGTGGTTCAGATTCTGCTAAAAATGCTCATGTAATTTGAGCGGGAAATGATCCAATGGCTTTAGGTATGAAAAAAGCTATTGATTTAAATACAGATATGAAAAAATGATTTAGTTCAACAGTAGATGATAAACCAGCTGGATTTATTGTTGGATTTGATGGGTCAGATGATGTTGCAAAAGAAGTTGACTCATGATCTGAAACAGAAAGAAATCATATTTATCTAACTGTAAAACAAGAATACTCAAAAATAGTACAAGCAGCAATCGATAAAGCTATTGAATTAATTAAAGCAGAAGGTGCTGCTGCAAAAACTTTTGATAAATCAACTGAAGTTGAAGCATCAGTATTATATCCAAAAAACGAAGCTCCAAAAGCTTAGTAAACAAAATAAAAACTTCTTAAAAAGAAGCTTTTATTTTGTTTACTAATTTTGTATTAATTTTATAAATTCACTGGCCTTCATGTCTAGCTAACCTTCCGATGTGTATATTATTTGACAACTTAGAAAGATATGAGATATTGTTTAAATTCACGCCTCCTCCTATTAATATAATTGTTTTTTTGTTTAATTTAATAAGTTCTTTTATCACATCAATTCCTTGGTCAATATTGCGCCCGCCTGCTGTTAGAACTGTATCTATTTTTAATCTATCTAATAAAATGTAGTTAAATTTTAAATCTTCTAATTCATCAAAAGCTTTATGAAAAGTTATTTTTAAATTTCCTTTTTTCTTTAATACTTTTTTTAAAAGTTTAGTATTAATTTTATTTCTTTTATTTAATGCTCCAAAAACAATTCCATTTGCCTTTGTTGTTTTTATAAATCTTATATCATTAAAAATTTGTTTTCTTTCTTGTTTTGTATAAACAAAGCCTCTTGATGTTGGTCTTACAATTACATTAATTGGTAACTTAGATATCTCAGCGGCTTGTTTTATTATTTCATAATCTGGAGTTAATCCACCAACTTCTAAATCCTTACATAATTCAATTCTATCTGCTTTGGTTTTATTTATATCTATCACATCCTTGATATTTTTTGCTATTACTTCTAAAAACATAGTTTATTTTTCCTTTTTTAAATTATAACTTTTAAAATCTTTAATTGCAGAAATAAATTTTTTAATAGCCATTTTTAAAAGTTTTTTAGAGCAAGCAAAATTTCATCTAATAAATTGTTTTCCATTGCCTTTAAAAACTTCTCCAGGAGTTAAAATTAAACCAGTTTTTTCTTTTATATAATTACATAATACTGATGAATCATCGCATATATTTTTACAATCTAATCAAATTAAATAGGTAGCATTTGATTTTATAATTTTAATTTCAGGTATATGTAAATTAAGTTGTTTTATTATTAAATGTTTATTTATGCTTAAATAATTTAAGAGCTTATCTAGTCACGCTTTTGATTTTGTTGCAGCTTCAAAAGCTTGTATAGCTAAAATATTTGGTTCTGCTACTTCATCTGTGTTTATTGCTCTTTCTACTTTTTTTAATTTCTTCATTTTTAATTATGATCGCTGAAGATTGCAATCCTGTTAAATTAAAAGCTTTAGACATTGAAACACACGTTATTATTATGTTTGCAATTTTATCACTAACTGATGCCATTGGAATATATTTATTTTTTTTATAAGTTATATCGCAATGTATTTCATCACTTAATATTGTTACGTTATGTTTTAAACATAATTCTCCAATTTTTTCTAATGTTTCTTTATCTCATACTTTACCAATTGGATTATGCGGATTACATAATATAAGTAATTTAGCCTTGCTATTAGCTAGTTTTTGTTCTAAATCATTGAAATCAATTGAGTATTCATCATTTTTATAAATTAAATCACTTGTTAAGGCTACTTTATTATTGTTGTATACTGAGTTAAAAAAATATTATAAATTGGAGTTAGCATTACTACATTTTCATTATCTTTTAGTAATTTTCTAACAATAGAAGAAATAGCAGGAACAACTCCAGTGCAAAATAAAACATCATTTTCATCAAAATCTCAGTTAAATATTTCAATCATCAGGTTTTAACAGCTTTTTTAAAAGAGTTAGGTATAGTTGAATATCCAAAAGCATCTTGTTTAATTCTTTTTTTTATTGCTTTTTTAATTAAAGGTGCTGTTTTAAAATCCATATCAGCTAAAGACATTGGTATTTCATTTTCTTTGATATCTCATTTATAAGAATTAGAATTTCTTCTATTCACAATTTTATAAAACATTGATTTTTTCTCCGTTTGTAAAAATATTTATTTTAGTTTTATCAATTTCCTTGTCATCTAAATTATTTTTGTTGCTCCATTAATTTTGATATTTGCCAGAAATGGATTCTTAATGCTCTCTATATTTGTATTGATTTGTGCATTTACTGTTGAATATTCAAAAGCTAAATCTGTTTTTATAATATTACAATTTTTAATACTACATCATCCATATAACAAAAACCTTGTTCACTTTCAATTGTGCAGTTTTTAAATTTTACATTCTTTGAGTTTCAGCCAATATATTCTCCAAAAATAGTACAATTTTTTATTGTAACATTTTCACAATTTCAAAATGCATCTTTTGAAACCAGTCTAGAGTTTTTAATTGTTATATTTTTGGCTCCATCAAAAGCATAATTACCAGTTAATGAAATATTATTGATTGTAATATTTGTTGAATTCATTCCAAAATAATCACCTTTAACTTGGCTATCTTTTATTATTATTTCAGCACAGTTTCAAAAAGTTTCTGCTGCATTAGGCATTTGTACGTTATTTAAACTTATGTTTGTTGATCTTCTAAAAACTTTTGGTGCTTCAATGATTGTGTCTTTTATAACAATATTATTTGTATATCAAATACTTGATCTTGCTGTTTCGTATAGTACAGAATTTTGTATTTTTATGTCTTTTGCATATCACAATACATATTTTCATTTAAAAATACTGTCATTTACTTCAATATTTCTTGATTCTTTTAAAGGTGACTCTCCTTTTTCAAAAAATCATTTGTTTATTATTAAATCTTTCTTTTTGAATAAATCTCTTTCACCATTAAAATATAATTGATCTAAATTTTCCATTTTACTCCTTTAGATATTTTTTTAATACTTCATATCTAGTTATAAATATACAACATTAACCTAAGGTTAAGGCAAGTGTATTTATGATTTTTTTGTGTAAATAAGTATTTTTTAATACTTAATTAGGTCAAAAATCTTATGCTATAATAAATTTGTAATCATTTTATATAAGTTCGTAATATGGTCGAACGTTTCTACAAATAACCGTAAATTATTGTCTATAAAATGAGCATATGACATATTGCATTTTTTGTTGTAGGCTCCTTTTGTAATGTAGGAGTCTTTTTATTTGGAAAGGTCATTTATGAAGAATAAAATCGGGATAATAATGGGATCAATTAGCGATAAAACAACTCTTGAACCAGCAATTGATATTTTAAAAAATCTAAGGATAGATTATGATCTACAAGTAGTTTCTGCTCATAGGACTCCAGATCTATTATTTAGTTATGCAAAAAAAGCACATGAAAATTATGATGCTATTATTGCAGCGGCAGGAGGAAGTGCTCATTTACCAGGGATGGTTGCGAGCATGACAATTTTGCCTGTAATCGGAGTTCCGGTTAAATCTAGAAATCTAAATGGAATTGATTCGTTACTTTCAATTGTTCAAATGCCTAGTGGAGTTCCTGTTGCAACAATGGCTATTGGTGATAGTGGTGCAAAAAATGCGGCCTTATTTTGTGCAAGAATTATTTCATTATATAATGTTGAAGTTAAAAAAAATTTAGAAGCTTTCATTAATAATCAAACTCAAGAAGTTTTAGAGATAGAGGTAGATTAAGATGAAAGTTGGATTGATTGGTGGAGGACAATTAGCAAGAATGTTAATTGAATCTTCTAAGGAAAATGAGTTTGTTGTTTTAGAACCAAATAAAAATAATAGTTGTTTGGATCTTGAGGTTGAAATTTTAAATAGCAATTACAATGATAAAGAAGCTGTTAAAAATTTATTTGATAAAACTGAAACTATAACATATGAATTTGAAAATATTGATTTTGAAGTTTTAAAAGAGCATAAAAATTCAATCAATCCAAGTTTAAATTTTTTAAGTGTATCTAAAAACCGTTTTAAAGAAAAAAACTTTGCATCTAGTTATGGTTTAACAACAGTTAATTTCTTTAAAATAAAAAATTCAGATGAAATAAGTGAACTAATTAATAATAATAAATTAAATTATCCTTTTATATTAAAAACAAATACTGGTGGATATGACGGAAAAGGACAATATTTAATAAAAGAAAAAAAAGATTATGAGTTTTTAGATTTTAATAATATTGATTTTATAATTGAAGAACTTTGTAATTTTGATTTTGAAACAAGTTTAATAGTTACAAGAAGTATTTTTAATCAAATATATTTTTTTCCAACTCCAATTAATGAACATAAAGATGGAATCTTAATGACTTCAAAAGTTTTAACTAAAAAAAGTTTTGTTGATAAAAGAACAAAACGGTTAATAAAAAATATTTTACAAAAAGAAAATATAGTAGGAACTATTGCTTTTGAATTTTTTGTAAAAGATAAAAAATTATTTTTTAACGAAATGGCACCACGAGTTCATAACACTGGACATTATACAATAAATGGTTGTAATGTAAGTCAATTTAGAAATCATATCTTAGCTGTTACTGGTAAAAAAATTATTAAACCTAAGTTAATTTATAAAACAATAATGATAAATTTATTAGGGAAAAATATTTATAAAGAGTTTGATATTCAAAACATAATCAAGTTTGATTATAAAAAAAGTGAAGCTATAGATAAAAGAAAAATGGGGCATATAAACATAATAAATAAAAATAAAAAAAATTTATTGAAAGATTATCAATCTGCTCTAAATAAGTTGGAGGAAAAAAATGAATAATAGAATATTTATAAGTAAAAAAACTGAGTTTGATGTTGAATCAAATAATTTAAAAAATGAAATTCAATCAAGTTTGAATTTAAGTTTAGATTTCTTAAAAGTTTATAACGTGTATGACATTTTTGATGTAAAAAAAGAAGAAAAAGAAATTATTGTAAATAATGTTTTAGCAGAAATAAATACAGATGAGTATTTAGAAGAAATTGATTTAAATAATAAAAAGTATTTTTGTGTAAAAATATTTGATAGTCAATATAATACAAGAGAAGAAAGCGCAAGTGAATGTGTAAACTTATTGTTATTTAAAAAAGTTAAAATAAAACATTTTAAATTGTATGTGTTAGATAAAAGTGTTGGTGAAGATGAATTAGTTAATATTAAAAGTTATTTAATAAATCCAATCGAAGCTTTTGAAATAAATTTAGATTATGACTATTTACAAAACAATAATAATAGTTCTAATCAATATGAAGTTAAAGAAATCGATATAGCAAATAACTTAATAAAAGATTTATATGAACAATTAAGTCTTGCAATGAGTTTTGAAGATTTTGAATTTTGTATAAATTATTTCAAAGAAAGTTTAAAAAGAAATCCAACTGAAGCAGAAGTATTTTTAATTGATACATATTGAAGTGATCATTGTAGACATAAAACTTTTGAAACTATAATTAATAATATAAATTTTGATAAAAATATTAGTGAAGAAAATAAAAATAAAATAAATGAAGCAATAAATTTTTATAAAGAAATTAGTACTAAAAAAAATATGACTTTAATGAATATTGCAACAAGTTATGTTAAACATGTTATAAAAAATAATATTTGTAAAGATATTGAAGTATCAGAAGAAATAAATGCGGCATCAATATTTATTGATTTAAAAGATACAAAATGTTTAGTACAATTTAAAAACGAAACACATAATCATCCAACAGAAATTGAACCATTTGGAGGAGCATCAACTTGTCTTGGGGGTGCTATAAGAGATCCTTTATCTGGTAGAGCATATGTTTATCAGGGATTAAGAGTAACTGGTGCAGGAAATATTTTAGAAAACATAAAAGATACTTTACCTAATAAATTGCCTCAATCAAAAATTTCAAAAGTTGCTGCAGAAGGATTTTCAAGTTATGGAAATCAAATTGGTATGGCAACAACCTTAGTAAAAGAAATTTATCATGAAGGTTATAAAGCTAAGCGTTTAGAAATCGGTGCAGTAGTTGGTGTTACTAAGTTAGAAAATTTAGTTAGACAAAAACCTGAAGCTGGTGACATTATAGTTTTAGTTGGTGGAGCAACTGGCAAAGATGGAATTGGTGGAGCAACTGGTTCATCAAAAAATTTAGATAAAAACTCAATGAAAAATTCCTATAGTGAAGTTCAAAAAGGAAATCCTGTTGAAGAAAGAAAGTTACAAAGATTATTTTCAAAACCAATAGTTTCTAAGTTAATTAAAAAAGCAAATGATTTAGGAGCTGGAGGAATTGGAGTAGGAGCTGGTGAACTTGCTAACGGTGTAAGTTTAACTCTTGATGATGTTCATTTAAAATATGTTGGACTAACCGGTAAAGAGATTTTAATATCAGAATCACAAGAAAGAATGGTTGTGGTTATTAAAAAAGAATCAGTACAATTATTTATTGAAGAAGCAAATAAAGAAAATTTATATGCAGTAAAAATTGGAGAAGTTACAGATAAAAATAAATTTGAAGTAACATATAATAAAAATAAAATAGTAGATTTAGACAGAGACTTTATTAACTCTGGAGGAATAACAAATCAAATTGATGTAATGTTTGCAACAGATTATTTACAAGATTTAAGTTTTGAAAACAAAAATGAATTAAAAAAAGAATTTTTAGAAAATTATTTTAGTAATTTAAATATAATGTCTCAAAAAGAAATGATTGAAATGTTTGACTTTTCAATTGGAAGTACAACAGTGCTAGCTCCTTATGGAGGTTTAAATCAATTATCAGAAAGTCAAGTAAGTTGTCAAAAAATACCAATTAAAGAAAATGAAAACATTTGTACATTAATGAGTTATGGTTATAATCCTTACTTATTTGAAAAAAATATATTTATTGGTTCAATGCTTGCTGTAATTGAAAGTGTAACAAAAATAATTGCAGCTGGAGGAAGCAAAGAAAAAATTAAATTAACTTTTCAAGAATATTTTGAAAGACTTAATAAAGATAATGTTAAATGAGGAAAACCTTTACTTGCATTACTTGGATCATTAATTGCTCAAAAAGAACTAAATACTCCAGCAATTGGCGGAAAAGATAGTATGAGTGGAACATATGAAAGTTTGAATGTGCCTCCAACATTAGTCAGTTTCGCATTAACAACTGCAAAAACTTGTGATATAGTTTCAACTGATTTTAAAAATGAAAATAATCATATTTATTTATTGAAACATGAATTAATAAATAACTATCCAGATTATAAAAAATTAAACGATAACTATATTTTTTATGAGAGTTTAATTAAAGAAAAAAAAGTATTATCAGCATTTGCAATTCAACAAGGTGGAATATTAGAAGCTTTAGTTAAAATGAGTTTAGGAAATGGTTTAGGATTTGATGTTAATACTGATTTAAATATTTTAGAACCAATTTATGGATCAATAATTTTTGAAAGTAAAGAAGAAATAAAAAATAAAAATTTAGTTTCATTAGGAAAAACTAATAAAATCTTAAAAATTAACGGAATTGAATTAGATAGAAATATTATTTTGAAAAACTATTTAAAACCAATCGAAAAAATATATCCAAATAGTTTGAAAGAATATCCTATACCAATAGAGATAAAACAAAAAGTTGAAAACAAAAATTTTTACTCAGATAATGTTGATAAAGTAAAAGTTTTATTAGCTATTTTTCCAGGAACTAATTGTGAGTATGATATCAAAAAAGCTTTTAAACGAAATAATGTAGAATGTGAAGAGTTTATTTTTAAAAACTTAAACAATGAAAAATTAAATGAATCGATTAATATTTTAGCAGATAAGATAAAAGATTCACATATATTTGTTATTCCAGGAGGATTTAGCCTAGGAGATGAACCTGATGGAAGTGGTAAATATATTGCAAATGTTATAAGAAACAAAAAAATAAAAAATGCTTTGAGTGAATTTTTAAAACAAAAAAAATTAATTTTAGGAATATGTAATGGATTTCAAGCATTAATCAAAGCAGGTATTCTTATAGATAGTGAGACACATAACTTATCTGAGTCAGATCCATCATTAATTAAAAATGATATTAATAGACATATTGCAAAATATGTAAATTGCAAAGTAGTAAACACAACTTCACCATGAACTCAGGATTTAAAATTTAATCAAATAAATAATATTCCTGTATCACATGGAGAAGGCAGATTTGCAGTAAATGAAAAAAAATATAAAGAACTAGTTGAAAATAACCAAATTGCTTTTGAATATATAAATAAAGAAAACAATCCAAACGGATCTTATTACAACATTGAAGGAATAGTTTCTAAATGTGGATTAGTCTTAGGTAAAATGGGACACAGTGAGAGATTTGGAACAGACATTTGTAAAAATATTTATGGTGATAAAAATCAAGATATATTTAGTAGCGCTATAAATTACTTTTTAAAAAATAATAAAGGAGATAAATAAATGGAAAAGTTATACGAAGGAAAATCTAAAATTTGTTATAGTACAAAAAATGAAAATGAATTAAAAATATTTTTTAAAAATGATGTTACAGCTTTTAATAGTTTAAAAAAAGCATCATACGAATCAAAAGGATTATTAACAGCAAAGATCTCAAATATTATTTTTAAATACTTAGAAAAAAATGGAGTTAAAACTCATACAATAAAAGTCTTAGATGAACAAAATGTTTTGGTTAAAAAACTAAAAATGTTTCCATTAGAAATAATTATTAGAAATGTTGCTGCAGGAAGTATTGTTAAAAGATTAGGAATTGAACAAGGAACTGCGTTTGATAAACCTATATTTGAAATTTGTTATAAAAATGATACATATGGAGATCCATTAATTAATGATGATCATTGTGTTGTTTTGAATTTAGCAACAGTAAAACAATTAGAAGAAATAAAAAAAGTTACTTTAAAAATTAATCAATTGTTAATTGAATTATTTAAACAAATAAATATTAAAGTTGTAGACTTTAAAATTGAATTAGGTTTAGATAAAGACAATAATATTTGTCTTGGTGATGAAATTAGTCCTGATACTTGCAGATTTTGAGACCAAAACAATAGAAAATTAGATAAAGATTGTTTTAGAGAAGATTTAGATGATATAACAGCTATTTATTTAATTATTTTAGAAAAACTAGAAAGTTTAAATATTTAATATGAGCGAAGTTTTAAAAGAAAAATGTGGAGTCTTTGGATGCTTTAATGTTGATAATGCAACTTTGATAAACTATTATGGTTTACATGCATTGCAACATCGTGGTCAAGAAGGTTGTGGAATTTTAGGTTATGATGATCAAGACGGTTTTTTATTAAAAAAAGGAATGGGTTTAGTAACTAAAAAGTTTACAATGAGTGACTTTAATAATTGAAATGCAAAAAATTCAATTGGACATGTTTTGTATTCAACAACTGGAGGATCAATTGATTGTAATGTTCAACCTTTCTTCTTTAATTTAAATCATGAAAGTTTTGGTTTAGTTCATAATGGAAATTTAACTAATGCACATATTATAAAAAATAAATTAGAGTCTGAAGGAAGTATTTTTCAAGCAACAAGTGACTCAGAAGTTTTAGCTCACTTAATTAGAAAAAGTAAAGAAAAATCAAGATTAGAAAAAATTAAAAGTTCTTTAAATGTTATAAATGGAGCATTTGCATTTCTATTATTATTTGAAGATGAAATGTATGCAATTAGAGATAGAAATGGTTTAAGACCTTTATCAATAGGAAAGTTTAATGATGGATATGTTGTATCTTCTGAAACTTATGCATTTGATGTAACTGGTAGCGAATTTATAAGAGATGTTAATCCAGGAGAAATAATTAGAATTTCAAAAGATGGAATCGAAAGTCATTATTTTTCAAAAAATAATTTTAACAATGTTTGTTCGATGGAATATATTTATTTTGCTCACCCAAGTAGTACTATAAATAATATTAATGTTCATAATTTTAGAGTTAAGTCAGGAGAATTATTAGCACAACAAAGTAAAAGTTATCCAGGAGAAGTTGTAATTGGAGTTCCTGATTCTTCAACTTCTGCTGCGCTAGGTTATGCTAGAAGTTCTAAGATACCATTTGATATTGGATTAATAAAAAATAAATACTCAGGAAGAACTTTTATTCAACCAACTCCAGAATTAAGAGAAATTGGAGTTAGAACAAAACTTTCTGTTACAAAAGATGTTGTTAAAGATAAAAAAGTTATTTTAATTGATGATTCGATTGTAAGAGGAACTACTTCTAAATATATTGTTAAGTTATTAAAAGATAATGGTGCTAAAGAAGTGCATTTAAAAATTGCATCACCACCAATTAAATATCCAAGTTATTATGGAATAGATATTTCAACATACAAAGAATTATTAGCTGCAAATATGAGTGTTGAAGAAATGAAAAACTACATTGGATGTGATAGTTTAGAGTTTCTTACATTAGAAAATTTAAAAACATTATTCGAACCCGGTCAAGGATGTTTTGATATCTTTACAGGAGAATATCCAGTCGATATTTACGACTTAAATAAAGGAGTATAACATGAGCGATAATTATAAAAAATCTGGAGTTGATTTAAATAAAGGTTATGAAATTGTTGATTCAATAAAAAAAATTGTAAGTGAAAAATTTAATTCAAAATATTCTAATAATATAGGAAGTTTTGGATGTGCTTATGATCTTTCTAGTTTAAATTATCAAAAACCAGTTTTAGTTTCTGGAACTGATGGAGTTGGTACTAAATTATTACTAGCAATTGAAGCAAACAATCATAAAACTATTGGAATAGATTTAGTTGCAATGTGTGTTAATGATATATTAACTCTTGGTGCAAAACCTTTATACTTTTTAGATTATATTGCAGTTGAAAAAATAAATGTAGATACTATTAGAGATATAATTACAGGAATTGTTGAAGGATGTTTGCAAAGTGATTGCTCATTACTTGGTGGAGAAACAGCTGAAATGAAAGATATGTACATTAAAAATCATTATGACTTAGCTGGTTTTATTACAGGTGCTGTAGAAAAAGATCAATTAATTGATTATAAAAACGTTAAAGAAGATGATGTGATAATAGCAATTAATTCTTCAGGAATTCATTCAAACGGATATTCTTTGGTAAGAAAAATATTTTTTAAAGATAATAACTTTAGTTTTGATCATAAATTTGAAGAGTTAGATTGTGATTTGATAACTGAATTATTAAAACCAACAAAAATTTATGTTGATGTAATTTCAAGTTTAATAGAAAAAAATTATGCAATATCTGCAATGGCAAACATAACTGGTGGGGGATTAATTGAAAACATTCCTAGAGTTATTCCTAATGGACTATGTGCAAATATTGATACGAAAAAAATAAATGTATTAAATATTTTTAAAGTAATGCAAAATTTAGCTAAAATTAAAAATGATGAAATGTTTAATGTATTTAATATGGGAGTAGGATTTGTTGTTATTGTTAATAAAAATAATGCACAAGAAGTATTAGACTTTATAAATAATTTTAAAGACTACAATGCAAATATTATTGGAAGTGTTATTTCAAATAAAGAAACTAAAATAAAATTAAATCATGACTAATATTGCAATAATGGCTTCTGGTAATGGAAGTAACTTTCAAGCAATAATAGATGCATATAATGAAAAAAAACTAGAAGTTGATAAAATAATATTGATAACAAATAAAAAAAATTGTTTTGCAATAAAAAGAGCACAACAAAATAATATAAAAAATTATAATTTTTTTTTAAAAGATTATCCTAGCAAAGAAGAGTATGAAAAAGATATTTTAAAAGTTTTAAAAGAAGAAAATATTGATTATGTAATTTTAGCAGGATATATGACAATGATTTCAAATACATTGTTAAGTCACTATGAAAGAAAAATTATAAATACTCATCCTTCATTGCTTCCAAGTTTTAAAGGAAAAGATGCAATACAAGATGCACTTGACTATAAAGTTTATTTAGCAGGATTTACAATTCATTATGTAAATATTGAAATGGATGCTGGAGAAATTATATTTCAAAAAGAAGTAAGAGTATATAAAGATGATACTCATGATACTTTACAAAAAAGAATTCAAGAACAAGAACACATATATTATTGACAGATTATTAATAAAGTTATAAAAGGAGAAAAGATATAATATGAAATATGCATTGATATCAGTTTTTGACAAAACAAATGTATTAGAATTTTCAAAAGAATTAGTTGAAAATGATTTTAAAATTATTTCTACTGGAGGAACTTATAAATATTTAACAGATAATGGTATTGATGCTATTAAAGTTGAAGATATTACTAAGTTTCCAGAAATTTTAGATGGTAGAGTAAAAACATTACATCCTTTATTATATGGAGGAATTTTATCAATTAGACATAATAAAAATCATGTTCAACAAGTTGAAGAACATAATATTAATTTTATAGATCTTGTAGCAATTGATTTATATCCATTTTTAAAAACAGTAAAAAATAAAAATAATTCTCATGAAGATATTATTGAAAACATTGATATTGGAGGAGTTAGTTTAATTAGAGCTGCTGCAAAAAACTATAAAGATGTAATTACAATTTGTGATATAAATGATTATCAATTGGTAATTGATACAATCAAAAATAAAAAAGATGATAAAGACTTAAAAGTATTTTTAGCACAAAAAGCTTTTGCACATACTTCAAGTTATGATTCTTTAATTGCAAATTATATGTTAACTAAAACAAATCAAGAAGAAATGCCAAAAAAAATAACTATGTCATTTACAAAAAAAGAAGAATTAAGATACGGAGAAAATCCACATCAAAAAGCTTCATGATATGTTGATGAGTATCATAACGAAATTTCATTAAGTAATGCAGAACAATTGCACGGAAAACAATTATCATACAATAACTTATTAGATGCAAATAGTGCAATTAATATTGTAAAAGATTTAAATGAAAACAGTTGTATGGTTGGTATAAAACACTTAAATCCTTGTGGAGTTGCAATTAATGGAACTGTTGAACAACTATGAGAAAAAGTTTTAGATAGTGATTCAGTTTCTATTTTTGGAGGAATTGTTGCAACAAATCAAGTTATTACAAAAAAAGTAGCAGAAGAATTAAGTAAAGTATTTTTAGAAATAATTATTGCACAAGATTTTGAAAAAGAAGCATTAGATATTTTATTAAAGAAAAAAAATCTAAGACTATTAAAATTAAATTACAAAATGAGCGATTTAGCACTTGATGAATATCAATATACTTCAATTGATCAAGGATTGTTAGTTCAACAAAAAGATTTATACAAACATGACATTAGTAATTGAAAATGTGTAACAAATAATCAATTAAGCGAAGAAGAATTAAAAGAAGCACAATTTGCATACACTGTTGTAAAACATGTTAAATCAAATGCAATTGCTTTAACAAAAAACTTTCAAACAATTGGAGTAGGACCAGGACAAATGAATCGTGTTGGATCTGCAAAAATAGCTTTAGAACAAGCAGAAAAAAAAGCAGAAGGATCATTTTTAGCAAGTGATGCATTTTTACCATTTAATGATGTTGTTGAACTTGCAAGTCAATACAAAGTTAAAGCTATTATTCAACCAGGTGGTTCATTAAAAGATCAAGAATCAATTGATTTAGCAAATGAAAAAGGAATAGCTATGATATTTACAAATATCAGACACTTTAAACACTAATATGGAAAAAAATATTTTAATACTTGGAAAAGGTGGAAGAGAACATGCGCTTGCAAGAAAGTGTAGATCTTCAAATCTTTGTAACGAATTATATGTAATACCTGGAAATGATGGAATAAAAGATTGTGCAACTATAAATAATGAAATTAATTATAGTGACATGAATGAAGTTTTAAAATTTGCAATTGAAAAAAATATTGATTTAACTATTGTTGGAGATGAAATGTTTTTAGAAAAAGGAGTTGTTGATTTATTTGATAAAAATAATTTAACAATTTTTGGTCCTGCCAAAGATGCAGCTAAAATAGAATCATCAAAAATGTTTGCAAAAAACTTAATGAAAAAATATAATATCCCAACAGCTGATTTTATTACTACAAGTGATAAAAATGTTGCAATAGATTTTTTAAAAGCTAATAAAAAATATCCAATAGTTATTAAAAATGATGGACTTGCTAGTGGAAAAGGTGTGTTTATAACTAATTCATTAGAAGAATCAATTGAAGCAGTTGAAAAAATATTAGATCAAAATATTTTTAATAATGAAAAATGTGGAGTTGTTATTGAAGAATTTTTAGTTGGAAAAGAATTTAGTTTACTAGCATTAGTAAATGGTGATATTTTTGAATGTTTACAACCAGCAAAAGATTATAAAAAAATATTTGAAAATGATAAAGGCGAAAATACTGGAGGTATGGGATGTTATACACCAGTAGATTATGTTACAAAAGATATTATTGAATATAGCAAAATTGAAATTATTAAAAAAACAATTGATGCTTTAAAACAAGAAGGAACTACTTATAAAGGTGTTTTATATGCAGGATTAATTTTAACTGATTCAAATGAAGTTAAAGTAATTGAATTTAATAGTAGATTTGGTGATCCTGAAACAGAAGTTTTAATGCCGGCATTACAAAGTGATTTAGTTGAAAGTATTTTAGATTTATTAAATAATAAACAAATAAATTTAGTTTGAAATAAAGAAAATTTTGTAGGAGTTACAATTGCAAGTAAAGGATATCCTCAAGAATATAAAAATAACGTAAAAATTGCAGATCAAGAAATATTTGACAAGAATAATATCTTTCATATGGGTACTAAATATAATGATGAAAAAAAGTATTTTGAAAGCAATGGGGGAAGAATATTATTTATATATAACAGTGATTTATCAAAAAAAGAAGCTATTAAAAAAGTTTATGAAAATATAAATAAAATTAAATTTGAAAACTTTTACTTTAGAAAAGATATTGGTGTATAAGTTTTTATTTTTGTTATCATTTAAAAGAGGTTAAAATGAATAAAGAAATTATAGAAGAAAACATAAAAATCGCTGAAAAATTCAATGAAGTACTATCAAGTAAGAAAAAAATTAATATGATCGGTTTAGTTGGTGACTATGGTACAGGAAAAACAGATTTCATTGCTAAATATTTTTCACCAAAATATAGTTTTGAAGAGCAAATAAGTGAAAAAGATATTCTAGAAGAAAAATTTGAAGAAAACAATCCCATTACTAATATTACAAAGTTTCGAAATATACGCAAAGAAAAATGAAAAATTAGGATTTTAGATACAGCAATTTTATCTTCTGTTGAAAAAGAAATAGATTATTTTTATGATTTTTACAAGTTCAAAAATTCAGCTTTTATAAAGCACTCAATTTTTGATTTTCTGTTTGTAATTATTTTAAGAATTGTTTTTGATTTTTTTAAAGTTTTTCAAGATTATTTTTGGGTTAGTAATATAATTATGTTTTTTATTATAATTGCAGGAGATATATTTTTTTCGCTCATAAAAAATTTTTATAAAGAAAAAAATTTTGTAACACTTAAAAAAATATTTAACTCAAAAATAAATATTTTTTTAAGAAAAAGAAATATTTTTATTGTAGAAGATTTTAATAGAGTAGAAAGTTCTAAAAGACAAAGATATCTTTTATTATTTAAGGCTTTATCTAATGACAATAACAAATTTATAATAGTAGATAATAAAGATTTTGAAGAAAAAAATTTTGAGTTTAGTTCAAAAGTTTATGATTTAGTAATTGTTAAAAAAATGAGTAATATTGTAAGAAAAGCTTTAGAAAATAAGTATTATCAAATATGTAATAATCTAGAATTTAAAAATTTAAATTTAAACATATTCAAAAATTATATATTTTATTTTGAAAATTTCAGAATAATTAATGCCTTTTTGGATTATATAAAAGAATACAATATAAAAAAAGTTTTTCATCAATACATAAATTGAGATCATATATTAATTTTAATTTACTCATTTTTTTTTAATTCTTACATTTATGGTAAGTTATTAGAATTTAGTTTACAAGGAGATAGTTTAATAAATAATAAAAAATTGATAGAATTTGATTATGAACAACAAAAAATAAGTAATAACAATATTTTCTCAAAAAATGATAAAGAAATAAATATTATAAAGACAAAAGATTCTAGAGAAGCTGTTTATATTGATACTTTACTATTTGAAAATGAAGAATTTAGAAATAAAAATGACTATTTATTTGATTTATCATTTAAGCTCGATAAAGCTCAAGTTGAGTTTTTTATAAATCCCAAAGAAGTCAACATATTTTTTAGTGAATTGCAGCATATAATAAATTATCAAAAGTTAGATAATAATTTTTTTGATAAATTAAGTATATTTTTAGATAAGTATCATAATTTATATATAAATCGTTTATCGGAAAGAATGGAAAAATTATTAAAAGAGCAATTACAAAACTATTCTTTAAACAATATTGTTAGTGTAGAAATAACCAAGTATACTTTCGAAAAAGTTTTAGGTTTATTAATGCATATAAAGTTTTTAAGAGTTAATGATAATCTTGATAACATGAGTGATATTGAGGTTGAAGAAATTATTGCAAGTTTAGAAAGTTTGTATATAGCAGATAATTTTGAAAGTTGTAACTTTAAATACATTTTAGCTATAATTTCCAAATTTAGGTTTATTCAGCTTATTTGAGAAAATAATGCTTTACTAAATTCTGGAATACTAGTAAATAAAAATAAAATTATTAAAGATTTTATGATAAAGCATAATCTTATAAAACTTGAAGAAGGATACCTAAAAGTTTTAAAAAACAACGAATTAATGTATTTGCTTTTTAAAAGCTTTATGAGCTACATAAATGAAAAAAATTATATTATAGTGTTTAATTGTATAAGAAAATTATTTTGAAATAAATTTTTTTATTTCAAAATAATATTAAATTTTATATTTACTTTATTTAATGAATATATGAAGTGAAAAAAACTAAAAAATGAAAAGTTTTTATATAAAAATGATATATTACTAATAAAATTTAAAAGTATATTTAATAATATTTGTAAATCTGATATGTATGTTTTAAATGAAGTTAAAAGTTTTTACAAGCAATTTAAATCAGAAATCAATTTTGTTTATGATAATCTCAACACTTTAGAAAAAGAAGAAATGATGAATTTTTTAGAAATATTTTATGAATTAATTACAGAAAATATATAATCTTTATTCAGTTTGTTAAAATAATTGTAGTTAAGGGGTGTTTATATGTCATATTCTAATTTATTAAATATTAAATCATGTTTTAATTTTTTAAAGTCAACTATAAAACCCCAAGATTATATTGTATTTTTAAATAAAAATAAGTTAAATGTAGGTTTTTATTCAGATTTAAATACTATGTACGGAGCAGCTGAATTTGAAAATTTAGCTAAAAAAAATAATATTAAACCTATTATCGGAGTTAGTTTTAAATTAACTTATGGAGATATTGTTTTATATGCTATTAACAATAAAGGTTATAAAGTTATAAGTTATTTATCTTCATTTATTTCAAATATGGATAGAATTGATAGTGAGTTATTTGAAAAAGAATTATATAAACAAAGTTTTGAAAATATAATTGCAATATTTTGTCCAAGTGTAGAAAACCTAATAAATTTCAAAGATAAATTAAATAATTGTTTTAAAAATTTATATTATGGTATTACAAAACAAAACTATAAATATTTAAAAGAAAATAAAATAATATATGCAAATCAAATCAGTTATCTATATGAAGATGACTTTTTTGAGTATAAAGTTATTAATGCTATAAGTGAAGCCAAACTAGTAAATGAAGTAAACGATTTAGAAAAAGATTTTTATTTATCTAATGAAGATTTAAAAAATTATATTGATATAGATACTCATAACAAAAATATGAATGAAATAATTTCAATAGTTGAAGATGATGTTATTAATGATTTTAAAACACATTTTTTAACTTATCCTAATGCTTTAAATATGCCTTCAAAAAATTATTTAGAAAAAATATGTAATGATAAACTTGATGATTTAAAGTTAAATACACAAGAATATAAAGAAAGATTAAGTTTAGAATTAGATGTTATTTTTAAAATGGGATTTGAAGATTATTTTTTAATAGTTAGTGACATGATTAATAAAGCAAAAGAGTTAAATATTTTAGTAGGACCCGGAAGAGGTTCTGCTGCAGGAAGTTTAGTTTCATATCTATTAGGAATTACAAAATTAGATCCAATTAAATGAGGATTACTCTTTGAAAGATTTTTAAATATTGATAGAGTTACTTTGCCTGATATTGATATTGATTTTCAAGATGATAGAAGAGAAGAAATTTTAGAATACTTATTTTCAAAATATGGTAAAAATCATTTTGCAACAATTACAACATTTCAAACAATTGGGATTAAAAATGCATTAAGAGATTGTGGAAGAGTATTTGAAATTGATATTGATGATGTAAATCATATGTCAAAACAAATTAATGATAGAAATATTTTAGATTTTGATAAAGCTTTAAGTGACTCAAAAATTTTACAAAAGTATCAAAATAAATATCCCCAAGTATTTGAAGCTGCTAAAAAAATAGTAGGACTACCTAGACAAACAGGAACTCATGCTGCTGGAGTTGTTTTTTGTGATGAAAACTTATGAGATATTGTCCCGACTAAAGTTGGAATAAGCGGGATTTTACAAACTCAATACTCAATGAATTATTTAGAAAATATTGGATTAATTAAAACTGATATTTTAGGTTTAAGAAACTTATCAATTATTCAAGAAGTCTTAAAATTAGTTTATCAATCAAAAAAAGTTAGAATTGATTTAGATCGAATTGAATTAAATGATAAAAATACTTTTGAACTTTTAAGAAGTGGAGATACTACTGGTATTTTTCAACTTGAATCAAATGGTATGACAGATGTTTTAATGCAAATGAAAGTAAACTCTGTTGAAGAAATTGCAATTACCAGTTCTTTGTTTAGACCTGGTCCAAAAGAAAATATTCCTTTATATATTAAAAGAAAAAACTCAAAAACAAAAAATTATATTATTGATTCAAATCTAGAAGATATTTTAGACTCAACTTATGGAATAATTGTTTATCAAGAACAAGTTATGGAAATTTTAAAAAGAGTAGCAAATTTTAGTCTAGGAAAAGCAGATATTGTAAGAAGAGCTATGGGTAAAAAAGATGCCAAACTTATGGATCAATTTAAAAATGAGTTTATTCAAAATGCTATAAAAAATAATTACACAGATATAAAAGCAAATGAATTATGACATTATATTGAAAGATTTGCAGAGTATGGTTTTAATAAATCTCATGCAATTGCTTATTCTTTAATTGGATATTGAATGGCTTATTTAAAAACAAACTATAAAGCAGAATTTTATTGCGCTTTATTAAATGGTGTTTTAGGAAATGAAAGTAAAACATCCAAATATTTATCTGAATTGAAAAAAAATGGATATAACATAAATGGTCCAAGTATAAAAAACCCAAACAGTATTTATTATTTTTCAAATAACTTTGTAAATATGCCTTTAAACATTATAAAGGGAATTGGTCCAGAGTTTTTAAATACAATAAAAAAAATATATATAAATAATAAAAAAGCTTTTGATAATCTATTTACTATAATTGCAGAGTTATTAAAAAATGGATTAACTGAACCTAGATATCTTGCATTAGTTTATACAGGTGCTTTTGATTGCTATGGATATTCAAGAAAAGTATTGATCGATAATAAAAATACTATTTTAAACTTAACTGATTTTATTGACATAACCAATGAAAATGAATTTGAAATAGATTTACCTGAAGAAAAAGACTCACCAGAATCTCTCGCTTTATATGAAAAAGAATACTTAGGATTTTATATAAGTTCTCATCCTTTAACTCTTATAAGAGAAAAATTAGTAAATAAAGAAAAGCTATTTTATATTTCTAATTTAAAAAAAGAAAATATTGTGTGTGAAGTTTTTGTTACAATAGACAATATTGTTACTAAAACTGATAAAAATGGTGGACAAATGTGTTTTGTTGATGTTAGTGATGAAACAGGAGAAATTATTGTAACTGTGTTTGCTTCTGTTTATGAAAAAATTAAAGAGCAAATTAAGTTAGACCAAAAATTAATTATAAGAATTAAATCTCAAGTATTTAATAATAAAGTTGGAGCATTGTTATTAGATGTTGTAAAAGTAATTAAATAGAAGTAGGAAACAAAAAAATGAAAAAAAGAATTTTATTAGTTGATGGAAATGCATTAATCTTTAGAGCATTTTATAGTTCATATGGAAGAGCAAATTTAACAACTAGAAGTGGTATTCCTACAAATGCAGTATATTCATTTATTAATATGTTATTAAACATTGTTCAAAAAAATGAATACTATGATATAAAAGTTGCTTTTGATAAAGGTAAAAAAACATTTAGACATGATAAACTGGAAAGCTATAAAGCAGGAAGAAAACAAACTCCTCCAGAATTGGTTCAACAATTTCCAATTGTAAGAGAGTTTTTAAGTGAAGCACATATTGATTGATATGAATTAGATGGTTATGAAGCTGATGATATAATTGGTTCTATTTCAAACATGGTCAAAGAAACTGATGATTATGTTGTAGATATATTAACAAGTGATCAAGATATGTATCAGCTTATTACTAAAAATATTTTTGTTATTGCTCCGCAAACTGGTACTAGTGATTTAATTACTTATGATAGAGATAAATTATTTGAAAAATGAGGTATTACTCCTGAACAAGTAATTGACTATAAAGGTTTAAGAGGAGATAGTTCTGATAATATAAAAGGAGTATCTGGAATTGGAGAAAAAACTGCAAAAGACTTACTTCAAGAATTTAAAAACTTAGAAGATTTATATAATAATATTGATAAAATAACTGGGCCAAAAAAACAAAAGTTAATTGATGGAAAAGAAGATGCTTTTTTGTCAAAAGAAATAGCAACAATTTATACAAATATTAAATTAGAAGATTTTAGTTTTAGAGAAACTAAAATTAACTTTAATAACTTAAAAGATTTTTTTATAAAATATGAAATGGTTTCATTGGTAAGAAAATATTCAAGCGAAGTTGAAGATGTAGAACCTAAACAAACTATTAACTTTAAGAAAGTTTCTACATGAAATAGCTCTTATAGTGATAAACATAATTATATTTATTTAGAAGTTTTAAATGATAATTATCACAACCCTGATGTAATTGGTATGGGAATAGTAAATGCAAAAGGGAATTTTTACTATGCTTTTGAAAATCAACAAGAAGTAAGTATTTTTAATTGACAAGAAAAAAATATTGACGAAAATTTACAAAAATTTTTATTAGAAAATGAATTTTATTCTTATGATATTAAAAAAACAATGTACGTATTAAAAACTTTAGGATATCAAATTAAACACAAAAACTTTGTATATGATATGATGATTGCTTGTTATGTTATTAACTCAAATGTTAAATCAAACTTTGAGTCACACTTAAATTTAATAGACTCATCATTAGAAATAGAAACTTTCGATGAAGTATTTGGAAAAGGTGTTAAAAAAACAAAAGACATTGATGAAAATGTCAAAATTAAATATATTTTGAAAAAAGCATTATTAATTGAAAAAACAAAAGAAGAAATTATAAATAGTTTAAAAGAAACAAATCAATATGAGCTTTATCAAAAAGTGGAGCTTCCTTTTTGTTATGTTTTATTAGATATGGAATATGCTGGAGTATTAATTGATAGAAAAGAATTAGAAAATCAAACTCAAAATATATTAAAACTTTTAACTAATCTTGAAAAAGAAGCAAATGAAATTTTAAAAAGAGAAAGTATTGAACCAATAAATTATGCTAGTCCTAAACAACTAAAAGAATTATTGTTTGTTGATTTAGGTTTAAAAAATTATAACAAGGGAAGTACAGATAAAGAAACCCTTGATGCTTTATTAGGAGCTCATGCAATTATTGAAAAAGTTATTGAAATAAGAAAGTATTCAAAGTTATATTCAACATATTTAAAAGGGTTTGAAAAGTTTATTAATAATAAAAATAAAGTACATACAATTTTTAATCAAACACTAACAAATACAGGAAGATTAAGTTCAACAGATCCAAACTTACAAAATATCTCGATTAGAGATGAAGAACAAAGAAAGGTAAGAAAAATATTTATAGCTCAAGAAAATTATATTTTTCTAAGTTTTGATTACTCACAAATTGAATTAAGAGTTTTAGCTGATGTTGCAAAAGAAGAAACTTTAATTCAAGCATATAAAAATAATGAAGATATTCATGAACTTGCTGCAAGAAATATTTTTGGACTAGATGCTAATGAAATAGTGTCTTCTGACCAAAGACGAGTTGCTAAAGTATTTAATTTTGGAATTTTATATGGATTAACTAAGTTTGGTCTTTCAAAAGATTTGAAAATTAGTCAAGCAGAAGCAGATCAATATATAAAAGCTTATAATAAAACCTTTCCAATGGTTCAAGAATATAAAGACAAAATTATTAAAGAATGTGAAGAAAATGGTTTTGTAGAAACAATGGCGAATCGAAGAAGATATATTTATGAATTACAAAACTCAAATTTTATGGTAAGAGAATTTGGGAAAAGGGCGGCTATTAACGCTCCTATTCAAGGAACTGCAGCAGATATATTAAAAGTTGCTATGATAAATATTTTTGAAATGCTAGAATCCAAACAACTTGATGCAAAATTAGTTGCTCAAATTCACGATGAAGTTATTTTGCACGTTAAAAATGATAATATTGATAAAGTAAAAGTTGAAGTACAACAAATAATGAATCAAGCATATGATGACTTACTAAAAATAGCTAATAAAAACAGAACAAGTGATGTTAAATTAGAAGTTAATAGTGGAGTTGGTGCTACTTGATATGATTTAAAATAAAAGGAGAAAAGTATGCCAGAATTACCAGAAGTCGAAACTGTTGTTAGATCTTTAAATAAAAGATTAAAAGGTTTGACTATTGAGAAAGTTGAAATATTTTATCCAAAAATAATTAAGTCAAATCAAACTGTTAAAGATTTTGAAAATATAATAAAAAATAAAAAAATAGATAATATTGAAAGAATTGCAAAATACATTATCTTTAGATTACAAGATAAAGTATTAATTAGTCATTTACGTATGGAAGGTAAATGATTTGTTTATGATAAAAATGAAGAATATGATAAAAAACACGTTTTAGCAACATTTCACTTGTCAAATAATAAACTTTTAAATTATCATGATACTAGAAGATTTGGGACTTTTAATTTAGAAGATGTAAATGAGTATTTAGATATTAATCCGATCAAAAAAATAGGTCCTGAACCATTTAATTCAAAAGTGGATGGTAATTTTTTGTATGAAAAAATGAAAAATAGTTCTAGACATATAAAAACAATGCTTTTAGATCAAACTATTATATCTGGAATTGGAAACATTTATGCAGATGAAATCTTATTTGATGCAAAAATTAATCCTTTAATAACAGGAGATTATTTAATAGTTAAAGATTATGATAGAATTGCTGAATCTGCAAGAAAAATACTTAAAAAATCTATTGAACTTGGAGGAACAACAATTGATACTTATCAACCTGAACAAGGAATTGATGGTAAATTTCAAAATGAATTAAAAGTTCATACTAGAAAAGGTCAAAATTGTTATGAATGTCAAAGTGAAATTGTAAAAATTAAAGTGAATGGTAGAGGAACTTATTATTGTAAAAATTGTCAAAAGTAATCTCGTATGTGGATAAGTGTAAATAAACACTAAAGTAAAGGGTTTTTTGTTATTAGTTATCCACATTTTCAAGTCATTTTATTAAAAGTTATTAAACTTATTTATATTTTTTTTTATTTAAATATCATATAGGTGAAAGGTAATACTATCATGAGAAATTATACATATAAAGTAGTTTTAAAGAATAGAATTGATTTGTTAGATGACAAAGTTCTTTCTTACTTATATCAACCAATACTAGGTTTAAGAAGTGTTGCACTTTATAAGACATTATTTCATGAAGCAGAAGTCATTAAAGAGTTGAAAAAAACTGAAATATATGATGAAAAAAGATTATTAGACATATCTTTAATCTCTTCTGATAAATTAACCAAAGCAATCAAAAGACTTGAAGCTATGGGATTAGTTGTTACTCTAGAAAATAAAGCAAAAAACTCAATTATTTTTAATTTATACTCACCTTTAGAGCCGAAAGACTATTTTGCTAATCGTTTATTTAACGCTGCATTATTAGATAAAATTGGAGACAAAAACTATGAAATAGCAAAATTAACATTTAAAGAAGAAAATGATTTAAACGACAATGGTTATCAAAACACATCTTCAAAATTTTTAGAAGTATTTGAAGAGTTTAATAAAAAAATTGAAAATACAATTTGTAATGATTTTGAATTTAGACAAAATAAAACTAATGTTCTTTTAAAAGACTTAAACTTTGAAAGAATTATTAAAAAACTAGCAGAAAATAAAGTATATGTTTCAAAAGAAAATATTAAATTAAAAGAAGTTATTGAAGAAGTATATATTTCATATAGTTTAACTGAAGATATCATTGTTCAAGCTTTAATTAAAGCTTATGATGCTGAAAATGTTGACTTAGATATTGAAAAGTTTTATATTTCAATATCATCAAAGTACTTTGTTCATGAAGATACAAGTGAGTTGAAAGCGGAATTTGACCCAGAACTTAATAAGAAAAATAAAACAAATGCAAAAATTAAAGAAATGGAAACAATTGATCCGATCACATTTTTAGAATTATTAATGGGTGTTGATAATTTAGCTTTAGAAGAATTAGAAATAATTAGATCATTGAGAAGAGAACACAAACTTAGAGATGGTGTTGTAAACTGTTTGTTAGAATTTTCTTATTTAAAAAATGATTCAAAAATAGTAAAAAATTACTTATTAAAAATAGCAAAAACTATTAATGAACGTGGAATTACAAATGCAAAAGAAACAATGGAATATTTAAAATTGGCTAATAAAAAAAGTAATCCTAAAAAACCAATGTCTAGCAATTTTCATACTAAACTTTGAGAAGAAGAAATTAAAAAAGATACTTATATTTTAGAAGTCGATGAAAATATTAAAATTGACCCAACTCTTTGAGGTGACATTTAATGAGTCAAGATCTTGATATTTTAAAAAAAAATGAAGAATTAAAAAAGTTCATTGAAAAAAATAACATAAATGATGAAGTTTTAGAAACTAATTACCTTGTATTATCTCGCTTTATAGAGCAATTAGTGTATTGTTATGAAAAAGCACCTTTATCAGAGTGTAAACAACTAATACAGGGTCTTCAACCTAAGTTATCTTATGAAAATAAACAAATATATATCTCAACAACATATTGTAGTCATTGACAGTATGAAAATGAAAACTATAAATTAAAAGAAAATATAGTTTTTGCAGATTATGACATTTATAAAAATACTCAAAAAATATCTCAATTTTTAAAAGAAAACATTAATACTTTAAATCCTTCAATTAAGTATTTTTTAGAAAAAGCAAAAGAAATATTATTAAATAAAAATCCACAAAAAGGTGTTTATTTATGTGGTTCTCCAGGTATTGGCAAAACATATTTAATGAAAATACTTGCTAATTCATTCGCTTTTTTAGATAAGAAAGTAATTCTTGTTACTGTAAATAAACTTATTAAAACTGTAAAAGAAACATTTAATTCTAGCAATTCAAATGACTATAATAAATTCTTAGAACTTTGTACAAGAGTTGATGTATTGATATTAGATGACATTGGAGCAGAATTGGTGTCTAACTGAAGTAAAGATGATTTATTATTTGGTATATTAAACACAAGATTAGAAAATAATAAATTAACTTTTTTTACATCTAACTTTACATTAAACCAACTTGAAAAATTGTATTTAAAAAATATTCCATTAAACAATGACATGATAGATATTGAAAGAATTAGAACGACAAGAATTATTGAAAGAATTAAAGGATTAGCTGAACAACTTTCTATTAAAGGAGAAAATAAAAGGTACTAATAGAATATTTTCCAATTAATAAATAATTTGAAAAAACCTTTGGAAAAAAATATTTGTAAAATAACGTCCATTTTAAACAATAGGAATATAATAAAAATGTGAAAGGAAAACAGTTATATGAAAAAAATTGCAATTAACGGATTCGGAAGAATCGGACGTCTAGCATTTAGACAATTATTTTTAGAAAAGGATGTTGAAATCGTTGCTATTAACGACTTAACAGACTCTAAAACATTAGCATATTTATTACAATACGACTCAGCTCACAGAAGCTTTATGAAAGGTAAAGTTACAGCTAAAGAAGGAGCAATTGTTGTAGATGGAAAAGAAATTAAAATCTTAGCAGAAAAAGACGCAAGTCAATTACCATGAGGAAGTATGGGAGTTGATTTAGTAATTGAATGTACAGGATTTTATGTATCAAAAGAAAAATCACAGGCTCATATAGATGCAGGGGCAAAAAAAGTTATTATTTCTGCACCAGCAACAGGAGACTTAAAAACAATCGTATTTGGAGTTAACCACAAAACACTTGAATCAAGCGATCAAATTGTTTCAGCAGCTTCATGTACAACAAACTGTTTAGCACCTATGGCAAAAGTTATCAATGAAAAATTTGGAATCGTTAAAGGGTTAATGAACACAATTCATGCCGTAACAAACGACCAAAGATTATTAGATTTACCACACAGTGACTTACGTAGAGGACGTGCAGCAGCATGAAATATTATTCCAAGTAAAACAGGAGCAGCTGCAGCAGTGGGTAAAGTATTACCTGAATTAAATGGTAAATTAGATGGATTAGCATTACGTGTTCCTGTAATCACAGGATCAATTGTTGATTTAACATGTGAATTATCAAAAAACGCATCAGCAGAAGACATTAATAAAGCTATTCAAGAAGCTGTAAAAGCAGATAAAGATTTAGGACAAGCTTTAGAATACTCAGTAGACCCAATTGTATCAGGAGATATTATTGGATCACACTACGGATCAGTATTTGACTCAACATTAACAAGAGTTATGGAAGTTGAAGGAAAACAATTAGTTAAAGTATTCTCATGATACGATAATGAAAACTCATTTACATCACAATTCGTACGTACAATTAAATACATGCTATCTTTATAATATTTAAATAATTGTACAATAGACATATTTTCACGACGATTATATTAATGAGGAGTGATAATATGTTTTTTTATTCCAAATTAAGTTTTGTAAATTTTATACTAAATTTAATTGCAAAAATTAATAAAAAAATTAACTCAAAAATAACACAAATTCAAATTCAAAAAATAATTTATATAATATATGCTTATTTTTTAATATTTAAAAAACCAATCGCTAATATAAGTTTTGAAACTTGAAGATGAGGCCCTGTCATTTATGAGTTGTGAAAACAGCAAACTAAATATAAAGATAAAAATATTCCTTTAGAATTTGATAAAAATATAGATATTGAATATTTAAAGTTTGAAAAAGATTATCTAGTTTGTAAAAAAATCATTCATTTTATGCTTAATTTAAATTCTTGAGATATTGTACAAATTTGTCATGAACAAACACCTTGAAAGAACTTGTATAAACCAAACAAGAATATAAAAATAAAAGATGAAGATATAATAAAGTTTCATAATCAAAATCAAGATAACTTCTTTTGTTATTTAGATTTTATTGTTAATGATAAAAAATAAAAAAAATTATTATAATTGTTTTAAAATATTAATTGTAAGGAGATTATTTAAACATGAAAAAAACATTAAAAGACATAAAAGTTGCTGGTAAAACAGTTTTAGTTAGAGTTGACTTCAATGTACCAATCAAAGATGGAGTTATTGGAGATGACAACCGTATTAAAGCTGCTATGCCAACAATCAAATATCTTGTAGAACAAGGATCAAAAGTTGTTTTATTCTCACACTTAAGCAGAATTAAAGCAGAAGAAGATAAAGCTAAAAAATCTTTAGCACCAGTTGCAAAAAGATTAGAAGAAGTTGCAGGACAACCTGTTAAATTTGTTGCTCAAACTAGAGGAAGTGAATTAGAAAATGCTATTAAATCTTTAAATGGTGGAGAAATTTTATTATTTGAAAACACTAGATTTGAAGATGTTAAAGATGGTGAAGTAGTAAAATATGAATCAAAAAACAATGCCGAATTAGGAAAATATTGAGCAAGTTTAGGTGACGTATTTGTAAATGATGCATTTGGTACAGCACACCGTGCTCATGCTTCAAATGTCGGAATCGCATCAAACATTAGTGAAAGCTGTGTTGGATTTTTAGTACAAAAAGAATTAGAAATGTTAGCAAAAGGAATTGACTCTCCAGAACATCCATTCATAGCAATTATTGGTGGAGCGAAAGTTTCAGATAAAATTGGAGTAATTGATAACTTATTACAAAAAGCTGATAAAATTATTATTGGTGGAGGGATGGCGTATACATTCTTCAAAGCTTTAGGACACAATATTGGAAAATCACTATGTGAAGAAGATAAAGTTGATTTAGCAAAACAATATATGGATAAAGCAAATGGAAAAATAATCTTACCAATAGACTCAGCAAATGCACCAGAATTTAAAGATGTAAATCCATCATTTTCAGGAGTAGATTTACCTGATGATGTAATGGGATTAGATATTGGGCCGGACTCAATTAAATTATTTGAAGATACTTTAAAAGGGGCAAAAACTGTTGCTTGAAATGGACCAATGGGAGTATTTGAATTTGAAAACTTTAAAAAAGGTACAGTTGCAGTTTGTGAAGCGATTGCTAACTTACAAGAAGCATTTACTTTAATTGGTGGTGGTGATTCTGCTGCAGCTGCTATTCAAAATGGATTTGCAGAAAAATTCACACATATTTCAACAGGTGGAGGAGCTTCTTTAGAATATATGGAAGGAAAAACTTTACCAGGAGTTGAAGCAATCCAAAATAAATAATATTTAATTATAAAAGCATATTATATATGCTTTTTTTTATTTATACTTATTATGGTGATTGAAATGGCTAGAAAAGTTAGAGATTTAGAAAATTCAGGATGAATAACAAATATTTTTGTAATTGATGACTTTGTATATTTTACTGATGCTAACTTTAATAGCTCATATTCGAGTTTATATAAAATATCAAAGATAAACTTAATAGAAAATTTAAAAAATAAAGGGGATTTTGGGAGAAAATTTTTAGCAAATCCTTTAATAGAATATTCAAATGATGCAATTTTAATATCACAAAGTGATGTAGAATTTGTAAAAAAAGAAGATAACTATATTCAAAATTTTTTTAAGTTTAGAGAAAAAATATTTATAAGTTATTTAATTGATCAAAAACTATATACTCAGGTTTTTGATGAAAATAAAGAAAGAAAAAACATACAAGTATTATTAAATAATACAAATGGAATGGTTGGAAAAGTCGGGAAGGAAATTAGTTTATATGATGAAAATTTAAAAAAATTAAAAAACTATCAAATAGATATTTTAAGTTGCGTAGAATTTGAAAACAACTTTATAGTTTTAAAAAATAACTTTGAAGTATGATTATGCGATAAAGAATTTGAAGACATAGAATGTATTGATAATACAAAAGAATTTAAAAATATCTTTTATTTAAATAAAAATAATGTTTTAATTAGTTATAAAGATAGCAAAAGTACAATTGCTATAAATATCAAAGATAAAAACAAATTACAAATTATAGACAACTTTTTAATTAGAGCAGTTTTGTTAGATGATAATAATTTGCTAGTAAAAGTTATGTATGATAACAATGATAATATTAATATGAAAAGCTTATTAAAATTAATTTACTAAAAAAAAGGAGAGAAAGTTATGTCAATAATACCAGGTATATGAAATGATCAAAAAGATTTCATTCCATTTTGATGTAAAATAATTGTTGTTGTAGGAATTTGTTTTGCGATTTTAGTAATTTTAGTTTCTTTAACAATTTGAATATTGGTATATTTTAAAAGCTCAAAAAAACAAATTTCATTTTCTAATAAAAATTTATTCGATAAATTAAAAGCAAATTATAAATATATTGATTTAAAAATATATTATGGAACAGCAAAAAGATATAATAATCATTTTAATTACATAGCAAGTAAAGAAGAACTACATCTATCAAAAAAATTTGAAGAGTCAAGTAGTGGACAATCAGCAATGTTAGTTTTTTATAATTTTATAAGTATAATTGAATTAAAAGAAAAGAAGTCTAATTTTTGATCTAATTTAATTTTTAGTCAACTATTTTCTATAATTGGAACTTTTTTAAATATATTCATAGCAATTATTTCAAATTTTATTTCACCAGGTTATGAGATATTATTAGTAGGAGAATCATATGCTATTGTTTCTATAACTGGAGTAGTTTTAATTATGATTGGTTGAATGTGATGAACAATAGTTTTTATGAAATTAAATAAAAAAATTAAAGAGATTGCAGAACCAATTATTAAAGAAGATGATTTCAAATATATAATTAGTAATTTTAAACTATTAGCTTTATGTCCTTTTGGTATAAATACAACAGTTAAAAAAATTAGAAAAACTAGTAATCCAGAAATAGAAAGTAATTAATAAAAAGTTAATAAATTGGCACAAAAAAATCATATGTATTTCATATGATTTTTTTGACTAACCTTTTTTTCTTGAACTTAAATAATCTTCTTCTCTGCTTGCCAATTTTTGATATTGACCATATGTATAACCTTTTGGCGCTCATATTGATTTCATACAATTTGCAGCAGTATAGATTACAAAAAATTGCATTGCAATTCTTAGCAATATTAATGGAATTGTAAATATTGCTAATAATCCATCTCTTCTATTAAATATATCTGAAATTAAAGAGATTATATTTAAAACAGAAGCTATAATAACTCAAATTAATGAAATTGTACCAATAATTAAATTAATTGTTGATAAAATCATCATTCAAGTATATGCTGCTCCTTTTTTTTCAAAAGTTCCTTCTGTACTTTTTGCTGAAAATGTAGCAACATTTAATAATCCTCAAAATATCATAGCTCCAGAAATTGCAACAATTAAGATATTATATGTTTTAAAATCTCCATCCATAATTGATGAAATACCTGAGTTTTTTGCATATAATCCAATAAATGTTAACAATGTTACAAGACCAGTTGCTAAGAATGAGTATCCATAACCTCTAGATATTGAAACTCTTGGTGTTATTGTGGTTTGTACATTTGTATTTGGCAATTTCATTAGTAAATATGGTGTAATTAGTCCACCAACACTTAGTGAAAATAACATCAAAATATATCTGTTATTTGAAAAAGTGTCTTCATCTGATGTCATTGCAAAATATACTATATAAGAACTAAATGAAACGCTTAATGCACATGCAAAGACTATCAATGTCACAATTATTAATTCAATTTGTGGATCTAGATTTAACTTTTTATAATAATATAAAGCTTCTCCCATTCCAATTAAAGAAACAATGATACCAAAGATTGCAGAAACTATTGTTCAAGTCTTCACACCGCTAATACTTCTATTCATTTTGTCCCTCCCTCCATAATTAAATAATACACCAAATATTATATAAACACAAAAAAACTCCACTTATATAAGTAGAGTTTATAATGTTATTTTGCATATTCATCTTCACTAACATTTGCTTCTGGATCATAAGTAATTCCTGGTTCTAATTTACCATTTGCATCTTTAATAAGTTTAATGTTTTTTACTAATACAAAGTATGTTCCAGATGCCTTTTTATTAATTGTAACTTTAATATAGTAGTATTTTACTTTATTATAATCTAGGAAAAAACTACCTTGCATTGGATCAAGTTTTGGTTTGTATTGGCCATTTATTTGTTCAGCCTCGTGGAAAGTCATAACCCCTAAATCTTTATGTTCAATTCCCATTTTACTAATATTTTTATATCCTTTTTTAGATAAAGTGTAATATAAAAGTCTTTTTCTAGCATTTATTGAAGCTCTTGAAAGTCCATTAATATCATATAAACCAGTTGATTCATCATATTCACCATTATATAGTGGATCTAATTGTGTAACTATTCAACCAACTGATTGATTAGAATATTCATAGTAAGATAATCCATAAATGCTTGATTTATTATCTATATCATATCCGTCGATATCAACAACAATTAAGAAATGGCAAAATAGAGTATTTCTAAATGTAGTTAGAAAATCACTAACATGTTTAAAAGGGAAGTATGTTGGAAAAGATGACAATTTTATTTTTTTATATTCTTTTTTCTCACCATTTTCATTTGTAACTCTAAAACTTCCATAAATTGAAAAGTTATATTCGTCTTGTGCTATATTATTTAGATCATGTTCTATTAATAAGGTGTGAGAAAGTGTTTCAACTGTTTTTTCAGGATTTTGCTCAATTCCTTCAACTTTTCCTTGTAACATTGGACTTAATTTGTCTGGATTTAAATAGCTTTTTGCTTCAGGATAATCAAAGTATTCAACATTATCTCCAGTTCTTCTTCCGGCATTTTTGGAATAGTCATTAATAATATTTGTATCACTTGCATTGCTTCCTGAAATATTTGAAATTACTGCTTTTGCGAACTTTTGACCTTTTTGTCCAACATTATTTGCAGAAACATAACTATATATTTCTGCAAAAAAATCATTTAAAACATCTTTATTAAGGTTAATTGTTATGCTTTTATTTGTTTTTAAATATGTTTCAATATCACTTGCACTTTTATTGTCTTCGTTATTTGCTAATGACACATTATAACTAAAATCATTGTAAATTCAAACTGAGTTTTCTTCAGCAGTTTGTTGATCTTGATGATCATCTCCTGCATCTGCTAGCTGTTCAGATGGTGCACCTTGAGCTTTATTTATAATGTTATATGCAATTGGTCCAGCGGTTGCACCAGTTAATGCAAATGCTCCTAGTGATATTAATATTTTTTTCATAGCACACTTCCTTCCATTAATATAAATATATTATAACTAAACTATAAAAAAAACCAAACTATTATTTAGTTTGGTTTTCAACAATTACATAGCTTTTTTCATATTCTTGTAATTCTTTTTTTTCTGATTCATTTAATTTATTTATTGCTTTTTTATGATAAACATAATATAGCAATAGTGAAACTACAATTACTGCTACAAAGTATATTAATTGGAAAGTGCATTTAAATAATTTTTGTATATCTAAACTTCCATTTACATTAAGACTTGCATAATCAGCACCTATTCCATAGAAATATACTCCTACTATAAATAATAAGAATAATAGTGTAATTGATCATCCAATGTATTCTCAAATATGTACTTTCATATTTTTTTTGATTCCATGATAAATTGCAACAGGCAATATTGTCATATAAATTGCAATTAATAAGATGGAACCGACACTAGCTAAGGTTGCATAGTCAAATGGAGTTGGTTTTTTTGTAAATCCTTGAACAATATCTGGTATAAATATAAACATTACACATGCAATTATAAATACTATAAAGTTCACTAGCACACCAGCTACTGGTATTTTTTCTTTATTTTCTTTTGCAAATGCTTTTGGTAAAAACTTTTGTTTTGCAAGAGGTTCTAAAGTTGCTCCTCCAAATAATGAAACTTGTAAAGTTGAGTTAAATCTCATTAATATAGTACAAATTATTACTATTATTCTTCCAAATGTTTGTAAAAATGAACTATTTAAACTTTTAAATATTTGTAAATTCGGGTTTTGTTCAAATCCTTCTGAAGCAGGTACTGCTAACATTACAATTAGTGTAAATACACTATAGAACAATGTCGCTAAAACAATTATTACAATAATTGAAATAGGTACATTTTTCTGTCTATTTTTTATATTTTTTCCTGATGTAATACAAGTTTCTAATCCACAAAAGGCAAAAAACATACTTGTAAAAGTTGTTGCAAAATTACTCATAGTTATTTTTGTTGCATATTCTGATAAGCCCTTACTTCCAGCTTTAAGATTTGTTGTAGCACCAATTATTCCAAAAATAACTAAACCAAGAGTTATAATTCATGTTAAATATGCTATACAAGTAGAAGCTATTTTATATTTTTTAACTCCTAAAAATACAATTGAAGTTGCTAAACAACATAATCCAAATGCTATTAAATCTAAATATAAACTTCCAAAACTTCCTCAAATTCCAAAACTTCCATCTTCTTTGATTCCTGCTAAGTCATCAAAATTTAATCTAACCATACTAACTAATAAGTTAACTCCAATTGCTGGAATAACTGCATAGTTAAGCATTCCCATAAATAAGCCTCAAAATTTTCCAAAGGCGGTTCTAACATATTGACCACCTCCGCCATTTGCTTCTGGATGAATTTGTACTAATCTTGCAAAGGTTCATGCACACATATATGCTATAAATCCTTCTATTAAAAATATTCAATAAATATGGTTTCCGACGCTCGCCTTGCCTAAAACCGTACTAAAACTAGCAGTGTAGGTTATACCTGCTATAAAACTAAAACCTATTCATATTATATTGAATAGACTCAGTTGTTCACTTTTCTTTTTCATAATATTAATATCTTTCTATTTAATATCCATTTTTTTATTTAAAATAACTGGAATAATTAATGGATTTCTTCTTTTATATCTAAAAATAAAAGGGGATAAAGTTTCTTTAACTGCAGCTTTTATTGCTCCAAATGTTGGTTTAGGAGAACTTAAAACTCCTAATACAGCATTGGTAACAATATTAATTGATTCTGCAATTACATTTCCACTATCTCTAACATAAAAACTTCCCCTTGACACAATTCTAGGTGGAGCTAATAGCTTATTTTCTTGTGAGTCAATTGAGATAATGACAGCCATTAGTCCATCTCTACTTAAAATATTTCTTTCTCTAATGATGTTACTTGCTTTTCCAGTCATATCTTTTCCATCAATAAAAATAGCTTCTGCTGGAATACGTTTTCCAAGTTCTGCAACCCCATTATGTAATAAGATTTGATCTCCATTTGCAATAACAAAAACATTGTGAGGTTTAACATTAACCTTAACTGCTGTTTCTCCATGCACTTTAAGCATTCGATACTCTCCATGCATTGGCATAAAGCATCTAGGTTTTAGCAATGTGAACAATAGTTTTTGTTCTTCTTGACTTGCGTGACCTGATGTATGGATTTTTTGCTCTCCATTATTTTCAATAACAATTGCACCTATTTTTGTTAATTTATTAACAACATTTTCAACATCAGCTCTATTTCCTGGAATTGGAGATGAAGACATAATAACAGTATCTCCTGGAATTAATTTAACAGCAGGATGTTCTTGTCTTGCGATTCTTGATAAAGCAGCCATCGGTTCTCCTTGACTTCCTGTACATAAAATCATAATTTGATTTTTTGGATAATTATCAATTTCATTTTGTTTAATAAACATTTTGTCATTAATATTTAAATGCCCCATTTGACGAATAATTTTGATAATTCTTTCTAAACTTCTTCCAAATACAACAATTCTTTTACCATACTTATTTGCTAGTTCGATGATATGTTGAATACGGTGAACGTTAGATGCAAATGATGCAATAATGATTCTTCCTTTTGCTTTTAAAAAATGTGCATCAATATTTTGAATTACTTTTCTTTCTCCAAGAGTATATCCTTCAACTTCTGCGTTAGTTGAATCTGACATTAATAATTCGATTCCTTCATTTCCTCATTGTGAAAGTCTTTGGATATTTGCAGAGTGTCCTAATGGAGTTCAATCAAATTTATAATCTCCAGTTGAAAAAATAGCCCCATTCGGTGTTGTAATATGTATTCCAAATGCATCAGGAATTGAGTGGTTAACTGCTGCAAACTGAATAGTCATATGTTTTGTTTGATAGACATCATCTTCTATATATTCTTTAACAACAGTTTTATTTGTTAATTTATATTCTTTTAATCTATCTCTTACTAAAGCTGCTGCTAGTTCTGGAGCATAAATTACAGGTACATCTACTTGTTGTAATAGATAAGGTATTCCTCCTATGTGATCTTCATGTCCATGTGTTATAAATAAAGCTTTAATTTTTTTGTTATTATCTGCTAAGTAACTATAATCTGGAATTACTGCACTTACTCCTAATTGAGTTGCATCTGGAAACTTAACTCCAGCATCAATAATTATAATTTCATCATCATATTCGATACAATAAGTATTTTTACCAACTTCTTCAAGTCCTCCAAGAGCAAAAACTTTTGTAGGAAAAGGTGCTACATCAAACTTCTTTTTAATTGGTTTGCCATTACTATTAATTTTTTTAACTTCTATTTTCGCTTCTAAATCAGCAACTAAACTTGCTACTTTGGTGTTATTTTTATTATCCATAAAACTAATTCTCTCTCCTAAAAAAACTAGAAAATCTACTTTAAAAAAAATATATTATAAAAATTTTTTATGATCGATTAATGATATTAAAACAAGATTTTCATTATTAATATTTTATCAAAGTTTCTTATTTTTTTATCTTTTTTTATTTATTTAAAACTATTTTTCAAAATTTTATAATTTTTTTTTATATATTATATAATTAAAAAGATAAGAGTAATGAAGGAGGGTTTTTAATTAGGATGGAAAAAAGAAATTTTACTTTACCCAAAATATATAATGTAAAAACACTACCCTTGATTGTTCTCAGTGTTTTTAATGGGGTTTTAAAAGTGATTGCAACCATTGCATTTGCATATTGTATATATTTTTATTTTAGAAGTTCAATACCATATAAAAAACAACATGTTGGCATACTAATAATGTCTTGTTCGGTAGCAGGAGCAATATTTTGCTTAAATTTATTGATTAATAATTATTTACTAAATGTCATGTGCTTAGATACAAAAGACCAGTTCGGGGATTTTCAATTAGAATTTTTAGCTAAAAAAATCGTATATATTCCATATTTAGGATCATTTCTAATGATATTTATTTTGAAAGATAAAGTCGCATTAATAAATAAGTATAAAAATATCTATCGACAAGATTTTAAGGTTAACCCAAACTTGGCGACCAAATAAAAAATAACTGCCATATGGTAGTTATTTTTTGTATTATCTAAACTTGAATTCAATCTTCTTCTAGTTTATAAGGATCCTCTTTATTGATTCTGTCGTAATATAGTTTTCCAACATTATGTTCGATTTCGTGTTGAAACACAATTGCTTGATAACCTCTTAATGTAAGTTCGATAGTTTTTTTAGTTAATCAATCATAACCCCTTATTTTAATTTTATAACTTCTTGGAACAAGACCTTGATGGTCTTTATCAACACTTAAGCATCCTTCACCGCCTTTTAAATATGTAATTTGTTCACTTTTAGCAATAATTTTAGTATTAATCATTGCAAATTCTTCAATGTCACCAGTTTCTTCATCTCATTCAAACCTTGTAAAAAACATATTTGTGTTACTTCCGATTTGAGGAGCTGCAAGACCAACTGCAGGTCTTAGATAATCTTCTTTTCCTTTAACGTTTAATTCAGGATCTTGAGAATATCTAACAAAATCAATTAATTTTTTCATAACTAGTTCATTTTCTTCATTTAAGGGTAATTCTACATCAACACTTGTATTTCTAATTACTTCTGGTTGACTGTCTTTTCAAAGTCATTTATTTGTAGGAATCTCTTTTTGTAATAAATCTTTTTCTAAATCTAGTTTCATATTAATTACCTCATTATTTGATTATATAGTAATAAAAATTATTTTTTTGATATATTAAGTATATAAGAAAAGAGATTGATTTTATGCGAGTTATAAGCGGTAAATATCGAGGTAGAATGTTAAAAACTATTGAAGGAAAGAATACAAGACCTACATCTGCTCGTTTAAAAGAAGATATTTTTAATATATTAAATAATTATTTTATATTTGAAAATAAAACTTCTTTAGATTTATTTGCAGGAAGTGGAGCATTAAGTATCGAATGTTTAAGTAGAGGAATTAAATTTGCTTATATAAATGATACTTATAAACAAATTTTGCCAATTATTAAAGAGAACTTAGCTAAAATTGATGAATCAAATTATAAATTAAGTTCAATAGACTATTTAAGTTTATTAAAATATCTTGATTTAAATCAAAAAAAAATAGATTTAATCTTTATTGATCCTCCATATGGAGAAATTGATTATTATAATCAAGCATTAAACTATTTAAAAAATTCAAATCTATTAAATAATTATGCAATAATTGTTGTTGAGTGTGAAAAACCTATCGAAAATGAATATATAAATAAATTTGTGTTATTAAAGCATAAAGTTTTTAAAAATAAAAATCTTTATGTATTAAGATTAGAAAACGATAGTTAAAATAATATAGATAAAGATTTTTATGAGAATAATATCAATATAAATATGATATATTAAAATTGAATACAAATATAATTACAAGTTGGTATTTTTTTAAAAAAAAGAAAAAAACTAGAAAGATGATATCTATGGAATCAAAAAAAGGAAAAATGATAATTTTATCAGGACCTTCAGGTGTAGGAAAGGGAACGATTAACAAGGAGTTAAGAAAAGATAAAAGTCTTAATTTAGTTCAATCTGTTTCTATGACAACAAGACCTCCAAGACCAGGAGAAGTTGATGGAGTAGATTATTTTTTTGTTGATAAAGAAACATTTAAAGATGCAATTCAACATGATGAATTAATTGAGTATGCAGAATTTATTGGAAATTTCTATGGAACTCCTAGGAAGACTGTGTATGAAAGAATTGGAAACGGGGAAAATGTAATTTTAGAAATTGAAGTTGTAGGAGCAACCCAAGTTTTGAAAAAAGAAAAACAAGAAAATTTAGTATCAATATTTTTAATGCCACCAAGTTTAAAATCTTTAGAACAAAGATTGAGAAGAAGAGGAACAGAAAAAGAAGAAATTATTAAACAAAGATTAGATAAAGCGCTTTTAGAAATTCCTTTAAAACATAAGTACAAATATGTAATTGAAATAGATACAGTAGAAAATGCTGTTGAAAAAGTAAAAGATGTTTTAATGAAAGAAGAGACATTAGAAGTTTCGAAATATTATAGTAAATATCACGTTTTAAGAAAAGAAGTAAATACAGTTGTCAAACAAAGTTACATGTTTTTTGTAGACAACTGAAGAGAAAATGTTGAAAGAATAAATACTATAAGAATTCCTGATGGATTTGATTTTAAAAATTATTTAGTAGATATTTTGACAAATAAAATATATTCTCATGTTTTAGCAAATGAAGAATTGTCTGTTATTGAAAGTAAAGAATTTATTGAAGCAATCATTGAACATTTAATGATTGATGTTAACTTCTTTAGTATTGAACAAAATGCATTCCAATAATGCAAGATTAATTTCATTAAATATTTTATATGGTGTATTTAAAGAGGACAAACAACCAAATAAACTATTAAATGAATTAAGCAACACAAAGGCTATGTCAAAATCAGACATAGCCTTTGTGTTTAAAATGGTATATGGTACAATTCAATATAAAATCTATCTAGAATATGTTGTTAATAAAATTATTAAGCCTAATAAAACTAATTATAAAATTCAATTATTATTATGATTAAATCTTTATCAAATTAAGTTTTTAAATACACCTCAATACTCTGTTAATAATGAAGCGGTTGAAGTTGCTAAAATTATTGATAATAATCTAGCTGGTTTTGTTAATGCAACAACAAAAAAATTAGCAAACTTAGATTTATGAAAAGTTGATATAAAAAATAATCAAAATAAAATTCCACTAGAATATGGCTTTCCATTTTGATTGTATAAAAGTTTAGAGCAAGATTATTCAAAAGAAATAGCTTTACAAATTGTACAAAGTTCGAATAATCAAACTATGTTTAGTTTTAGAGTTAATGAAAATAAAATATCACAAATTGAATTCGAAAAACTATACAAACATAAATTTAATTTAAAAAAATCTAAAATCGCAAAAAATTGCTATCTTACAGATTTCAATATTATTAATACACAAGTATTTGACCAAGGCTTAGTTTTTATACAAGATGAAACAAGTATATTAGCAGTTGAATTATTAGATCTTGAAAAGCAATCAAAAGTTATTGATATGTGTTGTGCTCCAGGTGGAAAATTAAGTTATATAGCTTCATTAGTTGATAAAAAAAACCTTGTTGATGCTTTTGAAATTAATGAAAATAAAAAAAATATAATTTATAGTAATTTAAATAGACTTGGTATAAATAATGTAAATATAGAATTTAAAAGTGCCTTGAATATAAATAAAAAGTATGAGCGGATTTTATTAGATGCTCCTTGCTCTGGATTTGGGGTATTAAAAAGAAAACCAGATATAAAATTAAAAAAATTTAGCAAAAAAGATATGGATGCTCTTTATCAATTGCAATTTGATTTACTTCAAAAAGGTTTTGAACATTTATTAGATGAAGGAATTTTAGTTTATTCAACTTGTACAATAAATAAAAAAGAAAATCAAAATCAAATTAAAGTTTTTTTAGATAATAATAAAAATGCAAAATTAATTTTCGAAAAACAATTTTTTGGTTTTGAAGGAAATAATAATGGATTTTATATTGCTAAAATTAAAAAACTAAAAAAATAAGATACTTTTTAAATTTTTCTAACGATTAATATAATGGGAGGATTATATGGGAAAATTTAAAAAGTTTTTAATATCAATTTTAGGATTTTCGGGATTATCAATTGGTGCAGTTTCAACAAGTGGATATTCTAAAAATTATAATATAGAGAATAAAGATGAAATGAAGAAATATGATTACACTAAAAATGAAAGTGTAAAGCAAATAGATGATTCATTCTATCAAAAAACAATCGAGGTTAGTTCTAAGTTTATAATAACTAGTATTTATAATGATAGTAGTCAAGATTACGATAAAGCAGTTGAGTTTGATGGAACAAATTATTACGCAAAAAGAACATTTGATATAACAATAAGTCTAAAAGATTTAGGAATAATGAGTTTAGTAAATTACTTTGAATATTCAGATATTGATTTAAGTTTTTTATCTACGTCAAAGTATAAAGATGTTCCAGATACTCATACTCGTAACGCTATAGCTTTTGATAATAAAGATTATAGTTTTGATATAAATTTAAAAAAACAGCAAAAATATAAACAAATAGTTTATGAAACTTCAATATACAATAAATTTTCATTGCAATATTCTCAATATAAATTGAATTTTAAAATAGAAAGAACAAATGAAAAACTAGATGCTTTTAGAATTTCAGGAACTTATGAATATGAAAGAGAGTTAAGTGATTTTAGTAAAAATATTAAAATGTTACAACCTAAATTTAGTTCTCTATTTTTAGAAAATATAAAATTAACTTTTCTTACTAAAGATCCATCAATTAAAGCTGATGTTGTGCAATTAAAAAGACTTGATTTAGGGCAAAAAAGATTTGGCTATGATTTAATAAATAGAAGTTATCGAGATAAATATATGCAAGGATGAATTGATAGGTTTTCAGTACTCCATGGAGGTTTATTAGATTATTCTTATATTGAAAACGGTAAAGATTATAAAGTAGATCAAATTTTAAATGTATTTTATAGGGATTTCAAAACTAAAATAGTAGTTAAAACTTCTTATCTTTATCATATTGAAGATAAATTTGATGCATGATTTTTTGCAATAACAGGAAATTATGATAATTATATTGAAAGATTTAAATATTATATAGAAAGTAGATATGATTTTGTAGCAAGTACATTCAAATTATCTTTTATGCCAAATAGTCCAGAAGAAATAAAATTTAAGCAAATTGCTAATCGTGAAATATGAGAACATATGACTTTTTATTACTCCATTGAAGATAATGCTGGAAATAAAATAAGTAAAGCTTCTGTTATAGCTGCTTATTGTGAGCAAAGTGATAAAAATGCAAAACTAAAAACTTTTGATCAAGTTGTTTATAAAAAATTTCAAGTTAAAAAAAATAGTAGTAGTTTAAAAATTGTAAATGAAGATGATAAAGAATACAAAAATCTAGTTAAAAAAGATATCAAATTAAGCGTATATGATTTAACTTTGAATGTTGGTGAAGAGAAGTTAGTTGTTGTTGAAAATATGGATGAACTTAAAAATTTTTATATTAAAAGTAGTGATGGGTTAATGGTTAAAAATGAATCTGATAATAAATTTTATGTAACTTTAGATTTTGAAATAAATACTTGTTTAGTGTTTGATGCATATAATGCAAAAGATTTTGCAATTGTAAATGTTCATATGATTCATCATGAAGATTATAGTTTTAGAATGAATAAAACTTATTTCGAAGTTCAGCAAGGTAAAAAACAAATGTTTGAATTTAGTTGAATTAATAGCAAAGACAGTGTTTCGGTATACAATACAAATAAAGATTTGGAAGTTTATGTAGAAAAAAAAGTATTTTTTGTTTATGCTAAAAAAATGGGTGAGTATAAAGTAAAGTTTATATCGCAAAAACAAAAAGTAGAAATAGAAGTAAATATTAAGTGTGTAGAAAGTGAAATTGATTATTTTTACTATACTAATTTTTATGTTATAGAAGGTAAAAAAAATCTTGAAATAAAATTAGTTAATTTAGAGCAGGTTAATAAGGACTTATTAAAAGTTGAATCTAATGATAAAGATGCAATTTATAGTAACGGTAAATTATTTTATACTTGTGTAAATGAAAAAAAAATAACTTATACAATTATGTATAAAAATAAAAAAACTTATTTTGATATATTTTCATTTGATAAATTAGAATATGATGACCCAATCGATTTTTATAATATAGAAAAAGAATTTGAAATTGATTTGAATAAATACTTCGTAGATGTAAACACTATAACAGCACATTGAGAAAGATTTGGTAATAAAATAATTGTTAATTATAAAGTTAAAGAGCAAAAAGAGTTGAAATTATTTACAAGAGCAGGACGTGTTTTAACATACAATTTAAAAATTAATAAAAAAAACAATGATGAACAACAAAACCAATCAGATAATAAGGAAGATAATAACAGTGATAATAAATCAATAGATGATCAAGTAGATGTTGCTAAAACAAAAATAAGTTTTTTTATAAAATATGGTATTGCAATTATTATTGCTAGTTTAGTTATTATAATCTCGTCAAGTTTATTATTACTTAAAAATAGCAAAAAAAGAAAATAAGAAGCAATCTTAAAACCTAAAACTAATTAATAGTTAAATGTGTTAAAATTTGTTATGGAGTTATTTATATGGGAACAAAAAGCATTTTTAATTATTCAATTCAAGATTTACAAGAAATTTTAGTAGCAAATGGTTTTAATAAATTTGCAGCACAACAGATATTTGACTGAATATATGTAAAATTAGAAACTGATTTTAATAATATGTCAAATTTAAAAAAAGATTTAAGAGATTATTTAATGAGTAATTTTAATGCAAACCCTTTAAAAAGTTTAGTAGTTGAAGAATCGAAAGATGGAACTATAAAAATATTATTTTTATTAGATGATAAAAAAACAATTGAAACTGTTTTAATGCCTCAAAAGTATGGACAATCAGTATGTGTGACAACTCAAGTTGGTTGTAAAATGGCTTGTAAGTTTTGTGCTTCTGGTTTAATAAAAACAGAAAGAAACTTAGAAACAAATGAAATAGTTAGACAAATTTTTACAATGAATCAAATTTTAAAAGAAAAATTTAAAGATGATCTATCTAATCCAAGGTCTAGAGTAAGCCATATTGTTGTAATGGGAATTGGAGAACCAATGGATAATTTTGAAAATGTTATGAAGTTTATTGAGATAATCAATGAAACAAAAGGTTTTCAAATTGGTGCAAGACACATTACAATTTCAACATGTGGTGTTGTTCCAAAAATAATTGAGTTTGCAGATATGAAAACACAAATAAATTTAGCTATTTCATTACATGCTTCAAATAATGAAGTAAGAAGCTCAATGATGCCAATAAATAAAGCATATCCGATTGAAAAATTGCTAGATGCAGTTAGTTATTATATAGAAGCAACTAATAGAAGAATAACATTTGAATATATTTTAATAGAAGATGTAAATGATAAAAAAGAACATGCAGTTGAATTGGCAAGATTAATTAGAGGTATGAATGCTTATGTGAATCTAATTCCATATAATGAAGTAAAAGAAAACCCATATAGAAAATCAACAAAGATTGATACTTTTTTTAAAATCTTAAAAAAAGAAGGAATCAATGCAATTGTTAGAAAAGAATTTGGTGCAGATATTGATGCTGCTTGTGGTCAATTAAGAGCAAAAAGAGAAGGGGTATTCAAAAATGATGAAGTTTAATTTTGCGAAACTATCAGAAGTTGGAAATTATAGAAAATCAAATCAAGATTTTTTGGATTTCGCTATTAATAAAGATGGTGCTGCTTTTGGAATAGTTTGTGATGGTATGGGTGGTCATGCTCATGGAGAAATCGCATCAAAAATGGCAGTAGAAAAATTCATTGACTTATTTAAAGAACATAGTTTTAAAGGTGAAAATCAAAAAACAATCAATCGCTGATTGAGAAATTGTATAAGTGAAATTTTAAATGAAATGATTGAATATTCAAATGAGGATTTTTCCACAAAAGATATGGGGACAACTTTAACAGCAATTCTATTTACAGAAATTGGTGGATTTGTTATAAATATTGGGGATTCAAGAACTTATAAATTGGTTGACAATAAGTTATTTCAAATTACACAAGATCAAAACTTATGAAATTCAACTCCTGAAGCAGAAAGAAAAGATATTCAAATGTCTGGATTATATGAAAGAGCAAATGATATTACATTTTGAAAAGTTTTAACTAGTGCATTGGGACCACAAAAGACTCTTAAAATAGATACTTATTATATCGAAGCACCATTAGGAACATATATTTTAACAACAGATGGAGTTCACGATTATATTGATGAAGATATGGTTGCAGCAATTTTATCTAATAAAAAAGTTAAATTAAAAGATAAAGGTCAAGAAATTATAGAAGATGCAAAAGATAACGTTTCTACTGACAACTTATCAATTTTGCTTATTGAAGCAGAGTAATAATTTACTTTGCTTTTTTTGTTGATATAATTACTTTAAGAAGGGTTAAATAAATATGAGCGATTTTTTTGAAGGAAAAGTATTAGCCGATAGATATCAAGTTATAAGTAATCTTGGTTCTGGGGGAATGGCATCAGTTGTAAAAGCAGTCGATTTATTGACTTCAACAATTGTAGCAATAAAAATTATTAATACATCAAAAATAAAAGAAATTGAAATAGGGAACGAAAGATTTGAAATAGAAAAAGAAGCTTTTGCAAAATTAGGAGATAATCCAAATGTTGTAAAGCTTTTTGATATTATCAAAAATGATCAAACCGGTGAATGGTATATAGTTTTAGAATGTGTTGAAGGTGGAACTTTAAAAGATAAATTTAATTTCTTTGGTGCAATGACATTGCAAGAAATTAAATACTATTTTAGTAAATTGTGTATTGCTTTAGAAGGTGCGCATAAATATAAAATTATTCATAGAGATATAAAACCAGATAATGTTTTATTAACGAAGGCTGGTGAAGTTAAACTTGGCGACTTTGGTATATCAATTATGGAAGGATTTTCAAAAGAAGAAACTAAGACAATTGGTACTCCAAGATATATGTCTCCAGAAGTAATTATGAAAAAAAAGGCTACTCCTGAAAGTGATATTTATTCTCTTGGATTAATGCTTTATGAGTGTGCAACTGGATCTCCGGCGTTTCCAGGAAAAGATGCACATCAAATTGCAAGAAAACAAGTTAAAAATAAACCAATTCCTCCAAGGTTAATAAACCCAACTATTCCTCAAAGTCTAGAAAACATAATTTTAAAAATGATTGAAAAAGACCCAGAAAACCGTTATAAGTCAGCAAGAGAAGTTTATAATGAAATTCAAAAAGTTAAATTAACAGACTCCTCAAAACCATATAATTATCACATTAAAACAAAATTAAGTGATGAAAGTAAAACAAAAAGAATTAATATTGGTACTATTTATGAAAAATTACCATTAATAAACACAACTAAATACTTTGTAATTATTATTTTTTTACTTTTTGCATTGTTAAGTATTTTATTGGCAGCCATTTTAATTTAGTGATGCTCAAAGGAATTATTTTAAAAATTTTAAGTGAATACGCATATGTATTTTATGAAAATAGTTTATATGAGTGTAAAGCGAAAGGGAAAATTAGGCACCAAAATCAAAGTCCTATAACAGGCGATTATGTTATGTTTGAAATTTTAGATGAAATAAATTTAAAAGGTTCAATCGAAAAAATAGTGGATAGAAAAAACGAATTATACAGACCGAGAATTGCTAATGTTGATCAAGTTGTAATAATAACATCAGTTAAAGAACCCGATTTTAATTCATATACTCTTAATAAATATCTTGCTTTTATTGAGTTTGTAAATATTAAACCTGTATTAGCATTTACAAAAGTGGATTTATTAAGTAAAAATAGTGATGTTTGAGCTTTAGCAAATGAGTATAAAAAAATAGGATATGAAATTTATTTAATAAATAATATAATTGAAACAGATAAAGAATGACAAAAATTTATTAAATCATTAGAAAATAAAGTATCAGTATTCACTGGACAAACTGGCGCTGGGAAATCCACAACTTTAAATCATATCCTTCCAGAAGCGTTAGAAAAAACTCAAGAAATATCAAAAGCCTTAAATAGAGGAAAACATACAACTACTAAAAATGAATTATTTATGTATAAAAATGGTTTGATTGGAGACACGCCAGGTTTTTCTTCGTTTGATTTAAAATCAATTGAAAAAAGTGAATTAGCACATAGTTTTAAATTTTTCTCAGATCATATAAATGATTGTAAATTTAAAGATTGTCTTCATTTGAAAGAAACGCCAGGCTGTGCAATTACTAAGTTTGTTAAAGAAGGAATTTTTCCTGAATTTATTTATAATGATTATTTAAAAATGCAAAACGAATTAAATCAACAACCAAAAAAGAGGTGATAATTTATGAAAAGATTTATAGTTGCTCCAAGTATATTAACTGCAAATTTTTTAAACTTAGGAAAAGAGTTAGATAACTTAAAAGAAGCAGGTTTAGAATGAATTCACTATGATGTTATGGATTATAATTTTGTTCCAAATTTAACTTTTGGACCAAAGATATTAAGTGATATTACTTCTAAATATGATTTTAAAATTGATATTCATTTAATGGTTCAGGTTTTAAATATATCAGTTGAAGAATATTTAAAACCTTTTATTAATAATAAAATTAAACAATTAACTTTTCATTTTGAATCTTTAAACAAAGAACAAGTAGTAGAATTTATTAGTTTTTGCAAAAAAAATAACATTGCAGCTTCACTGGCGGTTAATCCAGATACTTCACTAAGTTATTTAGATGAATATTTAAATGATTTAGATAATATTTTAGTGATGAGTGTGTTTCCAGGTTTCGGTGGTCAAAAATTTATAGAAAAAACATATGAAAAAATAAAAGCATTAAAAAATCTAAAACTTGAAAAAAAATTAAATTTCAGAATTCAAGTAGACGGGGGAGTAAACGAACAAACTTTTAAATTAGTTCAAGAAGCTGGAGCTGAAATGATTGTTGCAGGAAGTTATTTAGTTGGTGGTCTATCGGTTGAAAAAATTAAACAAAGGGTGTGAAAACTTGAAAACTAAATTTTTAATTGTAACGTGTGAAAATGACTTAAATTTAAGTTATTATTATGATTCTTTTTGATTAATTGGAGTAGAAAGAGGTTGTCTGGATATAATTTCTAAAGGTTATAAAATTGATTTTGCGATAAGCGATTTCGATCATGTGTTTGATGAAGAGTTAGATTTAATTAAGCAAAACTCAAATGAATTTATAAAATTAAATAATGAAAAAGATTTCTTGGATGGAAAAGAAGCAATTCAAAAAGCTTATGAGTTAGGTGCTACAGAAGTTTTGATGATTGCAAAACCAACAAAAAGATTAGATATGAATTTTAGCTTAATTGATTTTTGTTCAAAGGATCGTGTTAAAGTTTTTAATGAAAATTCAATTATGTTTTGTTTGCAAAAGGGTAAAAATATAATTGAGTTTGATAAATATCAAGATTATACTTACATAACTTTCTTTCCGGTACACCAAACAACTATTACAATAAAAAATTTAAAATATGAAGTATCTGATTTGATGTTATTACCTTACTCAACAAGAGCTTATTCTAATTGTTTTGTAGATCATCAAGATGGAATAATCAAAACAGATAAAGCTATCATAGTTATTTTTAATAAATAAAAAAACCACAGATGTGGTTTTTTGGTTTTTTAATTGGTGCCCTCTATCGGAGTCGAACCGATACGATTTTACTCGGCAGATTTTGAGTCTGCTGCGTCTACCAATTCCGCCAAGAGGGCATACTTGATAATTATACAACTATTTTAAAAATTATATAATATTTTTAAAATCTAAAAAAATTACATATTACTTTTATTATTTTTAGATAATGATAGAATATATATGTACAGTTTGAAGTGTTTCGCTTTTTTTAAATTTGGAGGTATTGTTGAATGGCAGATATATCAATATATGATGTTATAAATGACATAGTTGTAACAGTACCAGGAGTTATTTCTTTTGCAAATAGTAAAGCAAAAAGTGAAGAAGAAATTTTGACAAAAGATATCACAAGAGCAATTGAATTATCTTCTTCATTAGAATTTGAAAGAGTAAAAATTCATGTAGTGTTAATTAATGGAATTAGCATAAGAGATGTTTTAAGTGAAATCCAAACGCGTGTAAAGTATGAATTGGAAAAAGCAAGTAAATTCATGCGAAATTATATTGTAGATGTTGTAGTTGACGATATTCATATTGCTTAACTACAACATAAATGTAACTGGCAAGCTAATAAAAATAGTTTTGCAATTTTTTTATTATTTTTTTACAATAAAAAAAACAAATAAATACTAGAGGGTGACAGTACTATGAAAGATGTAGAAATTTTAAAAGGCATGATCACTAGTGGTGTGAATAATTTATATAATAATTATCCACACATTGATAAGTTAAATGTTTTTCCAGTTCCAGATGGTGACACAGGAACAAACATGAATTTAACTTGCACAAATGGGTTAGCCGAAATAGAAAAAGAAAACTTTGATAGTATCGGTGCTTTAATGACAAAGTTTGCAAGAGGATTAATAATGGGGGCAAGAGGTAACTCGGGTGTTATTTTCTCGCAAATCATTAAAGGATTTTCAAACGCAATGAAGAATAATGATTCTTTAACCTTAGATACTTGAAAACAAGCCTTTTCAAAGGCAAAAGAAGTAGCGTATGCTGCTGTTATGAAACCAGTTGAAGGAACAATGTTAACTGTTGTACGAGAAACAAGTGATTTTATTAATTCAATAGAAGATGAGAACATTGATGTAAAAACTTTTTGAGCAAAAACTATAGAAGTAGCAAATAAATCATTGGAAAACACACCTAATTTATTACCAGCCTTAAAAGAAGTTGGTGTTGTAGATAGTGGTGGATATGGTTTTGTTAAGTTTTTAGAAGGTGCACAACACTATGCTGTTAATTTTAAACCAGTACAAAAATTAAAAAAATTAGAAGAAAATACTGGTGGTAATATAGATTTAGAAATTGAACAAGAGTTTGGTTATTGTACAGAAACTATAGTTATTTTAAATAACGATTTAATAAATAAATTAAAAGTGGACCCAATTCGTTCACAACTAGAACAATATGGAAACACATCAATTGTTGCTGTTATTGATGAAAATATTTTAAAAATTCATACACACGCATTATTACCAGGACAAGTTTTAACATATTTACAACAATATGGAGAATTTAAAACAGTTAAAGTAGAAAATATGAATATTCAAGCCGAACATCAAGTAAAAGATGCAAATAATTTACCAGGTGGAGCAAAAGCTACAGCGCAAAAACAAAGAACTTTAGCTAAAAAGTTTGCAACAATTGCTGTTGTAAGATCAGCAGGAATGCAAAAATACTTCAAAGAAGAGTTGAATATTGACTATGTGATCGATGGGGGAGCAAAAATGAATCCTTCTACTAACGATTTTTTAAAGGCAATTGAAGAAGTAGATGCAGAAATAGTTTATATTTTCCCAAATGACAGTAATGTTTATTTAGCTGCTAAGCAAGCAAAGGCTGTTGAAAAAATGTCAAAAGTTATTGTTTTAGACACCAAAACTATTCCACAAGGTATGACCGGATATTTAAGTTTAGATCCAGAAGAAACACCTAGAAAAAACGAATCAAATGTCTCTAAAGCAATAAAAAATGTTACTTCAGTAACAATTAATAAAGCTGCAAGAGATGCGAATATTGATGGTATATTCGTCAAAGAAGGACAATATATGATGTCTGTTGATAAAAAAGTAATAGCATCTACAGATAAACTTGTTGACCTTTTCAATAAGTATTTATCAAAATATATCTCAACCAAAACAGAAATAATCACAATATTTACTGGAACAGATGCATCTTTCAAAGATATTAGTGACCTAAGAAAAATTTTAGATGAAAATTTTGATGTAGAATATGAAGTTGTTGATGCAGGACAAGAAGTATATTCTTTCATTATGGGAATTGAATAAAAGAAGCACATTTTGAATATCTAAAATAAAATTGACAGTAAAAAAGTACTTTTATTGTTAAAATTTTATTGAGAGATGTTCTTTTTATATGGCAAAACAATGATCAAAAAACGAAAAAATTAATATTATTGAAGATTCTAAAAAAATTGGAATAACAGATGCTGCATTAAAATATGATGTTAGCACAAGTACAGTAAAAAGATGAAAATCAGAAATTAAAACTAAAGGTGAAGGCGCTCTTGAATGAGGGAACGGAATCCAAACAAAAGGAAATATTAAGAAATTTAAATCTCATGATTGAATTTTTGAAGACCCTGACGATATGACAACAGAAGAATTAAGATAAGCTTTAAAATTGGAGCGAGCTCTAAAAAAGCATTTGGCGAAGACAACTAAAGAAAAGTACTTCACCATTTTTAAATATTCAAAAAAGTTTACTTTGTCATTAGTTTGTAAATATTTAAGCGATTCAAGATTTGGTTATTTAAAATGACTAAAAAATGGAAAACCTATAAACAAAAACTATAATCGAATTCTTGCTATAAAAATTAAATTTATTTTCTATTTATTTAAAGAACGTTTTGGTTACAACATGATAACTCTACTTTTAAACAAATATTTTAATCAAAACTTAAAACCATGAGTAGTTTATAGATATATGAAAATCAATAATTTAAAAGCTGTTCGCAAAAAAAGAGTACCTAAATATGATAAATCTAGTCCTTTGAGATATGAAAACTTATTGAAAAGGAACTTCAATGCAGATTGTTTAAATTAAAAATGAGTTACAGATGTTACTTATATAAAGACGGCATCAGGAAATGCATATTTATCTGTTGTAAAAGATTTATAAAATTCAGAAATTGTTGATTGAAAATTATCTAACAGTCCTAATGGTAAATTATGTTATACAAACCTTATCTCTGCAATTAAAAAGAGAGGCACTCCTAATATTATTAATTCTGATCAAGGTAGTCCTTATACAAATGAAACTTGAAAAAGTTTATGTGATTAAAACAAGATAAGTATATCCATGTCAAGAAGAGGTAACTCTCCTGATAATGGAGCGTGCGAATCTTTTTTTGGAACAATAAAAAATGAATGTATTTATACTTATAAAATAAAAGAGTTAAACTTTTCAAATATTTATATAATAATTTCAGATTATATTGATTTTTATAATTATGTTAGACCTATGTTGAAACATAAAAAAACTCCATACGAATTTCGTATGGAGAAAGCACATTTTTAATGTCAATTTTAATTGACAAGTTCAATTTGTGCTTTTTTATTGTAAAATAAAAAAATTTCTTACAAATGTAAGAAATAATACTTATTTTATTTAGCTAATTGATTGTGTTTTTTCAAAGTTCTTAAGGTTCTGGCTGAAACTTTTACGCTTAATATTTTTCCATTTTCATCCATAACTTTAACTTTTTGCAAATTAAGGTTTCATTTTCTCTTGTTTGAGTTCATAGCATGAGATCTAGAACTACCTGATAATGGACCTCTATTTGTTAAATTGTCTTTTCTTGCCATATTTTTCACCTCGGACTAAAATATAATATAATATTTATAATACAAAAACAACTAAATTATTAAAAATTATATTTATTTAAAATACAATTTTATTAAGAAGTCTCAAAAATTGATTTAGCTTTAAACATATTTAAAACTAATTAAAAATAATATAAAATAGGTAATAAATTAAATGAAAATGAGAAAATATTAAAAAACTAATTGATTAATTAGATATATCCGTAGTTTTTTTAAATCTATGATCATTGTTGGTTGTAATATAAAATTAAAATTTCTTGATAAAACTGAAAATTAGATCTAGGCGAAATTAGCATGAAACAAGTTTGTAAATTTCACATAAGCATGTACATATGAAGTAACCTTACTAAATATTGTTGTTAAAGTTATTAATATATTTAAAATAAAATATCGCTACAAATTACATATTTTTTTATCAAATTACTTAAAAAATTTTTTATATTTATAATTTTTCTTGATTTGCTGATTCAAAACCAAACTTTTTTTGATTTATTCTTGATTTTTTATTTTTCAATCAACTTTGATAGGTATAACCTTCTAGTTCAGCCTTATTTTTCATTGTAGAATAAAAAATAATATTCAAAAAATATCCTAGAACAGGTGTTAAAACTATAAACATTATATAAAAAGTTCTTAGTGCTTTTGACTTACTATCTTTTCTAATTTTTTTATATAAATATGTACATCCAATTGAAAAAGCAATTTGTTCTAGATAAATGATAAAACCAAAAGTTGCACATATATAACCAGGAATATCTGCACAATACGAATATTTTTTTTCAAAACTAAGCTGTAGTAATAATGCAGCCGTTAAAGTAATGATAATAATAAATATATATAAAAAACCAGTTTTTAAGTATTGATTAAAATATCTTTTGTTTATTTTCTTTTCATCGTTATTAAAAATATCTCTAATATCTACTAAAAAAAACAAATTTATAACCAATAAAACAACTTCAAATATTTCCATTTTAAAATCCCCTTATTTTTTATAATTATAAACTATAATAAAAAATATTTTTTAAATTGATATTCTAGATTTTATTGCTTTTAGTTATAATAATTTAGGGAATAGGTGAAACTGTGAAAAACATATTTAAATCATACCTAAAGTTATTTACAAAAACCTGAGTAGAAACTTTAGGAACAGTTTTATTTTTAGCGGTTTTTACAATGATTGTTATGGGTATGTTAGCGATACCCTTACAACTTTCTTTAAAAGCTAACGGAGTCAAAAATGCTACTAACACTTGAGATTCTCAAATGCAAAATAAATTTAACTATAATGCAAATTTTTTGGATAAAGTTTTATATAAAGGTGAATCCTATAAAATAAAATACGAAGATAAAGACATAGAAATAACTGAAGATTATTCAAAAATTGATGAAAATGGATGGTTCACAAAAAAAGCACACCAGACAATTCAAGATTATACAGACAATTGAATAAGATTTACTGAAAGTAAATCTGAAAACCCATTTACAGATGATGAGAAAAAAGATTTAGTTCTCGAATTTGAATCACAAATAATTAGTGAATATGCTTATTACTCTACAAGATCTGGTATGAATTATGAGTATCAAATTCAAGTTGATCCAAATAAAGCAGAAGAACAAAATGGTGAAACACAAAGAAGAGAAGAAAATAAACTATATGAGTTAGATGATGAAGGAGTATTATCTATTGCTTTCAAAGATATTTTTAGACCAGAAATTCATCAAGAGTTAGAAGAATATAATGCATCAAGAAATGTTCAAGGTTATATTGCCAATAAAGTATTAGCGTTTATTTCTTCAAAAGAATCAGATTTTAGATTTAATATGTTTCAAAAGTTATTTACAAAATATAACAAAGATGGAACCAATTTTTCATATCAGATACAAGGTTACAATTCAAGGTTGTCGAGCCAAATTGATGCTAACTTAAATAATCTAGTTATTGATAAAGCATTAAAAAAAGATTTACAAAAAGTTACAAAAGATACAAATGAAATTGAAGCCTTTGTTAATGATGAATTTTTAATACAAAATGATTTAAAATTAGGAGATATGTTTTATCTAAATTTTCCTATAAGAGGAAATAAAAATGCTATTTTTAATTTTAAAATAATTGGTATTGCCAATAAATATTCAGCTTTAACTCCGGATAATAGTAATATTTTAGACTCGTCAAAAAACTATTGTCAAATTTATGTCGATAAATCATTTTTTGATAGTGACATATTATATGCAAATAATTTCTTAGGAGAAAACTATAATCTTCCAAGTAATTCAACTATGGATCAAGATAGAATGATTAAAAATAGTAAATACGATATAAATTCATATTTCGTATCTGATGCTACAAAAGGATTTACAGGAATGATAAATGCCGGAACTACTGTATTTAAAAATATGAGTAAGTTTAATCAAATTGATAATTTGACAAATTTAACAATAATGACTTATATTTTCAGTGTAATTGGTGGAATTTTGTTTGTGTTAGCTTTCTTCTTTATTACATTTGTTCTTAAAAAAGAAATTAACGCTACTAGAAAACAACTTGGTGTGTTTAAATCATTAGGTTACAAAACAAAAGATCTTACTTGGGTTTTTGCAGTTAAGACTTTTATAACGATGTTTGTAGCAATAACTATAGGTTATTTTTTATCAATACCATTTCAAATTAAAGCAGCAACAGAAGTTTATCAAAATATTGTTATTTTTGACTATCAACAAGTTTATACTAATCCGTGATTCTTAGTTGTGTTAATTATAGGCATACCTTTTATATTTTCTATAGTTTCGTATTTAGTGATTTATCGTTATTTAAATGAAGGTGCGCTTGATTTAATGAATAGTGGACCAAAACAAAAAAAATATAAATTATTATTGTTGTTTATATATATTTTCATTCCAATTACTTTAATTTATGTAGGAATTAATAAACTGGTTTTAAAATGATTAAAGAAAAAAGGTATTGGATTTACATATAGAATGCAAGAAACGTTTATTAATTTTGGTAAAGGAAAATTTATATTAATTATGATATTAATTGGATTTAGTTCATTCTTATTTACTTTACAAATGAGAGCTCTGCCGATTATTAATAATATGATTAATGGGGCATTTAATATCTTCACAGATAAAACAAATCACTATTATAATTATTGAAGACAATCAAGATTAAGTTATCGAGATAAAATAAGAATTGATCCAAGTTCTAAAACTCCAACAATTAATTATATAGATTATGCTCAATATGGAGATGTAAATAATTATACAAAATCTCAGGGATTGAAAGACTTTAACAAATATCAAGAAATTTCTGATTTATTTACAAAAATTTCAGATATAAGAAAATTCATATTAACCAACAATACATATAAAATTCCTGATGAATACAAAAAGATGATGCCATTAGTATTTAATACATTTTCTTTGATATATCCTTTTTCAGAAATTGATAATTTAGATAATAATATTTTAGAAGTTTTAAATGATCTTATTAATATAAATAATCCAAATTCTCAAGCAGATTTGAAAACCAAACTGAAAAATTGAATTGCCCAAGATAATTTATATAATGTAAAAAATTATGAACAAACTAAAACTAAAGTTACAAACGCAATTAAGTTAAGTGATGTCGCAAAATACATTTGCGTTTCAAGTGAAACAGAATATGAAGATTGTAATAATGTTGAAGCATATAGACAAAATATTTATAAAAACTACTTAGGTGGAAGTGGAAATTTTATAGAAAATAATGAAAATGAAAACATTTGAAATAATATAAACGAAAATAATAACGAACAATCAGAAGTATCAAATGTTGATAAATTTATGAGCAATATTTTAAAAACTTGATTATTTGAGTTTGCAACAAAAAATTTTAATGCAACCGATGGGACAAATGATCAATTTATAGCATCTAATGGGATTTTATATAATTCAAATACTGATTTATTAGCTTTAATAATTTCCGGATTTGCTACTGATTATCATGATATTGATATTGATAATACAAATATTGTTGCCATAGATTTTTCGAATAAATATGGAAACCCAAAAACAATATTGAATTTATCAGGTATTAAAGAAAACCAAATAGAAGAAATAAAAGACTCTTCTAATGATTATGTAAATGTTTTTGTATCTCAAAGAATTGCAAGAATTTTAAAACTTAGTGTAAATCAAAACTTTAAACTACAAGTTGGAAGAAATGGAGAAATGGTAATTGATGCAAAAATTGCAGGAGTTCTTAAAGCTGACAATATGTCTCAAAAAATTTTGATAGATTATAATGTATTAATGGATAAATTAGGAGATAAATTTTTACCAAAAGATGAATTATTTTTTAATCAAAAATATAGTATAAATCCAAGTTTAGAAGGAAATTTTGATATAAAAAATTTACAAAGTTCTCAGTTAAATATCGCAAATAAATTAACAACAACAACTGTACTTACATCTTTTGGAAAAGGTGCAAAAGAATGATTAGGTCCTTCATTAGATATATATTATAAAAACTTAGACGAATTATTAAAATATGCAAATGTCCCAATTAGCGACAGTATAAAAGATATTTTAAAAATAGTTCAAAATTATACTAAAGATGCAGACCCAAAAATGGTATATGCATTGAATGCTAGTTCTACAGATTTAACCTTAGTTGTAATTCCGATTTTAAAATCCGCTATAAATGCAATAATGCAAGAAATGTCAAATACAATGTTAATGTATATTTTAATAGATATATTTTTATTGGTTATTTTATTAATAGTAATAATGAATATAGTTGTTACTGATGCTATAAACATAATAACAATAATGCGGTCAATGGGATATAAAGATAGACAAGTCAATTGAATGGTTATGGGCAGGTACCTAACTGGAGCTTTAGTAGCATTTTTAGGGGCTTATGCAATGTCATGAGTTGTTTGATTAGTTATTAAGTATGTGATATGAATTAAGTTGCAGGTTTTAATAGCTATGCCGATATTATATTATATCCCTTTAGTCTCCTTTGTTGCGGTTGGCGGAATAATGTTTATAGGTTGATTAGCAGCAATGCGCCAAATAAAAAAACAACCCCTTACATACTTGGTTGATTAAAAAATTTTTGGTATAATTTTATTAACACTATAAAAGGAGAAGTAATATGCCTTTATCTAAAAAAATAGAAGAAAATAAAGATATTTGCTGTCCGGGTGGAGCGCACAATTGCTATAGTTGTAGAGTTTGTTCTGGTTCTTTTCATGGATGCCAAAGTTGTTTGAAATGCATTAGTTGCCAAATATGTCTACAAAAGAAATGTCCATGTTGTTCGAATGGAAGTTTAAGACAAAAAGAAAATAAAGAGAAATATAATAAATAATTGGATAAATAATTTAAAAAAAATTTTACACTATAATAGGTGTAATTTTTTTTTTAAAGAGTTAAAAACTAGACTATTAACAAAAATGCAATATTATATAAACAAAAAGAAGATCAATATAAAGTTAATATTAAGAATAGGTAAAAAATATAGGCGAAATTGACAATAATTAAACTAGTCAAGCATAATATTTTTAGCAATATTTTTACAAATAAATATAAAAGTGTTATATATAAAAAATTATTAAGAAATTAAATATAGGTGTTATAAAAATGAATTGGAAAAAGTTCTCAATTAGTGTAAATTTATCTTCTGTAGTGATAGTCCGATGTTAAATATTTAATAGCTATAAAAAAACAAATAATAAATTAAAAAATATATTAAATAATAAATAGTTCTAAAAAACCTTAATTCATTAAAAGGTCACAACAAACAATATAAAATTATGTATATAATTTTTGTAGTAGAGTGATTTTTTTATTGCAAAAACAAAGTTATTTAGCGCTGAAGAAAAAAAGAAAATAATAGATGAATTTACAACTACAGATATTATCGCAAGAATATTGCATTAAAATAAAACAATAAACAAACATCAACTATTTATGTTTTGAAAAATAGTTATGAACAAAAAGGGATGTTGAGTTAATTTATGCACAAAGAGGTAGAAGTAGAAAATATGTCAACAATTTAGTTTGGAAAATAGAAGCAAGTGTTGGAACGTTTAAGAAGAAAAACTTAATATAAAGAAAAGAGAATAAAAACTAACAAGTAAAGTCGAAGTTATAAAAAATTATACATTATCTCTAGTTAAGGAATGCAAAAACAAAAAGTAAATATTGAATTTTATAAAATAGCAAAAAATTACAATCAAAAATATATAGCAATATCATGACTAATTAATCTTTTAAACATTAATCCTAAAACTTATAAAATATGATTGGCAAATGGTTCAAAAGAATATGTAACCAAAATAGACACATGTTATGATTTATTTATAAGATAAGTTCTTATAATAAAGATCTAAAATATGGAAGATATCAAAATGAGGACATAAAAAATTGCACTAAAATTTGTTTTATGCTGAAACACTATTTTGAGTTCTATCGAAGCATAAGATTTAGTTATCAAAATGGTGAAAAAAGAAGAAAATGAAAACCTTATAATAAAAAAACAAAGATCCGATATATACATCTCCTAATTCATAAAAAAACAAAGAAAAAATAAAATGAAATTTATGTAAATAAATCATTAAAAAAATATGTTTGGATATATAAGAGTTTAAAGTAAAAATACTTATTTGCTTATAGATAAATATTCTAAACTATATTTTTAACATATTTGGCAAACAATAAAACAAATGAATAACTTATTAACAGTATGAAGTTCTGGTTAATAAATATGATTTAAAAAAATAGTATTTTCTTTATTGATAGATGATCACAATTTAGAGCTTAATTATAAAAAAAATTTACCAACAATCTCAATATTATTTAAAGCGTGATAGAAAAATATGCTTCTTGACAAACTCGATAGTAGAAAAATTTTTAAAAGTATAAAACAAAATTATTATGTAAGTTATAAATTTGAAGACAATAAAAGTTTTATAAATTATATTAAAGGTTATATATAAAATTATTCTAATAATAGACTAATAAAAATTTTTATAAAATACTTCCAAAGAATTTTTTAAAAGTAATTTATTAAAATATATATAGTTTGGGTTGACCTTAAATATGTGAATCATTTTTTTTTTTTTTTATTAATTTAATTTCTTAATAAATGATTTTTTATAATTAAATTGTTTAATTAGTAAACATCTCTTTTTCTTTATTTGGAATAGTTGAAAAAATTTAGGCTCAATCTATCTTTAACATTTGAACTCTTAAATTAAAAAAATAAATAATATTATATACAAAATCTTCTATCCTACTGGATTGTTTATATTTTTAAATTGGTATTTATAATTTAAGAAATATGTAACATATTTTTATAAAAAATTTTATTTTCATTATACTTTAATTATTTAGAAACTCTTTATAAAAATTAAATATAATCTATAAAAACAACATATTAAATTTATATTTATTTACTATATTTATGTAATATATTATTATTAATTAAACTAAATTTTAAAAATAAAGTTTTATAGATTGGTTACATTATAAGGTTGTTAAAAGTCCATTTTTATTGTATAATAAATAATATTGGGGTGAAAGTTTTGGAAAACTATGTAATGGAGTTTAAAAATTATATAAAGAAATTTAAAAAAAATGCAATAGGCCCACTGAATTTTCAAATTAAAAAAGGAAAAATAACAGCTATTTTAGGTGCTAGTGGTAGCGGTAAATCTGTAGCAATTAAAACAATGATTGGAGCAATTACAAATTTTTCAGGAGATGTAAATATTTGCGGTTATTCAAAAAAGAAAAGGAATTCGCATTTAGCAAATAAAAATGTAAGTTTTTATACACAAATGGATTTTTCGCTTTATGAAATGAATGTAGTTACATACTTACAAAATATGTGTATTGTTCTTGGTGTTGATAAAAAAGTAGTTAATGAAAAAATCGATTTCTGACTAGATTTTTTTGATTTAAAAAAAGACGCTAAAAAGAAAATCAAAAATTTTTCTTGAGGAATGCAAAATAGATTAAGTTTAATCATTTGCGCAATCAAAGATGCTGATATATTAGTTTTGGATGAACCTGGAGCAAATTTAGATTCTTCATGAAGGAATAAAATGAGAAATTTATTAGTTGACTATAAAAATAATAATAAAACTATCTTAATAACATCTCATAATATTGACGAAATTAACGATTTGATAGATGATTATATAATTTTAGAAGATGGAAAACAAGTTTTTAACGGATCAAAAGAACAATTAAATATGTACTCTAAATATAAAATATATTTTTACGGAAGTTTTAATTATAATGGTTTTAAAGAGTTTTTAATTAAAAAAAACATTAGTGTTTTTAAATATGATGAAAAAGAAAATTCAGTAGTATTTGGTACTAAATCAACAAAAGAAATTAACTGAATTTTCTTGTTTTTATTAAAAGAAGAAACCCCAGTTTTAAATTTAGTTAGATTACCAATAAATATGGAGTCAATTTATAAAGCTATTGACGGAGGAAAAAAAACAAAAGAAAAACAAAATTTAGAAGACTTAAATAATAATGAAGAGCCTAGCGAAAATAAATTAACTGAGAAAAAAAAGATGAAGAAAAAAAAGTCAAAAAATAATATTAATCAAGAAACACAAGAAAATAATTCATTTGAAATACAAGAAAATAATTCATTTGAAACAAAATTAAAAAAGAAGAAAGAAAAAAAGTTAAAATCGTAAAATAAATAAAATGAAAAAGGAGGTTATTTATGTACTACATTCTATGCTTAAAAGATAATATTTACTATATTTTAGACCAAAATAGGTTTTTTTGTGGGGTTTATAATAATTATCAAAGTGCTTTTATGGTATGTCAACAATTGAATAGAGGTATGCTACCTATGACGAATCCATACTTTAATCCATATTACCAAAACTCATTTTTTGGGCAACAAGCACCTTTAATAAATAACTCGTTATACAATAATATGAATCAGATGAATGGTTTGCCTCAGAATTTAATGGAACCTGATATATTTTCTCAAAATAGTAGTTTGCAATATCAAGGTAATTATCCATATATGAATAGTTTCAATAAAGAAGTTTTCAAACCAAATACTCAACAAAATCAAAAAGATAATTCAGCTGATTTTATTAATAAAAGCGATTTAGTAAATAACGATCAAAAATATAAAACAAATAACAATATAAATGATAATATATCTTTTAATATAAATGCTAATGAAAACAAAAACGAAAATAATTTAATTAAAGAAAGTCAAAAAACAACACTTACAAATCAGGAAAATAGCACAAAATCTTTGAATAATATTCAAAATGAGGAAAGTGAAATAAACGACAACCTTGAATTAAATAAAGAAAGTGATAATGATAAAGTAGTAATTATTGATAAAAGTATAGTAAATAAATATGAGTACGATGATGAAACTATTTATGATGAACCTATTGAAGTTGAAAAAGAACTTGTCTTTCAAGATGGCGAAGATAATATTGAAGACTGAAATATAAATACAAAAAAAGTAAAATCATTTATAGACAAATTTTCATAAAATATGAAAAAACTTTTTACTAGATTTAAAGTTTTCAAAATTATTAGAAGGTGGAATTATGGAAGAAAAATTAAAAAAAATTAGTTCTAATGTTAAAAATATATCTTTATTATCTTTAATAAGGTTTTCTTTTAAAATATTATTTTTCGAAAAAACTTTTTTAATATTTATTTTTATAGCAAATTTGTTTAGTATTTTAGTAGCTGTTATTTTTTCTTTTATGAAATCTGGAGAAATGATGAATGAAGTTTATGATTTTTATGTAATTATTTTTATAAATGTTTTTATGTTTTTAATTATTATAAGAATTATTAACTTTTATTTTGTGAGAAAAAAAGATGATAAAACAATTTTCATAGCATTATCCAATCATATTTCTAGAAGTAAGTTTTTTATTGCAGAATATTTAACAATGTTCATAACTATTGTATTTTCTGTTATTTTCTCTTATATAATTTTCAATGCATTATATTTTTTTATGCACGGCTTTAAAGTAAGTGAATATGTTTTTCACAAAACAACCTACTTTTTAATTTTTGCTTTAATTATTGTAATAGCACTTTTAAATTTTATTATTTTTTTAATTTTAATTTTAGGTTCACAACCAACTTTAATAATTTCTACAATTTTAATGTCTTTATCATTTGTTGCGAATATACCTGCCAAACTAGTTCAATCTAAATATGAAGCATTAAATTTAACTATTAACGAAAAAGATAGTAGTGCAATAAAAACTGTAATTTCAGTAAAAGATATTTATGAAAGTTTTAATTTACAAAATTCTATAAATACTGGAAAAATTAAGTATAAATATTTAGCAAAAGCTTTAAATAATTATTTAACTGATTTCTCATCAGAAAACCCAAATGATTATAATCTTAAACCAAATAAAGATTTAGCATCAAATTTAAAAAACAGATATAACAATTTTTGAGATCAACAATTAAATGTAATTGATAAAACAAAAAAAGATTACAAAATGAGCGGCAAGTTAAGTTATTTAAACAGTGATATGATTTCATCAAAAACTGGTAATTGAAAAATAACAGATCAAGTTGATGTTAACTTTTCTTTGGGGAGCACTTTCAAAACAACACAACAATTACAAGAAATGATAGCTTCTGAAGAAACTTCAATTGAGCAAAAAAATATTTTAAATGATTTATTAAACTTTAATCAAGAAATTTGAACAAAAATACCTAACATGTTAAGCGATAAATCTAGTTTATTTAAAACTTATATTTGATTATATGGAGAAGAACTTAACTCTCCAAAAGTGGAAAAATTTGTTAAGGGAGAAGATGACAAGTTTGATTTAAATAATTTGCCTCAAAAAAATTTAAGTGATATTAAATTAGAAATAAATCAAGATTTACCAAATCTTAAGCAAATAATTAATTCGCTAAATAAAGCTAATACAGGTTTGAATATAACAGAAAATGATGTTGAGATAGATAATCAACAAACACAAACAAAAACTAATTGTTCTATTAAAGCTAAGAGTGAATCTGAAAATTTCAAAGGAAGCGTAAATGTAAGTTACAATTCAATTGAACAAACAAATTATGTTTTAAAACAAGAAAACAAAGAAAGTGTTGTGTTGGCAAAATCTGATCTAATTTCTATTTATAATATATTAATGACAGGTTCTAGACCGGATGCAACAAATCCAAGTGTAGGTTTATTTGATGATGATACAAATTCTTTGAAAGAATATATAAATACAAATATGAACTTTCCATTAATGTTTACTGCTAGAATATTAGAGGAATATTTCATTCCTTACACTACTAATTATTACTACTTAACAACATTAAATTTACGAGAAGATAGTAATTATGTGCAATTCAAAAAAAACCTAAAAATAGCAGAAGCAATTTCGTATTTAAATCCATTTTATGCAACATGAAGTTATTTTACTCAATATACTGGGTTTTATAATGATAATATTTGATTTGAATATTCCAATGATTCTCTTATAAATACAAGAAAACAAGAAAACATTTTCCTGCCATATGTTATTTATAATCTTAAATCAGATGACTCTAATGTTATTATTAAAGATACTTATAATAAATATTTTGATCCACTATATTCATTATTGATTATTTTTTCATCAACAATAGTTTTAATATTTATTGCAATGAATAGATTTAGAAAAATTGACATAAGTTAATAAATTTTATATTAAGAAAAACAAAACTAAGTGAACATCTAAAATAAAATTGATAGTAAAAATTACTTTTATTGTTAAAATTTTATTGAGAGGTGTTCTTTTTATATAAAAAACAATGATAAAAAAAAGAAAAATTAAAATTATTAAATTATCTAAAAAAAGTTGGTCGAAAGATGTTGCATTGAAATATGATGTTAAAAAAAGTACAGTCAAAAGATGAAAAGTAGAAATTAAAAATAAAGGTGAAGGCGCTCTTGAATGAGGGAAAAGAATCCAAACAAAAGCAAATATTAAGAAGAGGTAATTCTCCTGATAATCGAGAATAAGACTTTTTTTAAAACTATAAAAAATGAATGTTTTTATAATTATAAAATAAGATAACTAAATTATTTAAATATCTATACAGTGATTTTAGCTTATAATGTGTTTTTATAATTATGTTACACATAGTTAAGAACTTAAAAAACTATATACATAATTCGTATGGAGAAAATATCTTTTTAATAATAATTTTAATTAATGAGTTCAAAGTCTACAAGTTTTGCAACGGGTCTTTTATATTAAAACGGGAAGTGCGCCTAAAAAATATACAAAAAATAAAGGTTCATCATAAATAAATATGACCATTGGCTACATTGGCAAATAAAATGCACAAAATATTATAGCACTTATCCAATTAATAAGGACTTAAGATAAAAATAAAAAGTTTATTGTGTTTTTAGTAAAAATAAAATTTGTAATTAAAATTGATAATGTGAGCAAAAATTAAAAATATTGCTCACTACTAAATAAATAAAATATAAAGTAAAATAAAATATAAAAAAATAATTTAGAATCTTTAATATTTTTGTATAAAAAAAGTTTAGAATTTAAATATAAGCTTAGTTTTGTAATTTCAAATTACAAAAGAGATATTTAATTAATAAAAAGTTTTCAAAAATAAAAGTACAAAGTATTTAAAAAAAATAATTAGAAAAATAAGAATGTAAAACTAAAATTTTAAAAACCCCAGTAAAGTACCTAAAAAGGTCTGTTTTAAGTAAATAAAAAAATAATAATTAAATTAGAAAGATTTAGGTAAAATATTTTGTAAAGTAGTTAATTTTGTAGGTATTGATGGAGTTAAATTTAAGGTTTTTTTAATAACTCAAAAATTATAAATAAGCTATAATTTTAATCTATTAATATCGACTATCCTTTATGATTTACATATAAAATTATGATCAATGGTAGAATATCATGTTTGCTATATTTTAAAAAAAATAAATAAACAGCTATGCACTTAAAAATATAAAATTATGCAATCAATGTTAAGAAAAATATTTAAACATATTGACACTGCTAAATGTTTGAATAATTGTATGAAATAAAAGTTTTGTAAAATACAGAGATTGATTAAAAATAATAATAGTTTAAAAATTTTAAAAAATCTCTAATTATATATTGAATTATATAAAAACAATTTCTTTTTAAATAAGAAGAAAGAAATTTAAACTTTTATATAAATATTTAATATTTATATTATAAGTTTTATATTTTGGTATAAAATAAATCTAAGGGGAGATGTTATGAAAAAATTATTAATATTATTAAGTTCTTTATGTTTATCTATTTCAGCGAGTTCTTATGAGATAGCATGTAAAGCAAAAAAAACAGGAGAAAATATTGATGATGAAAATGCAGAAGAAAATACTTATGAAACTTTATTAAACGATTATAAATCCGTAGTTAATGATATAGTAGCTAAAAAATTAAGTGAATCTAGTATAAATTGATACGCTAAAGAAGAAAGCACATATAATAATAAATTTTTAAATTTAGATAAAATAAAAAATTATATACCTAAAGATTCGCAAGCCAATTCAAACGTATTATTAAGTGATATTTTTAAAAATAATGAAGCAAAAAATTATTATTATGAAGATGTAAAACCATATATTGGATTTGACTCAATTAAGTATAGTTTAAATCTTTTGAAAAGCACCGGAAAATATGACTTGTTAATAAAAAATATAAGTGAAGACCAATTAGTTACAATAAATATGGAAAAAACTGATGAAACAGATGTAAGTGATTTTAAAGCTTTTTTAAAGCATGATAGCGATTTTAATAACGTTGATGTTCACTCTAAGATTTATTTACAATTTAATTATTTAGATAAAAGCGGAACTAAAATAGAAAATTTTGAAAATAAATTTAGTTTTGATTATTCAATAACAAAAAATATCAATTTATATGATGCTATCAACAAATCTTTAAAGACTTTAAAATATGATTTACTAGCAGAAACAGATGCGAATACATCTAGTATAATTGAAAGTTCAATTGAAGATAAAGACAAAATTATTAATGATTTTGCAAATATAGAAAAAACTTTTAATGAAAAATTTAATAATGATAATTTAAAAAATAAAATTTTAAATACTTTTAAAAATAACGCTCAAACAGATGTGAATACAAGCTTTGTGTTTGACGATAAAAATGAATCTATTATTAATAATTTTGGTAAAGATATAAAAGAAATATGGAATTATGCTTTAGATAAAAATGTTGATGAAACTAAATACGCTTGAAAAACTGAAAGAGATGTAAATGCTTGAAAAGATGAATCGATTTTAAGTAACCAAGATTTATATGATTACATCTTAAAAGATGTATCTGCAAAAAAAGATGAAAATGGTTATGAAATTGCCTTAAAAAATCACTTTATAAACAATTTTAAAGATATGTATAGTAAATATTACAATCTAATTAAAGATGATTTTAATGTAGATAAAGTATTTTCTGAGGGAAGAGAAGGGAATAAGTCGGCAGAAGACATTTTAAAGGCTATTCAATCCACTATAAATATAAAATTATTGGATATAACTGGTTTAAAAGTAAAAATTGGTGATTATGAAAATGATATAGCTAACTTAAAAATTTATTCTGGTTTTAGTGTTAATAAAAATGAAAATATATTAGAATTAACAACAAACAATGAAGCTTTAGAAAAAGCAACTATTTTTAATGCTGTCTTAACAAATGTGGAAAAAGGAATAAAATCTTTTAAAGATATTTACGGTATTGGTACTCCAACAAAAATTGACAAAGATGGATATGAAGATTATAGATTATTTGCTTTTGATGGTGGAAAATATGATATCTGAAACACCTTTGAAAATACAAAACTTGCAAATATGAATTGAGTATTCTATATATATTCTCCGTTTTATAACAGCATCCTTTCATTAAAAGAAAATATTGCCAATCAAGTATTGGCGAGAAATGATTTGTTAACTTCAGGTAATCAAAAAAACTTTGAAATTGGTTTTGATTTAAATAGAGATTCAAGTAAACCTTTAGGTTTTAGTTTAAAGCAAAGTCTATCAAATGATCCGTTTAATCAATTATGAAATCAAGATACACCTGGAATAATATTTAATCAAACAGGAGGTTCTGCGTCTGGAAATACTTTATATATGGATTTTATATATAAATTAGATTTTTTAAATTTAAGTTTTAGAACAGACAAAGTGTATGGTAGTTACACTGTTGAAAATGTTTTGTTGCATAAAAGTTATATTGAAAAAATAGTTAAAAAAGAAAACTAATATTTTTAAAAGGAGATAGAAATGAAAAAATTAATGAGTATTTTATGTACAATTACTTTGGGTATAAGTGCATCAACTTCAATTATAGCTTGTAAACCTAAATCAACACAACAAGATAGTGATCAATCAGAAGATGGTCCAATAGCAGATAGTTATGAAGAAGTTTTAAGTAAATATAAGTTTGAAGTTAACGATATTATAGCTAGTCATGTTGAAGAGGTTTCAAAAAAATGATTTCAATCTGCATCGTCAAGTGAATCAAATCAGGAGCATGAGTTTTTAAACTCTAATAGTCTTGAATCTGCAATAAAAGGTTTACAAAATAATAATAATCAGTATAAATTAAAAACTGTTTTTGAAAAGACCGACGGACCACAAAATAAAACTAAATATTTTAACGATATTCAATCTTTATTAAACTTTTCAGATCTTAAAAAAAAGGTAATTGATTTAACTAAAAAAAGTGAGTATGATATTTTATTTAAATCCTTGAATGAAGATAGTTTAATCAATATAAATAGAGAGTTTTTTGAAAATGATCCGGAAGAAGCATTTGTACAGTACTATAAAGGTAATTTTAATAGTTCTAATAATGATGTACAACAAAGAGAAGGTAATGAATCATTTTTTGCATATGCAAATTCATGATTAAAAATCAATTTAAATTGTAATTCAAAAGATGGAACTTTAACAACTTTTGAATACTCTAACCCTATAAATTTTAAGTATTCAATAACAGATAATACAGCTTTGTATGAATTTATACAAAGCAAAAAATCAAAGTTAAAGTTTGATTTTTTGCAAGATAAATCATCTTTAATAGACGGTAATAACGATTTTACTAATGATTACGAGTCTATGATAAAAAAATTTAATGAAAATTCAAACAGCATAAAAGGTAATATTCAAAATAAATTAACTGAAAACTTAGAAAATTATGGAGTTAAAATTAATACAACTAATTACGAAATTGAAACAAATTGATCAAATATAAAAGATTTTTGAGACCATTCATTTAATGCTAATACAGAATCTAAAATGGCTTGAAAAGAAAAAAAAGTAAATTGAACAAATAAAGAAGATGAAAATATTTATAAATCAAATCAAAACTTATATGATTATATTTTTAAAACTAAATATAACGAAAATGCAAAGCAAGAAGAAAATGAGTATTTAAAAAGTTACTTAAGTGAAAACTGAAATGAATGATATAAAAATTACTTAAATAGTATTATAGATAGTAACACAGAACTTAGTGATGATTCTAATTATGAAAATAAAGATGAAGTTATAAAAACTCTTAAAAAAACAGTAAATTTAAAGTTTGTAAAAATTAAAGGTTTGAAATTAGAAATCAATGATTTTGAAACAGATTTAAATGATATTGTTGTTGGAGTTGGTTATGTTTTAAATAGAAATAATGATAATACAGATTTAAGTGTCGTTGATAAAAATTCAAGTGAATTTAAGTCTGTGTTAAATAACATGATAGATGGTGTTGAGTCATATCATAAAGTTTTTGGAACAAATAAAGGAACTGATGATTATAGAATAGCTGCTTATGATGGTGGTGATTATAAATTATGAGAATCTTATAGCGTTAGTGAGTTATATTATGATAATGTGCATAAAATATATTTGCCTTTACAAAGAATCCGAGATAAATTTAGCGATAATTTATCATTAATTGCAGTAAATAACAATAAACAATTTGAGGCTAGAAGTGAATTATTAAGTAAAGGTAATCAAAAAGATTATCAATGAAAAATTGACACAGATCCATCAAACGTTGCATGAAATAGATTTTCTATTAATGTTCAACAAAGCGATTTGCAAAAAGGTTTTGTAATGGACGGTTATTATAAAAATAATGTTAGTCAATTTGATTTTGACTTTAAACTTGACTTTATAAATATAAGATTTAGAACAGACAATATTTGATTTAATTGAGGAGAACAAAGTCAATCATTTTGAAGATACAAATCTGTAATTGAAATGGTTTAAATATAATTTATTAAAAAATTTTATTTGTAAAATAAATCACTCTTTCTAAAAATTATATACATAATTTTTAGAAAGAGTGATTTTTATTATATGTAAAGTTAAATGCCCATAAATAATAAACTTATATAATATTGTAATTATCGAAATAAATAAAAAAATAACTATATTGTTAGAACGGAATAACAGTATTATAAAATTAAGTTGTTATAATAGTAATAATAGTTTTTTTTATAATGTTGGCTTTTAGATGATGAAAAAAAAACAGATAATAAAGAAAATTATTTGCTATTAAAATTTGCGCTATTCAAAACTTTAAAAAGAGCTAAAAATTTAGCAGAAAAAATTTTAAAATATAGATAAATGTAACTTAAGAAATCTAAAAATTAAATTATTGTTGAAAAGAAGCTGCTATTTAAATGAAAAATGACAAAAAAGAATGGGCTTAAAGTCGGAAATAAAAACTAAAAAATAAATGAAAAGACCTAATTAAATTGCTAATTGTTTTGCTAATTTATGAAAAATTTTTAAAGATAAGTGCATTCCCTCATTCATAAACTTTCTAAATTAACATACAATAATAAAGATATACTACTAAAAAAATAAAATAAAATTAAACATAAATAAATAGCAACTTAGTTAATAAATATTTTTAGATAAAAATAGGTTAAATTTGGTTCTACAAATATAGTTTTTGAAATTTTGATGCATTTAAGATTATTAGTAACTACAAATTTATAAAGGGGTAACGATATAATAAAATTATTATTGTTGCTAAATACAAGCAAACAAAAAAACAAACTTGAAAAAAAATTAATACTTGCTTAATTTATTAAAACAAGTTTTTACTATTATTTATAGTTTTCAAATAGTTTTTAAATAATCTTATTTAAAAATTATAATTTTAGATAAACAGTTTAATTGCTTGAATATTTTCGTATAATTAATATTAGAAATATCATAGTTTTTAATTTTGCTTAAATATAATTTTAGAAGCTGTTAAAAAACAATTTATGAAGTTATAATAATTATTAAGCAATATAAAATTTAATATGTAATACCAATAGTAGTTAAAAAACTACTGATGAATAATATATGATACAAAATTTAATAGATTCTTATTTGTTGATTATTTAGAACGTTTTAAACTTGATGCACTTAATGTAATTGAAAACTATTATTGAAAGATTGTTTTTTCGAATTATATATAAATAAATAAGAAATACATAAGTGGTTATAGGATTATCGTCTGAATTCATAATAAAAATAATAATTAGCATTAGATTAATTATATTGCCTTTAGAATCGCCTATTCCAATTTAAATATACAATATTATTCATTATGCATTTTTTTATTTTAATATATAATGTAAATATATTTTTTATAAGAGAGGAAAATTAAATGCAATACATAAAGATAGCGTTCGATGTTATGGGCTCTGATAATGGTTTTAAACCAGCGATTGAAGCTGCTTTAAAAATACTAAAAGAAAAGAAAGATCTAAAAATCATATTTGTAGGGAAAGAATTTGAGATTAAGAGTTTTTTAAAAAATAAAAAGTATAATCTTGAACAAGTAGATTTTTTCAATTGCGAAGAGACAATTGACATGAAAGATGGAATTATGGATATTAGAAGAAAAAGAGATTCTTCTATGGTGAGAGCCTTAGAACTTGTGAGAGATGATATTGCTGATGGAGTTACGACTGGGGGTGCAACCGCTCCATTTATAGCTGGATGTATATTTATTTTAAAAAGATTAGAAGGTATAGAGAGACCTGCATTTATGCCTGTTATACCTACAATTTTAAAAAATAAAGTAACATTATTATTAGATGTTGGAGCAAATTTAGAGAGTGATCCAGAAGATATTGAAAAATTTGCAATAATGGCAAATGCTTACTCAAGAGTTATAAAACAAGTAAAAAATCCCAAAGTAGCTTTACTTAATATTGGAGAGGAATCAACAAAAGGGACAGAAATTCATAAAAAAGCTTATGAATTATTAAAAAATAATAAATATTTAGATTTTTATGGTAATCTCGAACCGAGATATATCACATCTGGTTTTGTAGATGTTGTTGTAACTGATGGCTATAGTGGTAATGTGGCTCTAAAATCTGCCGAGGGTATGGGGAAGAACTTATTAACAGAAATAAAAAATAGTTTGACTAAAAACATATTTAGAAAAATAGCTGCATTTTGCTTGAAAAAAGCATTTATAGAAGTTAGAGAAAAGTTTGACTACAAAAATCATGCAGGTGCTATACTTCTTGGAGTTAACAAAATAGCGTTTAAGTCACATGGTTCGAGTGATGCTATATCATTTTATGCAACTTTAAGTATGACTTATAGTGCTATAAAAAATAGAATAGTAGAAAAAATGAAAGAGGCATTAAAAATTACCTAATATGGATATTGAAGAATTTTTTAAAAAAATGAATATAATTATAAAAAATAAAGAACTATATGTAGAAGCTTTAACTCACAACTCATATTCTAATGAAAACAAAAAAGAAAGACATTATCAAAGACTTGAATTTCTTGGTGACGCAGTATTACAATTAAATGTAAGTTTATATCTTTTTAATAAGTTTAAGAAAGCAAATGAAGGAGAATTGTCAAAATATAGAAGCTCATTAGTTAAAAGAGAAAGCCTTGCAATGATTGCAAGAAAGTTAAATCTTGGAGATTATGTAAGATTAGGAATTGGTGAACATGATTCTAGAGGTTTTGATAAAGATAATATACTAGCTGATTTATACGAATCTTTAACAGCTGCTATTTATTTGGATTTAGGTTTGGAAAGTCTTCAAATTTGATTAAATAAAACAATTTTAGAACCAAATAATTTATTAGCTTGTTTGGACTTTAAATCTGACTTTAAATCTGAACTTCAAGAATTAATACAAATAGATAAAAGAAGTGATCTAGTTTATAAACTTGTAAATCAAGAAAAAATAGATAATAATAAAATATTATTTACAATAAATTGTATTTTAGATAATATGGTTTATGGAATAGGTAAAGGTTTAAACAAAAAACAAGCAGAACAAAATGCTGCCAAGGATGCTTTGTCAAAAATAAAATTATTTAAATAAAAATATAAAAAACTTAATAAAATGATAATTTCTAATATACTTAATAGTCAAAAAATAAATTAAAAGCATTTTTGATTATACAAATTGTCTTTCGTAAAAATACTTCTCCCTATTTTGAAGTATTTTTTTATTATTATTCATGTATTTAAAAGCTTTATAAAATTATGATATTTTTTTAAATTTTACACATCAAACTTTTATATTTTAATAAAAAAAGGCATAGTAAAAATTTTTATAGATTTTTGAGTTTTTTAAATATTGTTTACGCTCTAGGCAAAACAATTACTAACTTTTATAACGCTTAAATAAGTATTTTCTTATTACATGTTATGCAAGTAATATTTTTATTTTATTATATATTTTTATATTAAAATGTTCTTTTATATACATGAATAGTACTATATATTATTTTTTAGCTTTCATTTGTTTTATACATTCTTTTATTTGAATGATTTAATATAATTTAAATTTCTCCTTATTTTAGTTTGTCTTACTATAATATATCTTTTATTATATATTTCTAATTTATGTCAATTATTGATTAATGATGATTTTTTAGATAAATAATATCAACTATTAATAGTATTTGTTAATAGATTAAATAAACAATTAAATTTATTTAATCTTTTAATTTAAATAATTTTATAATGATTTATTATTTACTTTTCGACTCCTTAATTAGTATTCATTTTTTTTATTCAATTTTTTTTAAAGTTACTTAATTGTCTTTTAAAACTTTTTTTGTGCATACTTTCTTTTAAATTATTGTATAGATATTTTTTTGTATACATTAGGTTTTTTGAATAATATATATTTACAACTACATTTTAATATTTGTTTTTTAACGGCAGTAATATAAATTGCTATATTTATAAAAAATCTTTATATATAACTGAATTAACAACTTATATTTTTTTTGCTTGCTAATTAGAATTCGTCCTTGTTATGTTTATAGTTTTTATTTTTTAAGTTTAAATGCTTTTTTAATTTAGTAAATCATAATATTTTCTACATTTTTGTAGCAAAAACTTTTATGATGAATTTTAAATATATAACTTTGCATATTAGACAAACAAATCATTTTACCTTTATAATTAACAACTCGTTCTTTGTTGTTAATTTTTCTATTTTTCAATATGTATGTTCTTTTTATAAAAAAAAGACTTATGTACATGTGCTAAACTTAAATATTTTATTAGATCAAATTTATATACGTTTTTTTGCTTATTAATATTTATTATTCAAAGTATATTTTACTTGCAACATAATCGCTTTTTATTCATATTAGTAGCCATTGTATTTTAAAAAAAATATTTTTTTTTATAAAAAGCATATATAATACAAATGTAAGTTAGATTATATAGGATTGCTATATACAAAACAGGAGAAAAACATGATTTTTTTAAAAAGAATTGAAGCCTTTGGATTCAAGTCTTTTGCAGAACCTGTAGTTATTAACTATGATTTTGCAATGACTGGTATTGTTGGACCAAACGGATCAGGAAAATCAAACATAACAGATGCTATTATGTGAGCATTAGGTGAGCAATCTTCTAAATCGCTTAGAGGAGATTCAATGGAGGACATTGTTTTTTCTGGAAGTTCTGATCGAAGCTCATTAAATATGGCAGAAGTTACTCTTGTTTTTGATAACAGTTCTAGAGCATTTAAAACATTAGATTATAATGAAGTATCAATTACTAGAAAATATTTTTTAATAGATAAAGAGTCTCAATATTTTATAAACAACTCAAGAGTTAGGCTAAAAGATGTTCAAGAAATTGCACTCGAGACTGGTTTGACAAAATCTAGTTTAGCAATTATATCTCAAGGTTCAATTTCAAATTTTGTTGAATCAAGTCCTGAACAAAGAAGAAGACTTTTTGATGAAGCGGCTGGAGTAGCTGTTTATAAAAAAAGAAAAGAAGATGCGTTAAGAAAACTTGTTAAAACACAAGATAATTTAGATAGAATAAATGACATAATTAATGAAATTGAAAGAAAATTACCATCTTTAAAAAGACAATCTATTAAGGCTAAAAAATATCAAGAAAAGTTTGAAGAATTAAAGCAAATTGAAATATCAGTACTTGTAAAAGATATAAAAGTTTATAAACAAAGAATAGAAGAAATAGAATCACAAAGAATCGATTTAAAAAATTTGATAAACTCACTAGAAAAAAGTGTTAATAATAAAGCTGATCAAGAAAAAATATTTAGAGAAAATGCTTATAGTAATGACAATGAGTTGAATGTTTTAACAAGTAAGTTTCAAAAAGTTGTTGAAGAAATAGGTAAATTAAAAGTTTCTAAGGTTAATTTAGAATCTAAAAAAACAATAACCAATGCTAATGATAAAGAATTTAAAGCAAATGATTTAAAAACAAAATCAAAGCAATTGGATATCAGATTTAGAGCAGAAGAACAAAAATTGGCAAAATTAATAAATGAAAAAATAGTAAAAGAAGGTCAACTTGAAACTTATAATAAAGAAAAACAAGAAAACAATAAAAACATAGAACAGATTAGAAAAAAACTTTTTAAAATAGAAAATGATTTAGAAACATTGATAAATAAAAAAAATTCTTTTGATGGACTTTTTGAAGGTGTTAAAAATATATTAGAAAACAAAAAAGTATTATCTGGAATAATTGGTTCTGTGAAAGAATTGATAAGTGTAGAAGATAAATACGAAGTTGCGATATCAAGCATTATGCAAAATTCAATCCAATCAATTGTTGCTAAAACTACAAATGACGTTAAACAAGCTATTGATTTTTTAAAAAATAATAAAGCAGGTTTTGCTACTTTTTTACCGCTTGACACTTTAACAGCATCATATTTATCAAGTGATATAAGATTTGCAGTTCAAAACTTAGAAGGGTTTGTTGGTTTTGGAAATGAACTTGTAAAAATAGAAAAAAAATATCAAATAATTTTAGATTATTTATTAGCAAATTTTATAGTCGTTAAAGATTATGAAAGTGCTATTAGAACAGCAAAAATTATAAAATATAAATTTAATATAGTTACTCTTGACGGGCAAAGAATATTACCTCATGGAGCAATTATTGGAGGAAGCAGAAAATCTAAGCATTCTTCATTTAATGAAAATATAAAAATAGAAAAATTAGAGCAAGAAAAATTAGAGTTAGAAAAAGTTGAAAAAGAAAAGCAAGAAAAAATAAACTCATTAAATTTTAAAATAGATCATTTAAGAGAAGAAATATCTGAAATAAAATCTAGTTCAGGTACTTCTAGACAAGTTATTTCTCAAATTGAAAATGAGCAAGAATCAGTAGAAGAAGAATATCGAATAATTACAGGAAAAGAATTAAATAAAGAAGAAAACACTTATAAAACTGTTGATGAACAAATAATCAAAATAAGTGAAGAAGTTGCTGTAAAAGAAATAGAAAAAGAAGAAATTCAACAACAACTAAGTGTAATAAGAAATTTAAAAGAAAAAGCCTTTGAAAAACAAACACTAATAAATGAAAGTTTAGATGAAGAAAGAAAATTATTAAATGCGCATAAAGAAAATTACTCAAAAGTAAATACAGATTTAACTTTATTAAAACAAAAACAAATGTCAGCTGTTGAAAGATTATCAGAAAACTATAATTTAACATTTGAGTCTGCATTTGATATGGATATAAGTGATTTTAATAACGAAAATGAAACTAGAGATAGAATTAATTGATTAAGAAGTTCTATAAAAGAATTGGGAAATGTAAATATAGAATCTATTGAAGAATACGATAAAGAAAATCAAAGATATCAAGAATACGTTGAACAGTCAAGTGATGTACAAGATTCAATAAAAAATTTAAAAGAAGCAATTACGGATATGGACGAACAAATGATATTACAATTTAAAAGTATTGTAAAAGAGGCTAATGGAGCTTTGCCTACAACATTTTCAACTTTATTCGGCGGAGGTACAGCTCAGATTGTTTATACAGATCCTGAGGATATTTTAAATACTGGAATTGACATTAAAATAGCTCCACCTGGTAAAAAAATTAGTAATTTAAATTTACTATCTGGAGGAGAAAAATCATTAGTAGCTTTATCTGTATTATTCTCAATACTTAAAGTAAAACCAATACCTTTGGTAATATTGGATGAAGTAGAAGCGCCATTGGATATTGCAAATGTTGAAAGATTTGCAAAATATATTAAAACATTTACTCAAAAAACTCAGTTTATGATTGTTACACATAGAATTGGAACAATGGAAAATTGCGATGTTCTTTTTGGCGCTACAATGCAACAAAAAGGGGTAACGAAGCTAGTTCAAATTAAATTAATTGAAGCTAAAAAATTGAGTAATGCAAATTAGTTTTTAAAACTTATAAGGAGTCTTAAAAAAATGAACAAAAAAGTTAGCATCCTCTTATTGGCAATTATTTCAATAATTACAGGATTATGAATTTGATCATCGTTATCAACTCAAAATTATGTAGTTTTAGGAGGAAGCACAAGTGTAAATACATTTATGCAATCTTTTACAAAAGATTATTTAGCAAACGAAAAAAAAGATTTTATATACAACTCAACCGGAAGTCAAGCTGGTGTTGGAGGGGTTGAAAAAGGAATGTATGGAGCTGGTTTTATATCAAAAGATGTAGGAACTGGAACTTTAACTGGAAATAATCGTTTTAGTAGTTTTGGTGAAGATGATAAATTAGTATTTTTACCAGGAGAGGCTACCGGTTTCTCAGAAGAAATGATTGATTTAAAAACTCACAACAATGATATTGATATTGATAAAAGTTATGTTGCATTTGAATTTGCGCTTGATGCAATTGTAATTATTTTTAAAAAACCAGATTGAGTAACAGAAGAAACTGTAAATAAAATTAATTTTGATATACCTAAAAATAAAACAGATGAGTCAGTTTTAAGTAAAATTTATTCAAACAACTATACTTGAGAAGAGTTGGCAAAAGATGCTGGACAAAGTGATGTGCCAAGTAGTTTAACCAAAATTGTAACATTTACAAGAGAAGATGGTTCAGGAACAAGAAGTGCTTTTGGAGATTTAACAGGAATAAAAAAAATGGAAACAGCAAACGTTGTGAACTCAAACGGTTCAATGTTTGAAAATATCCAAAAATCTCAAAGTGCAATTGGATATATATCTTATGCGTTTATAAAACAAGTAACAAAAGAATCGGGAGTAAATGTTGCAGGAGTTAATAAAACAAAATTAGGTAATCCTGCTAATTTAGGAAATGATAATTGAGAGTTTGGTATGGAGTTAAACGAACAAACAAAAGCTTTTGAAAAAATTGCTGGTGATGTTTCTAATGAACAGTTTATTAAAGGTTATGATGGCAAAGAGTATAAGTTTAAAAGACCATTTATATCAATATTTAATACTCATTTTAAAAAGTATGAATTATTGATAGAATTCTTTTCTGCGATGATTGGAATAAGTAAGGATGAAAATATTTATAAAGAAAACTTTGTAGATGAAGGATTAGTCCAAAACTTTGAAATCAGAAAGGTAGTTTATGAAAATTAATTTAAACCCAAATTTTAATAGTAAAAAATTGATGGAAGCTAAGAAAAAAATGCATAAATCTAAACAATCAAAAGTTGATTTAGTTTCCAAAAGCACTATTATAATTTTTACTACGTTTACTCTAATAATTCTTGCTATTTTGATTTCGTTTATACTATATAAGTCAGTCCCTGCATTAAAAGAAGTTGGATTATTCAAGTTTATTTTCTCAACAATTTGAGCTCCAGACAAAGATGGTGCTGGAAGTTATGGAATATTAAAAATAATTTTTTCTACAATGGTAATGCTATTTATTTCTCTATTGATAGCGGTACCATTAACTATATTTTGCTCAGTTTTCATAACAGAGTATTTATCAACAAGATTGAAAAAAACCATTATAACATTTGTGCAGTTGTTAGCAGGTATTCCTTCAGTTGTGTTTGGATTATTCGCCTTAGATCAGATTGGACCATTATTTGTAAAAATGGGTGCACCAACTGGAGGAAACATGATGACAGCAAGTGTTACTCTTGCATTCATGGCTTTACCAACAATGATAAGTTTGTCAATTAATGCGTTAGAAGCAGTTCCTGATAGTTATCGTTTTGCCTCATTAGGATTGGGAATGTCAAAAGAAAGAACAACTTATAAAGTTGTTCTAGTAAGCGCAATGCCAAAAATAATCACAGCTATTATAACAGGAGTGGCAAGAATTATCGGAGAAACTATGGCAGTTATCTTGATTGCTGGTAATTCTTCTCAAGGACTAAACTTTTCAGAAGGTTTCAGAGGTTTTATATTTTCTTCAATTAGAACATTAGCGGGAACTATTGGATTAGAAATGTTGGAAAATCATGGAACAGTCCATGAATCTGCATTATATGCAATTGGATTAGTCTTATTTTTCTTAGTTATTATTATAAATTTATTAATTATTGCAATTGGTAGTTTAAATAATAAAAAAACTAGAAAACTAAAAATTAAAAAAGATTTAAAACTTTCTAAAAATAGTGGATTGCATAATTCTTATTATTATGAACCATATAAACTTAAAGTTCTTGTAAGAACTTATACCGAAAAGAGAATATATAAAACATTTGAAACATTTATATATAAGTTTTTCATGATATTATCAACATCAATTATTGTTGCATTTACAATGTGAATTATATTAGTTGTAATATCAAAGGGGATTATTGGTTTTGATCCAGCAACGTTTATACAAATCTCTGGTCAAAAATCTGGGATATTTGCAACTTTATTAACTACTCTAATGTTAATAATTGCAACAATTATATTAGCGATACCATTAGCGTTATTTGTAGCGGTTTATCTTGCAGAATATGCACATAAAAATAGTAAGTTTGCAAAAACAATAAGATTTTCAATTAATGTTTTAGCATCAACTCCTAGTATTGTTTTTGGGGTATTTGGTCTAAGTTTATTTGTTGTAATCTTTAAATTACCAATGTCAATATTTGCAGCAAGTTTAACAATGACTATTGTAGTTTTACCATCCTTGATAACAACGTTTGAAGATGCACTAACAAGTGTTCCAGATTCTTATCGAGAAGCTGCATACGGAATGGGATTATCAAAAACCAAGGTTACTTTGAAAGTGGTATTACCAAATGCAATGCAAGGAATTATCACAGGACTAATTCTAGCAATTTCTAGAATTATTGGTGAATCTGCTCCAATTTATTTAACGCTTGGAACATCTGTAAGAATGCCAAGTGAAGGTTTTTTTGCATCTGGAGCAACATTAACAACTGAAATTTATATGTTAGCTTCTGAAGGAAGCAACGCAGAAGTTTTAAATACAGCATATGAATTAGCAACAGTAACAATAATATTAGTTTTAGGTTTAAATGCTTTAAGTAAATTAGCAGCATCAAATTTAGATCCGAATAAAAGTAAATTAAGTTTTGAAAAAAAATGGAAACAAAGAATAGTAGGTATTTTTAAGCATAATTATATAAATGATTTTAAAAAGTTTGGAAAATCAATAAGAATCAGAACAAAAAAATGATTTAACTATATCAAATTTAAAAGACTTAAAATATATGTTAAAAACTCAAGTATAAAAAACAAAGTTATTAAAGATATTGTAAAGGAAGCAAAAAATAATGGCAGAAACAAAAAAAACAGAGTGGAACAATAATCAGGATAAAGAGCTTGAAATTTTAGATGAAGCAAAAATAATGAAAAAACCCAAAAAGGTTCCTTTGAAACAAAGAGAGAATGTTATTGAAATAAAAAATTTAGACTTTTTTTATAATCACGGTGAAAAACAAGCTTTATTTAATATCAATATGAAAATAAAAGAAAATACAGTAACTGCTTTTATTGGTCCTTCTGGTTGTGGTAAATCAACTTTATTAAGAACTATTAATAGAATGAATGATTTAGTAGACGGAACAATAATTGATGGTGAAGTAATGGTAAATGATTTTAACATATATGAAGCAGGAACAGATGTTGTTAAACTTAGAACTCAAGTAGGAATGGTTTTTCAAAAAGCAAATCCATTCCCTATGTCAATTTATGATAATGTTGCTTTTGGTCCAAGAAATCAAGGTGTTAAAGATAAAAATGCATTAAATCAAATTGTTGAAGATGCATTAAAAAAAGCAGCTCTATGAGATAATGTAAAAGACTTTTTAAAAGATTCAGCTTTAGGATTAAGTGGTGGACAACAACAAAGATTGTGTATAGCAAGAGCAATTGCGATGAGACCTAAAATTTTATTAATGGATGAACCAACGAGCGCTTTAGACCCAATTGCAACACTTAAAGTTGAAGAACTTATTTTAAAATTAAAAGAAGAATATACAATTGTAATAGTAACTCACTCAATGGCTCAAGCAACAAGAGTAAGTGATTATACAGGTTTCTTTTTACAAGGAGAATTAGTTGAATTTGATAGAACTAAAAAAATTTTTACTAATCCTAAAGATAAAAAAACAGAAGATTATATTTCAGGAAGATTTGGATAGAGGTGAAAGTGTATGTCATATAATAAAATATTGGATAATGATATTAAAGCAATTAAAAAAGATTTGATATATTTAGTTGAAACTACTAAATCTCAATATGCAAAAACTTTTACCGCTTTAAAAAATAAAGATTATGAGTTAGCAAAAAAAGTAGAAGCAGACGATTTAATAATAAACGACTTACAAAATAAATTTACAAGTATGGCTTTATGAAAAATTGCAAAACAGCAAATGGTTGCGGGAGATTTAAGGCTTGCTGTTGGTGGAGTGTTGATTAGTAAGGAAATCGAAAGAATCGCTGACGTCGCAAAACATATTTGTAAATTTACGATTAAATATAAACCTATTACATTAGAAATTGATTATATTTCAAAAATGTTTGACCTAGTTAACGAGATGCTAAATATAGTTTCTTCGCTTATTGAAAACTATAATAATGATCAAAACGAAAAAGTTAAAAAAATGGAAAAAGAACTTAACTCTCAATTTTCAGACTTAAGTTTAAATTTAGCAGAAAGATTATATGGTTCCAAAGAACAAACTGAAGTCAAAAAAATTATAACTATTGTAAGACAATTGAAAAATTTAGAAAGAGCTGGAGAGCATCTTATAAATATTGATGAAACTTTACAGTTCATAAGAACTGGGAAATTTGAAGAGTACGGGGAATCTATTGAAAATAAGTTAGAAGATATTAAAAAAGATAAATAAGCAAAACATTTTTATATAAAGTATAAAAAGTTAGGACAAAAAAGAATTAAATACTTATTTGTGAGATGATGCTAAAATTCCAGTTGAAATAATTTGTATTGCTCATGATTTATGCAGGCATGCTTTTAGTCATAGCAAATATGCAAAATATTTAAATAAAATGAACTGATTAGTTATAGGATCTGATCGTAGAAGGCATGGTAAAACTGCAAATTAAGAAGAAAATTGTTTTTTGTAAAAGAAAGTGAATGAGAAACATTGGTAGAAGATTTAAAAGTATCAACAAAAATATAAAAGATAATATAAATGTTATTCTTGTTCATTTAATTGGAAGTTTAGTGGTTAGAGATTAAATTGCAAAATATTGAAATTCAATTAATGAATCAATACTTATATGAACTGGATTTTATGGAAGTAACTTTTTAAAATATTAAAAAAAGGGTCTACAAAAATCACCTAAATATGGTGAAAAACATATTGATAAAAAAGTTTGAAAGCTTACTTATAAACCCTTAAATGATAAAATTGAAGAAACCTGAAGTACAGGATTACAATGATTAAGTGTTAAAAAGAAAATTTTAACGCTTCTATAAATAATCAATTATCTATAGAAAAGTTTACAAGTTTTGCTTTAAAGATATTTTTACAGGATGACTGGATATTCAAAGAAAAAATATTAATCCATACCAAAAGATTTACTTATTTAATAAATGCCGGTAATGAAGATGGGGTTGTTAGTTTTTTTAACATAATCAGTGAAATTGTATAAAATCTATAAAAAATTAACTTAGATATAAAATTAGATTTATTTTGTAATATGAGACATAATAGTCTTTGTGAATATGGATACTACAAAATTTATCAAGATATAAATACATTTTTAAATAAAATAATAAGTAAATAAAAACACTGTTTTTGCAGTGTTTTTAAATAGTTACTGATAATTGATATAGTGGAATTGATAAAATATTTGAACCTAAAAATTCTGCTTTTAAGTTCCCATAATCATCAATTTCAAAAAAGCTTAAATAGTTGAAAAAGTCTTTTTCATCATTTAGATAAATATTTTCACTTGCTATTTTATTAAATTCTTCTTTATACATATTACTTACATAATCAACAACTTCTTTTAAATTCACTATATTCACAGGAATTACAACTTTGCTATTTAAAAGAACTTCATTTTGTAATTTTTCAAAATTATCATAATTATAAATTAATACATCAAATGTTTTAATTACACTTTTTCCTAAGCAAGATTCACCATATTTATCAAAAAATTTTAAGGTAACTTGATAATTATCATAACTTATAAATTCATAATTTGTAAGTTTTAAAAATTCTTCGCCTAAGTCATAATCAGCAAAGTTTTCTTTAATCATATCGTCTAAATTTTGCAATACAAAATCTTTGTCGCTACCAATAAAAGATAAATCTTTTTTAATGTATAAATCAATTTCTGAATCTTGTAAAAAGCCTTTGTACTTATTACTTTTTCTTTCAGTTATACTGTAAAGTTCTTTTAAAGGAGTTGCGTTCATATTTAATGCAAATAACACTTTTAATCATTTTTTCATAAATATCACCCTAAAACTCTAAATAGTATAAAAATACTATAAAATTATTATATAGCAAAAGGGGACAATATTATGGGATTTTGAGCAAATTTAAAAGAAAGAAGAAAAATAAAAAAAACACAAAAAAAACACTTAAAAGAACATAAAAATACTTTAACTTTTTCAAGTGATATAAAAAAATTAAGTAAAAAATACAAAAGCGCAAATAGTGAATTTTTTGAAGAGTTAGAAAATGTTTTGATAAAAACTGATATGGGTATGAAAATGGTTTTAGAAATATCTAATGCAGTTCAAAAAAGAGTTAAACCAAAACATAATTTTGATGATATTAAAGAAATTCTTGCAGAAGAGTTATATTATGCATATAATGATTCAGGAAAATATGATATTAAATTAAACTGAAAAGATAATCGTTTAAATATTTATGTAATGGTTGGAGTTAATGGTGTTGGAAAAACAACAAGTATTGCCAAAATTGCCAACTATTATTCAAAAATGGGGAAAAAAGTTTTAATAGTAGCAGCAGATACATTTAGAGCAGGAGCTGTTGAACAATTGGAAGAATGATGTTCAAAAAGATTAAAAGGTGTTGATTTAATCAAAGGAAATTCTTCAGATCCAGCTAGTGTTGTTTTTGATGGGGTTAAAAAAGGATTAGAAAATAGTTATGACCTTTTGTTAATTGATACCGCAGGAAGATTACAAAATAAAGAGCATTTAATGAGAGAACTTGAAAAAATGACAAAGATTGTTAAAAAAAGTGTTGAAGATGGACCTCATGAACGTTTATTGGTAATTGATGCTCAAACTGGACAAAATGGTGTAAATCAAGCAAAAGCCTTTTCAGAAGCAACAAATGTTACAGGAATTGTTTTAACTAAAATGGATGGAACAAGTAAAGGTGGAATTGCTCTTGCAATTAAAGATATTTTAAATATTCCAGTTAAATTAGTTGGTTATGGCGAAAAAGTTGAAGATATTAAAGAATTTGATTTAGATGACTACATTTGAGATTTGGCAAGTGACTTTATGGAAGAGGATTTAGATGAGTAATATTAACAAAAATGAAGAAATAAGTAGTTTATATGATTACTACAAAGAACTATTGACCGAAAAACAAAAAGAGTATTTTGAGCTATATTATTTTGAAGATTTAACATTTCAAGAAATTGGAGAACAGCTAGGAATTTCAAAAAATGCTGTTTTTGATAGTATAAATAAAACAATAAATAATCTAAAAGATTTTGAAAATAAACTTCATATAAAAGAAAAAAATGATTTTATAAAACAACAAATCGATAACTTTAAAGAGAGTAAAATAAATATTGAAGTATTAATTAGAAATATAGAGGAAGAAATTTAGTGAATATATTAATAATAGGAGATATTTACTCAAAATCAGGTAGAGATGTTTTAAAAAAACATTTAAATAATATTGTAGCTAAAAATAATATTGATTTTGTTGTTGCTAATGCTGAAAATATATCTCATGGTAAGGGGATAAATAAAAATCATTATAACTTTTTAAAACAATTAAAAGTGGATGTTATTACTTCAGGTAACCACATTTTTAAAGTAAAAGAAACTCAAGAATTTATAATAGAAACAAATGATTTATTAAGACCTTTAAATATGTATGAAAGTTTACCAGGAAAGGGAACTGTTTTATTTGAAAAAAATGGATTTAAAATCCGAATTACCAATTTACTTGGAACAACTTTTATGGATCATGCAAATAGTCCATTTGAAGTTCTTGATAAATTACTCGAAAATGATAATAGTGATATCCATATTGTTGATTTTCATGCAGAAGCAAGTGCTGAAAAAATAGCTTTTGCTTGAAATTACGATGGTAAAATTAGTGCTTTAGTAGGAACTCATACACATGTACAAACTGCAGATGAAAGAATTTTACCAAAAGGAACGGCTTTTATAACTGATATAGGAATGACGGGTCCAATAAATTCAATAATAGGAGCAAATCCAGATGAAGTAATCTATAAAGAAAAAACAGGATTACCAACAAAGTTTATTCCATCAGAAAATGCAGGGAAGTTACAAGCTGTTATAATTAGATTTGAAAATAAAAAAGCAAAAAGTATTGAAAGAATTCAAGTTATTTAATTTTAAATATAGGCTATTAAAACGTAGTATTATAGCATATTTAATAAAAAAATAATTTTTATGATATAATATAATATATCAAGGTTAGAAGTTGGCCTAATGTGGGAGAAGAATAAAAGATGAAAAGACATGATAAACTTAGAAATTTACATGAAGCATTGTTTGCCCTAGATAAAGAAGTTAAAAATGTGTGTAGAGGATTAGAGACACGTTTGAAAACAGTGGCTAAATATAGAGATACCTATGAAAGAATTTTAACAGAAGTAGAATTTGAACGTAAAAACGAAATGTATGGTAGATCTACTATTTATGACTTTGAAAGAATGCGTATAAACTTAGAACAAGATGCTGGGAATGTTATTTATGAATCAATTAATGTTATGGGTAACGATGAGTTTATCGTAAGAAAGCAAAACGTTATTTTTGCATTTTGATTTATGGGTCAATTTGATGTATATGCCTTAGATCTTTCACATGGGGATTAGTTAGCATTTATAAGTACAACCTTTGTTGTATTTTTTTATGTTAAAATCAATATGCTAAAGGGGGTACATTAATGGTTTGAGAACCTTTATTGGAACTAATAACTCCAATTTTTTATATTATTGGAGCAACATTTTTATTTTTTATTTTTTTATATTTTCTACATAGATTTATTAAAATGAGTAGTTTGAAATTTAAAACACAAGCAAAACAAAGAGGTGAGTTTGTTGATTTAAAAAGTTATAAAACAAAAGATGGATATGATTTGTCATTAAATGGTCAAATTAATAAAAAAAATAAAAAAATAATCATTAGCATTCATGATTTTAAATCAACAAAAAATGAGTATGATAATTTAATTAGTTATTTTATTAAAAAAAATTTAGATATAGATATTATTGCTTATGACCAAAGGGGTTGTGGAAAAAACGCCGTTTATAAAGATGCTAGTCAAGCAACTTTTATATCTGATTTGGATGAAATTATTGAATCGATAAATGAAAAATATCCTAAAAAAAAGATTATTTTGTTAACTTCTGGATTTAGTTCTCATATGGCCTTATATTTTAGCAGCAATCCAAAAATAGAAAAAATAATAATAACAAGTTTCAAAATAAATAAAGGTTATAGAAATGGTATTTCAAATATAATTAAATGTATAATTGGTTTTATTTTTTATCAAAAAATAAAATTAAAAGATAAGTTAAATGGTATTGATTTAATTGATGATGAAAAAATCAGTAAAGAAATTGATGTAAATCATCTTGAAAAAGGAACTTATACTTTTAGAGAAACCTTACAAAATTATATTATCAAAAGAAGAACTAAAAAATATATTAATAATGCTAAGTGTAAAATTACTTTAATTTTGCCTAATTTAGATATATATACAAAACAAAAAAAATTAGCAAAATTTATTAATAAGTTAGATAAACAAAAGTATAAATTGAACACTTTAAAAGATTGTAAACATTTTTGATTATATAAATACAATGAACAAAACTTTGAAAATATTATTTCAAAAATCTAATTTTTTGTTATGATATTAAAGATAAACATTTTTATTAAGAACTATTGAGAGAGTAAACTCGTAGAAGTAGTAGCAACCTATTAAATTAGGTGCTTAAATCAGGGGAAACCAGCAATAAGAGTTTAAATCTATATGCTTAAAAAAGACCCTTTTTGGGTCTTTTTTATAACAAATAAGGAGAAAAAATTTATGAAAAATTATTTTACTAGTGAATCTGTGTCAGAGGGACATCCAGATAAGCTTTGTGATCAAATTTCTGATGCAATTTTAGATGCATATTTGGAACAAGATCCTAATGCAAGGGTAGCTTGTGAAACTGTAGCAAGCAAAAATTTCGTTTTAGTAACAGGAGAAATATCTTCTTCTGCTAAAGTAGATTGCGAAAAACAAGTTAGAAGAATATTAAATAAAGTTGGTTATAAAGATGCTAATACTGGAATTGACCCAAATAATTGCGAAATTATCATAAAACTAAGCAAGCAGTCTATTGATATTGCTAGAGGTGTTGATAATGACTTAGAAATGGGCGCAGGAGACCAAGGAATGATGTTCGGTTATGCAGTTGATGAAACAGATACTTATATGCCTTATTCAATTCAATTAGCTCATGATTTAGTTCATATGGCTAGTAGATTAAGAAAAACAGGGGCATTTAAATATGCTCAACCTGATATGAAATCACAAGTTACTATGAATTATACAAATCCAAAAAATCCACATATTTCAACAATTTTAATGTCAGTGCAACACGACGAAGATTACAATCAAGAAGAATTTGAAACTTTTATTAAAGAGAACATTATGATTCCAGTTGCAAAAAATCATGGTTTAAATACTGATTTTAAAGTTTTGATCAACCCAACTGGTAAGTTTGTAATTGGAGGTCCTTTAGGTGACGTTGGATTAACAGGAAGAAAAATTATTGTAGATTCATATGGTGGTCATGCAAGACACGGTGGAGGAGCTTTTTCAGGAAAAGATCCTTCAAAAGTTGATAGAAGTGCTGCGTATATGGCAAGATATGCAGCTAAGAATATGGTAGCAGCTGGATTGGCATCTAAAATTGAAGTTCAAATCAGTTATGCAATTGGTAAACCAGACCCATTATCAATCTTTATTGAATGCTTTGGAACAAATAAAGTTCCTATGGATATAATTTATAAAGCCTTAAATGAAAATTTCTCATTTAAAGTAAAAAATATAATTGACATCTTAGATCTAACAAAACCAATTTATTTTAGAACCGCAAAATACGGTCATTTTGGTAAAAAAGAATTTACTTGAGAAAAACTTGATAAACTAAGAGAGTTAAAAAAATATTTAAAATAAAAGTATCTAATATTTTTATTTTTTTATACTAGGAGAACATATGGAAGTAAATATTATAGGTGCTGGATTAGCTGGTTGTGAATTAGCTTATCAATTAGCACAAAAGGGAATTAAAGTTAATTTATATGAAAAAAAGAATATTGAAAAAAATGAGATTCAAAAATTAGATACATTTGCAGAATTGGTTTGTTCAAATACTTTTAGAAGTAAGTCTACACAAAATGCAGTTGGAATTTTAAAAAAAGAATTAGAGCAATTAGACTCATTTATCTTGAAATGTGCATATCTAACTGAAATACCTAGCGATGACGCTTTAGCGGTTGATCGAATTAGTTTTTCAAAACTAGTGGATAAAAAAATAAGAGAACAAAAAAATATAACAGTTTTTAATGAAGAATTAAAAATATTGGATGCAGATAAAATTTATGTAATATGTTGTGGACCTTTGATTAGTGATGAATTTAAAAAAGAAATAGATAGAGTTGTTGGTAATCAAAAACTATTTTATTTAGATGCATCTTCTCCAATAATCAAAAAAGATTCTATTGATTTTAAAAAAGTTTATTATAGTTCAAGACATTCAAATGATAATAGTTATATTTGTGCACCTCTAAATAAACATGAGTTTGAAAATTTTTATATTAATTTGATAAATGCTCAGAAAGTTAAATTAAAAGATTTTGAAAAAGAAATTTTTTTTAAAGGATGTCAGCCTATTGAACAAATAGCTATTCAATCTAAAAAAAATCTTATAAATGGACCTATGTCTCCAAATGGATTAGAACACGAAAATAATAAACCATATGCAGTTATTCAACTTAGAAAAGATAATGCTATTGATAGTTTATATAATATTGTAGGATTTCAAACTAACTTAACTTGACCTGAACAAAAAAGAGTATTTCAGTTAATACCTGGTCTTGAAAATGCTGAGTTTGCAAGATATGGTGTTATGCATAAAAATTCTTATATAAACTCACCAAAAATCTTGAATAAAAAATTACAAGTAATGAGAAATAAAAAAGTTTATTTTGCAGGTCAAGTAACGGGTGTAGAAGGATATATAGAATCATTTGCTTCTGCATTTATTGTTTTCTTTGCTTTATATTCTGAGTTTAAAAATAAAAAGTTTATTCCTTTTCCTGATCAAACTATTTTAGGTGCATTAACAAACTATATAACAAATAAAAAGCTAAAAAAATTAAAACCAATGAAAGCAAATATGGGTATTGTCAAAGTAGATAAAGAATTTGACACAAAAACTGAAAAGTATGACTATATATATGAAAACAGCATGTTAATAATAAAAAATTATCTTGAAAAAATTTTTTAAAATTCTTTAAAGATTATTAAATTGATATAAAATAATAAAGTAGTGTTTTGGGCGAAACACATTTTTATATTGAGAAGGGCTAAGTGTTTATGGAAAAAATAAAATTTAAGAATGCAAAAAAATACAAAGGAATTATTGAAAAAATATTTGTAAAAGATGGCCAACCTGTAAACAAAGGTGACATTTTAGCTCAAATATCAACTCAACTTGAAAGAATTAGTTTAGAATCACCAATTGATGGTGTTGTAAGAAATGTATATGTTATTGATTCTTTGATAGTGTCTCATGGAGATACCATTTTTGATATTATTTCTAATAAAGAATTAGAAACTATTTTAAGAAGACCTTCTGAAATGAGTGATACTTTAAAAGATGCTTTAACTGATTTTGGTTTTTTAGATGAAACATTAGATGAAGTTCAAATGGATATAAACTTAAATAATACTGAAGTATTGACTCATACAATTGATTATTCTGATAAATTGCCAGAAAGTATTGGTAAAGAAATTAAACACGAAAATAATACTAATTTAAATCAACCAGTCGAAACTAGTAACATCACTAAAGAACTTGAAAGTCTTGAGTTTTTAAAAAAAGAAACAGATATTGAGGTTTCAAAAACTCATGCAATAGAGCAATTAAATGAAGATTTTTTAAACAAAACTAATATTCAAAATGAGCACAATAATAAGGATTTGATTATCGAAGAAAATAAAAAAGTAATAATTAATGAAAAAATAGATATTGTTGTAAAACCAATCGAAACAAATAGTTTAACTCAAGAATTAAATAATTTTGCTTTAAAAAGCAAAGAAAGTTTAACTGAGATTTCAAAAACTCAATCACTAGATCAAATTAATAATGACTTTTTGTTTAGCAACAACTTAGATGATAAAAAAGAAAAACAAAAAGAAGTAGATTATACAAATAATATGCCGAGAAGTATTGGTGATACAAAAAAAAGTGCAAATGAATATATTAATAATAAACCCATTGAGACAGATGGGGTTACAGAAGAATTAAAAAATTTAAATTTATTTAAACCTGAAATTGAAAAAGAAGAATCAAGCTCAAAAGTTATAGAAGAAATTAATAATGACTTTTTTAATAAAGATAGTAATGAGAAAAATGAAAAAACATCTAAGTATGAAAATAAGCTCTCAAATCAAGAAAAAGTAGAAATTAATTTAAATGAATTAGTTCAAGAAAATTCTAATGATCAAGCAGAAAAAAATAAAACAGAATTTAGTGAAACAGAGTTGCAAAGAAAAGTTGAAAGTTCTCAGTTTTTATCTCAATTTCAACAACAAGAAGAAGTAAATCAAAAGTTAAATATTGTAAAAAGTAGTTATTCGATTGAAGAAGTTAGTGAAATAAAACAAGATTTTTCTAAAATTAACGAAGATTATAGTCAAATAAATAAAGAAATAAACAACGCAATTACTAAAGATTTTGAAACAGATGAGTTGCTAAAACAAAATGATGACTCTATTGAAGAACTATCTGCTTTTGCAGTTTTAGAAGAAACTGTAGTAATTAATGAAGAAATAGAAGATCAAGATAGTAGCGTTGAAAATAAAGATGTAATAATTAGTGGCATCGAAAAAGAACTTGAATTATTGAGAGAAGACTTTTTAAAAGCAAAAAATCAATTAGTTAATTTAGAAAAAAAAGAAGTTAATTCTAAAAAAATAGACAATTCTAAGGAATTAAGAAAAGCAAATACTATTAGTTTTGAAGCTGATATTACTGCATTATTGAATTTACATACTATTATGTATGATTCTATTTTGGATAAAGGCATAATTTTAAATTTAAATAGTTTTTATTTAAAAGCACTAGCTTTAATTTTAACAAATTTTAAAAATATAGGTTTATTTAAAAAGCAAGTAGTATCAGTTTACAAAAATATTAAAGATAATTTTAATTTTGTTGATGTAAAAATAAATGAAAAAAACTCAATATTGGAAATAGCTATGGAAGTTGAAAAAAATAAAATAAGTGAAAAATTAAGTAAAGTAGTATTATTTGATTTATCACACTTTAATATCATTTCTTCAAATATACAACTTAATGAAGATGTTTTATTGTCAATTTCAATTGGGGATAATCAATCTCGTTTAAAAGGGGATATGATATTGTCAAATTACGTTATGGTGACAATTATTTATGACTCAAATGTAATAAATCTAAATGATGCAATAAATTTTGGTAAAGAGTTTACAAGTTTAATTTCAAACCCAGGATTATTAATTTAAAAACAAACTAACCTATTAAGGGTTATTTTTTTTTGATATTATATTAAGTATAAGCGAGGTAAATATGTGAATTAACGAAATTAAGAGTGATTCCAAAAGTATTGATTTTATAGCTAGAGTTGAAAAAGTGTCAGTTTCCACTGGTAACAATGGTGCAAATTATTTAATAATTTATTTAGTTGATAAAACGGGTAGAATTGAAGCTAGATTATGAAATTGTGATCCGGAAGATGAAGAAATAATTAAAGAAGGATCTATTATAAAAGTAGAAGGATTAATCAGTTTATATCGTAAACAATTACAACTTAAAATTAGTAAATACCATATAATAGTTGAAGAAGAATTTAACAAATACGGTATTGATCAGAGCGATTTTTTCATATCAGCCCCTTTAAATATAGATAAACATTATAATTGGCTTATAAAAACTATTGAAGAGTTGAAAAATCCGATATATAAAAAAATTACTTTAAAAATTATAAAAGATAATGAAAAAAAATTTAAAACTTATCCAGCAGCAACATCAATTCACCATAATGTATTAGGTGGATTATTTTGACATAGTTTTTCATTATTAAAAGGAGCTATTTCTTTGAAAGATATTTATAAGTATGCCAATGTTGATTGAGAATTAGTTTATTGTGGAGCTGTTTTACATGATATAGGAAAAATTGTTGAGATGAAAGGCAAAAATGCATCAGATTATACGGATGAAGGAAAACTATTAGGCCATATAACAATTGGAAGCGCTTTCATAAGTCATGCATCAAATAGTTTAAAACTTTCGGAAAAAGAATATGAAGAAAGTGTTAAATTGCAACATATAGTACTCTCGAGTCACGGTAAGCATGAATTTGGATCTCCAGTAGAACCAAGCATGTTAGAGGCAATTATAGTTTCATCCCTAGATGCTCTAGACGCAAGGATATATAAAGTAAATGAAGAACTTTCTAAAGTTGATGGCGAAGGTTGAACCGGAAGAATTTTAACAGAAGGCGGAAGAGCATTTTTAAAACATCATAAAAAAAAATAAAAAGAGGATTTATTGAACATCTAAAATAAAATTGACAGTAAAAAAGTACTTTTATAGTTAAAATTTTATTGAAAGGTGTTCTTTTTATATGGTAAATTAAAAATCAAAAAATAAAAAAATTAATATTATTGAAGAATCTAAAAAATTTGGAATAACAGATGCTGCATTAAAATATGATGTTAGCACAAGTACAGTCAAAAGATGCAAATCAGAAATCAAAACTAAAGGTAAAGGCGCTCTTGAATGAAGGAACGGAATTCAAACAAAAGGAAATATTAAGAAATTTAAATCTTTTGAATGAATTTTTAAAGACCCTGACGATATGACAACAGAAGAATTAAGAGAAGCTTTAAAATTGGAACGAGCTCTAAAAAAAGCATTTGGCGAAGACAACTAAGGAAAAGTACTTCGCTATTTTTAATTGTTCTAAAAAGTTTACTTTAACATTAATTTGTAAATATTTAGGCGATTCAAGATTTGGTTATTTAAAATGACTAAAAAGTGGAAAACCTATAAATAAAAACTACAATCGAGTTCTTGCTATAAAAATCAAATTTATTTTTTATTTGTTTAAAAAACGTTTAGGTTACAACGTGATAACTTTACTTTTAAACAAATATTTTAATCAAAACTTAAAACCATGAGTAGTTTATAGATATATGAAAATTAATAATTTAAAAGCATTTCGAAAAAAAAGAGTGCCAAAATATGACAAAACTTGTCCTTTGAGATATGAAAACTTATTGAATAGGAATTTCAATGCAGATTGTTTAAATCAAAAATGAGTTACAGATGTAAATTGCATAAAGACAGCCTCAGGAAATGCATATTTATCTGTTATAAAAGATTTATATAATTCAGAAATTGTTGTTTGAAAATTATCTAACAGTCCTAATGGCAAATTATGTTATACAAACCTTATTTTTTGCAATCAAAAAGAGAGGCGCTCCTGATATTATTCATTCTGATCAAGGTAGTCCTTATACAAATGAAACTTGAAAAAGTTTATGAGATGAAAACAAGATAAGTATATTCATGTCAAAAAGAGGTAACTCTCCTGATAACGGAGCGTGCGAATCTTTTTTTGGAACAATAAAAAATGAATGTATTTATACTTATAAAATAAAAGAGTTAAATTATTCAAATATCTATACAATAATTTCAGATTATATTGATTTTTATAATTATGTTAGACCTATGTTGAAACATAAAAAAACTCCATACGAAATTCGTATGGAGAAAGTACCTTTTTAATGTCAATTTTAATTGACAAGTTCAATTTATTTCTCTTTTTATTTTTTAAAATATGAGTATAAAACATCTAAATCGCTTAAATCATCAGGATTATTCTTGATCAAAAAAGTGTAACCTTTATTTTTTTTGTATTTAGGAATTATATGTTCATGGTAATGAAAAACTGTTTGGAAAGCCTCTTCCCCTTGATTTGTAACGAAATTATAGCCTAATGGTTTCTTAGGTAATTTTGTATTTAATATTTTTAAAACTTCAATTTTTCCGTCTAGTACATGATGTAAATAATCTTTATCTGTTTGCTCAAAATTTTCATAATGTTTTTTAGGGACTATCAGGCAGTGTCCGTCAGAATTTGGTGTAATATCTAAAAATGAATATACAAAATCATTCTCATATATTATTTTTGACGGTATCTCTTTTTTAATTATTTTGCAAAATATACAATTATTCATATAGTTGTCTCTTATCTTTCACATATATTTTATAAAAAAAATTAGCTTTTATGTAAAATAAAAAATATTTTATGAACTTAAGTTTATAAAATATTTTATTAGAATAATTGCTCAAGTCTCTACAAAAATCAAACATATAATTTTTGTAAAAGGGTGATTTTTTTATTGCTAAACAATGTTATTTAGAGCTGAGGAAATAAAGAAAACAACAGATGAATTTAGAAGTACAGATATAATCCCAAGATTTTGATTATTAAAATACAATATTAAACAAAAATCAACTATTTATGTTTGAAAATCGTTATAAACAAAAATAAATATTAATTTAATTTATGCGCAAACAGGTAGGAGTGAAAAATAAATCAAGAGTTGGAACGTTTAAGAAGAGAGATGCAATATAAAAAAAGTTAAAAAACTAACAAGTAAAGTAGAAATTGTGGAAAAGCATACATCATCTTTAGTAAGGAATGAAAAAACAAAAAATAATTATTTAATTGTATAAAATAGCAAAAAATTATAAGTAAAAAATATAGCATTATCATGACTAATTGAGGTTTTAAACATTAATCCTAAAGCTTATAAAAAATGATTAGCAAAGGGTTAAAAAGAGTATGTATTCAAAATAGACATAAGTTATGATTTATTTATAAGCTAAGTTTTTTATATTAAAGATCAAAAATATGAAACATATCGAAAGTGGGTACATAAAAAAACAAAACTAAAATTTCATTTAGGTCGAAAAAAGAATATACGTTCTATGAAAGCATAAAAATTATTTTTACTGAAAAATTGCTAAAAAAGTAGAATATAAAAAGCTTATACTAAAAAAGCATAACTTCAATAAATATAGTTAATGGTTTATCAAACGATAAACACAAATAATTGGTACTTTATGCAAATAAACCATTAGAAGAAATTTGTTTATATATACAAAGTTTAAAATAATTAATAAAAAAACTCCCTTATTTGCTTATATTAATATATTCTAAACTACCTTTAATAATATGTTTTGCAAACAATAAAACAAATGAAGAACTTATTAGTAATATTAAATTGCAAATAATAAATATGATATAAAAATAGGATTATTAATAGAAATATAGAATAACAATTTAGAAGCATAATTATGAAAAAAATATTAATAATTACAATACTATACATAGCATTACATAAGGATATGTTTTTGACAAAACTTGATAGAGAAACATCTTTTAAAAGTCTAAAACAAAATTATTATGTAGGTTATAGCTTGCAAAAAAAAATGAAACTTTTATAAATTGAATAAGAGATTGTATATGAAAATATTTGAATAATAAAAAAAATTACTCCCAAATAGAAACTTAAAGTAATTTTGTTGAAATATATTTATTTCGGTGTTGCCCTTTAGAATATCGTTATTAAAATTTATTAAATAAAAGGACCTCACTAAAGTAATTTTTTTATATATTTGGAATATATATTTTATATTGTAAAAACTTTTTTTCAATTTAAAATTCACCTACATATAATGCAAAAAATTTTTTTTATCTATTTAATTATATTTTTATTATAAAAAACTTAGATTTAGTTAAATTAAACAAATAAGATTAGATATTTCATAAGTTATTCAATCAAATCATTACTAATATAAAAATTTTCCTTAAAATGACTAGCTTAATAAATGTCTATCTTTTCTAATTATTTTTCAGATACCCTAATACTTTTATTTACCAAAATTTATTTTCTAATCAAAATAAAACCTGCCGCTGTTTGTATTAACTTTGTTATAGTTTTTTATTTATCTAAAAGTTCTATTCAATTTTACTTCTTATAAAACTAGATCGATATTTAAACTCTAAATTAGGTTTACAAAGAATATTAAATATTTTAAAGTATTTTTACTTGCATTATTTTAATTTTCATTTTTTTAAGAAATTCATTTTTAAATTTTTTTCTAATATAAAAGACTAATTTTAGACAATCCTACTCAATTTGCTTTTTTAACTCATTTATGTTTAATTTACAAAACAATTTTAACTACTTAATTTCATTTCTCTTTTTCACTAACGAATATATCATTTCAACACCATCAATATCATTATGATTAAAAAACTGAGAAACCCCTTTATCTAAAGACTTGATTTGTTCTTTATCTTCGTTAGATAAACTAAAATCAAATATAGAAATATTTTCTTTCATTCTTTCAATATTAATACTTTTTGTGATAAATGGGATATCTTGTTCGTATAATCATCTTAAAATAACTTGTGCTACTGATTTGTTATGTTTGTTTGCAATTTTTTTTAATACTGAGTTATTAAATATATCATTTTTTCCCTCAGCAAATGGAGCTCATGCCATTGGTTTTACTCCATATTTTATGTTATTTTCTATTGTGTTGTCTCTTTGAAAAAATGGATTCACTTCTATTTGATTAATAACTGGAATAAAATCGCTATTATTAAATAAGCATAAATCAGCCAATTTATCATCGTAAAAATTTGATATACCTATTGATTTTATATAACCTAACTTTTTAAGACTTAAAAGTGCAGATAACGCTTCTCTATAATAACCAAAAGGTTGATGAACTAAAACTAAATCTACATAATTTGTTTTCAATTTTTTTAAAGAATTATAAAATGACTCAATTGTTTTATTGTAATTATAATTACTAATTCATATTTTTGTAGTTAAAAATATGTCCTTTCTTGCAACATTTGTTTTTTCTAGGGCATTACCTATAGCCTCTTCGTTGAAATAACTTTGTGCTGTGTCAATTGCTCTATATCCTACTTCCAAAGCATTTAAAACAACTTTTTCACATAGTTCTAAATCTGTTATTTGATATGTACCAAAAGATATAAAAGGCATTTCATTACCATCATTTAATTTGATTTTTTTCATAATTTTTCCTCCTAATTACGCATTTGTAATTATTTATATAATAAATCATTAGAGTTGCTCTAAGTCAATACATTTTATTAAAAAAATTTATTTTATATGCTATATTTTTAATAGGTGATTTTATGAATAAAAAATATTATATAAATAATATTTCAAAAAGATATTCTATATCTGAACATACACTCAGATATTATGATAAAAAAAACATTTTAAGTTGTTTTAAAAGAGATGCTAATGGATATCGTTATGTAGAAGAAAAAGATCTTAGATTTATAGAACTTGTAATTTGCCTTAAAAAAACAAAACTTAGCCTAAAAAATATTCAAAGATATTTGCAACTTATAGAGCAAGGTGATACTACAATGTTAGAGAGATTTAAAATAATAGATAAACAATTAAAATTAGCAATAAAAATGCGAAAAGATATTGATGATCAAATAGAGTTTTTAAAAAATAAAATTAAAATTTTTCAAAAAATTTTAATTTAATATAAATTTGTATTGCATTAGTGTTGCTCTAATGTTTTATCATTATATTATAAAGTTAAAATATTTAAACTTTATATATAAGGAGGTATTTTTGAAAAAAATTTTAAAATGAGTATTTAGTATCGCGCTAATTTCAAATTTATCAATTGGTACCGTTAGTTGTTCAACATCTGATATAAATAACGAATTTGACAACAAGATAAATGAAAATACAAAATCAAAAACAATTGTGGTTTATTTTTCTTGATCTAATGGCACTGAAACTATGGCAAATTATATCGCAAACAAACTTGATGTAAAAACATTTAAAATTGAAAGAGAATTGCCATATTCTTCAAATTACTCAGAATTATCAAAAGATGCAAGAAATGAAGCGGTAAATAACTTAAGACCAAAAATGAAAGAATATCCAGAATATATAAATAATTATGATTATATATTGTTAGGTTTTCCTATATGGTGACATGTTGCACCTATGATAATAGGTTCATTTTTAGAGCACTATAACTTAGATAATAAACGTATTTTTCCATTTATTAGATCTTCTGCTTATTTAAGTGAACATTTAACTAGAGCTTTAAACTTTTTAAGAGATAATTCATCAAAAGATGCCATTATAGAAAAAGAAGTTTATTCAAGTAGTAGAAACGATGTGGACAATTGACTTGCAAACACATATTTAGATAAAGTTAAAACTTTAGAATAGTTCTTAAAACTGTAATTAATAATTTTCTTAAAAAAAATTTATAAACAATAAAAAAGCTTTATTAAAATAATAAAAATAAGTTTGAGTTATAAGAAGAATATGTAAATAAGAAATAGAATAGACAACCTATAAAAGACCGAGTTATTCAAAATAATTTAAATAACTAGTTTTTATATAAAGGTTGTTTTTATATACCGAAAGTCAAAGACAAAAAGTTCAAACAATAAAAGGAGTAAAAAATATAATAATAATTAAAAAATGAATTGAACTATTTACCTTGGGAGATTAATATTTATAGTAAAAAAGACATTAAAAATAAATTTATTATAATCTAATATTAATAAAGTTAAAATAAAGAAATCTAATATAATCTTAAAGGGTCACCCCAAACTACATAAAAATTATGTATATAGTTTTTATAGAGGGGTGATTTTTTTTTATGGCAAAAACTATTTTATTTAGTGCTGAAGAAAAAAAGAAAATAATAGATGAGTTTACAACTACAGATATAAGCGCAAGAAAGTTAGCTTTAAAATATAATATTAAACAAACATCAACTATTTATGTTTGACAAAATCGTTATAAACAAAAAGGAATTGCTGGGCTAATTGATGCACAGAGAGGTAGAAAAGCTAAAATTAATAAAGAAGTTGAGTTTGAAAAAACGAAACAAGAGTTGGAACATTTAAGAAGAGAGATGCAAATTAAAGAAAAAAAGAATAAAAAACTAACAAGTAAAGTAAAAGTTATGGAAAAGTATACAGCATCTCTAGTCAAGGAATAAAAAAACAAAAAGTAAATATCGAATTGTATAAAATAGCAAAAAATTACGAGCGAAAAAATATAGCATTATCATGACTAATTAATCTTTTAAATATTAATCTAAAAGCTTATAATAAATGATTAGCAAATGGTTCAAAAGAATATATGACAAAAGAGACACAAGTTATGACTTATTTATAAACAAAGTTTTTTACGATAAAGATTCAAAATATTGAACTCATCGAAAATGAGGGCATAAAAAAATTGCACTAAAATTTGGTTTATGTCTAAAAATGGTCTTGAGTTCTATGAAAGCACAAAATCTAGTTCCTGAAAATTGTGAAAAAAGTAGAAAATGAAAAGCTTATACTAAAAAAAGCAAAGATCCAATAAATACAGCTCCCAATTTATTAAAAAACCAAGAAACAAATAAAATCGAGTTTATTGCAAATAAATCGTTAGAAAAAATTTGTTTAGATATTTCGGAGTTAAAAATAAAAAACAAAAAAATTTACTTATTTGTTTATATTGATATATATTCTAGACTACCTTTAATAACATATTTTGCAAACAATCAAACAAACGAAGAACTTATTAATAGTATGCAACTTTTAGTTGCTAAATATGATGTAAAAAATAGCATTATCCATACGGATAGAGGATCACAATTTAGGAGCTTAATTATGAAAGAATTTTGTAACAATTACAATATTATTCAAAGCATGACAGACGGATATGCTTCTTGACAAAACTCGATAGTAGAAACATTTTTTAAAAGCATAAAACAAAATTATTATGTAGGTTATAAGTTTGAAGATGATGGAACTTTTATAAATTGAATGAAAGATTGTGTATGAAATTATTCTAATAATAGAATAATAAACAAATTAAAAAATACTCCCAAAGAAATTTTTGAGAGTAATTTGTTAAAATATATGTAGTTTGGTGTGACCCTTTATTATAATTATATTTATTTATTAAACTTTTTAAAACCAAATTTTCTATTTTTGGTCATTTATTTTTTTAAGCTTTGCATTTTTTTATCTATTAATTTTTTAAATTAATTCATATTTTCCATTGTGCTTATCATGTTTGTAGTTTTTTAAATGCGTTAGTTATCTCTAAAAGCTTCTCGATATATACACAACCTTCAAACTGCCGAATAAAAAAATATACATATTTTATAAATCTTTATAACATAAGTATTTTTAAAAACATTCATTTATCATTTTTAAGTATCAAAATATAAAAAAATATGATATATCTATTTGAAGGTGGCCATATAAAAAATTCTCCTTGTATAATTTTATGTTTTTTTAAACATAATGTATACTTAGAGAATTATATTTACTATTTTTAATAGAATATTTTTTTGATATATCACATTATATGCTATTTTTTAATCGTCTGCATCTTTATTATTTTTAATATATTTACCAATTTGATCGTATAAACCTGCATAATAAATGTGATCCGCATCTAGATATTTAGTATATAGAACTGTTTTTGCTAATTCTGAGATAGTAGAGTCTTGAGAAACCATATATTTTATCTGGTTAATCATTGCATAACCAGCTGAATTATAATTTGACTCTTGTGTAGAAACTTGTGATGAGTCTTCAATATCTTTACCTGATATTAAATTTTGAACGTCAACTGAGTGGTACTCTTTATTATTATCTTGGTTTCAAATATCTTTATATTTAGTTTTACTTGATCCATATCCAGATCAACCAAACTCGATATCTTTACCTTTTTCATCAGCGCCTTTAATTTGATATATATAACTATCATTAGATTCAGCACTAGCTCCTAATAATTCAATCATATAAATTGGTAATGTAAATACGATTTCTTCAATGTTTTTATCTTCATTATCTTCAAAGAAGGGACTACCAGATTTTAATAAAATACTTGGTTTTTTAGCCTCTTTTACAGCACTTTCATAGTTTTTTCCTGAAATTGGGTTATTACCAATTGCACTACCATTTTCAAATATTGTAAATCCTTTATATCCTTGTGCTCTAAAGAATGAGTCGTAAGCATTTGAGTTATCTTCATTATAAATAACCCCGCTTTCTTCTTCTGTTTTTAAACTTTTAGCAATATCTGACATCAATTTAATTAATGAAGATCCTTGTTTTAAGTTACCGTTTGAAAAGTCAACAACTTTATCAGAACCGCTATTAATGTCATGTTTTTTTAATTCATCTCTAACTTTACTTTCGTTATCTTTTCTAAACTTTATTGACCAAACCATTCTAACATTAGTGGTTCAATTTCTATTTTCACCAGTTGTGTTAGTTGTAAATCATGATTGTGTTTTTGAAAATAATGGTGAACTAGTATTTATAAATGGACTCATAGTTGAATCTTCTTGACTTTCAGATGAAGGTAAGATAGAAAAGTTATTAGCATCCATATATGACATTGTTAATAGGTTAGAAATAATGTTTTTAACTAATTCATTATCGAAATAATCTTGAAATCTTAGTCTTAAAGCAGTTTTTGGAGATATTTGATGTTTTGCGTTATCAGATGTATATTTACCATCAATAAAGAAAATACTTTTTGGATTTGTTAAATCAGAAAGTTCGGGTAGATTTTGTTGTTTGTTATCTCCCTCTGCTAAAATTGTTCATTCTTTGTCTCCGTCTTTATTAAATGAGATTTTTGCACCCTTTATAACATTAAATGATTTACCATTTAAATCAACTATACTTTTTACTTCTTCTATTGGATTTAAAGAATATAATTTTGTATTAATTTGACTAAAGTCTAATCTTGTACTTGAAATTGAACTTGTATACTCTGTAAATAATAAATCTTCTGCAACTGTTCCTGCTTGATTTTTATATGTATCAATGAATTGTTGGGGCAAATAACCTTCTGAGTTTTCATCATCAAATTTTTTTAAACCTAATTTTTCTAAGTTATTATTTGTTGAATCATAACCAAATTTTTTAGCAATTAATTCATTAATAATTCTTACAACAATTGTTGTTGCATCAGAACTTGAGAATATATCTCCGAAGTCTTTATTTGCAAGACTTGGATCTCCTGCAAGAGCAGCAATTAATTGTTTTGCAAGTTCTGGATTTAAGCTTACTTTTGAAACTCTATCTGGTTTGTTATCACAAGCTACTGCTAAACTACTAGTTGAAGTAATTAAGGTAATAGCGCCAAGGAAACCTAATAATTTTTTCATTATTTTTTACCTCCAATTTTTTTAGCTTCTAAATAACTATTGATAAAATTATTTTTAATTAAATCACTTTCTAATAAGCTTTTCATACTAATTGGACTTGAAATAGCTGCAGCACCTTCGGTATAAATTGCGCCTTTTGCTGGTCATATTTTTTGGATTGCTCCACCAATTTTTTCAATAGAGAAATTAGAGTTTTCAATTACTGCTTTTGGATAGTTTGTTGTTGTATTTGATTTGATTGTTTTTACTCATGCAGTATGTTTTTCGGAAAATGCTATTTGAGGTGCAACTGATATATTAATTTGAGCTACTTTAATTTTGCTTGCAACTCATCCTTGCATAGATTTCGCAATTTCTTCAAACTCTTTATTTGTAGGATTTTCTTCTCCAAAAACAACTAATTTTTTAAGGAAGATTTCAACATCTTCAAGAGAATTTGAATCTTCTTTAGTTTTTGTTGTAACATTTTTGAAATAATCAAAAACTGCTGTCATTCAAAAAGTTTCTTTATCTGTTGCACTTGTTACTGAAACTCATGATTTTAACTCATTTACTATGTCGAATGATACAGGAGCATCTGAAATTCCACTAATCAAAGAGTTATTCACAAGATATCTTAAATAATTGTTTTTGATTGAGTTATTTAAGATATTCATATAGTTTCTATTTTCACTATTTGAAGTAGTTTCTGTATCGTGTTGCATATAATAGATTTTTTGGTTATCTGATAATTTATGGAAATCATTAAATGCTTGAAGTTGAGCAAGAGGTGTTAAATCTTTGAATTTATTCTCTGTTTTATTTTTTAACTGATCATACCCATCAATTGAAACTATATGCATTCCATCAGTATCAATATATAATAATTTACCTGGATTATTTTTTAAAGTACCATAAAATACATTTGCACCCTTAGAAGCAGCTGCAGCTCTTGATTCTAATGATGGAGATCCAACACTTTCCGCTCTTGTAAGTTTGTTAGTTATTTTTTTAATATCAGCTTCAAAATCTTTTCCGTCAAAACTTAATTCTTCTGGTTTTTCATATTCACTTCCTAAAACATAATCGTAAACTACGTTTTTTAATGAATCTGAAAAATCAGTTGATTGTAAAGTAAGCAATTTATCATACTTTTTAATTGACCCGATGTTTAACTTACTTGAGTTTCTAGCTGCTTCATTTCAAAAACTTTCAGCTAAAGGTTCTTGTTTATCTGGTGTTAATTTGACTAAAAGTTTATCAATATCTTTTGCAGTTACATCAAAATCACCTTTAAAGTCTTCGTAAGAGATTCCATCTTCAAATTTACCATTTGTTGCAAACGGAATTGTAATTTCACTAATTGCAAGTGGTGCTTTAATTTCAAAATATTTCTCTAAAAAGAAAAGTTGTGAGTTACTTAACATTCCTGATCTTGTATTACTTGATGTTGCAACTCATTGATTGATGTCTTCTGGAACATCACAAATAATTTTATCACTTGTAATATTTCTAACAGCTGCTTTAGCTGCTGCAACATCTAAGTCGGCAGGTGCTTTTCAATTTTTTGAATCCATTGTTTGAGCATTTATAATTTGACTAACTGCATTTTTATCAGCTTCATAAACTGAGCTAAATTTAGCATCATCATTAATAACTTCTAATAATTTAGATAGTTTATTTTTAACTGTTTGCGCAGTTACTCAAGTAACTCCATAACTATCTGTATTTAATAAAACATCTAAAATTGCTTTTGTAGCATTGTTTGTAGTATCTGTTAATAAAATATTTGCTTTATATTTTTTTTCTAAGAAATCTAAATCCATTTCTTTTTTCTTGTTTTGATATACTGTGTATTTTTCATATAGCATATCTTTTCATTTAGATTCTCATTTTTTACCGTTTTTTACTTTGTATGTTTCTTTTTCACGTTCAATTTGTTGATCCACAGCTTTATTTAAAGAATCTCATCTATAAGATAAAGTTTCTCCTAAATTTTTGTTGTAAGCAGTATTGCTTTCATCAAGTTTTAATGTACCTTCAGCTCCAAAAAATGTATTTGAATTTGCTAATAATGATACATTCATTAATTGAAGCATTTCAATTAAAAACGCTTCTCTATTTGTTGGACCTGAAGCATTGATTAAGTCTACTAATACATGAGATGCATCAATATGAGCCTTACCGTCTAAAGAATTTAGAAATTGTACGATAACTGAGTTACCGTTGTCTTTTATGTCGTAAGTTCCACACGCAACTGCAACATTCGCTGCACTTGACACAAGTGTTAAACTTCCTAGTAGTGTTAACAATTTTTTCACACTATTCACTCCTTGAATTTTGTTTATCACAATAATTATAAAGAAAAAAATAAAAATAATATGATTAATTTGAAAGTTTTACTTTATCTGCTAAAATTTAACTTTTTTATAGTTTATTAAATTGACAATTATTTTTCATCAAATCAAATTATAATTATTTTGTTAGGAGAACTTTATATGCACACTATTGAAGTAAAAGAACTACATGTTCAAATTGAAGAAAAAGAAATTTTAAAAGGAATTAATTTAATAATAAAGTCTGGAGAAATTCACGCCTTGATGGGACCGAATGGTAATGGAAAATCAACTTTGTTAATGGCAATTATGGGTCACCCGAAATATGAAATAACAAAAGGAGATATTTTATTTAATAATAAAAGTATTTTAGATTTATCAGTTGATGAAAGAAGTAAATTAGGATTATTTTTAGCTATGCAAAACCCTCAAACTATTCCAGGTGTAAGTAATCTTGAGTACTTAAAATATGTGGTAAATGCCCATAGTGAAGAAAAACAAAAATTAAAAGACATAATGTCAGATATCAGAACAAAAGCAAAAGATTTAGATTTTGATCTAAATATGTTAAAAAGATTTGTAAATGATGGATTTTCAGGTGGAGAAAAGAAAAAAAACGAAATTTTACAAATGAAAATGTTAAATCCATTATTTAGTTTAATTGATGAAATTGATTCAGGACTTGATGTTGATGCTTTAGAAGTGGTTTCAAAAAATTTAAATGCTTTAGATTTTTCAAAAATGGGTATGGTTATTGTTTCTCATTATGATCGTTTTTTTAAAAAAGTTATACCAACTCATGCTCATGTCATAATTGATGGAAAAATCATAACTAGTGGAGGAAAAGAAATAGTTGATAAAATTAATTCAGAAGGTTATAACTGAGTTAAGGAGTTAATCTAATATGGTTTTTTTAAATGAAAAAACAGTTATAGATTTTTCTAGCAAGATTGATAATCAATTAGTTTTTGAAAATGATGATAAAAAAATCATTTTTTTAAGCGATATTCAAGGTGATATAGAAATCAATATAAAAGAAAGTTGTAATGTTAATCTACATTTTATATTTGTATCAAACAATAATTTTGACAAAAAAACTTTTAATATAATTATTAATTTAGAAAAATATGCTAATTTGGTTTTAAATATTGCTAATTTAACTAAATATGATTGTGATGATAATATCTCAATTAATTTAAGAGATGAAAATAGTTCAGTTGAGTATTATAGTGCTTCAATTGCAAACCAAGAATACAAAAAAAACTCAATTATAAAAGTATGTCATTTAGCAAGAAATACAAAATCTAATATTTGTGCATATGAAGTTTTAAAAAACAAGTCAAAAGGTTTTATTAGATGTATAAGCGATATTAAAAATGGTTCTAGTTCAAGTGAAGCGCATCAAGAATTACGATTGTTAGTTTTAGATAAAGAAGCAAAAGCAAATTCAGATCCAGTTTTATTAATTGATGAAAATGATATCGTTGCAAGTCATGCAAATGCAATTGGTATGTTAGACCCAGATCAAATCTTTTATTTGCGTTCAAGAGGATTAACAAAACAACAGTCACAAGAATTAATTTTAATGGGATATTTTGAACCTGTTTTTATTAATTTAGAAAATGATAATATAGCTATGCATTTAAAAGATATATTAAAAGGAATGATTTAATATGAGTTATAAAAAACATTTTCCATATTTTTATTTTAATAAAGATGATATTTATTTTGATTCAGCAGCAACAGCTTTAAAACCAAAGCAAGTTTTAGATGCAGAATATGAATATAATGTAAAAATCGCTGCAAATACTCATAATAATTTATTCAAAAACGCTTATATTGCAAATGAAATGCTTATTGAAACTAGAAAAAAAGTTGCAAATTTTATTGGCACAAGCAATTATGAACAAATTATTTTTACAAGTGGTACAACCCATTCTTTGAATCAAGTGGCATTTGGATTGAAAAAAGTTTTAAAAAAAGATGATGAAATTCTTTTAACTATTTTAGAACATTCTTCAAATTTACTACCATGAAAAATATTAGAAGAGCAAATTGGAATAAAAATTAACTTTTTAGATTTGAATTCTGATGGAACAATTGATGTTGATAATATAAAAAATAAAATTAATAAAAATACTAAAATAGTTTCTTTTGCAAATGTTTCTAACACTATGGGTTCGCTTAATGATGTTAAAAAAATCACAAGTATTATAAAGAGTATTAATGAAAATATTATAGTTATAGTTGATGGAGCTCAATCGGTTTCTCATATTAAATCTAATGTTAATGATTGAAATATTGATTTTTTTTGTTTTTCAGCACATAAAATGTTTGGTCCTTTTGGTTTAGGGGTTTTATGAGGAAAAAAACAATTATTAGAATCCTTAGATCCAATTATGTATGGTGGAGGAAATAACTCTTCAATTGAATACGAAAAATATATTCTTGCAAAAGTGCCTTACAAATTTGAAGCAGGAACTTTAAATTTAAGTGCTATTGCTGGTTTAAAAGCGGCAATTGATTTTATTGAAGAGCATAATATTGAAAACATAAATAACTATTTAAGAGATTTAAAAAAATATTTCATAGCAAACATTAATAAAATCGAATTGGAAAAGTTTGAGTTTTATAATATTAATAATCATGAACCAATCATTTTGTTTAATTTAAAAAATGTAAATGCTCAAGATTTTGGATCATTTTTAAATAAAAAATACAATATTTTAGTAAGAACAGGAAAACATTGTGCTCGATTAGCTAAACATTTAATTGATAGCGAATCAACAATTAGAATAAGTTTATCAATTTATAATAACAAAGAAGATATTGATAAATTAATAATTGCTTTACAAGATGCTGATAGTTGAATTGATGAATTATTATAATGAGGAGATATATATGATAGATAAAAATGACAAATTATTGCTTCGTTCTATAATTATGGAACACTTTACAAATCCAGAAAATAAAGGACTAATTGAAAATGAAAAAAATATTTATGTAAAATATCAAGATTCACCAACTTGTGCAGATGCAATTGATGTTCAATTAACTTATGAAAATAATCAAGTTAAAAATGCAAAGTTTGAAGGAGTTGGTTGTGCAATCAGTACAGCTGCAATTGATATTTTATGCAATCAAATTATTAATAAATCAAAAGAAGAAGCTTTAAATATATTGTCAAATTATCATAATATGATTGTTGGACAAAATTATAATGAAGATATATTGGATGAGTTAATTATTTTTTATCAAATCTATCAACAAGGCAATCGTATTAATTGTGCCTTACTTGGTGCAGATGGCTTAAAAAATATATTAGAAAGTGAGGTTAAGTAATGAAAAAATTAAAACAAGAAAAAGAAATTAAAGAAATAAGTAATTATAAATATGGATTTAATGAAGGAGAAACTTCAAGTTTTAAAGTAGAAAAAGGATTAAACGAAAAAATAGTTAGTCAAATTTCTCAAATTAAAAATGAACCTGAATGAATGCTTGATTTTCGTTTAGATAGTTTGAAAAAGTTTAATGCTCGTCCTCAACCTGATTTTGGACCAGACTTGAATTTTATTGATTTTCAAGATTATTATTACTACACAAGAGGGACTGATGAAATAGTTGACAGTTGAGAAAAGTTACCAGAAAACATTAAAAAAACTTATGATCGTTTAGGAATTCCAGAAGCTGAAAAAAACTTTTTTATGGGAATAAATGCTCAATGAGATGCAACTCCAGTTTATGAACAATTACAAAGTGAAATTGCAGATTTAGGAGTAATTTTTACAGATTGTGATACTGCTTTGAAAAAATATCCTGAAATTTTTAAACAATACTTTGGGAAATTAGTTTCAAATGATGACAATAAATATGCTGCTTTAAATAGTGCTGTATGATCTGGAGGAACTTTTATATATGTTCCAAAAGGAGTAAAAGTTGAAAGACCATTACAAGCATATTTTAGAATTAACTTTCAAAAATCAGGACAGTTTGAAAGAACATTAATAATTGTTGAAGATGATGCAGAACTTCATTATGTTGAAGGATGTACTGCACCAATTTATTCAAGTAACAATTTACATGCAGCAATTGTAGAAATATTTGTTGGTAAAAGAAGTCATGTTAGATACACAACTGTTCAAAATTGAAGTGATAATGTATTAAATTTAGTTACAAAAAGAAGTCTTGTTGAAGAAGATGGAAGAATGGAATGAGTTGATGGAAATATTGGATCAAAAATTAATATGAAATATCCGTCATGTATTTTAAAAGGGGATCGAGCACAAGGAGATACTATATCAATTGCTGTTGCAAAAAAAGGTGTTTATCAAGATGCTGGAAGTAAAATGATACACTTAGGAAAAGAAACTAAATCTAAGATTGTTTCAAAATCAATTACTTTTCAAGGTGGAACAGCAAATTATCGAGGTTTAGCTTTTATTGGTCCAAATGCATATAATTCAAAAGCAAGAGTTGAATGCGACACTTTAATTTTAGATAACCAAAGTCATTCTGACACTATTCCTCAAAATAAAGTTCACAATAATGAGTCGCAAATAGAACATGAAGCAACAGTTTCAAAAGTAAGTGAAGAACAATTATTTTATTTAATGAGTCGTGGTATTAGTGAACAAGAAGCTTTGGAATTAATTGTTATGGGTTTTTTAGAACCTTTTACAAAAGAATTACCTTTAGAATATGCAGTTGAGTTAAATCAATTGATAAAAATGGATATGGAAGGTTCTGTTGGTTAAGTTATAATATTGAAAGAAAGATAGAGTAAAAAAATGAATAACTTATTTTTTAAAGTTACTATGTATGGTATTTTTGATAATTTTAATTGAAAATCATCTTTAATTACTTTTGTTATTGCTATTATTGGTATTGCAATCATTTTGGTATGTTTAACTTTTTATATTAATAAAAAAAATAAAATCAAAAAAACATATAAAAATAGTGAAGATGTTAATTTAGAAGAGTTAATGACATTGACAAGAGAAAATAAGCGGGATTGATTAAAATTATTGAAAAAAAATAATCGTATATACTTATTTCCATATGAAAATTTCGAAAAACACCCTTGATATGTAACAAATTTTGAATCTGAATTTGACACTTTATATAATTATTTACATAATGGATATAAAAATGAAGTTGATGAAATTTGAGAAATTAGAAAAGAATTACTTAGTAATTTTAAATACTATAAAGATTATCAAAAATATTATAGTGTTTTTGCTGAAGAAATTGAACAAAAAGAAAATAATATTAAAAGTTTATTGATTAAACTTAAACAAAAAAAAGTGGGTCAACAATTTGTTAAAGCAGAGAAGTTAAAAAATATGGATCTTGATTTTGATAAAACTGTTGATCCATTCTTGGTTTTGGGTGTTGATGATAAAATGAATTTAGATGAAATTAAAGAAATATATTATCAAATTTCACAAGTATATAAAAATCAAGAAAGTGAATCTTTAAGAATTAAATATTTACAAATCGAATGAGCTATGGATGAAATAGAAAAGAAATTTAAAAGTAATAAATAAATTATAGAGGTAAATATGAAAAAAATAATAAGTTTAATGGTTTCAACAACAATAATATCAAATACTACAGTTATATTGTCTTCATGTGAAAAAATAAATAAACTTACATATGTAGATAATATGAATGATTCAAATTTTATTAAAAATTTTGATGATGGAGTTTTTTTAAAATATATTGATTTAGAGAAAAGGGTTTTAAAAGAAAGCTTAGAAAATGAAAAAAATGATCTAAGTAACCCAAAAATTGTATTTGGTAATACAGGAAAACAAATATCAAACAATTTTGAAGAAATGAAAAAGTATTTTAAAAATTTATCATTGATAACATTAGAGGTTAATATTGAATATATTTTGAGCGCTCAAGGTAAAAAAAATCAAAATAATTTTGACATATATATAATAAAAAAAGTAACTGCAGATGATGGTAAATATACTTGGAATGCATTATTTACAAAAACAGTTAATATTGATTAAAAAGCAAAAAAAAATTATTTAAAAAATAATTTTTTTTTGCTTTTTTTTATTTTCTTTAAAATGTAAAATGTTAAATATTATAAAAATAGAAAGTGAAATTTAAAAAATGAAATATAAATTACCTAAGAAATTAGAACTTGGATTTTATTTATGATTAGCAATTGTGCCGATTTTTTGCATTGGTTTAGATTTAATCTTATCAATTACAAATCCAGTTGATGTACCACCATTTGGTCTTAGAACAAGAGATTTTGACATTAGTTTTATGGCTCAATCTATTTATTTATCTGTTTGAGTTGGAGCTTTAACATCTATTTATGGAATTATTAATACAATTGCTTTTTTTAAACCTGACGCAATGCCAAAATGAGTTGTAAATAAAAATTTTTTTACAGCTTTAATAGCGGTAACGTTTGTGCAGTTTCTTGTTTATAATTTAAATTTAATTTATCAAAAGTCAACAAATAAACAAACTATTGGTTTCAATACATGATATAACATCATTAAATCAATTCTAGAGCATATGTTAACACCAATTTTAATGTTCACATTTTATTATTTATTTCCAAAATCAATTGTAAAAGATAAAGACTATATGAAAAAATATAGCTGATTAAATTACATATTTTTAACTATGTATGTAACTTTTGCGATTACTAGAGCGGCATTAGAAATAAAATATTATCCAGGAGCTCGAGATGAGAGCATGGGATATAATCCGTTTCCATATCCACAATTGGATTGACAAAAAGTTGGAGTAGGAGTGTTTATTGTTGGTATTATTGGATTGTATGTTGCATTGTGATTAATTGCAGTATTTTTCAACTATACTTCTAATTTAGTTTATGCAAAACAAAATAATTTAGCAAATGAAAAAAAACCTAGAAAAGTAGCAAAAGATTCTAAAAAAAGAACTAAAAATATTGAATAAAAAAACGTTAATTATTATTAATAAATAACGTTTTATTTTTTTACACTTTCTTTATCGATAAAAGGTTTGACTTTTTTATCATTAACACAGTTATAACAAAGTAAAACTGATAATTGAATTTTAAAGTTAAGTTTTCCTGACTTAAAACTAAAATTATTAACTTCAGGAACATTTCTTAATCTTGTCTTAAATCATTCATTGTATTTATCACAACTACTTACCTTACTACAGTTCAAACATCTAATAGAAGTCACATCATATTTTTTTTGAACTGCACAAATTTCTGCAAAATATCAATCAAAATCATTTATTTTTGATTGATCTGAATGATATTTATCAAATGCACTATCTATTGCTTCTTGAGCTGCATCCATTTTAATTTTTCGATTACTACTTTTTTTAACCAATATTGGAATAATTAATGTTGCAAAAATAACTGTTATTGTTGAAATTGTTGCAATTGCCGCATTATAAGCATCTATAAATCTAACATTATCTGCAAGTATTATCATTTTTCTCCTACCTTTTCTAATTATAAAATTAATTCTACACCATCAATATCATAGGGAAATTCTTCAAATAAAATACTCTCTACTCCCTCTTTATAAGTCATATTTGTTAGTCCGCAACCAACACAATTTCCTAAAAGTCGAATATAAACAATTTTATCTTTAAGGGCTACAAATTCCATATCTCCACCATCTTGACGAACATACATTTTTAGTTGATCTATGACATCGATTACTTTTTGTTCTAAACTTTTGTCTTTATTTTTTTCCATATTTTACCAACTTTAATTTTATTCTTAAACCCCTTTATAATTTCCTAAAATAAGTTTATAATTTTTATTGAAGGAGAGCAAGGAAATAATGGAAAAAGGACAAAAAGTTAAAGCAAAAATAACAAGTATTGTTAACTATGGTGCCTTTTGTGAAGTTACAGATGAATCTGATGTTATTAAAGGATTGATCCACATATCTGAGTTTTCAGATTACTTTGTTGGTGATATTACTCAATTTGTCAATATTGGTGATGAAGTTGATGTTGAGGTTATTGAATTTATAAATGATAAGAATCAAGTAAAATTAAGTTATAAACGCATTAGACCAGAACTTTTAAAAGAAAATGAATCTAAAATAAAAGAAACTGGAGAAGGTTTTGATAATTTAAAAAATGTTGTAGCAGATACAAAATAGTACATAAAAAAGAGGTATTTAAATATGATAAAAGTGAACTTTTCTAATTCTAAGATTGAAAAAGAAATTAAAGAATTTGATAAAGAAAAAATTAAAAAAGTTGATGAAATGATTAGAAACAAAACAGGACAAGGTAGTGATTTTTTAGGATGACTTGATTGACCTGTTAACTATGATGAAAATGAATATAACAAAATGAAAGAAGTTGCAAAAAAGCTGCGTCAAGAAATTGAAGTACTTTTAGTTATTGGAATTGGTGGAAGCTATTTGGGAGCAAGAGCTGCTGATGAAATGATTAGAGGTTTATATCCAAATGATAAAGTTGAATTAATTTATATTGGAAATACAATGAGTTCAACTTACATTGATCAAGTTGTAAACTATGTAAAAGATAAAGAATTTGGAATTGTAAATGTTTCAAAATCTGGAACAACTACTGAACCTGGAATTTCATTTAGAGTTTTTGAAAAACTTTTAGTAGAAACAAAATCAAAAGAAATAGCAAAAAAAAGAATTGTAGCAGTTACTGATAAAGCGAAAGGTGCTTTAAAAGAATTAGCAACTGCTGAAGGTTATGAAACTTTTACAATTCCAGACGATATTGGAGGAAGATTTAGTGTATTTACACCAGTTGGAGTTTTCCCTTTATTAGTAGCAGGGATTGATACAGATGCATTATTCGCAGGATCAAAACAAGCTTATGAAGATTTAAAAGATATTAACAATCAAGCATATCAATATGCTGTTGCAAGATACATTTTAAATACTAAAAAAGGCTTTAAAGCAGAAACTTTGGTTAGTTATGAACTACAAATGCAAATGTTTAGCGAATGATGAAAACAACTATTTGGTGAATCAGAAGGAAAAGATGGTAAGGGACTATTCCCAACAAGCTGTGTATTTTCAACTGATTTACACTCTTTAGGACAATTTATACAAGAAGGAACAAAAAATATCTTATTTGAAACAATTATTGATGTAAAACATCCAACAAAAGATATAAATGTTCCAGAAAATAAAGAAAATTTAGATGGATTGAATTATTTAACAAAAAATTCATTCCACAAAATTAATCAAACAGCACTTCAAGGAGTAATTGATGCTCATGCAAATGACGGTCAAGTTCCAAATATTGTTTTAGAATTTGAAACAATGGATGCAAAAATGTTCGGTTATGCAATATACTGATTTATGTTAGCTGTTGCTATGAGCGGATATTTACTTGGAATTAATCCATTCAATCAACCTGGAGTAGAAATTTACAAAAATAACATGTTTAAACTACTTAAAAAACCTGGTTATTAGTCATAATTAAATACTTTTAGAATATAAAAAATTACTAAATTAGATAATTTAGTAATTTTTTGCTTATTTTGTTAAATTTAAACCAATAATTACACAATTATATATGTCTAAAGGATATAAAATCTATATTTACAAAAAATATAGAGTTAACATAAATCTTTCAATTAAGTTTTATAATAATTTTTATTTAAAGATAAAAAACTTAATTCTGTAAAAAAATTATGTTTATTAATAATTACATATTTTATCTTCCGCATATGAATTTTTTCTATAAGTATATTTTTATAAAAAAAGATAAAAAATTTTATTCAATTTTCAAATTTTGAGTTTCCTTGCATTAAAAAGAAAAAATACTATTATTATGAAAAACTTTAAAATACTCTTTGCTTTTAAAACTTTCTGAATTAAATTCAATGCCTTGATATTTTTGTTATTAAATTTTATTCTCTTAGAATATATTGATTTAACTATCTTATTATCGTATTTTAAAAGATCAAACTACTATTAAATGTTTTGTAAACTTTTGGCTTCAAGTTTAATATAACCAAGTATTTAATAAAAAAGTAATAATAGAAAAAAAGTTTTTAAATGTATCATTTTAATCAATATATTGTTAAAATGTATAAGTAAAATTTAAAAAAAATTAAAAATGGAGAAAAAGTTTATGAAACAAAAAAGAATTTATTTATTGTTTTTATGTCTTTTTTTTATATTTATAGTTAATTTTGGAATTTGTGTAGCGTATTATATTAAAAATATTAATCCTAAAATTGAATCAAAAATTGAAAAAAAACTCAACTATAATAAAAATTGACCGGATGAAACAGATGAATATTTAAGCACTTGACAAAGTATGCACACACAATCTGCACAAGAACTAAATGATATAAGTCAAAAGATAAAATCTGATTATTTGAAAAACTATACAAAATTATTGTATTACTATAAAGATAATCCATATTCATGTAATCAAAATTGTGATAATAGAGGAATACCGAATTTTGAAATTGAAAAAATCTATAAAGAAGTTTGTGACTCTGATGATATTCAAATGTTTGGAGCACAAACATTAAAATCTTTATACATTGAATCTAGAATTAACAAAATTAAAAAAACAGGGAGTAGTTTAATTGATAGTAATTCATTTATTATCTTATGAGCTTTAAAATATTTCAATGCAATAACTTACTATGACTCCGTTAGAGAATGAAACTCAAACTTATGAGAAATTGTTGGATTTGCACTTGATATTAATTTCTACACTTTTGGAAACTATGTTCAAGATGGTGATTGAACTAAGGGGCCATCTGAAGAAGATTTAGCAAACTACCCAGCAGATGTAAAAGTTGAAGCCAACTCAGTTATGAAAAGTTTTATTGACGATCTTTATGATTATGTGTTTATAGAAAAACATAATTAAAAAATAATAGTAATTTGATAAAGGAAAAAAGAAAATGAAATTTAAAAGCGAAGTAAGCAATTTTAATAAAGTGTTCAGACTTTTGGCAAAAGGAGTATTTTTAAACTATAAAACTTATTTTTATACATATGTCATTTCTATAGCGACATTTATTTTAGTATTTATTGTATGATTTAAAAATTCTGCAAATTTACCTATGCCTCCATTTATAGTTTCAATTATAACAAGTTGCGTATTTTTTTCATCGATGTACATTGGACTTGTTGTGATTGATTGAAAAAAAAGAAATTATTTAGTTAAGCTAAAGATTGGAGAAGTTAACAGAATAAGCTTCTTATTGTCTGTATTTTTTATAAATCTTATAATTTCTACAACAAACATTATATTAAACATTATAACTTATAATATTTTAGTTTATTCAACAACAGTTGTTATTCATAACGAAGTGTTACAAAACTTAAAATGGTATATTTGAATATTATATATTTTATGCACTTTTATATTTATTATGTTTTTAACTGCGATAAATTTATTGCTAACTTCAATTACTAAAAATGTAGCCTTATCAATATTTTTTGTTATTTTATTTTTAATATTTTCTTTAAGTTTATCAGACTCTGTTGTACAACCGAGCATGACAAGTAATTTTAAAGTTTTTAGAATACTAGGTTACTTAAATCCTGCAAAATATTTTGTTTGATTTACCATGCTTGTTACTTCTTATTCCATTTATGATATATATGGACTTACTCAAATAATTCCAGATTATTTTTATGGAAGTCCTGCGCCTTTTTGAAATATATATCAAACTTTAATACCGGCTATAATATTTTTAGGTGTTTCTCTATGTGGATATTATTTTTTATTTAAATGGGGGTATAAATTATAATGAAAAAATTACTTAATGCAATGCTGCTTTTATCAATTCCTTCTACTTTTATTACTCAGGTTGTTTCTTGTAAAGTTAAAGAAGATATAAATAGCTTTTTGAATGGATTTAGCAATTTTCAATGATCAAATCAAGAAAATGGTGATGGAATCGAATATGATCCATATGATATTAATTACCAAATTGATAGTTCTCAATCAAACATGAATGATTTAGGAAGTATAAATCCAGATAATTATAAAACATATCTTGATTATGAAAATTTTAGTACAGGTTTTAAATGACCAAAAGATATAGAAAAACAAGTTTCAACTGGTGTGCCATTGAATAAAGGTTTTATGCCAAATGGGAATGTCGCAAGTGATTTTGGTATTAAATCTCCAGCACAATATTATCGTCGATTGAATGAGTTGCTAAACTTTGATCCTCAAAAAGATATGGATGCAAAATATGCAAAGTCTAATTTTGATATTCGTGATAGAGAATTTGTAGCTGCAAAAACAACTGATTCGCAAGATGATCGTGTTAACTTTAACTTATTAAGTTATAACTCTCAAGGTCCATCAACGAATCGTAATACAATTGTAGGATCAAAAAATCCATTTGAAACTACTCAGCTTAATTGACAATTCAACAACGTTTTTGTTGGATGATCTGGTTCATGATATGAAGGACCAATTATTCCACCACCTGCAGATAATATCGAATCAGCACATAAACAAGGTGCAAAAATTTATGGAAATATTTTTTTGGATGGTTTTCATGGATTAACAAAAGAAATGTTACAGGGCTTTTTAAAAAAAGATGAACAAGGCAATTTCTTAATTGTTGACAAATTGATTGAAATTGCTAATTATTTTGGATTTGATGGTTGATTTATCAACAATGAAGCAAATGGTTTTGCTGCAGATGGAACTATTTTAAATACTAATGACATGTTAAAAATAGTTCAAGAATTTAATAGAAAAACAAGTCTTTCAGAAGATAAAAAAATAAGAGATTTAAATATAATCTACTATCAATCATGAGCAAATCTAGAATATGATGAAACCTCAGAATCATATACTAATTATAACTTTGCCAAATTTAGTAAGTCTGGTTATAAAGATAATAATATTAACAAGTTGACAAGTTTACAACTTGACTTTGGACATTCTCCAGGTAGTTATGATCGCTTTTTAAGAGAAAATCCTGATTATAAGAGTTCTGATATTTATACAATTATTGATGGTGGTTATAACGTATTTATTCATGGAACATATAATTATAAAAACTTAATTTATCCTTTTAATTTAAATGGAAGTGAAGCATATGATAAAACTAGACCAAGTAGTTTTTCAGGTTTTTATGATGGTGGATCAGCAAAATTTGCAGAAGCAGTTGATAATATATTAGGTAAAGAAAAAAAAGGAACAATTGGAAGATACTTACTAAAAAATCAGATTAATGCTTTATATAACGATATTATTTACAGCGGAACAAATATGTTTATTAGTAATTCTGATAAAGGATTAAATGGAAGCGAATATGGAGAGAAAGTAAGAAGTTTAAGTAACTTTGCTTCAGAAGCAATTTCAGTAGATCCTAGAATTCATTGAAATAACAAACCCAAACAAAATGTAGATATGATCGAAAAAATATTTAATTATAATAGTAATGCTTCAAAAACAAACACAAGTAGTTTAGGAATCGGTAGTTTTGTAAGAGAAAAAACAGTTTTTATAGACAAAAATATAGAAAACTCATTTTTAAAAACTAATTTTTCTACTGGTGGCGGAGTAAATTTTGTAGAGGATCAAAATACAGTTTTTAAAAACTATCCATGATTAAATAGAAGATTGACAGATATATTACCAACTTATAAATGGAGAATATTTGACACAAAATCCCCCGATACAGCTTTACCAATTGATGAAATAGCTGGAGGTTATGATTATTATGATATTTACAATAAAGGTAACTCTATTGTAATAGGTTCTGGTTTTGACCAAGAAGGAAAAATATTACCTGCTACATGAGATACAAATAAAACTTATGGTTGAGATATTATCGGAACTAATATTAAAAAAGATAACAATACTTTAAGTTTGGTTTATAAAGATAATGCACCAGTTGAATCTAAATCTGATGTGAATATAAGATTAACTTTTGCTGACAGTGAAGGGAAACCCATTTATCAAGATGAATCTAAGGTATATAAAACAGAAAAAATAGAAAATCTTTCTAATGATTGAAAAAGAATAACTATTAATCTAGCAGAAGAAAATTTAGGACTAAATGAAAATAAAGTTTTAGCTAGAATTGGTTTAAATATAAAACCTAAGTCAGAAAAATTTAAATTTAATGTTGGTGAATTAAATGTACAAAGTAATAATTTTGTTACAAATCAACAAGAAAAAAACTTTAGAATCTTCAATCCTAAATCTGAATATGTTATCTATAGGAACTATGAAGATCAAGTAAAAAATAGTATTAGATTTAATTGAGAAGTTTCTGATGAAAACTTAGTAGATTATTATCAAATTTATGTATTTAAAGATAATAAATGATTTAGAATTGGAGAAACTAGTCAAACAGCTTATTACTTAAAAGACTTATTAAGTGATAATGGAATAGAAATAGGAATGAGACCTGTATATAAATCTACTGGTAAGAAAGGAGATATCTATAAATTTAAAATTAATTTATAGAAGAAAAAAACATGCGTTTTCAAAAATTAGATAAAGTTATACGTTATACCTTTAAAATTACTTTTAGATCTATATTTACTCATATTTTTATCTTTATTATCCCTTTTCTAATCGAGTTATTTATTTACTTTTATTTGATTAAGCAAAACATTATATCAAATAGAGCGATTGTTTGTGGACCACTAATTTTCATAACTATTATTTTTAATTCGTTATTTGTAACAAACTCAATTTGCTCATGAAGAGAAACTATTTTTATAAAACAGATCAAAAATTTTGGAATAAATAATTTAACATTTTTAACTTCTTTGCTTGTAGTGTTTTTTACTTACTCAATGATTTCATTAATAATCATTTCAAGTGTTATTTCAACAATTGATGCCTTTAGTTTTGATAAAAAAGTATTGCAAATGTTTGGTAATGTTTTTACTCAACCTTCATTTTTATTAATATTTATTGGTATCATTTTAAATATTGCATTTGTCTATTTTATTGCAATATTAATTGCAGGCTTTTTTAGAAATGTTTATTTAATTAATGCTTTATTTGTACTGGTTGTTATGTTTTTGATATTAACAGGTGATTATTTGTTAGATTACAAGTTTACACAAAGTTTTTATTATCAGATGTTTAGTTTTTTAAATCCTCAAAAGTATTTAAATTGAATTTTTTATACATCGTATACAAACACTTATACAAACTCTGCAAGTATATATAAGATTTTAAAGAATGTAGAAGCGTTTTTCCCATTTACAAATTTATTTGCACCATTATTTTCTTCGGTTGCAATTATACCTGTAATAGGTCTTTTATCTTATTACAATTTCAATATTTCAATTAAAAAATAAAATATAAGCAATTATATTTTAAAAGTCAACCCAAACTATATAAAATTATGCATATGATTTTATATAGTTTGGTTTTTTCATATATTAAGATATTTAATGTTAGATAAAAAAGAAGATAAGAGAAGAGTTTATAATTATCTATATAAGTGCAAAAAAGTTATATTTAAAATATAGTATTAAACTATAAGCAATTATTTAACTTTTATGAAATCTTAATAGACAAAAAAAGATTGTTATCTTTATCGATGCGAAGAGACCAAGAAAAGATAAATTAGGCAAAATTGGAGTTTGTATTAATAAATAAGAGTTAAAAGTTTATGAAAATAATTAAAAATTAATAAGTAAAGTGCAAAATAAAAAATACTCTCAAAAAAATTTTGAGAGTATTTTTTAAAATATAAGTATTTTGAGTCTAGTTTAAATTAAATGTTTATTTTTTAATTCTTGATTTCATAATAATCCATTAATCTTTTTCTTAAACTACCATATTTTTCTTTAACTTCTTTTATGTTTTTATCTTCATAAACCTCACCATCTTTTAGAATAACAATTCTATCGCAAAGATCTTCAACTTCTTCAGGAATATGAGAAACAATTAAAAGAGTTAAATTTTTATTTTTTTTATAACTTTTAAAAAAGTTGATTAATTTTATTTGCATCTCTAGGTCAAGACCGGTGATTAACTCATCTAAAATTAATACTTGTGGTTCATTTATAATTGATAAGAAGCAATTAGCTCTTTGTCTTTGACCTCCAGATAATGAATCAATCGGCTTTTTAATAAACTCATTTAAGTTAAATGCTTCTACTAATTCTTCAAACTCTTTTGTTTTTAAAAATGTTTTATTTTTATAAAAGCTTACTAAATCTAATACCTTAGTCCCTGGTGGTCAGCTTCCATCTTGAAATTGCATCCCAACTCTTTTTTGTACTTCAGAATTTGACTCATCAGTATATTTTATTGAACCGCTTGTTGGCTTTAGCAACTTAGCAATTATTTCTACTAATGTAGTTTTTCCACTTCCATTTGAACCTAAAAATGCAATTGACTCTGAATCTTTAATTGTTAAATTTATATCTTTTAATACTTGTTTTTTACCGTAATATTTATTAACTTTATCAATAACTATCATATTTTTATCTCCCTAAAATAATCTTTTTTTTACTAAATTATTATATATTATTAAATAATTTAAGCAAAAATTCTATTTATCTATAAAAAAATTATGTTAATTACAAAGCATTTCTAAAATATATTTTTCAGATATATCTTAAAATATTTTTTTTTTATTTCTTTGCTTATTAACTATTTAAAAGATTTTAAGTTTTTTATATTTTATAGTAGTTTATCTACGTGACCTTCTTTAATTAATTGTTTTAATTTATATGAAAGGTTTTTATTTGCTATATGAGTTTAGATATAGTTTTTAGTAATTGTTTTACAATGAATTATGGTTACTTTGCTAAAACAAGTTTTCCATTTTATCAAGGCAAATAAATACTCTATAACATTTATATCATTTTTTTAGATATTTATATTTCTAATATAATAGACCAGTTTCTAAATACTCTATTTAAGTGCTTTTTAATATCTCTAGTTATAATATTATTTGTTTGAACCTTACAAAAAAATATTATAAAATTATAATATTGTTTTTAAAAAAAACAATAGATAAGGGAATAAAAAAAATGAAAAGATTATTCAACATATTAGGTGTTGTAGCTTTGTCAGCAAGTTCATCATCTTTTTTAATGTCTTGTAAAAAAAGACCAATTGATCAATCTTTTGATGTTGAAAAAAGTTTTGAAATAATAAATGGAACTAACTTTAATTCATCAGAAGAAAATGATAAATATCATAATAATTTTCATGTTGATGCACCAGATTATAAAGGTATGTTAAATGATATGCAAGGTGGATGATTTGACGGAACATATTGACATATTTACTTTTTATATAATAAAGATGCAAAATATGACGAAAAGGGAGAACAAATCGGAGAAAATGGTACTGAATGATACCATATGCAAACTAAAAACTTTATAAATTGAGAATATAAAGGTTTAGCTGTAAAAAAATGAAACGCTAAAGGCTGAGGGGATGCAGCTGGAGGAACTTTATTTGTCGACAAAGATGGAGATTTTAAGGAAAATAAAATAAAAAATGGTAGAGTGGCTATTTCAACGGCATATGGTGGAGAAAAAGGACAAAACATTTTAGCTTATTACTCAAGTCCTGGAGATAAAGAAGGAAATGGCAATGATTTTGGATATAATTTTAATGTTTTAAATGATGGTGAGCCAATTTTAAAAAATGGGCAACCAGAAGGAACTTATCCTGATTTTAGAGACCCACATTTCTTTAAAAAGGACGGAAAATTTGTTATGTATGTATCTCAATTAGATAAATTTGGAGTTTATGTTTCTGATAAACCATTATCTGGATATATACATAAAGGCGATTATTATGTAAAACATGCTATGGTAGAATGTGCAAATTTATTTGAGTTAAACGTCAATGGAGACTCAGAAAATAAAAAATATGTATTTATTTATGGAGGTAACGGGAACAACAAGAATAATGATGCAAAATCAGTTGATAATTTAGGAACTGGAACATATTATTCGGTTGGTCATTTAAATGAAGATTTTGTTTTTGTAGAAGAGCAAGGTCCTCAAAGACTTGATTTTGGAGCAGATTTTTATGCTGCAAAATTCTTTGAAGATGATAGTTCAAGTGTAAAAAACGATCACTTAATAGGAACAGGTTGAATGAGCAGTTGAGATTACAATAGAGTAGTTCCAAATACTGGTTATTGAGGAAATATGTCATTGGCAAGAAAAATTAGACTTTCTCAAGATGGAACTGGAAAATACTGCATGAATCAAGAATTTTTAGGAGTAAATGATTGAGATAAAAGTATTTCAACTAACTCAGATGCTATAAACCCTTCAAAAATTGATGGAGGAAGCTATAAAATGGATATTGTCTTCAAAAGTACAAAAAGTTCTGATAATGTTATCCAATTTGTATTTAATGATGAAACTTATAAAAATATATTGAAATTAGACTTTAAAAATAATCAAATTATGACTCAAAGATCTTCTCTTGATAAAACATTAAAAGGTAATAAAGGATTTACTCAGGAAAGAGCATATAGTACAAATTTAAATTTAGAAAATGATTCTCGTATAACTTTAATAGTAGACACAACAACTATTGAAGCAGTTTTACCTGATAGAAGTATTATTTCTATGATTAAGTTTAGGGACGGAAAAACACCAGAAAAACTTAAAATTGATTCTTTATCAAGTAAGTTAAAATTTGATATGAATTACTATAGTAACATTAAAAAATAAGCATTAGGGGAAAAACATTTATGAAAAAATTATTAAAAGCAATTTTTGTTGGATTTTTAGGAACAAGTTTTTCTTTTGGTTCAGTTGCATGTAAAAGTTATCCAAACTATAAATTACCACCAATTGATGATGCAAAATATACAAATCGTTTTCACGTTCAAAACCCAACAACAGGGATGATGAATGATATTCAAGGTGGATTTTTTAGAGATAATAAATGACATATTTATTTCTTGCAAAATGCAGATGGTATTTTTGATCCATCAGGATATAACCACGGAAAGTTTGGTTCTGTTTGATATCATGTAACAACAACCGATTGAATTAATTGAAAGTATGAAGGTCCAGCTGTCCCAAAATACACTACAAAATATGGAGATCAAGCTTCTGGAACTTTTTTTGAAGATGTAAATAACGATTTTGGATATGGTTCAAAAGCTATTATTGCAGTCACAACATCATATAGTGATGAAGGTCAAAACATTATGATGTTTTATTCTATTGATGGAGGATATAAATTTGATCCTGTAAAAGAAGAACCAATTTTATGAAATCTACACAAAAAAACAAATGAAAATTTTAGAGATCCATACTTTTTCAAAAAAGATAATAAGTTTATTATGTATATTGCAGAAGAAAATGAATTTGGAGTATATGTTTCAAATAAACCTACTAGTGGATTTGAAAAAACTGGTTCATTTAAAGCTGACCACCCAATGTTAGAATGCCCAAATTTATTTCAAATGAATGTTTCAAATAATGAATGTGCAAAAAAGTGAGTAGCTATTTATGGAGGTAATGGTGAATGAGGTGATAATGCAGATGGATTATCAACAGGAACTTATTACATTACAGGAACTCTTGATGAAAATACATATATTTTTAAACCAGATGAAGACCAAACTTATAAAAGAATAGACTTTGGTCCAGATTTTTATGCAGCAAAATTTGTTACTAAAAGTAGTTCAAATGTCGATTTAGATAGCTTAATTGCAACAGCGTGAGTTAGCAATTGAAATTATAATTTCTCAGTACCAAATGATGGTAGATTGGGAAATATGTCTTTAGCAAGAGAATTAAAATTAGTCAATCAAGGTTCAATTGAAAAACCAGTTTATTACATAAATTCTAGTTACTTAGGTTTTGACGATTATAAAGTTACAAAAGAAGGTGAATACAGTAACGATTCTGATTTGATAGAAAAAGAAAATTTAGCAGGACAATTTTATAAACTAGATTTATTATTTGATAATTTAAAAAGCACAGAAGACAAAATAAACTTATATATTGGAGATGAACAATATGATGTAAATGTCATAATTGATTTTTTAAATAATAAAATTGCAGTTACAAGATCAATAAATCAAGACTTTCACTTTGGAAAAGAAGCATTTGAAAAACAAAGAGTATTTGATATAAATAGAGAAAACGTTAATGATAAAAGTATTTTAGAAATATATAATGACAAAACTATTTTAGAATTTAAATTTTTAGACGGTTCTACATTTACAATGCTTAAATATCCAGATGGAGTTACAAAAGAAAAAGTAAAATTAACTTCAGAAAAAGAATCTATTAATTACAAGTATTATCAAATTGTACAGGATTAAGATTATGAAAAAATATTTATTATCTAAGGTTAGTAAATTTATTTTTTCTTTTTTGTTTATTTTTGTTTTATTTGTAATTTATTTTTTTTCAATGATATATGTTAATAAACCTTTACAACCTTTACAACAAAGATTTTCTAATAAGTTTCACGTTGATATGAAAAAAGCGGGAATGATGAACGATATTCAAGGTGGTTTTTATAGAGATGGAACTTGACATGTATATTTTTTATACAGTGACAAAATTAGATTTAATGCGAAAGGATGAAAATTTGGTGAGCTGGGAACCAATGTTTATCATGTTACAACAAAAGATTGATTAAACTGAGAATATGAAGGCATTGCTATTAAAAAAAATATGACAAGATATGCTGATATTTCTTCTGGAACTATTTTTGAAGATTTGGATAATTGATTTGGATATGGAAATGACGCAATAATATCTATTAACTCAAGTTTTTTTGATGAGGGCCAAAATATTTTAGGTTATTATTCTACTGATGGAGGGTATAATTTTTTACCTATAAAACAAGAACCAATTATTAATATAAATCAAGAAATTCCTGAAAATAGAAGTGATTTTAGAGATCCATATTTTTTTAAAATGGATAATAAGTATGTCGTATATTTAGCTCAAAATGAATATTTTGGAGTATGAGTATCTGATAATCCAACAAGTGGTTTTGAAAAAGTTGGGAAAATAACTGTTCCACACCCTATGCTAGAATGTCCGAACTTATATCAAATGAATGTTTTTGGAAGTAATGAAAAAAAATGAGTTTTATTTTATGGCGGAAATGGTTCATGAGGTAAAGATGAAGATGGTTATTCTGTAGGTACATACTACACAATTGGAGATATAGATAATAATTATGTTTTTATACCAGATAAAAACTTTACATCAAAAAGATTAGATTTTGGACCTGATTATTACGCTGCAAATTTTATGAAAAAGGATAAAGGCATAAAAAATATCAATAGTTTAGTTACAACGGGTTGAATTGGTAATTGATCATATATTTATCAAAGCCCTAATGATGGAAGATATGGGGCTATGTCATTAGCGAGAAATTTAAAACTAAATAAATCAAAAAATGACTATTTTATTAGTTCAAAGATAATCGATTATGAAAATAGTGGTTTAACTAAGACTAAGATATTTTCAAACTCAACAAATTTCAATAATCTTAGTGGTGCATATCAGTTAAATGTTAATTTAAAAGATGTACAAGACTTTAATGAAGCAATAACTTTTAGCTTTTTTGACAGTTTTTATAAAATTGATATATATTTAGATTTTAAAAAAAATAAGGTATGCATAAAAAGAAATACAAGTTACAAAATTTTGCAAGAAAGATCTGAATTTATTAAAACAAGAGAATTTAATGTTAAGTTCTCAAAAAATGACATACTAAAGATTTTTTTAGATAAAAGAATAATTGAATTAGAATTCCCAAATGGTTATACTTTTACAATGTCTAAATTTTTAGGCACAAAAAATGACGAAAAATTAAGTATTATTATGCAAAATAATTATCAAATTTCTATGGATTATTATAATTTAGATATTTAAAAATAAAAATTAAAAGAATTAAAAAAGTAATTTTAAAAGTTACTTTTTTTATTTAAAATTATAAGCAAAGGAGAAAAAATATGCTTAATGAAAAAAACCTTAATTTCATCATTGATAAGCAAAAAGAATTAGATAAATATATAGAAACAAAGTGGAATATAACAAATAATGAAGAGATTTTGTCAAAAAAAATAGTTGCTTTATATGTAGAAATATGTGAATTTATTAATGAACAAAGAGCATTTAAATTTTGATCAAATAAAAAACCAAGCGAGAAAAATATTCTTTTAGAAGAATATATTGATGGTATTCATTTTATTGTTTCTATTGGTTATTTGACAGGTTTTAAACCAGAAGATTATAATTTTGCTTTTCAAAATAATACTATTATTGATGCTTATTTAAATTGTTTACAAAAAGTTGGAGAATTTAATAAAAATAGAAATGTACAGTTTTTTACAAATATGTTAGATGCATTTTTTTCAATAGCAAAAATTTTGGATTTTAGCGAAAAAGAGATAATTGAAGCATATATTGAAAAAAATAAAGTGAATTTTGAAAGACAAGATAATAATTATTAATAATTAATTAGGGAGGTCTATTTATGGATGATAAAAAAAATAAAAAGGTTGCAGATTTTAAACCAAGTCAAGAGTTTGACCCTAAACGTCCTACTTTAACATTGGATGAAAGTATTGATTTAGATGAAGATAAAACAAATTATACTAAAACGTATGATAGATTTGATTTAAATAATGATACTGAAACAAATAATAGTCCAATAAAAACAAATGAAGAAGACCAAACCCAAAATCAAAACTTAGAAAATAATAAAAATGATGCAAAAAGTATAATTGCAAGATTAAAAAGACAATTAGAAGAAAAAGAACAAAGAGATGAACAACTTGAAAAGGGTGGTAAAGTAGTTATGCCAGACCCTAATAGTGAAAATAGATTATATGGGAGACCAAAAGCTAATTTTGAAGATTACACAAAAGTATTTAAAGATCCAAAAACAAAATTAAGAGATGCAAGTAGACATGCAAGAGATAATTTTACTCAAGAAGAAATTGATAAAATTGTAGAAACTTTCACTTATAAAGTTGTTAAAGTTACAAAAAAAGAAGTAGTTTTAAAGTATAGTAAGTATGGATTTGAGTTCTTTAAAAATAACTCTGATGGAAGATATTGAGTTAGTACGTTGATATTTGAAGAAGTTTGAAATCCAAGAAAATATTCATATATAACATATTGAAATGGTAATACTTTCATAGGATATGGTAACAAAACACTTGACGAATGTATTCAAAAAGCAAAAGATTTAACTGTTTCTACAAGGACAGGTGATGTTGTATGAAAAGATTTTGTAATTGATTGAAATCAAAAAAATAATCGATTCATTGTTGGAGATACACCTAAAAAATTTACATGAGATGAATATCGAAAAATTGTTAAATGATGAGATGAAAATAAGATTTGAATTTTAGTTAAACAAGAAAAAGTTAGAGATATTGAAGATTTAATGAATGAAACAAGAGAAAAAAAGGCAAAGGGTGAACGTGTAAGTCCATTAGCTTCAATTCAAGCAAAATTATTAGACCCACCAAGAAGAGCGCAAGGAGTTCATGGATATCCTGTGCAAGATCCTAAATATAAAGGAAAAGATTATATAAAACCTGAAAATAAACTATATGAAATTGGTTTTACATATGTTGAATAATTAAGAAAGGTTCTTAAAATGGAAAAGATTACATCAGTAAATAATAATTTAATAATCAAGATTTTAAAATATAAAGATAGAAAAGTTCAATTTAAAGAACAAAAATATTTAGTTGAAGGTTTGAATATTGTCAGAGAAGCTTTAAAGTATCACTTAGTTGATACTATTTTAGTTACTAAAAAAACAATTAATGAGTTTAGAGAGTATGATAATGTAATTGAAATTAGTGACAATGTTGCAAATAAATTAAGTGACTTAAAAACCTCTCAAGAAGTTTTTGCGATTTGTAATATGAAAACTCAATTTATTGAAAAATCTAATGTTTTAATTCTAGATGATATTCAAGATCCAGGAAACTTAGGAACCATTTTAAGAAGTGCAATTGCATTTGATTTTAAAAACATTATTTGTTCAAAAAACAGTGTAAGTGTGTATAATTCTAAGGTTTTGCGTGCAGCCCAAGGAAATCATTTTAAATTAAATATTGAATATGTAGATTTAGATAAAACAATTAGAAACTTAAAAGAACAAAATTATCTACTAATTTCTACTAGCTTAAGTAAAGAAAATAATTTTGACAAATCTCAAGTTGCAAAAAAACAACACTTAGCATTAGTTTTAGGAAATGAAGGTTCAGGAATTAAACAAAGTATTGTTGATATATGTGACAAAAACTTTTTATTAGAAACAAATAAAGAAGTGGAAAGTTTAAATATTGCAGTAGCAGGATCGATAATAATGTTTAAATTATCAAATGAAAATTAATTTTAAAATTTTATAGTTATAATTCAGTTGAAGGGAATCAAAAAATGAGAGAACTAAAAGCATTTATTAATAATGAATTTATTAATAATGGAGAATGATTAGAAATCATTAATCCTACTACACTTTTACCGGCTGGAAAAGTAACTGCATTAAAAGCAGAAGACATTAATAAAGCATATAGCGCAGCAAGAAATGCACAAAAAGATTGAGAAAAATTAGCATTATTAGAACGAATTAGTATTTTAAAAAAATTTAGAGATGCTATTTTAAAACATCAAGATGAAATAGCAAAAATAATGAGTGAAGAAATTGCAAAAAATTTAAAAGACTCACTAGCTGAAGTTTTAAGAACTGTAGAAATAATTGATTATACATTTGAAGAAGCAAAAAGAATGGATCCGCTTGCTATGACAGGTGAGGGAATGGGTGCTAAAAATAAATTAGGAATATTTGAAAGAGTAGCAAAAGGAGTTATATTAGCAATTTCACCTTTTAACTATCCTTTTAATTTAGCATTAGCAAAAATTATTCCAGCACTTGTAATGGGAAACACAGTTGTATTCAAACCAGCAACTGCAGGAAGTTTAACTGGCGCTTATATGGCAAAATTAGCAATTGAAGCAGACTTTCCAAAAGGCATTTTTAATGTTGTGACTGGTAGAGGAAGAGAAGTGGGAGATATAATTACTTCAAATCCTGAAATTGATATGATTTCATTTACAGGAAGTGTTGGTATTGGAAATCAAATTAGAGCAAAAGGTAGTTCAACTGATTTAGTACTTGAACTTGGAGGAAAAGATCCAGCTTTAGTTTTAGATGATCGCGATTTAGAAAAATATGCTTCAGAAATTGTAACTGGAGCTTTTGGATATTCTGGACAAAGATGTACTGCAATTAAAAGAGTATTTGTAAATGATCAAATTGCAGATAAATTAGTACCAATTATAAAAAAACATGTAGAAAAATTAAGTGTTGGAACACCAGAACAAAATGCATTTATAACACCAGTCATTGATGAAAAATCAAGTGATTTTATTCAAGGATTAATTGATGATGCAAAACAAAAAGGTGCTAAAATCTTATTTGGAGATAAAAGAGAAAAAAATCTAATGTGACCAACATTAGTTGATTATGTTACTCCTGATATGAAATTAGCATGAGAAGAACCGTTTGGACCAGTTTTGCCAATTTTGAGAGTAAATAGTATTGAAGAAATGATTAAACTTGCAAATAAGTCAAACTTTGGATTACAAGCAAGTGTATTTTGTCAAGATATTTCAACAGCTATAAATGTTGCAAAACAAATTGAAACAGGAACTGTAAATATTAATTCAAAATCTCAACGAGGGCCTGATTGTTTTCCTTTTTTAGGAATAAAAGATTCTGGAGAAGGTGTTCAAGGAATTAGAGAGTCATTAATAAGTATGACAAGATATAAAGGTATAGTTATAAACTATTAAATCAGACTATTTTATTAGTTTTGTGCATAAAAATTGTAAAAAACTACAATGATAATATGCTAAAATTATATTAATGTAGGGCTAAAAGATAGGGGTTATTTTATGAAAGCAATTAAAATTATGAACTTAGTGCTTGGAATTTTTGGAGCATTATTTGTATTTATGTCTGCATCTTTAATTATTATTAGTATTCCAGGCGAAAAAATGCATGCTTATTCAATGTTTAATAGTGAATATGCTCATTGATTGCAATATTTATTAATTCTTGTGGCAATTATTGCTTTTATTGCTACTATGGTTTGTTTTTTTATCAATAACAATCCTTATATTTCAATTTTTGATTTATTAGCATCAATTTTAGCAATAATTATATCTATATCATTTTATTTTATGACATATGATGTTGTAATAAAATTATTAGGAAGTAGCAGTTATCTTATAATTTCTATAGTGCTGTTTATAGTTTTTCCTATAATTATTTTCATAGTAAGATCTGCATTGAGTATTGTTGCTATAGTTAAATCAAATAATGAAGATGGTAATAAAAATGTTACTTCAAATAAGTTTAATCAACAATTTCAACCACAACCTCAATTTCAACCACAACCTCAATTTCAACCACAACCTCAATTTCAACCACAACCTCAATTTCAACCACAACCTCAATTTAACATGCAACAACAAGTAAATAATATGAATCAGGCGCATGATGATTTATCATTTACTTCAACTCCAAATGATGAAACATTTAATATAGCAGATAAAATTCAAAAATTAAGAAATAATCTATCTGAAAATGATTTTGAAAATATGCACATAGAAGATCACGACGAAAGTGTTCAAGATCAAAATTTTGATGTACCTAATTTAGAAAATTATGATCAAACTCAAGAAGAAAATAATTTCGATCAAGAAAACTTTCAAAATCAACAACAAGATATTATGTTTAATCAATTTAAACAACAAAACCAATCAAATAGTCAACAACCAAGAATAAAACGTCCAGATAGACCTGTGGGTGTCCAAGAAGAGCAATTATCAAATACTGTACAAGAGTATTTATTTTCTGATAAGCCAAAAGACCCTTATAAACAAACAATAGTACCAAGAAGACTTGTTGCACAAAAAGCAAGTATTTATAAAGATCCAATAGGAAATATTCCCCAAAAAATAGCAAGTAAACCTCAAACTGAAAGAAAACAACCTAAGGTTGATATGAATTATGAAAATAAGATTTTTTTAGGTGATGGAGATAGAATCTGAGAAGCTTTAAAAAAACAAAACCGTAATATTCAACCTAAAAAAAACTTAGCAAATAATGATAACTTTAACATGTTAGATAATTTGCAAAAAGAAAAAACAAGAACGTTAGAAATAGATACAAATAAAATTTTTGACCCAATTAATGATGAAAATGAAGAAAAATCAGCAACAATAGAATGAGACGACTAGTAAAAGTCGTCATTTTTTTTGTTTTTTTATATTTTTTAAAAAAAATGAAAAATTTTTTCACTTTTTTTAAAAAAAGACTGTCAATAACTAATCAATTTTTCCCAAAACTTTATTTTTAGAGTTTTTGTAAAATATTCAATTAGTATATTTTCATGGACTATTGGTTTTAATTTGCTTATGTGTTTTTTGTATATCAGAAACACTTTTATCTTCATAAGCTTCTTTATAAGTTGAGTTTTGTTGAACTTCAATTAAAGGCATTCATTCACTAAATGAGTTTGAATATAATTGCCCATCAAAAGTTTCTACTACAAAGATTTTTGTTTTATTTTTATAAAAGACTGGCTCGCCATTCGAATGTGGTAAATAAAATTTATTTTGGTATTTTATTGTAGATCCTTTATTAATAGTTCTTTCAAATCTTCTTGATAAATAAAAGTCTATGTTTTTATGTTCTTTAAAAATAGAAAAAGAGTTAATGATATTATTTAATTGAAGGGAAAACTGTGAATTATATCTTTTAATATATTCATTTAAAAATGAATTTGCTTCATTTATATCTGATAAATTATTTTCTTTGAGTTCCTTTGGTAGGCGATCTTGAAGTGTATTTCACAACCTTTCAATACGGCCTTTTGTTTGAGGAACACTTGAAGTTGTTAGCTTTATTCCTAAGTTATGACATAAGAATCCGTATTGTGTTAAAGAGTCAGAGTGAAGGTCTGACTCTTTTTCTTTTTGACTTCAAAATACAGTCCTTTTGTCAGTAATTATCTCCTTTGGAATCCCATACTCCAATAAAACTTTTTTTGTTATATTGTAGTATCCCATAAGAGTTTCTTCTTTATCAAAATATAAAGCTAAAACTTTACCTGTTGCATCATCTATAAAACCATGTAAATACCATTTCTCATTATCAACTCAGTAGTGGACTGATGCATCAGTTTGCAAGCGCTCACCAAACTCTGTTTTTCGATTTTGCATAGGATGAATATTTTCTATTGAAAGCAAAGTATTTAAATACTCTCGTTTCTCAAGTTTTTTAATATTTTCATTTTTTAATAAGTTAGTAATTTTTTGTTTAATCATTTTTTTAGTTACTTTATGAATTCTTGGTGAATATAAATTATTCTTTTTTAATAAATTGATTAAGTAAGTATATGAAACACTTATTTGATGGTTTGATCAAAGCTTTTCTAAAAAGTGTTTATAATTATATTCTTCATATTTATTAATGTACAAGTCAATAATTTGATCACTTATTTGATGTTTTATTTTTTTATTTGATATTCTTCCAGTATTTTTGTGGATAAATGCTGTGTAACCATACTTTTTATATTTGTTAATTAATAAGTTAACATTTCTTATTGTTTGACAGATTTTTATTGCTGCAGCTTTTTTAGATAGTTTTTCATCAATTACAGCTTTAATTATTTCCATTTTATTTTTTTCATTCATTTTTAAATATCTCCTCATATTTAAATCCCCCATTATAAATTATATATTTGGGAAATTTTTATTTGTTATATATAGGGAAAATATCATATGTTATTGACAAATTTTTTCACTTTTTTTAAAAAAAGACTTGTATTTGTACTAATAAAGTATTATTATATGAAAGCCGCTCAAGTTAAGGTAAAAACTAATGTTTATGGCCTTTTAGAGAAGTGGTAAAAAAAATAAAAATATTTTAAAAAAAATGTCAAAAAGACTTGTATTAAATTTTAAAATATTATATATTTATCTATGTGCTCGCTTTGCAAAAAAGAGAGTCATAAAATAACGATCTTTGAAAACTAGATAGAACAACAACAACCAAATTATTATTGTACATACATACATTCAATTTTTTGAGTAAATAAACAGATATAGTCATGAATCAAAATATTCGCATTTTTTTAATGAGAGTTTGATCCTGGCTCAGGATAAACGCTGGCGGCATGCCTAATACATGCAAGTCGAACGGGGTGCTTGCACCCAGTGGCGAACGGGTGAGTAACACGTATCTAATCTACCTTTTAGTGGGGGATAACAGTTGGAAACGACTGCTAATACCGCATACGACACCATTATGGCATCAGAAGGTGTTGAAAGGCCCGTTTGGGTCGCTAGAAGATGAGGATGCGGCGTATTAGCTAGTAGGCGGGGTAAAAGCCCACCTAGGCAATGATACGTAGCCGAACTGAGAGGTTGATCGGCCACATTGGGACTGAGATACGGCCCAGACTCCTACGGGAGGCAGCAGTAGGGAATTTTTCACAATGGGCGAAAGCCTGATGAAGCAATGCCGCGTGAGTGATGACGGTCTTCGGATTGTAAAGCTCTGTTGTTAGGGAAGAAATGCTAGAAGAGGAAATGCTTTTAGTTTGACGGTACCTAACCAGAAAGCCACGGCTAACTATGTGCCAGCAGCCGCGGTAATACATAGGTGGCAAGCGTTATCCGGATTTATTGGGCGTATAGGGTGCGTAGGCGGTTGCTTAAGTTTGAGGTTAAAGCCTGGAGCTCAACTCCAGTTCGCCTTGAAAACTGGGTAACTAGAATGCAGGAGAGGTAGATGGAATTCCATGTGTAGCGGTGAAATGCGTAGATATATGGAGGAACACCAGTGGCGTAGGCGGTCTACTGGCCTGTAATTGACGCTGAGGCACGAAAGCGTGGGGAGCAAATAGGATTAGATACCCTAGTAGTCCACGCCGTAAACGTTGAGTACTAAGTGTCGGCATTAGTCGGTGCTGCAGCTAACGCATTAAGTACTCCGCCTGAGTAGTATGCTCGCAAGAGTGAAACTCAAAGGAATTGACGGGGACCCGCACAAGTGGTGGAGCATGTGGTTTAATTCGAAGCAACGCGAAGAACCTTACCAGGGCTTGACATCCAGTGCAAAGCTACAGAGATGTAGTGGAGGTTAACATTGAGACAGGTGGTGCATGGTTGTCGTCAGCTCGTGCCGTGAGGTGTTGGGTTAAGTCCCGCAACGAGCGCAACCCCTATCGTTAGTTACTAACATTAAGTTGAGGACTTTAACGAGACTGCTAGTGTAAGCTAGAGGAAGGTGGGGATGACGTCAAATCATCATGCCCCTTATGTCCTGGGCTACACACGTGCTACAATGGCTGATACAAAGAGTCGCAATCTCGCGAGAGGGAGCTAATCTCAAAAAGTCAGTCTCAGTTCGGATTGAAGTCTGCAACTCGACTTCATGAAGCCGGAATCACTAGTAATCGCGAATCAGCAACGTCGCGGTGAATACGTTCTCGGGTCTTGTACACACCGCCCGTCACACCATGAGAGTTGGTAATACCAGAAGCACGTATCTTAACCGTAAGGAGAGAGCGTACCAAGGTAGGATTAGCGATTAGGGTGAAGTCGTAACAAGGTATCCGTACGGGAACGTGCGGATGGATCACCTCCTTTCTATGGAGTTAATCATAGTAGAGATATAAAAGCTGAGCGAATCGATAAAACAGCTTTTGATTATATTCTGGTTCTATCTAGTTTTCAGAGATCGTGGACGCTACAAAGCGTTTTTGATTTCTGAGAATCGTTCTTTGAAAACTGAATATTAGATGAAAAAAGACATTTTAATTTTTCTTACGTTTCATAAAAAACGTAAAATAGTAACTTTATAATTACTAAGAAAAACTGAAATTTCATATTTATTAGATTATCTATAATGCAAAATAGGATTTCTTTTTAAAGAAAGTATAGTAAGGGCATATGGTGAATGCCTTGGAAAATGGAGCCGATGAAGGACGTGACTACCTGCGAAAAGTTTCGGGGAGCTGGAAGTAAGCTATGATCCGGAAATGTCCGAATGGGGAAACCTACTATGATTAATCTCATAGTGTTTATAACTGAATACATAGGTTATATAACGGGAACCTAGGGAACTGAAACATCTTAGTACCTAGAGGAAAAGAAAACGAATGTGATTCTGTAAGTAGCGGCGAGCGAAAGCGGAACAGGCCAAACCGGTCTACGGGCCGGGGTTGTAGGACTCTTGTTAGAGTTACAAAATCAGTGTATAGCAGAATGTGTTGGGAAGCACAAGCGTAGAGGGTGATACTCCCGTATGCGAAATGCACTGATCTCGATAGAGTATCCTGAGTACGGCGGGGCACGTGGAACCTTGTCGGAATCTACCCAGACCACTGGGTAAGCCTAAATACTACCATTTTACCGATAGTGAACCAGTACCGTGAGGGAAAGGTGAAAAGTACCCCGTGAGGGGAGTGAAATAGTCCCTGAAACCATATGCTTACAAGAAGCTAGAGCCCGTTAATGGGTGATAGCGTGCTTTTTGTAGAAAGAGCCGGCGAGTTACGATAACATGCAAGGTTAAGTAGAATATACGGAGCCGTAGTGAAAGCGAGCCTTAATAGGGCGTTTAGTATGTTGTCGTAGACACGAAACCAGGTGATCTAGCCATGAGCAGGTTGAAGTTAGGGTAAAACCTAATGGAGGACCGAACCAACGTTCGTTGAAAAGACCGTGGATGACTTGTGGCTAGGGGTGAAATTCCAATCGAACCTGGAGATAGCTAGTTCTCCCCGATATAGCTTTAAGGCTAGCGTCGAGGTTTAGAATTATGGAGGTAGAGCTCTGAATGTATGATGGCCCCACCTAGGGGTACTGATTACAATTAAACTGCGAATGCCATAATTTCATACTCGGCAGTCAGAACATGGGTGATAAGGTCCATGCTCGTGAGGGAAACAGCCCAGATCTACAACTAAGGTCCCTAAATATACGCTAAGTGTGTAAGGATGTGAAGGTGCACAGACAGCTAGGATGTTGGCTCAGAAGCAGCCATCATTTAAAGAGTGCGTAACAGCTCACTAGTCGAGTGCCTTTGCGCCGAAAATGTACCGGGGCTTAAGCGTATTACCGAAGTTTAGGATTTACAGCAATGTAAGTGGTAGGGGAGCGTTCTAAGTGCGATGAAGTCAGACTGTGAGGACTGGTGGAGCGCTTAGAAGTGATTATGCCGGCATGAGTAACGTTTGGAAGTGAGAATCTTCCATGCCGTTTGACCAAGGATTCCTGGGCAAGGTTCGTCCACCCAGGGTTAGTCAGGACCTAAGGCGAGGCCGAAAGGCGTAGTCGATGGACAACAGGTTGATATTCCTGTACCACCAAGTAAAATGATGGAGTGACGGAGAAGGATAGTGGATGCCGGCTGTTGGATATGCCGGTCTAAATACAAAGGAGTGTACGTTGGCAAATCCGCGTGCTTTAACTCTGAAGTATGATGGGGAGTGAACGCTTCGGCTAGTAGCGAAGTCCATGACTCCACGCTTCCAAGAAAAGCTTCTAGTGTTAATTTACTTGGTGCCTGTACCTATAACGAACACACGTGGTCAAGGAGAGAATCCTAAGGCAAGCGAGATAACTATAGCTAAGGAACTCTGCAAAATAACCCCGTAAGTTCGCAAGAAGGGGTGCTCACTTATGGTGAGCCGCAGTGAAGAGGGAGGGGCAACTGTTTAGCAAAAACACAGCTCTCTGCAAAGTCGTAAGACGAAGTATAGGGGGTGACGCCTGCCCAGTGCCGGAAGGTTAAGAGGAGATGTTAGCTTCGGTGAAGCATTGAATTGAAGCCCCGGTGAACGGCGGCCGTAACTATAACGGTCCTAAGGTAGCGAAATTCCTTGTCAGGTAAGTTCTGACCCGCACGAAAGGCGTAATGATCCCTTCGCTGTCTCGGCTATAGACTCGGTGAAATTTTAGTACCAGTGAAGATGCTGGTTACCCGCAACTAGACGGAAAGACCCCGTGGAGCTTTACTATAACTTAATATTGAATTTTGGTGTAACATGTAGAGGATAGGTGGGAGACTTTGAAGCGGTCACGCTAGTGATCGTGGAGTCATCCTTGGAATACCACCCTTGTTACATTGAGGTTCTAACCTAGACCCGTTATCCGGGCCAGGGACAGTGTTTGGTGGGTAGTTTGACTGGGGCGGTCGCCTCCTAAAATGTAACGGAGGCGCTCAAAGGTACCCTCAGTACGGTCGGAAATCGTACGAAGAGCGCAAAGGTAGAAGGGTGCTTAACTGCGAGACTTACAAGTCGAACAGATGCGAAAGCAGGACTTAGTGATCCGGCGGTCCCGTGTGGAAGGGCCGTCGCTCAACGGATAAAAGTTACCCCGGGGATAACAGGCTGATCTCCCCCAAGAGTTCACATCGACGGGGAGGTTTGGCACCTCGATGTCGGCTCATCGCATCCTGGAGCTGTAGTCGGTTCCAAGGGTTGGGCTGTTCGCCCATTAAAGCGGTACGCGAGCTGGGTTCAGAACGTCGTGAGACAGTTTGGTCCCTATCTGTTGTGGGCGTAGGAAAATTGAGAAGAGCTGTTCCTAGTACGAGAGGACCGGAATGGACGCACCCCTGGTGCTCCTGTTGTCACGCCAGTGGCACAGCAGGGTAGCTATGTGCGGAAAGGATAATCGCTGAAGGCATCTAAGCGAGAAGCCTCCTTCAAGATGAGTTTTCCCATTCTTCGGAAGTAAGATCCCATGTAGACCACATGGTTGATAGGTTGGGTGTGTAAGCACGGTGACGTGTTCAGCTTACCAATACTAATAGATCGAGAGTCTTTCTTGAAAGAAACCCAGAAAAACATTTTGTATTATAAATCTATACATCTAATATTCAGTTTTGAGAGGATGATTTGGTTATTTATATAACCCAACACTCTCAAAAAAATTTCAGATCTGGTGACAATAGCGCTAGGGTCACACCTGTTCCCATGCCGAACACAGAAGTTAAGGCTAGCTGCGCCGAAGATAGTATCATGCGAAAATAGGACGTTGCCAGTTCAGAAATTTAAAAAACACCTCTTAAAAAGAGGTGTTTTTTATTATAAAGTTTTGTATATTTTATCTTGTTATTATAAAATACTATTGCTTTTTATAAAGGAGTTATTAAAATTGAAAGAATTTTTGAAAGAAGTTAATCATGAAGTTACTAAAAAAAACCAGTTTAGTGAAGTTAACGGTGTTAAATTTATGTGAGAGTTTGTTGGTTTTCCAGAAATTATAAATATAAATAATTTGATTACATCAATTGAAACAAAATTAAAATTAACTTTTAACAAAGTTGAGTATGATGATATTTTTTACAAAATTAATGAAATAAGAGATATTTTTAAAAGTCAGACTTGTTTGTTAAAAACTAATAATTTAGATGAATATAAAAATATTTATACTCAATTTCTAGCAAGTTTTTATCAAAATATTAGAGATTTTATAAATATAGCATTTTTCAACTATATTTTTTTCAATTATATTCATGGTGATATTTTTTTTGAAAATAATTATTATGATAATGATAAATTTTATAAATGAAAGTTTTTAGATTTTAAAAGATCAATATTAGTAGCTAAAAAAGACTTACTATTATCAATTAACAAGAAAACCAAAGAATATGACTATATTATTAGTGAAGTTAAAGATCAAATAAAGCAAATTGATGTATTAATAAACAATGCCAAAAACAAAGCGTTTATTTAGTATAATTTAATTAACTATTTAGAAGGGGAAAAACTATGTTAAAAAAATTAGAAGAAATCTTAAAAACCTTTAGAAAAGAAATTAAAGATGCAAAAGATAAAAAAAGTCATGAAGAATTAAAAAGAAAATATGCTTCTAGAGATTCTGCTTTAGTTGAAATTTCAAGAGATTTAAAAGATTTAGACCCAGATCAAAAAAGAGAATTTGGAATTAAGATAAATGAAGTTAGAACTGAGGTTTTTTCAGCTTTAAATGAACTAGAAGATGCTTTAAAATATGAAGAATTAAAAAAACAATTAGAAAAAGAAAAAATCGATATTTCTTTGCAAGGAATGACTTTTAAAAGAGGTTCAAAACACCCTTTAAACTTAGTAATTGATGAAATTAGTGATATTTTTACTGAGTTAGGTTATGAAATGGTTAGTGGAACAGAGTTTGAAAGTGATGAATACTGTTTTCAAAAATTAAATATGCCAATTGGTCATCCTGCTAGAGATATGCAAGATACTTTTTATGTTGATGAAAAAAATGTTTTAAGAACTCATTGTACTAATATGACAGCAAGAAGATTAACTCAATTGTCGAAAATGAATGTTGAAGAAAAAAGTATCGCTTCAATTAGTTATGGAAATGTATATCGAAGAGATGATGATGATGCAACACATTCACATCAATTTATGCAAATTGATGGTTTTGCTGTTGGTAAAAAAATTAATTTCGCAACATTAAAATGAACATTAGAATATATGTGTAAAAGATTGTTTTCACCTAAAACAAAAATCAGATTAAGACCTAGTTTTTTTCCATTTACCGAACCTAGTTGTGAAGTTGATATTTCATGTGTAAATTGTAGTGGTTCAGGATGTAAAGTATGTAAAAATACTGGTTGAATTGAAATTTTAGGATCAGGAATGATTGCACCAGAAGTAATAGAACAAAATGGTTTAGATTCAAATGAAGTTGGTGGATTAGCTTTTGGAATTGGTGTAGAAAGAGTTGCTATGCTAAAATTTGGAATTAATAATATAAGAGATTTTTATGAAAATGATATTAGATTTTTAGAACAATTCAAATTCTTTGGAGATTAGGAGGTAAATATGGTTATTACAAGAAATTGATTAAAAAATTTTATAGATATTAAAGGTATTAGAAGTGATGAAATAACTGTCGCTTTAAACTCGCTAGGATTTGAAGTTGATGCAAAAAGAGTGTATAGAGACTTAAATGATCAACTTACTTTAGGGCATGTTGGAAGTGTTGCTCCAATTGAAGGAACTAAATTAAACTTTTGCTTTGTTGATAAAGGAGAAGATTTGGTAAGTCCGATTGTTTGTGGAGCAAATAATGTTAAAGAAGGACAATATGTAATTGTTGCAAGTCCAGGAAAAACTATTTCAACAGGTTTAACGTTAGAAACTAAAGAAATACAAGGAAAAATTTCAGAAGGAATGATTTGTTCTTTAACTGAAATTGGTGTAGATCAAAATGTTCAAACAGAAGTTGAATTGGAAGGGATTTATCCAATTTTTACAAAAACTGATCCTTATTCACTAATTGGAAGCAATGAAGTTTTAAATATAATTGGATTTAATGATGTCGTTTGAGATGTTGATTTAACTTTAAATAGAAGTGATGCACTTGGTGCAATGCAAATTGTAAAAGAATTAGCAAATTATTTTGATAAGGATGTCAAAGACTATACAAAAAATTTAAAACAAATTCCTTCAATTTATCATGTTTCAGTTTCATTAAAAGAGACTGAAGAAAGCAAAGAACTTGTTAGAAGTTGTGCAATGGAGTTATTTGATTTAAAAGAAGTTCACAGTATTCATGAAAATGAAACTGAACCAAATATTTACTCATTTCAAGATATATGATTAAAGTTTTGTGGATTTAAATCTCAAGAAAACTTCTGACTAGATTTAGCTAATGTAATTGCTATTGAAACTGGTCAACCAATTTTATTTTTAGATCCTGAAAAATTAAAAACACAATTACATATTCAAAATAATCCAACAGACAAAAAACCAATTAATTATCAATTAATGTGCGCTGATGAAGTTGTAAGTACTCTTGGTGTTGATTTTAATAAATATTTCTTGCCAAGTGCAAAAAGTAAACAAGTTATTGCTGTTTATTTATCATTAAACCCAATTTTAATGAGAAAACATCAGAAGTTTGCAAATTCAAATTCAGCTTTATTACAAAGATGAATTAAACCAATAAGTTCAAGATTATATTCATTAGCAAGTAAAAGATTACATTATTGATTTGATCAATATAATCTTTACTCTGCAAATACTGAAGTTGAAGTTCAAGTTGAACCAGTTGATTCATTAAAAAAAGTTGAAGTGAGTCTTGATTATATTAATGAATTTTTAGGAACTAAATTAAAAGTAGATCAAGTTAAAAAATTATTTGAAAATTTAGAATTTAAGATCAGTGAATCAAAAAAAGAAGTTTTAAAATTCGAAGTTGATCCATTTAGAACAGATATTAGTCATAAAGCACATATTATTGAAGAAATTGCTAGATTATATGGATATAACAAAATTGAATCAAAACCTCAAATTATAGAAGCAACTTTAAAAGAAAAACAACTTGAAAATAAATTATTAAAACAACTTGAAAATTACTTGATAGATAATGGGTTTAATAATATTAAAACTTATTCATTGATGAATAAAAAAGTTGTTGAAAGATGAGATTTATTTAACTTAAAAGATCCAATAGATTTAATGTCTCCTTTAAGTAATCTAAGAGAAAGTTATAGATTAAGTATAGCTCAAAGTGCGATTGAAATTGCAAATTTAAATAGTTCAAGAGGTAATAAAAACTTGAAACTATATGAAATCGCAGATGTTTATAATTTAAAAGGAATTAGAGATAAAAGACTTTCAGTTCTTACAAGCGGTGAAGTTTTTTATCAAAAAGCTTATAATTTAAACATTTCTTCTTCTTATCCATACTTAAAAGGGATTTTGGATGAAGTTTTATCAATTTATCAAATTGATTTAAATGATTTAAACATTCAAAATATGTCAAAACCAATTGATGAAATTCATCCATTTATTAATGCACAAGTTAAATATAAAGATATATTAATAGGATTTATTTTCAAACTTAGTCCAAGATATGAACAAGCAAATAAACTTGCTAATACTTTTGTAATAGAACTTAGCTTAAGTGAGATTGAAAAATTATTTGAAAGAAAAAATATTATCAAAGAAGCTTCAAAATTTCAAAAAACATCAAGAGATGTAACAATGTTATTATCTGTAAGTGATAATTACAATGAAGTAATTAAAAATATTACAAAAGATATAAATTATCTTACACATTTTAGTTTATTAGATATTTATCAAGATGAAACACTTGCAAATGAGCAAAAATCAGCTATAAGTGTTGGATTTGAGTTTAATTCAAATGAAAAACAGTTAACCGATAAAGAAGTGTCTAGTGAATGACAAAAAATACTTGATAAAATAAAAAAATTAAAAATAGAGGTAAAATAATATGCTTAAAAAAGATATTGAGCTTAAAAAAACGATAAAAATTGATGAAGTTTTTAATTGTGATAGTATTAACAACTTCAATCATGCATTATTAAAAAAAATCAATAAAATTAAAGTTTTAGGAGCATTAAAATACCAAGAAACTATTAAATGTTTAAAAGTTGAAGCAAAAATAATCACAGATATAGATTTAATAGATGCAAGAGACGGTAAATTAATTAATATAAAAAATGAAGAGTATGATTGAAATGATGAGTATTTTTTTGAAGAAATTAACAATGATCAAGTAAATGTCGTTTTAGGAGCTGAATTTGACATTTTAGAATATGCAATTGAACAAATTGTTTTAAATATTCCTATTAATTTTACAAATAATTATGGTAAAATCTCATTTGTCGGTAAAGATTTTACATTTATGTCAGAAGAAGAATACCAACAAGAGCAAGAAAAAAAACAAGACCCAAGATGGGATAAACTAAAAGAGTTTAAGTTTTAATTATAGGAGGTGTAAATATGGCTGTACCATTTAGAAAGACCAGCAAGGCTGCAAAAAATAAGAGAAGAAGTCATTTAGCATTGGTAAGTACATCACTTATGACATGCCAAAATTGTGGAGCAACAATTAAACCACATAGAGTTTGTCGTGAATGTGGATATTACAAAAATAAAGAAGTTGTAAAAAAAGATTAATCTCACAATTAATAAAATATAGTTGACCAAATAAATACAGTTTGGAAAACTATTTTTTTTTTTTTTTTATATAAGATAAATTTTTTTTTAAAAATATCGATATATTTATTGGAGGTAAATATGATTTCAAAAGAAAATATCGAAACAGAAATTTTAAATTCATCAATTTGTTTAGCTTTATTTGAAAACAAAGTAGATTTAAACCTTATCAATAATGAGATTTATAAATTAGGAGATATCTTAGACAAGCTAGATCCTGTTTTAAGTCTTAATGTAACAAACTCAATTTATTATCATTATACAAATTTTAAAAATCAATTAAAAAGCTTGTTGAAAAGAGATATTGAATCAATTGATATTCAAAAACTGGAGCAAAAAATGTATATAAAATGTGTTTCAAATTTACAAAAGAAAATCATGCATTAATGATTTTTTTATTTTGTGGGAGAGAAATTAAAAAAAATGTTGAAATAATCTTAAAAGTGTATATAATTGTATTTGTGTGGGAGAAAGTGGGGCAAAAATATGTTACTTGGCACCTTTGAACATAGTTTAGATGATAAAAGTAGAATAACTATTCCATCTAAATTAAGAAATAAACTGGGTGATGTTATCTTTGTTTCAAAAGGGATAGGGAACTTTTTGGAAATAAGAACCCCAGATAATTTTAATAAACTACTTCAAGAGTTAGGGCATAAAAGTAGTTTTAACGCTTCTACTAGAACAATTGAACGTTTAATTTTATCTAATTCAGATGAGTTATTAGTTGATTCTTCTGGCAGAATAAAAATTCCCACAAATTTATTAGAAAAAATAGGGGTTTCAAAACATGTCTATATCCTAGGGCTAGGAGATAGACTAGAAATTTGAGACAAGGTTGCATATGAAAAATCTTTAGAAGATTTGAATGAAAATGAAATTTATGCAGCTGCTGAAAAATTGGGCGGAGAAAATTAATGACGCAAGAACACATATCGGTTTTATTAAATGAATCAATAGATTTGTTAGATATTAAACCAAATGGAGTTTATGTTGATTGCACGTTGGGCCGTGCTGGACATAGTGTTGAGATTTTAAAAAGATTGAAAGCTGGTCATTTGTATGCAGTTGATCAGGATTTAGAAGCCATCCAAAATAGTGAAATGAAACTTAGGGCAGTTTCAAATAATTTTACTATTTTGGAAGGTAATTTTGTATATTTAAAGGCTTTACTAGCATTAAAAAACATTAATTTAGTTGATGGTATTTTATATGACTTAGGAGTATCATCGCCGCAATTTGATGTTGGATCTCGTGGATTTAGTTATCGTTTTGATAGCGATCTTGATATGAGGATGGATTTAAAAAACAACAAATTAACCGCAAAAGATATTGTAAACAAATATGATTTAAAAGGGTTGAATCATATTTTTAAATTATATGGTGAAGAACAGCTAAGTTATCAAATTGCAAAAAAAATTATTGAAACAAGAGTTGAAAAACCAATTAATACAACATTTGAGTTGGTTGAAATTATTAAATCAGCATTACCTCAAAAAATATTAAAACAAAAAAAACACCCAGCAAAAAAAGTGTTTCAAGCTTTAAGGATTTGTGTCAATGATGAGCTAGAAGTTTTAAAAAAATCTTTAATTCAAGCTTTAGAACTTTTAAAAAAAGATGGAGTATTAGTAATAATTAGTTTTCATTCTTTAGAAGAAAAAATAATTAAAGATATTTTTAAGACTAAAACTACCGATATAAAAGATAAATTTTTATCAAAGTTACCAGTTGAGGGATTAATCAAAGAAAAAGAGTTTAAATTATTAACTAAAAAACCAATTTTACCAAGTGATGATGAATTAAAAATTAATAGAAGAGCACATAGTGCAAAATTGTGAGCAATAAAGAAGGTGTGATAATATGGAAAACGAAATATATGCAGTTGTTGAAATAACAAAAAAAGACATTAGATTTATCGTAGGTAAATATCGAAACAATCTTGGTTTAAAAGTTATTTTCAAAGAAAGAGTCAAAGGAAACTGATTAAATGAAAATGATGAAGTTTTAGACATAAATAGTGCAAAACAGCATTTATCAAAGCTGATAAGAAAATATGAAAATACCTACAATGAAAAAATTATCAATGTTGGCATAGTATATCCGATTAAAACTTTAAAAATTGCTCAAACAAATCTTCACATAATTATTGATAATGATAAAAAAATAATCACTCATGAACATATTAAAAAACTATATAAAGATGCAGTTGTAATTAATGAAAATGAAAACACAGTTGTAATTAACGTTAGACCTTATGAATATGTTTTAAATAATAAAGACAGAAGAAATTCAATTAATGTTGGGATGATTGCAAATAGTGTCGCTATGTATGCAAAAGCTTATACATTAGATAAAAAAGTTGTTGATTCACATATGGAAGTTGTTCAAAAATGTGAAAAAAATATATTAGCAAAATATATTCAAACATATGCTCTTGCAAAACAATGTATTGAAGAAAAAAACTTTAAAGAACCTTCTGCGTTAGTAGATTGAAATATTAAAACATTAGAAATAGGATTTTTTGCAAAAGAAACATTAGTTAAAAAAATCTCAAAACCAATTGGAATAGATAAAATTTTTAGCAATATAGCTAAAAAAATTTATGCTAAAAATAAAGTAGTTGAAACATATATTTTTAAAATGTTGAACTTTAAATCAACTAAAAATGATGATTTAATTATTTATCGAAAGTATATATCAAGTGAAAAAAGAACTTTAGAAATAAGCATAAAACAATTAAAAGATCTATTTTTAGAAGAGATGAATTATATAATTGATTTAATAGATCTAGAGATTCAAAACGAGTTTATAACAAAAGTAAGAGATTTTAAAGTATTTTTTAATGGTAAAGTAACTGAAATTTCTGGATTTGATAAAATGATATCAAGAAGTAATTTCAAAAATAAAGTATTTATTTATTATTCACTTGTAACAGGAGCAAATGAAATTTGAACTTCTTCTCTTTGTGGGGCTATTAAAAGCTGTCATGATGTAAATAAAAATGCACAAATATTTAAAACAAGTACAATTGAATATTCAAAAGTTGAAAAACACCAACAATTGATGCAAAATAATCAACAAGGATTAATGCAAAACCCAATGTCTAATCTTTATACTGGTATTAATAATGTACCAAATATTGTCCAAAATCAAATGTCTCAACCACAAATGATGCATAGACAAAATTTTACTAATTTACAAAATCAATCAATATACGATATTAATAATATTAATAATCAACAAAATTATCAAAATGTAAATAATTTTGCAAATCAAAATGGTATTATTAAAAAGCAAACAAATAGATAGTTTTATAAGGAGGATGGAGAATGTCAAATAATTTCGTAAAACAAGCTGCGAATATCAAGGTAATTGGTGTTGGTGGTGGTGGATGTAATGCTGTTAACAGGATGATTGAAGATAAAGTTGAAGGTGTTGAATTTATTGTTGCAAATACTGATGCTCAAGTTTTAGCTGCAAGTAGTGCAGAAAAAAAAGTTGTATTAGGAGCAAATATCTCAAAAGGTTTAGGTGCAGGAGCAAATCCAGAAGTCGGAAAACAAGCTGCACTTGAATCAGAATCAGAAATAAGAGAAATACTAAAAGATGCAGATCTTATATTTGTTGCTTCTGGAATGGGTGGAGGAACTGGAACTGGTGCTGCACCCGAAATTGCAAGAATTGCTATGGAAACTGGAGCATTAGTTATTGCTATTGTAACAAAACCATTTGGATTTGAAGGTAGATTAAGAAATAGTTATGCAATAAAAGGTATTGATGAGTTAAAAAAATTTGTTGATTCAATTATTGTTATTTCAAATGATCGTTTGCTTGAAATAATTGGAGGAATTCCAGTTAAAGATTCATTTAGAGAAGCGGATAATATTTTAAAACAAGGAGTTCAAACAATCACTGATTTAATTGCAGTTCCTGCAACTATTAACTTAGACTTTGCTGATGTTAGAACAATTATGAAAGGTAAAGGAAATGCTTTATTTGGAATTGGTATTGGTTCAGGACCTGATAAAGCAATAGAAGCTGCTAATAAAGCTATTACTAGCGCTTTATTAGAAACTTCAATTAGAGGAGCAAAAGATGCTATTGTTAACGTAACTGGTGGTCCTTCTACAACTTTAAATGATGCAGAGGATGCAGCTGATATTATTAAACAAGCAAGTGGACAAGATATTAACTTAATTTTTGGTATTGCTATTAGTGAAAATTTAGGTGATGAATTAATTGTTACTGTTATTGCAACTGGTTTTGATAACGATCATAATAAAGAAATAAGTTCAGAACAACATGTTGAAGTTGTAAAACCACAAAATATCCAAAATCATGTTCAAGAACAAAATATGAATGTATCAAATCAAAGAAACATTAGTAATGATGATTACATTGAATCAGCTCAAGAAAAAAGAACCAGTTTTTTAAATGATGAAAATAATAAAAGACCTAGTTATGTGCAACAACAAAGTAAAATTTCTGAAAATGAGATGAAAAATGTAGCTCAAAGAATGGAAAATTGAAAAGAAGGAAATGTTTCTCAACAAAGACCTCAAGTTGCACAAAAAATTGAAGACACAGTTGATGATGAGGACGGAGATTTTCCACCATTCCTAAGAAAGAAATGATAGTTTATGGCAATTTTCAAAAAGAAGTTTCAAGAAGTAGTTGTTGAAAACAATAAAGGTGAAAATAAAAATCCGCAAAATATAAATCAACAAGGAATGGGAAATCAACAACAATATAATCCTCAACAAATCAATAATCCTCAACAAATCAATAATCCTCAACAAATCAATAATCCTCAATATGAGCAAAACTTGCAGCAACAAAGACATTCTCAACAACAATATTATGAAAGCCAAATGGTTTCTGAAGAAATATCAAATGATAATACAGAATTTGATGAAATGCACGCAACACATTTTAAACCTCAAAGTTATAAAGATACTAAACAAATTGTTGACAGCTTAATGAAGTTTAAAAGAGTAACTGTTAATTTAACAGAAATTTCTAAGGATGATAAAAAAAGATTAATCGACTTTTTAACAGGAGTTATGTATGCTCTTGAAGGAGATTATAAAAAAATTGATCAAGGAGTATTTCAATTTTGAATAAGCAAATAAGCTTATTTTTTTTTTTTTTTTAAATAAAAAATCTGAAATTTAATTTTAATATGATTAAATATATTCGAATAGAATTTTTTTATAAAAAAAAAGATATTTTTGAAAAATTTTATTAGAATATAGTTAAATGTTGTTATGTTACTGAAAACTAATTTTAAGTAAAACATATAAATTTTAAAATTAATATTAAGGGGGAAGTTAATGAAAAAAATAGCGGAATTAAAATGAAAAAAGTTTAATGAAATTGATCAAAAATATTATGATCAAGCAAATAAACTTGTTGAAAAAGATAAATATTATCGACCATTGTATCATATTGCATCACCTAATGGATTAGTAAATGATCCAAATGGTTTATTATTTAAAGATGGAGTTCATCATATCCATTATCAATGAACACCAGTTCAACCTTATCATGGTTTTAAACACTGACGTTATGTTACTACAAAAGACTTTGTAAATTATAAAGACATGGGAGTTTCTGTAGTTCCTGATTTTGAAAAAGAAGCATATGGTGCTTTTTCAGGAAGTGCTTATGATTTTGGAAATACTGTAAAAATTTATTATACTGGGAATATGGAAGATGGAAAAGGCAATATGAATGAAGAAGTTCAAATTGTAGCAGACTTTGAAAACAACAAAGTAGTTAATAAAAGAGTAGCTGTATCATGAGATAAAGATAAATTTACTCCTCATGCTAGAGATCCAAAAATATTTGAATTGAATAATAAAAAATATATGATTTTTGGAGTGCAAACCAAAGATGAGGTTAAAGGTGGATTAGCAGTTTATGAAATGAAAGATTATGATAAATTTGAATTTAAAACAGTTTTAAAACCATCAATTAAAGATCAAACATATGGTTATATGTGAGAGTGTCCAAATTTAGATAAAATTAAAGATAGATATCTTTTCTTTATATCTGCAGAAGGATATTTTAATGATGACAATAAGTACGAACTAAATTGTTCAAGAAATGTTGTTTATTCAGTAATTGAAAATTTAAATTTTGAAAGCAATAAATTAAATGAGAAATTTCCATTATTACAAGTTGACTATGGATATGACTTTTATGCGCCTCAAACATATTGAAAAGAAGATACATTAGTTTGGTTTGGATGATTTGGGTGTTGTGATGTACAATATCCAACTGATGAATATTCATGACACTCAATGCTAACAATTCCAAGAGAGTTAACTTTGGAAGGTGATGTTTTAATACAAAAACCTTTTGGTGATTTTAAAAAAAATGTTTTAGAAAATAAAGTAGTTAAAAAAACAAATGTAGTAGAAATTAATAAAGCTAAACATATTCAATTCAACTTAAAGGGAAATACAAGTTTTAAAATTTTAAATGATAACAATGAATTTTTAGAAGTTGTATTTGACGATAATGAAATTTCGATGGATAGATCAAAACAAGGTCAAAAAGTTGATTGAGATTATGAAAGCAAAAGATATGCAATAAGAAAAATTAAAGATAAAAATCAAGTTGTAGAAATGTTTATTGATTCATCATCAATAGAATTATTTGCAGATGATTATAAAACAGTATTTAGTTCAAGATTTTTTATCAAAGATTTTAATAGAATTGAATTTTCAAGTGATCAAGAATTAGAAATATCAGATATTAAAAAGATGAATTATAATTAAAAAACCATAAGCAAATCATTGATTATGATTTTTTTTAGTTCTTTAATTGTGTAAATGATTTTAAGTTATAATTAATTTTAAAGGATTAATTAGGGGTTAGTATATGAAAAAAATAATATTTGAAATAGTTTTTATAACCATAATGACATTTTTATATTATATATATAGTTCATGACTGGATAATAGCAAAGATACTGATAGTACATTATATGAAATTTTTTCCCCATTTAAATTAATTATTTTAGGATCTATTTTTACAATTGTTTATGGAGCTATTAAAACTATATTATTTTATAATTTAAAAAACTTATCTGAATACAAAAAAAATCTAAGAAATAATATATTATTTGAATTTGAAAGCACTTTAGACTATTTAGATTCTTTAAAAAACAGCTTAATTGAAAAAAATATGAACAAAATTAAATGATATGTTAAATATTATAGCAATATTAAATATAGACCTATTTATTTAAATCTCTTAATAGATGAATTAGCAAGTCGTATGTTGTCAGAACATGATTATGGAGATTTAGTTCAATCATGTAATTTAGCAATTGAAAGTATAAAAGAAATATTTCAAAAAGAGAAGGATAGACTTGGGTATAAAAAAAGTGAAAACTTATTTGAATTAAAAAGAGTAAACGAATACTACAACAAAAATAGCTGAATTGTTATTAAGTTTTATATGACTCTATTTAATAAAGATATTCATTCAGATGAATATGAAGTAAACAAATGAAAAATAACAAGCTTATATATTTTAAGATTTTCTTATTTTTTATACCCAGCATTTTTTATTTCGTTGATCTTGTTCATTTCAATTGGAGCTGGTTTATATAGTCAAGATATTGTTTTAAGCAGATACTTTTATGCTTCATTTGCTTTTTGTGTATTTTTAGTTGCATCAAGTTTGTATTTATCAAATTTAATTTATAATGCTAGAAAAAGACATATTCGTATATTCTGACCACATTTAATGATATATTTAGGCTTTATATTTTTAATATTTTTAGATATATTTTTAAATATTATATTTTCTCCAATTTTAAAAAGTTCCACAGAATGGTATGAATCCGATTTAATTACATTTTTATGTTATTTAGTGTATATTGTTTTATCAACAATGCTTTTGAGTTTCGTTTTTTCAAGCATATTAGAACTATTTGAATATCGAACATTTAGTGTATTAAATTTAATATTTAATATTATCATTCCGATATGCTTGTTTATAATTTCGTTTACATTAAATTATTTTTCAGCAAAAAATATTGAAACAAACAAATTATATTTAATTAACTTTTCAGTAATATTTGTTTATTGGTTATTTTTAATGGTATCTAGTAGATTTATTGTTAAATAAAAAAAAACTATTTTTAAACAATTTAAAAATAGTTTTTTAATTACTTTCTTTTGCTTCAGGAGCAGGAATGGTAATTTTATGTTTATAAACTGATGAAGCGCTTGTAAATCCATTAGCATCACCTGATAACTTAATTACATAAACAACCAATGATGTTTTACCTTTTTTTCCGCTAACTGATAAAATATAAGCTGTATTTTCATCGTTTTTTAATGAATCTAAACCTTTAAAAACACTTTTAATATTATCGATATTTCCCGAAATAAATGTTCCAGAATAACTTACTGGTGAAGAATCGCTCTTTTTAGTATCTAAAAAGTCTCTTTTCAATTTTCCTTCCTCAATGCAATCGTCTAAATTAGAAGCTCCAGTATCGTCGCCAAGCATTATAGGAAAACTTTTTAAAAATTTAGCGTCATCAAATCCTTCAGCGTATTCTAAATCTTTTGCACAAGCTACAACTACTGAAGCTGCACTTGCAACACTAGCTGTTACAGATAATATTCCCATTAATTTTTTCATTTTATTTTTCCTCTTTTCTATATCTATTTATTTTAAATAACTTCTATATTTTATCAAAAATTACTATAAAATCCTAAATAAATACTTTTTTTGAGATTTCATATTATGAATAACAAGAGATTATGTCACAAGTACAATATTCTTGGAGGCAAAATTATGAGAGGAATTGAATTAGACATAATGAAACAAATTAAATTAGAGGTTATAAAAGGTTTATCTAATAAACTACATGACATAAACACAAGCGCAGAAACTCTTGGTTGATCAAAAAGACACACATATAGAAAGTTAAAAGAGTATAAAAAAATTGGACCAAAAGCTTTTATTCATAAAAACACTGGGAAAATCCCAAGAAATAAAATAGATCATGATATTAAAGAAAAAATAATTAGTCTTTATAATTTAAAATATTATGATTTTAGTATGTTAGATTATTGAGAAAATTGTTGAAAAGATAAAATTAGCTATTCTTCATTAAGAAATATAATGAAAGAAAATAATGAGTTAGTTTTTAGTATGCATAAAAAAACCAAAAAAGAAATTAGATTAAGAACAAAGCTATTAAACAATGATTTAGAACCATTAGTTATAATCAAAAATAAAATTCCATTATTAAAACACCCTCACCCAACCCAAAAAACAGAAACAAACTTTGGGGCAATTTTTGAAGCAGATGCTTCAAATCACGAGTGGATTAAGGGAGTAAAAAGTCATTTACACATTGTAATTGATAAGTCAACAAAAAGAATTTTAGCAGGACATTTTAGCGAGCAAGAAACAACAGAGAGTTATTATCGTGTTTATAAAGAAACATTTGTAAATTATGGCATTCCTATTAAGAATGTAACTGACAATCGAAATGTATTTAGCTCTAAAATAAATAGAGACTCTGAAGGGTATTCAGAGTCTCGTACTCAATTGCAATTTATTTTTCATTCTTTAAAAGAATCAACAAAAACTACCTCTATACCACAAGAAAAAGCTTTGGTTGAGAGAACTTTTGGCACCCTTCAAAGAAGATGACCTCAAAGAATTCGAATTAAAAATATTAAAACAATTGAAGAGTTAAATGATTATTTACCTACACTGATTAAAGAATATAATAAAAAATATTCAACTCCTATTGATAATTGTAAATCAGTTATAAGAAAATTTACAGAAAATCCAAATATTGTTTTTTCATATAGAACCACAAGAATCGTCAATAAAGGTTCAAGTATTGATTATGATAATAAAAAATGGTTTGTTTGTTCAGGGTATGAGCCGCTGTATTTAAAACCAAAAACAAAAGTTATGGTTATGAAAACTCAGGATAATAAATATTATTCTTCAATTGATAATGATGTATATAACTTAATAGAAATAGATGACAATAGGCTTCACGGTAATAAATATACAATTAAAAAAGAAGAACTAGAGTCTATTAAACCACCAAAAACTGATAGTCCATGAAAATATAGTAATTGATACTTCTTTAATAAAAAAAGAAGAAATACAAGAAGCATATATTAATATATTGTTTTTTTTGTGACATAATCGCTTACAATCAACAAAATAAATACTTTTTTTGAGATTTCATATTTATTTCTTTTTTTTTTTAAAATATAAAATAAAGTGCTTTTTTTCTTGCCTAAAATCAGTATTAAACATATAATAATAATACGGTCTAACCGTGAATAGGAGAAAAATTTATGAAAAAATTATTAAGTTTATTAGGTGCAATGGGAATGGTTGCTGCTTCAAGTAGTGTTGCTGTTGCATGTAAAAACGACAAATCAAGTTCAGAACCTGCTGATTTGTCTAAATTAACAGCACAAAGTTTAACAGTTGCTCCTACAGCAAATGATGAAGCTGCTGCTAAAGTTGCTGTTATTACAAAAATAAAAACTGAATTAAGCAAACAAGTTGTAGAAACTACTGATGTTATTTTCGATAGATTCTCAGCTGCTACAAAAGAAAAAGCTGGATCAATAATTGTGAAAGCTGCTGAAAAAAGTAATTTAGTAACTGGAACAGCAACATTTACTCTTACTTTTAAAGATTCTAGTGAGTCAAGTACAGATCCTCAACCAGAACAAAGTCCTGAATTGTCATTTGTTACATTAGATCATTTACAAAATAATGTTTTAGAATTACAAGATAAAAATCCTGTTACAGTTACTATTAAAGTTGCTAACAAAAAAGCCGATGCTCAAGTACAATTTGATGAGATATCTGAAAAACCTCAATCATTCACAATTGAAGCAAATGAAAGTAATGCTGTTAATTTAGAAGAATATAAATTTAACATTTCATCATCAGCTGTTATTGCTGAAAACGGAATTAAAATAACATTTAAATACAGTGGAGCAAATAATTTAGAATTAACTGTTAAAACTAAAAGTGATTTTTCTGTTGGCTAAATATATATATTTAAAATAAAATAATTGTAATAAAAAATTGAATTTTATTGCAATTATTTTTTAATTTTGTTAGTATTTACATAGGCGATGGAGGTATACATAATGAGAAAATATGAAATAAACCATTTTTTAAGTAGTTTAGAACAATCATTTGTTTTATCTTTATTGTCATTGAAAAATAACTTTTTTAATGATTTTTTAGTGTGCAAAAATATTAATGGCAAAACCATTAAAACTGCCGCTAAACGTGCTATTAAGTTCATTATGCTTAAATAGGTGCTATTAATTAGAAAGCTATTTTTAAATGTGTTATTAGAGATAATATGAAATTTTTAAAAATAATAAAAAAAACGTTCTAATTTAAATAAGTACCTATTAAATGTGATTTTAGTACTTGTTTAAGTTAGAACGTTTATTTTTTATGGCAAACTTTTGCTAAATTGAAAAATAGCATATTAAACTTATAATTAACAATATTATTGAACCAAAAAAGAAACATTTATTAATCCTTCTGCTTAGTGCTTCTTCAGGAGATAAGGTTGAAGAATATCTTCTTCTTGAATCGTTATAAAACTTAGCAGTTCTTCTGTTTATGACAAATCCATAAACAATTCAGATAAAGAGACCTAGAAAACCAGCAGCTGCTGTGAAATAATTTGTTCTAGTAATATCTTTAAAACCATAAATAGATATAATAAATGATAAACCAGTTATTAAAATTGAAATAAAAACTATAATTATATAATCGTACCATCTTAGTTTTTTAGAGCTTATGTATTCAGAATGCTTTTCAACATAATCATCAAGAACTTCATCAACTTTATTATTAACGAAGTCTTTATGAGCGTCTCTTTGATCTTTTCTAAGCTCTTTAAGTACATTATATTTATTCTTATTGTTTTTCATGAATTCACCTCTGTATTAATTATTGTATAGTAAAAATTTATGTTTATAAAATAATAAGTTGGAAAGGATAAAAATGAAAAATGATTTAACTTCTCAAAATGAATTAATTGAGCAAGATTTACAATCAGTCTTTGATAGAATCGAACTAAAAGACGAAATTGGTAAAACAAAAGTACCTATTTATAAAAAACTTGGTTACTTATATGCAAAATTTAATTCAGGTCGTAGAGAATTTTTAGCAAAGACTCCTTTGCTAAGTTATTCGGTTAAAAGAATTTTATATGCTTTTTTAACATTTTATTTAGCCGTTGCTGTTGTTTATGTTTTAATGGTTGCCTTTTTAAAGGATGATGCACTTTTAAGTGATTATGATCCAATAAAAAACCCAATAAAACCAAATACTCCTGAGTTTTATGACTTAATAGAAAATAAACGAAAAGCATTTGGTTTATACGGAAGTATGATAAAACAAGTTCTTATATTTTGAAGAAATATAACACCATTTATTCCAAAAACAATTATGGAGGTTACAAAAGTAAGTTCTACAGGAGTTTATGGTAATGAAACTAAAAAATGATTCTGATTAGGAATGATTATGAACGGAACAAACGGTAACTTATATAATTCTGTTCTAGATACTTTTAAAGATGCTATGCCTATATCATTTATTTTAGGATTTTCTTCAACTATCATAACTTACTTGATTGGAGTTCCGATGGGTATAGTTATGGCAAGGTTTAAAGAAAAACCATTAGATAACTCTTTAAATTGAATCTTTTTAGGATTTACAGCAGTACCATCAGTAATTATTGTTTCAATTTATTGAACAGTTACAGTTAAATATTTCAACTCCGCCGGTGTGTGGGACATGAACGACTATACAAAATTTGTTGCAATATTTGCACTTGTTATATTAGGAGTTCCTGGTCTATCGATTATAACAAGAAGATTTATAATTGATGAAATGACAGCAGATTATACAAAATTTGCACAATCAAAAGGTTTAAGTAATTCTTATGTTTTCTATATTCATATTTTTAGAAATGCAGGAATAAGAATTATTAGAACAATACCAGCAAGTATTATTTATTCATTATTTGGATCAAGTATTCTTGTTGAGCAATTTTATGTAGCTCCAGGTATGAGTAAATACATTCTTAAAGGTGTTGGTACAAATGATATATACATTGTTTTAGGATATATTGTACTATCTGCAGGAATTGGTATATTTGTGTCATTATTAAGTGACTTATTAATGGCTGTATTAGACCCAAGAGTTAAATTATCTAAAAAATAGAAAGGTATTTATGGAAGTAATTTTACATAATCAAAAAGAAATTGAAATTAGTTCTATAGATGCATCTCTTTTTAAGTTTGTTGAGAAGAGAGAAGAATCTATAGAAAAAATCAATTCAAAACCATATAGTTATTGAAAATCAGTATCTAAGTTGGTTTTGAAAAGCAAGGTTTTTATAATATCTTCAATAATACTCATAAGCTTTGTACTTATGGCTTTTATAATAGGTAAAAATGCAGACATTTCTTCTGTGTCTAGTGATCCATTTCATCCAGAATCTCCAAGTGTTAAACATTGATTCGGGATCGGTTACAATGGTGAAGATTTATGAAATAAAATGTGACTTGGTTCAAGAAAAACTATAATATTTGCCTTTATTATATCGGCAATAGAAATATCATTAGGTTTAGTTTTAGGAGCTATTTGAGGATACTACTCTAAACTAGACATATTATTTATAGAATTTATTAGATTTATGACAATCATTCCATCTCTAATATTGTGATTATTCATTATATTCTTATTTGGTGGAAAAGCAGATTTATTTAAAATAATTGTTGCTATATCAATTACAAGTTGGATTGGTTTAGCAGAGACAATGAGAATTCAAATGATTTTAGTTAGAAATTCAGAATATAATGTTGCTTCTCAAGTTCTTGGTACAAGAGGTCCAAGAATTATTGTGAAAAACATTTTACCAAAAATTTTACCAATCATTATTCAAACAATATCATTCTCAATTCCTGGAGCAATTGGTTTAGATGCAGCGCTATCATACTATAGCTTTGGATTTATAGAAAATTATGCATCTGATGCCTCATTAGGTACAATTTTAAACCAGGCATTACAAAGTCCATATACTTTATATCCGCATTTACTTTATATACCACTTTCATTTATCGGTGTTATATCATTATTGTTCTACTTTAATGGAAAAATATTTGCAGACTCACTAGATCCAAAATTACATAGATAGGAATTTTAAAAAAAATGGAAAAAAGCAAAATATTAGCTATAAGAAATTTAGAAGTAAAATTTCAAGTTAGACAACGTTTTTTAACAGCAATTAGAAACATTTCTTTAGATATTTACGACAAAGAAGTGTTGGCAATTGTTGGAGAATCAGGTAGTGGTAAATCAGTTATAACCAAAACGTTCACAGGTATGTTGGAATCAAATGGTTATATAAGTGATGGATCAATTATATACAGTCCAAATCAAGAATCTATAGATGATAAAAAAGCTTATTTTAAAAAACCTATCAATCTAGTAAACTTTCAAAGATTAATTATGGACGGAAGTACTGTAAAAAATATTGTTAAAATAAATAAAAATTCTATAAAAAAATTAAAAAACGAAATTAAAAATTTTGAAAAATTAAAAGAAGAAAAGCTAAAAGCTACTAAAGATGATTTGTTAAAAAAAATAGACAAATTAAGAGCAGGATTAAACTTTTCTAAAAGTAATACTAATAGTTATAAAATAGGATTGCTTGAAGAAAAAGTAAAAGAAGTAACAAGTAAGCTTGAAGTTATTTTTGATGAAGATAAAAAGCAAAAATATTTTGAAGATTTAAATTTTAAAATTGAGTTACTTAAACAAGATATTACCAAAGTTAAAGGAATATCTTTAATAAGTAAAATATTAAATAGAATTAATGTTGATAGATTATTAAAAGCTAAAGAATTTGTTAAAACACATGGATTTGAAGCATTTAAAAATCAATTAAGCATATTAAAGTTAAATACTAAAATTAATTTTATAAATAGTTTAATAAATAACTTTAATTCATATAGTGAAGAAAAAATTTTATCTGAAATTAAAAATATCGAAAAAAAAGAATTTCTTTTTAAAGAATATAAATTAAATTGTTTACATAATTTTAAAAAAGAGATTTTAGAAAAAGAATTAAATAATTTACAAGCTGAGCTTGAAAATATAAATGTAAAAAAAGAAGTTGCTTTGAATGATGCAAAATTAAATTCAAACAATTTACATTTATTCTCTATAAAAGAGTTGGATTCATTTTATAGATGATATGAACACAGAAATTATCACTTTAAAATAGAAGCAGAGTTAAAAAGTTTAGTTGATGATTATTGGAATGAAAAAGAAATTGATAATGATCACTTTGAAAATTTATTAACAGACTGAAATAGAGTTAAAGGTATCTTTGGTACTTTTAATAAATTAAAAGCAGCAAGAGAAATAAGAAAATTACGTGGAAAAACTATTGCTACAATATTTCAAGATCCTATGACATCTTTAAACCCGTTGTTATCTGTTGGATTTCAAATAACCGAAGTTTTAAGAAAGCAATTAGGTCTTTCAAGAAGAGAAGCGAAAGCAGAAGCGATTAATTTATTAGGTAAGGTTGGAATACCAGAACCAGAAAAAAGATATAAAGATATACCAGGAAGATATTCTGGGGGGATGAGACAAAGAGTTGTTATAGCTATTGCTTTAGCATGTAGACCTAAAATTCTTATTTGTGATGAACCAACAACCGCGCTTGATGTAACTATTCAAGCTCAAATACTAGATTTAATTAGAGAACTTCAAGAAGAGTATAAATTTACAGTTATTTTTATTACACATGACTTAGGAGTTGTTGCAAAACTAGCTGATAGAATTGCTGTTATGTATGCGGGTCAAATTGTTGAGTATGGAACATCAGATGAAATATTTCATGATCCAAAACATCCATATACATGAGCATTATTATCATCATTACCACAATTAAGTAATAAAGGAGAAGAATTGTTTTCAATATCAGGAACACCTCCATCATTATTTAATAACTTAACAGGTGATGCATTTGCACCAAGAAATAATTACGCAATGGAGATCGATTATCTATATGAACCGCCAATGTTTAAAGTTAGTGATACACATTATGCAAAAACCTGATTGTTAGATAAAAGAGCACCAAAAATAAACAAACCAGAAGCAATTACGAACTTAAAAGAAAAAATAAAAAACCAAGGAAAGCGAGATTAATATGTCTACAAAAAACAGAGAAAATAATTCTTTTTTAAAAATTAGAAATATAGAAGTTGTTTTCAGAAATAGTGGTCATAAGTTTTATGCTGTAAAACAAACTTCGTTAGATGTTCAAAAAGGTGAAATATTTGGTTTAGTAGGAGAATCTGGTAGTGGTAAAACAACAATAGCAAGAGCTATAGTTGGTGTTCAACCTTTATATGATGGAGCAATTTATATGGATGAAAAATTAATTGCAGGTAAACCATCAAGTTTATATCAATTGAATAGACAAATAACTAGAAAGTTATTTGATATGAAAAGAAAAATGAACTTCACAAGTATTTATTTAAAACAATTTATTGATATATTGAGAAGTTTTTATGAAAGAGATAATTCTCTTTCAAGTATAACAAAAAAAGAATTTTTAAAAAAATTTAAATTATCAAGTGTAGAGTTTATAGATGATGTTTTTCTATCAAACTTAAAGCACGTAAATGAGATCATAAATAACCAAGAAAGAATAATTAGATTTATATCTAACATTCATTCACAAATACCTAAAATTTCACAAGAATTAGAAGATGCGATTTTAGAAAAGCAAGAACAAACCAATGAAGTTGTTTATGAAATAAAAGAAGTTTTAGCAAACAACTATAAACTTATTCATCCTTTAGTAAAACATAGGAAAAAAATGGAAAAAGATGAAGAAGTCGATATGAATAATGTTGTTAAAAAATTACTAGTAAGTATTGAAGAAATTGTAAAACATCACAAAGAAACAATTAATAAAGTTGATGTTGCAGTTAATATTCAAAAAGAGAATGAATTACTAACCGCTCCGGTTACAATTAAAAATAAAGTTATTAAAGAATACTATAAAAAATTATATGTATTTAGAGAAGATTTTATTAAAGAATGCGAAAATCAAATTGCACGCTTATCTACACTTCCAAATTATGAGAATAACCCAGAATATATTAAAGCTTTTCATCATAAAAAAGATTTTTGATCAAAAGGAAATATAAATATAAGTTGTTTATTCCTAATTTTAGAAGAATTTAAAAAAGAAGAAATAAACTATGATTTATTAGACAAGCATAGCAATAATTTATTTGAAACGGATTTTGAATTAAATATTAAATTAGCTATTCAAAATAGATCATTTGATAAAAAAGATTTACAAAAATTAGAAAAACAATTAAAATACATTGATAAAATAGTAAAAAGAAATGTTGTTAAAGATAAAAGTGCAATCGAAGATTACTATAATTGAAAAAATATTAATAAGGAAGTAAACAGCGAAATAAATGAAGATGAGTTAGAAAAATTTATTGAATTCTTAGAACTACCTTCTATTGATAGATTGGTAAAAAAATCTTTCTTATTTGAAAAAATAACTAGTAAGCAAAAACGCTTAAATAGAAAAAATACCCAAATGATTTTTCAAGATCCTGGAAGTTCATTAAACGATAGAATGGCTGTTGAAGAAATTATTGGAGAGGGTTTAATTAACTTTCCAAAAACATATAAAAATCCAGAAGTAGTGAATGAGTATTTATTAGATTACAACCAAAAAAATCCTAATAATAAAATTTCAATAGATCAAGTTAAGTACAGAGATGTTAAAAAATATTTAATTTTAAAGGCTTTAACTTCTGTGGGGTTAATACCAGAACATTTGTCAAGATATCCACATGAATTTTCAGGAGGTCAAAGACAAAGAATTGGAATTGCTAGAAGTTTAATTCTTAAACCAAAAATTATCGTTGCAGATGAACCAATATCTGCATTAGATGTTTCAATTAGAGCGCAAGTTCTTAACTTGTTCAAAAAATTCCAACAAGAATTAGGAATTACATTTATATTTGTAGCTCACGATTTATCAGTTGTTAAATTTATTGCTGATAAAATTGCAGTTATTTATAGAGGTCAAATTGTTGAAGTAGCTGCGGCTGAAGAATTATTTAATAATCCACTTCATCCTTATACAAGATCATTATTATCAGCAATTCCTCAACCTGAACCATCAATTGCAAAAGAAACTAAAAATATTATTTATAACCCTGAGCAAGAGCATTTTGATTATGTCTTTGATTTACCAAAATTAGTTGAAGTTTCTCCTGGTCATCAAGTATTTTTAAATTCTAGAGAACTTGCAAATATAAAAAAACAAATACAAAATAAATAAAATTAGCAATCTTATTCATAATAAAATATGAATAGAAAGGAAATAAAAAATGAGAAAATTAATGTCAAGTTTATTGGCTATATCTTTAGTTTCTACTTCGTCAGCATCATTAGTTGCTTGTGGAAAAGCAAAAGATCCAGCCAAAACTTTTAAAACAGCATATACAGCAGAAATTTCAAACTGAAATACTGCTTATTCTGCTAGTGGAGAAGATTCACAATTTACTGCATCAACAAATGCTACTTTATTGGGAATAGATAGTTATGGTAGAACTTATGGAGACTTAGTAGACCCAAGTTCTAACCCTAATTACGGATCAAGTGATAAGTCATTAGCTAGTCACCCAGGTTCAGATAAAAAAGTTTATCAATATAAAATTAGATCTAATGCAACATGAAGTAATTTCAAAGGAAAATTAGTTAGAAACATTGAAATGAATGACTTTTTAAATACAGCTAGATATGTATTAAATCCTCAAAATGGTTCAGCTGTTTATTCTTTATGAGCAAGTTTCATCAAAGGAGCAGAAGAATATCATGATGGTTTAAAAGATTTAATTGAAGAAAAAGGAGATAGTTTTAGTGATGAAGATCTAAAAAAATATGAAGATGATAACTTACTAAAAAAAGTTGGTATTGCGGTTAATGATACTGATAGAACAGTAACATATACTTTACAAAGAGATATGCCGTATTTTGAATCATTATTAACTTATCATGCATTTTCACCAATTCCAGTTGAAATGTTAGATATAAACTCAAACATTAACACTGATTATACAAAAGGTTTATATTCAGGAGAATACATTCCAACTAGTCATGTTAAAGAAAGTTCATTAATCTTAGACAAAAACCAAAATTATCACTTGAAAGATGATGTACATGTAAATAGAATAAGATATACTTTCTTAGGAAAATCAGATGCAACAACTACAAGAAAATTATTTGAAGGTGGAAGTTTAAGTTCATTTGGACCAAGTCAAGCAGACGAAGAAGGATTCCAAAAATATGTAGGAGACATTGCAAATCCAAAAGCTACTGATGGATTAGCAATGTATACAACATCTGCTGGTGATTATTCATCAGTTATTAACTACTTTAACTTCTTCAACTCAGATATATTAAATAAAAAAATAAATGATAAAAATATAGCATTACTAAAATCAAGATTATTCCAATTAAAAAGTGTTAGAGAATTTTTTGCAAAAGACATTAATAGAAGTTATTATTTAAAATATGCAACTAACCTTTATGATGGGGCAAACAATAAATATTCAAATTATCTTAGAAATGCTTATGTACCTGATGGAATGCACTCTGAAGAAGCTAGTCAAGTTGAAGCAGGACATAGTAGCGGAATGAACACTAGTGGTAAAAAAGGATATGTAGAATATTTATCAGAGCAATTAAAAACATCAGAAAGTGTGAGGTCAGCTGAATGAGCAACTGTTAATAAAGCAGCAGACGGTAAAGGTAGTGCTGCAGAGAAATTCTCATATGATTGATTAAAAGACGGAGTTGATCCATTCTATGTAGGTTCATTTAATGAAGAAGATATGAAAGCTGGAAAAATAACAGATCAACAAAGTAAATTAATACAAGCTATGTTAAAAGACATTAATGCTGATACTAATTTAAAAAGTTACTTTAAAGTTTCAGGTAGTGATGGTAGTCTAAAAATAGATACTAGTGTTGCAAAACTTCCAGTAAATATAATAATGACTCAACAATCTGGATCTCAATCAGAAGTAAGATTACAAAAAATGTGAGATTACTTCAATGCAATTCCAAATAACCCATTTGAAGTTAAATTATTATATCAAAACTCTTATCAAGACTTTTTAAGTCTTGTTAGAGGGGGATACCAAGACTTCTCCGGAAGTTCATGAAGTCCAGATTATGATGATCCTTATTCATATGTTCAAACATGAGAAACAGGAGAAATTTATGATCAAATGTATATGCATAGAGGTTCTCTATTCATTTCAAATAATCCTGACCCAAAAACTAATGCTGTTAAAGTTAACGGAGTTAATGTAACAAATGTTAACCAAAAAGATGAAATGGGTGAGTTTGTAATTAAACAAGAAAGCGACTTACAACAAGCTATGGACCCAGGAGTATTTGTAAAAGGTTCATCGTGAGCGTTATTAGAAGCAAGTAGAGCTTATGATGCTGGAATAGAAAAAACTGATAAAACAGAAACATCAAGTGATGTTAATGCAGACAAAGATAAAAGATATCAAGGATTTGCAAAAGCGGAATCAAGTTTAATGTATGAAAACTATTTAGGATTATACTACTACAAACCTTTTGCTGGAAAATCATTTACAGTTTCTTACAACGTTCCATTTGTTCAATCAAAAGTTGCTTATGGATTATCTGCAAATAAATTTATAAACTTTAAATTAGTGGATAAACTATTAACACATGAAGAAATTGAATACTTAAGAAATGAATGAGAAACATTTACAAAAGAAGTTAGTGCAAACCCAAAATCTCATCAAGATACTGCAGCTTGAAAATCAAGTTAAAAAAGTTTTTAAAAATTAATATTATAAAAAATCACTCATTTTGAGTGATTTTTTATATTAAAATATCATTTATAGGAGTAAAAAAAATGAACAATTTAATAATTGATAAATTAATAAAAGTAATAAATAATACAAAAGCGAATAATAAAAAATTTTATGAAGAATATGGTTGAGAACAGTTGCTACATTTATATCAACAGTCATTAGTAACCGAATATGAATTAAAAGAAATAGATTTCTCTAACTTTGACGGATGAGAAAAAAAAATAATAAATAATCGTATTCATGCAATCTATCACATTAATAAAAATAATAGTGATAAATGAATTGTTGGTTGCCATGGATATAGTAGTTCAAAAGAATCAAGTGCTTTATCAACATACTTATTTGATAATTTGGGATATAACATTATGGTTTTTGATTTTATAAATCATGGGGAATCAATTGATGGTTATGTTTCATTTGGAGTAAATGAACTAAATGCATTGCTAGAAGTTTTAGATCATTTGATAAATAATTTTCAAGTAGAACATCTTGGCTTAATTGGATTTAGTATGGGAGCATTCACTGTAAATTTATTTTCAGTTGCAGATAAAAATTATATCGATAAATATAAAGTAAAGTTTACAATTTCTGACTCAACTTATATGTTTATTAAACAAGTTTTTAAAACTATTTTAGTTTTTTCAAATCAACAGTTTCAAGATTATGTTGAAAGTTTTATGGACAAAATTATTGAAAAATATCAAAAAGATTATAAAATAAATGTATTAGAATATGATATTGTTAAATTAATTGAAAAAAATGAAAAAACAGTTCCAACTCTTTTTATTCATTCAAAAAAAGATTTAGTTACTTATCCAAAAGATAGTGAAGCTTTATTTAAATACCGAACAAAAATCTCTAAGCAAGACCAAATACTATTATTTGATACTGGTGCTCACGTTAAAACCCAACTTGAACACACTAGCGATTATATAAATGCTATAAAAAAATTCTTACAATCAATTGATTTATTAAAATAAGAAAGGTAAAAATCTGGTTATGGAAAATAAAAAAGAGCTTTTAGTAGAGTTAGAAAATGTAAGTAAGATTTTCGATAAAAAAATATGAGCTATTAAAAAAATTAACTTAAGAATTTATAAAGGTGAAGGTATTTCTATAATTGGGCCAAATCAATCAGGAAAAACAGTTTTAGGAAGATTGATAGCAAATCAAATTCCTCAAACTAGTGGAATTATTGAATATAACTTTACAAGAGAATATGCTTTAAGTTCAATTGGATTTCAATTTAGACAAACTGCATGACCAGATGGATTTACTGTTAGAGATGTAATTGAATTGTATAAAGGTATTTATGATATAAAAGATGAAGAGTGACTAGATAAATTATTTACTACTTTTGAAATTAATAATAGATTAGATAAAAGATTAGCAACTTGTGCTGTTTCATGATTACAGTTGTTTTCTTTATTTTTAGCATTTTTACATAAACCAGAACTTGTAGTTTTAGATGAAGTTTCAAATACAATTGGTTTAGATATGAAAACAAAGGTAATTGAGTTTTTAAAAAATTATAAAAAAGATCATAATGCAACTTATGTAATAGTTTCTCCAGATAAATCAATTTTTCAAGCATTGTGTGACAGAATTGTTGTTATGGAAATGGGATTAATTTTATCTGATGACTATATTGATGAAACAACTTTAAATTTTGATTATGATGAATATGCTTATAAAATTTTAGCAGCGATTGAAGCCAAACAAACTACTTTAAAACCAGATCCTGTTTTTAAACCAATTTTAAAAAAATTTGAAAAATATTTAGAAAAGTTTAATGCAGATTATGAAAAGTTAAATTCAAAAGAAGAAATATTAGATTTTTTTGACACTGATAAAATTTTAGTTATGGTAAAAAACATAAACTTTTATATTCAAGAAATGCATACAAAATTTATAACTGTAGCATCAAGTGGTTTAAATCGTTTGTTGATTGAAGAACTTAAAGTAAGTATCAAAAATGTTATAAATAAAATTAAAGAATTATCAAAGACTTGAAAAAAACATCGTGAAGCTTATAAATGAAAATCTTATTTAGATAAGTTTATTCAAAAAATTAAACCATTTTTTTTATATTTAAAAACTGATTTTTATCCAATTTTTAAAAATAAAAGAACAATCATTTATGAAAACGAAAATACAGGAGAGTTGTCAAAACAAGAGTTGACAAAACTTCGTTTTTTAAAGAAAAAATATATTCAAGAAGAAATAAGAATTATGAAATTAGAAGCAAAAATATTAAAACGTCAACAAAAATTAAGAACATTTGGTGATGCAAAAGATATTGAACAAAAAGAACTTGAAAAAGCTTTAGAACAAGAAATAGAAAACACACAATCAGAAGAGATAGTAGTAGGAGAATAGTTAAAAATGTCAAAATGGAGTATTTTTAAGAAATTATTTGTTATGCAATACAAAAACTACATAAGAGATAAGTTTAACCTTTTTTCTGGATGATTTGTAACTATTATTACATTAGTTGGATGACTAACATTTAGAGATACTTCTCAAAGTAGTTTGTCTTATGATCCTTTCGTTTTGGCAAGTGCACTTGGAGTTTGTGGAATTAGAAATTGTATGTATAATTTTGTAAAAACAATTCACGAATTTAGAAAAAAAGACTTTTTTAACAGATTATTTTCAACAAATATCTCAAAAAAATTTATTTTTATGACAATGGTTGTATTTAATTTATCTGCAAATATGGTTGTAACTTTAGTAACCTTAGCAATTGCAATGTTATATCCTGAACAAAGAGAAACTATTCTACATGTCAATTGACCAATATTTTTAGTTGGATATATATTATTATTAATACTTTCAAATTTAATGGCATTTTTGATTGCTTTTTGAACAAAGTCAATTGAATGATGTTTTACAATAGGTAATTTTTATTATTTTGGATCTGTTTATTTACTAGGACTTGGAATTCCTTATAATGTTTTAGTTTCTGAAAAATGAGTAATATATGTTTCGTACTTATTTCCTCAGCGATATATGTCCAATATTATGGCAGCAGGCTGGATAAATGCACCAGACTTCCATTATAAGGGAAATAATGGAAACAATATTGATTTTGGATATGGCAATTTTGCTTGGATACCATATGTGGTTAGTTTATTAATAATTTTAGTACTTTCATTTTTAGTTTTAATAATGTTTAAAAAAGCATTTGAGTTTGAAAATAGAAGATATAAAAAGTTTAAAAATCAACATAAACATTTAGCAATAATTTATGCAATTAATAGAAGTTCTACAGTTGAAGAATTAGAAAGTTTAATTGAAGTTAGAGATAATATTAATTTAAATAAGAAAAAATTAAATAACACTTTAAAAGATTTAAAACATCAAGTTTCAGAAAGGAAAAATGCAAAAAATGGCAAAAAACATGTTGAGCTCAAAAGTAAAAAATAGAATGTATGTTTTTTGAAAGTTTTATCGACTTTCTACAAAAACTTATTTTTGTTCGCCAATTAATGTTTTTTTAGGGATATTTTTATTTTATTTTATAACCTTGATTTGATTATTGTATCGTAGTACTGACCCATTTATTTTGGCATCTGCAACAGGAGCTATTACAGTTAGAAATGCTATCCATATGCTATATCGTAATTTAAATATTCATAGAGAAACTGGATTTAGCTCAAAAGTTGATTTTCTACCAGTTAGTCCATTTCGAGTATTATTTGCAAATATTTTAGCAAATTTTGTTATTGTATTTATTGCAAATTCTGGACTGATTTTAATCACATATTTAGCATATCCTCATCAAAGAACCTTAATTGCAAATGTAAACTGATCAATGTATATTTCAAGCATATTAATGCTTTATTTTTTAATGGTTATTTTATGTTATATAATGTATATTTACATAAAAGACCCAATGGTTTCTATGATTTTAGCAAATGTAATTTATATATTTACATGATATTTTTTAGGTTGTGCATATCCGTATAACATTGTTACTCACTATAAATGGTTGAATATAGTGATGTATGCATTTCCGCCGCGATACATGATGAATGTTATGCAAGCTGGATGAGTAAATGCTCCTGATTTGAAATATGTAGATACTTTTAATACTTCAAGTCATAATTATAGTGTTGAATGAAATTTAGGGGGAAATTTAGCAATTCCTTATGCAGCAACTATTGGTATAATCTTATTTTTTGGATTCTTTTTAGTATTACATTTTTTAATCAAATTAAGAAGAAGAACAAAAGATGACTATGGAACAAGCATTATTTTAAAACTATCAAATCGTTATATTAGAGATATAAAACGTTGTTCAAGTATCGAACAATTAGCAAATTTAAGATCTTCTCATTTAAAAGAGATGGGATATAGCAATGATAACTTATCCTATGATAAAATAATAAAGTGGCAGGCAAAAGATAAAAAACATCATAAACCTAAACACAAATAAAAGAAGAGGTATTTAGTAATGAAAATACTAAAATTAAGTGAAGATAAATTAAATAGTACAGAACAAGCGATAGTTAATGAGATTAATAATAATCCTGATTATTTTTGTTCACACAATATTCAAGAGGTTTCAAGAGCTAGTAATGTAAGTTCAAGTACAATGACAAGAGTTTGTCAAAAACTTGGTTTTAAAAGCTTTAAAGCAGCACAAATGTTTGTGTATGAAAAATCAAGAATGCAAACAGAATACTATAAACTTGGTGAAGATAAGACTCCTGAACAAGTTATTCATAACGTAAAAGGTAGTGCTTTATTTACAATTAATGAAACATTAAATAATTTAGACCCTGAATATGCTAATCAAATTGCAAAAAAAATATATGAAGCCAGAAGTATCATAGTTTTTGGTGTAGAACAACAAGAAGTTTCTGCAAACTCATTTGTACAAAATTTATGTAGATTAAACAAAGAAGCTGTTGCTGTTTCAAATATTCACTTATTTGTTCAAAAAGCGGTATTTTTTACAAATCAAGATTTTTGTGTATTTGTTTCAAGGACTGGATGAACTAAAGAAGTTATTGAGTCTGCAAAATGAGCAATTAATAGAGGTATTCCTGTATTAATTTTAACAACTGATCAAGAAACTACTCTTGAAATGATGGGTGAAGAAAATAAAGAATTAATTTATACAATTGAAACTCAAACATTAAGTTATGATAAAATTCAATATCCTGCAATATCATCACTTCCTGGAGAACTAATCATTTTTGATGTATTGTTTAATATTGTAGTTACTAAAAATAAAGAATATCGTGAGAAATTTCAAAAAACTAGTGAGATTTCACTAAGATGAAACTTTGAAGGACATTTATAATATGCCAACAAATGAAGAATTATTAAATGAAATTGAAAAATTAAAAAAAGAGATAAATATTTATAAAGAAAAAGAAGATTATATTAATCAACAATTATCTAGATCACAAGAAATGTATAAAATTGCAAAACACAATGCTCAAAAAATTATTATTAAATCTGTTGATATTGCATATGAAATCAAAGACGAAATGGAAAAGTGTTTAAATATTATAAAAAACCAACCTAATAATTTTCAAAGCATTGTTGAAAAATTTTTAGAAGATAATGGTGAAGTTTTTAATTATTCAAAAGAAGAAGTTGAAGAAATTGCTCAAAAAATTGTTGATAATATCAAGATTTAATCTTATATATTGTATAATTATTAAGTTAAATAAAATTAAATATTAAAGTTGTTAAGACACAAATTTATATAAATTATTTTCAGAGAGTTAGTGTGTGGTGTGAACTAATAATGATCTATAAATTTATCACTTAACTATAACGGGAGAAGAAAAGGTCAACTTAGTAGAACTCCACGCTGATAGCGTCAAAATCATAAGAGATATATGACTTTTTTGTTATATAAAAAGGATGGTACCGCGTTCAAACGCTCCTTACTAGGAGCGTTTTTATTTTGAAAGGAAATTAAAATTATGAATAAGAATTATAAAGACACGTTATTGATATCAAATACAGATTTTGATATGAAAGCTGATTTAAAAACAAAAGAACCAATAATGCAAAGAGAATGAGAAAAATTAAATATATATAATAAAAAAATTGAAGCAAATAAAAATAAACCACAATTTGTTCTTCATGATGGACCTCCATATGCAAATGGAAATATTCATGTAGGACATGCTTTAAACAAAATTTTAAAAGACTTTATAGTTAGATGAAAAAACTATACTGGATTTAAATCACCTTATATAATGGGATGAGATACTCACGGTCTTCCAATTGAAACAGCTGTTACAAAGTCTGGAGTTGATAGAAAATCAGTTCCACCAGCTCGATTTAGAAAACTATGTGAAGAATATGCTTTAGGACAAGTTGAAATTCAAACAGAACAATTTAAAAGATTAGGAATATTTTCAGATTATGATGTTAAATATATAACTTTAACAAAAGGTTATGAATCAAGTCAGTTAAGATTATTTGCAAAAATGGTAGAAAAAGGATTAATTTATCGTGGATTAAAACCAATTTATTGATCACCATCAAGCGAATCAGCGCTTGCTGAAGCTGAAATAGAATATAAAGATGTTAGAAGTCCTTCTATATATGTTGGTTTTCCAATAGTAAATAATGATGAGTTTAAAGATACTCACATTGTTATATGAACAACAACTCCATGAACATTACCTTCAAACCAGTTAACATGTGTTGGTAAAGATATTGACTATGTTCAAGTTGCAGTTGAAGGAAAAAACACAAAATATATTTTGGCAAAAAAACTTTTAGAAGAAGTTAGCGAAACTATTGGTTGAGAAAATGTAAAAGTTTTAAAAGAATTTAAAGGAGAAAAATTAAACAACATTTATTATCAACATCCTTGATTTGATGACAAAACTGCACCAATTTTTTTAGGAGATCATGTTAGTGATGAAGCAGGAACTGGATTAGTTCATAGTGCTGGGGGATTTGGTGAAGATGACTTTAATATAGTTACAGCAAACGGAATGGAAGCATTTGTTCCAATTGATGACCAAGGAAAATTTAATAGCAAAATTAATGATAAAAGACTTGAAGGGGTATTTTATGAGGATGCTAATAAAATAATTGGTGTTGAACTAGAAAATAAAGGTTTAGCTTTAAAACTGAAATTTGTAAAGCACTCATATCCACATGATTGAAGAACTAAATTACCAATAATTTATCGTGCAACAAGTCAATGATTTGTTAGTTTAGATAAAGTAAAAAAAGAAATTGATGATGTAATTGTTAAAAATGTAAAAACTCAACCTGAATGAGCAAAAGAAAGATTAAGAAATATAATTGGCGATAGAAATGATTGAACAATTTCTAGACAAAGACTTTGAGGAGTTCCGATTATTGCTTTTTATGATAAAAATTTAGAACCAGTATTTGATTATAAGGTTGTAAATTATGCAGTTAAAGTTTTAGAAGAAAAAGGAACTAACGCATGATTTGAGCTTGATGCTGACGAATTTTTAGAACCAGAAAATAGAAACAAAGGTTGAACAAAAGAAAAAGACATCTTGGATGTATGATTTGATTCAGGAAGTTCTAATATTGCTTTGGAAGATAACTTCAAGTTAGCAAGACCTTATGATGTTTATTTAGAAGGAACAGATCAATATCGTGGATGATTTAACTCATCAATGATTAACTCAGTTGTTTATGATGGTAAACCAGCATATAAAGAATTAATTTCTCACGGAATGACAAACGATGAGCAAGGTAAAAAAATGTCTAAATCAATCGGAAACACAATTGATCCTTTAGAAATTGCAAATGATCTGGGAGTAGATATCTTAAGGTTATGAGTTGCTTCTGCTGACTATACTGATGATCAAAAATTAGGAAAAGAAATTTTAAAACAAGTTAGTGAAAATTATCGTAAGTTAAGAAATACATTAAGATTTTTATTATCAAATTTAAGTGATTTTGATAGTCAAAAAAATTATCAAAATGAATTTAAAGATGTTGATTTGTTTGCTTTACATAATTTAACTACTGTAAAAAATAAATTTATAGCTTCATTTAATGATTATAATTTCAATATTGCATTAAAACATCTTAATAACTATGTTGTTAATGATTTATCAGCATTTTACTTAGACTTTATAAAAGATATAGTTTATGTTGAAGGTCAAGATTCTGTAAGAAGAAGACAAGTTCAAACAGTTATGTATGAACAATTATGAGCATTATTGGATATGTTAAAACCAATTTTAATTCATACAGTTGAAGAAGCTTATAAAAATATAAAAAACTTACAATTAGAAGAGTCTATTCATTTATTAGATTTAAGAGAACAAAACTTTTTGAAAGACAATGAGTTTGTAGATAAATGAAAAACAGTTTTGAAATTAAGAGATGATGTTAATGAAGCATTAGAAAAAGCAAGAAATGAAAAAATTATTAAAAAAGGTTTTGAAGCAAAAATAACTTTAAGTTTAAAATCTGAATATGATTATATAAAACAAATTGATGATTTAAGTCAAATATTAATTGTTAACTCGATTGATTTTGATGAAAATGCAAAAGATGCAAATAACAATAATGTTGCTGCTGTAAAAGTAGAATTAAAGCAAGGTTTAAAATGTGAACGTTGTTGAGCTATATTTGATCAATTGGTAGAAGATATATGCCAAAGATGTTATGATGTTATTAATACATAAAAGGAGACAATAAGATGGAAATTATTGAAAATATTAAATTATTTTTCAAAAATCATAATTATGCTTGAAGATACAAATTAATCTGATGTTTACCTTTTTTAATCCTTCTTGCTAGTTTTGATTGAATCACAAAAATTATTGTTTCATCAAAAATGGAGTATTTGGCACAACCTACTGCTTTTATTCCAGGTTTATTAAAATTCCAATACATAATTAATCCAGGGGCTGCATTAAGTATGAATGCAGGAAAACCTTCTGTTGCAATTGCATTAGCAGCACTTGTTACAATTGCTTTGATTATTGTATGAATATTTTGTTATCCAAAATTTTGAACCCAGTCTGTTAATTTAATGTTGGCTGGTAGTTTAGCAAATTTATTAGGAAGAGCATGAGCTCCTACTATTCCACAAAATGCTGGTAAAGATGGCGGAATTAAAGGTGGGGTTGTTGATTTTTTACAATGAGATTTTGATTTTTTTGGATTAACTGATTATACATTTAATATCGCTGATGTCTATGTTAATGTTGCAGTAGGTCTCTTAGTTATCGCTTTAATTATTTTTATTGTTCAAGAAATAATTCTTGGTTTTTATAAAAAACAAGGTGATTTATATGACTTATATCAAAACTTTAAAGAAGATTTAAAACTACTTGAAAGTAAATATTTACAATCTGTGAAAAAACAACCAATAAAAGTACAATTCAAAATGTTTCAAGATTATTTGGCAAATGGTAAAAAAATTAGAAGTGATTGAAAACAAACAAAAATGGATTTTAAAAATAAAAATTCAAAAGAGAATAGTAATTAAATATGGAACCAATTACAATTGAAATTACTACTAATTCTGATCGTTTAGATAAATATGTAACTGATTATTTAAAACAAGATTATGATTTTTCAAGAAGTTATGTTCAATCTTTAATAAAACAAGGTTTTATTAAAGTTAATGATAATTTAGTTTCATCTAATTATAACTTATTGATCGGAGACATAATCACAATTGATCCAAAGTCTCCTGAAGAATTAAATGCTATTCCTCAAGATGTAGATTTTGAAATAGTTTATCAAGATAAAGATATAATCGTTGTTAATAAACCAAACCACTTAGTTGTGCATCCTGCAATAGGAAATCCTGATAAAACACTTGTCAATGGATTATTATTTAAGATTAAAGATTTATCTTCTATTGGAGGATATTTAAGACCAGGAATAGTTCATCGTTTAGATAAAGATACAACTGGTTTAATGATTGTTGCAAAAAATGATAAAGCACACAAAAGATTAACAGAAATGTTAGCAAATAATGAAATTTATAAAGAATATTTAGCACTTGTCCATGGTAATGTTGAGCCAAATAAAGGAAAAATTGATGCACCAATTGGAAGAGATAAAAATAATCGAAAAAAAATGACAGTAACTGAAATCAATTCAAAAAAAGCAGTGACTAATTTTGAAGTAGTTAAAAGATTTGATAAATTCTCCTTGCTAAGCTGTGTTATTGAAACAGGAAGAACACATCAAATTAGAGTTCATATGGCTTTTATAAAACACCCAGTGTTAGGAGACCATTTATATGCATTTAAAGAAGATAAAAATATTGAGTTTGGACAATTTTTGCATTCTCATAAATTAAGTTTTGATCACCCTGTAACAAATGAAAGATTTGAATTTTCTTGTGAATTACCAAAAGAGTTTAATGATAAAATAGTAGAGATAGAAAAATAGGTGCATAAAATGTCAAATAATAATAATGACTTAAGATTAACATTAGTTCATTATCTAGTTAAAGTTGAAAAATATAAAGTAAATGCTGAAATAAGTGATGATTACAATGTATATCTTTATAATAAAAAAGCACAATTTAAAGTTATTGCTTTAACAATAGGAGAAGCTTTAGAACATGATGAAAAACTAAATAAATTAGTTAATTCATTAAAAGGTTCAAAAAGAGAAAAAGTTGATACTTTAAAGATTGCGATTTATGATGGAAGTCAGCAAGGAGTAGTTTGTATCTCTTCGTTAGACGAAGCAAGAATGAATCTAAAAAAGTATTTTCCAAAAATCACATCTTTACAAATTAAACAAGCAGAAGTTGAAGAAGAAAATTTAAGTGAAGAAGAACTTTTAGAAACTCTTACAGATCCAAGTGGTTCATCAAATATCAAATTAAAAAAATTAGTTGGAAAAATGAATTCTAACAGTGCGGTTTCAATATTTATTTCTGTAGCATTTTGTATTTTACCAGTTATTTGTTTACTATTATCTTCATTTATTAGTGATGCATGAATTGGTGTTAATGGTACTAGTGCAACAGCAATGTTTTTTGGCGGAACAAATAAAGCATTAACAATTATTGGTCAACAATTTTGAAGAATTTTTACTTATATTTTTAATGTTCAAGGTAACGGAGTTGTTGCATCAGCATTTCAATTAATTTTTTTAGGTGTATTTGTCTTAAAAGTTACAAAATACACAGAAGGATTATTAGGAACTTTAAAATTTGCATTTGTAATTTTTATTACTTATCCATTAGTTGGATTGTTCTTATCTGTAATGTTTCCTTCACCAACTTTTAGTGGAAACTTAATATTACCAGCAATGGTTGTAGGTAGTTTAGGAGTAACAACTTGATCAAAAAAATCAGATACAATTGTATTATTTTCAAAAAATAGATTAATTTATCCTTTAATAATCATGCTTATTTATGTTCTATTTATTACTGTAAGTGAATATGATGTTGTATTAATTATATTAGGTTGTGGAGTATCTGCATCTATAACATTATTATTTACATATGATTATAAAAATATTGATGGATATATTATTTTGCCAGTTTTAATATTAGGTATTGCATTTGTAGTGCCGGTTGTATTTATTTTTATTCCTTCTTATGGAATAGCACCTGATTTAAATGCATTATTAGCAATGTTATCTTATGCAAATCATAAAGTTTTTAGTGCTGATTATTTAAATAAAATAATTCATGATTTGAATGGATGAAACTATTCACTTCAATCATCTGGAGTGGATGCAAGTTCTTATGTAATTTCTGCATTTATTTAAAAGAGAATTTTAAAATGAAAAAAAGAAATGATTATATTGATTGAACAACTTATTTTTTGGCGATGGTTGAATTAAACGCTATGAGAAGTAAAGATCCAAATACTCAAGTTGGAGCTGTTGTTGTAAATGATTTAAATCATATTATTGCATCTGGATATAATGGTTTACCAAGAGGTTTGAGTGATGATAATTTTCCATGAGCAAGAGAAGGTAATTGAGAAGAAACTAAATACCCATATGTAGTTCATGCTGAATCGAATGCAATTTTAAGTGCAACAACTAGTGTTAGAGGATGTATTATGTATACTTCACAATTTCCTTGTTTTGAATGCGCAAAAATTATTGTTCAATCGGGAATACAAACAGTAATTTATTCAGACAATAAATACGAAAATACAATTAAAGATGATGTAGCTAAAAAAATTTTAAAAACTGCAAAAGTAAATTTAATATATAAAGAGGCTGTAAAAGTAAATATAATCAAAAAATAAATTAGACAACTAATTTATTTTTTATTTAAATAAATATATTAATTACAAATAAATTAATATAAAATGAAAATGTAATTAAATAGCATTTGTATAATCTAACATATAGGGTTAGAGTATCTACGTTGGACCTATCCAAACACTATAAATTGCTTTTTAAAAGAAATTATTCGCAAATTATATTTAATTACACGAATTATACTAAAATAAGAATTTGTCTATTTAATTAAGTGTAATTTTTTTTATTTTTAATTCAAATAGATAAACAATATGGAGGAAAAATGTCAATAGACAATAATGATATTAAAATCAAAGAAGCTAGTAAGTCTAAAATGAGATTTGACAATGAAAACTCAAAACTTGCTAAGTTCTTTGGATTTAAAAAATTTAATACAACTTTAAAAAAAGAAATCATTGGTGGAATTAGTACACTTCTTGCAATGATCTATATACTATCTGTTGAGCCAGAAATATTAAAATATGCTCCAAGTGTTGATGGTGGAGCAAAATTAGATGGTAAAGGAGTATTTTTAGCAACTGCAATTATTGCTTTTGCAGCAACTTTTGTAATGGGTATGGTTTCAAATATACCTGTTGCACTAGCACCAAGTATGGGTGTAAATGCTATGTTTACATATAGTGTCGCTATGAAAGGAATCGGATATCAAGGTGCGTTATTTGCAACAATGATATCAGGTGTTCTATTTTGTATAATAAGTATTTCAAATGTTAGAAAAATGCTTATCAAAGCTTTACCAAAATCTTTACATATTGCAATTGGTTTAGGAATTGGATTTTTTATCGCTTATGTAGGAGTAGCTAATATAGGTTGAGTTAAAATTGGAGATGAAAATACAGAAATAAGTGGTTTACCAGTAGCTACATTAAATAATTTTAAAGTATTTTATCCAGCAATAATTATAGGAACATTGGTATTACTTGGAGCAGTAGTATTACACTTTAAAAAATTTGTAGCTCCAATTGCAGTTATGATGTTGGCGGGATTTATAATTGCAGTTATACTTGCAAATGTACTTCCAAATAATGATGTAATTAAAAATTCATTTGGTACTGCAAAATTTAACTCAAATTGAGAATATAAATCAATGTTTAATGGATTTGTAAATAATATTAAATCAACATTTAACAATGCAGGAAATTTAGCAATTTGAAAAAGTCCTACTATGTATATATCAATATTTGTATTTACTATTTTAACTTTCTTTGATGCTACAGGAACATTAACTTCAGTAATGGTAGAATCAAATAAAAACTCACCTTATGAAAGAGAAATTCCAAAATCTGCAATGATTATTGATGGAGGATCTACAATTTTCAGTTCATTTATGGCAATTTCTCATAATGCAGTTTATGCAGAAAGTTGTGTTGGTATTTCTCAAGGAGCAAGAACTGGATTTTCTTCAATTGTAACTTCAATTGGATTGTTATTAAGTATTGCTTTATCACCATTATTTACAATGTTACCATCATGTATAAGTGGTGCTGCAACTGTATTTATTGGAATAATTATGATTTCAAATATAACTGAAATCGAATGAAAAAAACCAGAAATTTCATTAGCATCATTCTTTATCATATTATTTATGATAATTACATATAATATTGCTGTAGGAATTGGTTTAGGATTAATAACTTATACAATTGGATGTTTAGCAACTAAAAAAGTTAAAGAAGTACATCCAATTATATGAGTCTTGGATGTTGTGTTTATCGCATACTTTATAGCTTTTGCTTTTATTCAATAATTTATAAAACACTTAAATCTTATGTAGTAATTTGCATAAGATTTTTTTTTTTTTTTAATTTTTATGCTTTTTACCCCTGTCAATAACTAATCAATTTTTCCCAAAACTTTATTTTTAGAGTTTTTGTAAAATATTCAATTAGTATATTTTCATGGACTATTGGTTTTAATTTGCTTATGTGTTTTTTGTATATCAGAAACACTTTTATCTTCATAAGCTTCTTTATAAGTTGAGTTTTGTTGAACTTCAATTAAAGGCATTCATTCACTAAATGAGTTTGAATATAACTGCCCATCAAAAGTTTCTACTACAAAGATTTTTGTTTTATTTTTATAAAAGACTGGCTCGCCATTCGAATGTGGTAAATAAAATTTATTTTGGTATTTTATTGTAGATCCTTTATTAATAGTTCTTTCAAATCTTCTTGATAAATAAAAGTCTATGTTTTTATGTTCTTTAAAAATAGAAAAAGAGTTAATGATATTATTTAATTGAAGGGAAAACTGTGAATTATATCTTTTAATATATTCATTTAAAAATGAATTTGCTTCATTTATATCTGATAAATTATTTTCTTTGAGTTCCTTTGGTAGGCGATCTTGAAGTGTATTTCACAACCTTTCAATACGGCCTTTTGTTTGAGGAACACTTGAAGTTGTTAGCTTTATTCCTAAGTTATGACATAAGAATCCGTATTGTGTTAAAGAGTCAGAGTGAAGGTCTGACTCTTTTTCTTTTTGACTTCAAAATACAGTCCTTTTGTCAGTAATTATCTCCTTTGGAATCCCATACTCCAATAAAACTTTTTTTGTTATATTGTAGTATCCCATAAGAGTTTCTTCTTTATCAAAATATAAAGCTAAAACTTTACCTGTTGCATCATCTATAAAACCATGTAAATACCATTTCTCATTATCAACTCAGTAGTGGACTGATGCATCAGTTTGCAAGCGCTCACCAAACTCTGTTTTTCGATTTTGCATAGGATGAATATTTTCTATTGAAAGCAAAGTATTTAAATACTCTCGTTTCTCAAGTTTTTTAATATTTTCATTTTTTAATAAGTTAGTAATTTTTTGTTTAATCATTTTTTTAGTTACTTTATGAATTCTTGGTGAATATAAATTATTCTTTTTTAATAAATTGATTAAGTAAGTATATGAAACACTTATTTGATGGTTTGATCAAAGCTTTTCTAAAAAGTGTTTATAATTATATTCTTCATATTTATTAATGTACAAGTCAATAATTTGATCACTTATTTGATGTTTTATTTTTTTATTTGATATTCTTCCAGTATTTTTGTGGATAAATGCTGTGTAACCATACTTTTTATATTTGTTAATTAATAAGTTAACATTTCTTATTGTTTGACAGATTTTTATTGCTGCAGCTTTTTTAGATAGTTTTTCATCAATTACAGCTTTAATTATTTCCATTTTATTTTTTTCATTCATTTTTAAATATCTCCTCATATTTAAATCCCCCATTATAAATTATATATTTGGGAAATTTTTATTTGTTATATATAGGGAAAATATCATATGTTATTGACATTTTTTTTAATTTTTATGCTTTTTACCCCTTTACAAAAAAAAAAAAAAAAGTGTATAAATTATTTAGAAAAGGAAAAAAATATGAATAAATTATTAAGTTTTTTAGGATCGTTTGGAATGATAGCAACTGCTTCAAATAGTGTTATATCTTGTTTTGGAAGTAGTGTATCATTTGGAAGTGGTTTCAAAGATAGTTCTGTTGAGGTTGGTAAAAAAATAACTTTAGATTTAAAAGTTGACAAACCACAAAAAAATGCAGAAATAAAAGCTGAAACAAGTGATGGTGATATTGCAAGAGTAGCACCATCTATATCATCTGATGATGCAGGAAATGGTATTTTTAGTGTTGATATTAGTGGGACTGATGTTGGAGAGTGTGACATTAAAGTAACATATGGAAAATCATCGGCTTCTATAAAAGTTAAAGTTATAAGATTATCTGCACAATACTTAGATTTAGCAACTTTAAAAGATGATGATTTAAAAATTAAACCAGAGATGAATTATCAAACTTATGCTAAAAAAGCAATTTTAAAAAAATTATCAGACATAACAACAAATGACATTAAAGAAAAACAAGATATTATATTCTCTGATTTTGAACAAGCAACTAAAGATAAAGAAGGAAAAATTGTTGCAACAGCAAATGAAGAAATGTCAAAACTTAAAGGAAAAACAACTTTTGTTTTATTATTCAATGAAGCACAAAGTGCTCAAGTTCCAGATATTAAAGTAACAGGAGATGGTGTAGAAAATAACACTCTTACAATTGAAACAAATAGTGACGGTATAGGACAAGAACTATATAGAACAATAAACATACAAGTATTAAATCCAGCAAAAAATGGATATTTACAAACATATGTTTTACCAGCAGCATATTCATTTTATATTGAAGTTTTAGAGTTAAAACAAGATGAAAGTGATAGTTCAAAATATACATTAAGAATTAAAGGAAAAACTTTAACTGACGCAGATGATACACCATACTTTTATTTACAATATATGGCTGAAGAAAAAACTGAACTACAGTTTTTTGTAAAAGTTGTAAAAACTGGCTCAGTAAAATAAAAAATAACCTAAAAAAATAGTATAAATTTATCTATTTTAAATAGGTTTTTTTATTTTTTCATTGAAATGTAGTTTTATAAAATTTTTTGCAAGTTCTTTATATTCACTTTTATACAGTTGTACTTTTTCTTTAACTTTATTACTAGCTCCAAGTGGCAAGTCAACTTGATATTTTTCTTCTAATTCTTCAATATTCATTAAAAAATAATACCTAGCAATTATACTAGCACATGCAACTGCCACTGATATGTCTTCTGCTTTAGTTTTAAATTCAATAGCTCTAACAATTTCTAAATCAAGATTTTTTAAATAATTAAAATATAATTTTTCACTAACAAATTGATCCATAAGTACTGTTTCAATTTTTAACTCTTTATTTTTTTTATAAAAATCTAATAAAGCATTATTATGACAAATTGCTTTTAAGATATGGGTATTTTTGTATTTTGAATAGAGATCATTATATTTACTATTTTCTAAGATAAATACAGAATATTTAACTTTTCTTCTTAACTCATTATAAATATTAAATATTTGATCATTATTTATTTTTTTAGAGTCTTTTAATTTGTTATATATTTCTTTATTATTATATTTAAACTCTTTATCAATATAAGCACAACAAGTTACTAAAGGACCAAAAAAATCACCAACTCCAACTTCATCACATCCTAATGTATTTAAATTATTATAGTTAATATGATTATAATCTAGTTGTTTTTCATTTTTTTTAGATGTATTTGACTTTAAATCATATTTACTTAAAAAAAATGCAGCATCATTTGCTTGAATTAAAACTGTATTATTTGTATAAATACTAATAGTTTCATCATTGTTTGTTTTACAAAAAAACTTAATTAAAGGATTATTTGATTTTTTTTCATAAGTTTTATTATCTTTAATAATTTGATTAATTAATTCTTGATTTACTTTTTTGATACTTATTGATTTCATGCCTTATTTCCTCTACTAAATTATAATACTTTTGACATATATATTTATAATTTATAGATTAATTATTGGTATAATTTTAAAAGTTAGGAGAAAAAATAAATGGTTGTTAATATTGGTCCTTGATGGCTATATGATTTCTTTACAATCTCTATTTTAATCGGAGCATTTATATTTGGTTTAAAAAGAGGTTTTTTAATCACTTTTTATATTTTATTTTTAGAACTAATCGTTGTTATTATCATAACGTTTATTCCTCCTTTATTAGTTAATGCTACAATGGACCCTATTATGAAACTATGGTCTAAATTAGGTTTAGAGGATATATTTGATCAAGTAGGTTCAAAAGTGGGTGATGTATTTTTTGATTTACTAAAATACATTGTCGAAGGTGCTATGGTTGATGGAAAACCAGTGCAATTACCAAGTTTATCATGAGATGGAATGGGAACTTTAATCTTAAAAATTATAACCGGACTTGGATTATATGTTATTTATTGTGTGTTGTTTATTTTTATAATAAACTTAATAGGATTTGCTTTTTACTTTTCTGTCAAATCTAAAATTAGAAAAATTAAAATCTTAGGAGCTGCAGATATGCTACTTGGGGGATTTAACGGACTTGCATTTGGAATGATTTTTGTAGTTTGAATTAACTGAATTTTATCATTATCTTTTTTTGCAACTGAAACTCAAAAATTTGGTATGTTAGATTATAATAGTTTAACAGATGAACAAAAAGTAAATTGAGCTAAAAACGGAAACTCATATAGCCGATATTCCTTATCAAATAAATTATCTGTAAAAATACCACAAATCAAAGCTTTTTCTTATATTTTTACTAATGCATGTATAAGAAAATACATTTTAAACCCAGCTTCAACTATTGTTAGTCAATTAACTTCAAAAGGAATGAGTGTTGATAATTTAGCAAATTTACCACCTGAAGTTTTAGAAACTTATTCGATTTTGGCATTAAAAGGTTATGTTGAAACAAATCCTACAAAAATTCCTATTTCTGTATGTGTTGAGTTGTTGCCAGATGATTCAAGAATTTTATTAAGATTAGTTTCAGAATTAGCATTAGTCTCTACAAAACTTGCAAGTGCTTATTTATCAGGGCAAGATACTGAAAAAGGAAACTCAAGTGGAAACGAAAATGGTGAAAATGGAACAGATGAAAACAACACACCAAGTGATCAATCAAGTATTAAAACTTATAAAACTATAAAAGTAGGATCGGTTACAAATAAAGCCTTTGCAGAAGATCCTAACTATTCAAATAGACCATCAAGTATTGAGATAATGAATGCTTTGGAACAATATAAAGCAGAAAAAGCAATTGAAGATAACGAAGATGGAAGTGGTTTTATGAATTTAGAGAGATTTAAAGACTTTTACGCTTGAGCTGGTGAGGATATAACAAAAAACCCATTTTTAAAAAATAATAGTGTTTTGTTAAATGATAATGCAAGTGATTCAGATAAATTGCTTGGAACTATTTTGAAAAACCCTACAAGTACTTATAATTTATTAAGAAATATCACTTATGTAAATAGATTAACTCAGTATCCAAACGTGCCTGGATTTATACCATCAATTTGATCAAATTTATATTTTACAAAATCATTAGAATTAAGTTACACTTCAGCTCTATATAAATATTTCACAACAGATATCAAAAAAAATTGAGATAATTTAAATGATACTTCAAAAACTAGAATAACAAGAGATGGTGAATCTGGTTATAATGAGTTCTATGGATTTTGAATTCAATATTACTTTGATTTTGCAAAACTAGGTGGTTAGTATGGCGCAAATTGGAACAGACATTGTACAAGTTAATCGAGTTGATTTAACAAATGAAAATTTAATTAAACGCATTTTACATGATGATGAATTTGTCTATTTAGAACAAATTCAAGATATAGAGGCAAAAAAACAATTTGTTGCAGGAAGATGAGCTGCAAAAGAAGCGATTTTTAAAGCAACAAATAAAAATATTGCTCCAAATAAAATATCAATTGGGTATTTAAATAATAAACCAGTAATTTTAAATGAAGAACTAAAATCAATAGTTATTTCAATTTCGCATGAAAAAGAATATGCTATTGCGGTTGCTTTGTATTTGTAGATGGAGAATAAGATATGAAACAATATTTAAATTTAGTAGAAGATATTTTAAAAAATGGAGAAAAAAGAGATGACAGAACGAATACTGGAACTATTTCAAAGTTTGGAGTTCAAACTAGATACGATTTAAGAGAAGGTTTTCCTTTATTAACAACTAAAAAAGTTTTTTTTAAAGCTGTAGTTCACGAAATGCTTTGATTTATTAAAGGTGATACAAATATTAAATATCTTGTAGAAAATGGTGTAAAAATTTGAAATGAATGACCTTTTGAAATTTATAAAAATTCAAAAGACTATCAAAACGAAACTATTGAAGCATTTGTTGAAAAAATTAAAAACGATAGTGATTTTGCAAAAAAATATGGAGATTTAGGTCCAGTTTATGGGAAACAATGAAGAAATTTTGAAGGAAAAGATCAATTTAAATGAGTTTTAAATGAAATTAAAACCAATCCTAATTCAAGAAGATTAATTGTAAGTTCATGAAATCCAAAAGAAGTTGAAAGTATGGCTTTACCTCCATGTCATTCTTTATATCAATTTTATGTTTCAAAAGACGGTTATTTAGATTTACAACTCTATCAAAGAAGCGGAGACACTTTTTTAGGTGTTCCTTTTAATATTGCAAGTTATTCATTACTATTAACACTTGTAAGTTTAGAATGTAATTTAAAACCAAGATATTTTATTCATACAATTGGAGACGCACACATTTATTTAAACCATTTAGACCAAATTAATATTCAATTAAAAAGAGAACCAAAAAAATTACCTACATTAAAAGTTAATTTTGATAAAAAAAGTATTTTTGATATTAGTTATGAAGATATTGTTCTTGAAGATTATCAATCACATCCAGTATTAAAAGGAGTAGTTGCTGTTTAATGGTTACTTTAATATGAGCGCAATCTAAAAACAACGCAATTGGATTAAATGGACATTTGCCTTGAGATATAAAAGAAGAAATGCAGCATTTTGTAAATTATACAAGAGGAAAAACTGTTTTAATGGGTAGAAACACATGAAACTCATTAAAGTTAAAACCTTTACCTAAAAGAAAAAATATAGTTGTTACTACAAAAGGAATAGATTTTATTCATGAGAATCTTGAAATTGTTGATAATTTAGAAAAAGTCATAAAAGACTTTAAAAATAGTGACGAAGAACTTATAATAATTGGTGGAAAACAAATTTTTGATTATACAATTAATTTTGCAGATCGACTTGTGGTTAGCTATATTTTTGATGATTATAAAGGTGATTTATTCGCTTCAGAAATTGATAAAAAAAAATTTAAAGTAATTGGAACAAAAGATTTTTCTGAGTTTCAAGTTAAAATATATGAAAGGGCATTATAATGGCAAAAAAGTTAGAAGAACAAAATGTAAAAAATGAAGTGGCTGTTGAAAGTAATACCAATGAAATCGTAGAATATGACACTTACGAAAAAGATGATAAGAGTGGAAAATTACCTTACAAATTAAGTAAATGAAGATTATTTACAAGTGCTTTAGGACTTTATTTTTTAATTCGTAAAGCAAAAAAAATCTCAAAAAGAATCAAAACTGACCCAAATTCATATTCAGAAGAATATCGTTATAATTGATTTAAGAAAAAAATTTCAAAAGTACTTAGAATCCCAAATATTGAAATGCATGTTTGAGGAATAGAAAATTGATTAGATAAAGGAGTGGTATTAGCGCCAAACCATCAATCTAATCTTGACCCATTAATGCTAATAGTTATAAATGATTTTCAAAAACAACAACCAATCTCATTTGTTGCAAAAATTGAAACTTGATCTACAAAATCAATAAAACACTTTATGAATTTGATAGATAATGTACCTTTAGATAGAAAAAACCCAAGAAGTGCTTTAAATGCAATGAAAGAAGCTAAAGAATTAATTAATGAGTATAAAAGATCTGTTGTAATTTTTCCAGAAGGAACAAGAAGTCAAGGACCAGAAATGAATGAATTTCATGGCGCAAGCATGAAAGTAGCTCAAATGGCTTATGCACCAATTATTCCAGTTTCTATAGTTGATTCATATAAGGTTTATCAAAAAAGAAAAGGGATTATGCCTGTTAAAATAGTTTTTGGAAAACCAATGATGCCAAATAAATTTATTGCAACAAAAACAAGTGTTTTAACAGAAACTGTTAAAAGAGAAATTCAAAAAAATATTGATAAATATAAAGATGTAGATTTAAAATCAAAAAACTTAGTTGTTAAAAAATATGATAAAAAAAATAAAATTTATTATTATTAATATTTAGGGTGAGATAATGAACTATTCAACAATCATAAATAAAAAAAAGATAAATATCGAATTAAATAAAGAAGAGGTTGAATGAATCGTCAACTCTTTTGTTGATGGATCACTACCTGATTATCAAATGTCTAGTTTTTTAATGGTGATTTGATTTAATGGCATGACAGAAAATGAATTGATTAATTTTACAAATGCAATGGTTAATTCGGGTATAACTTATGATTTAAGCGACTTAAAAGGTCCATTTGCCGATAAACATTCAACTGGTGGAGTTGGCGATAAAACCAGTCTAATTTACGGACCATTAGTGGCTTATTTTGGTGTTAAAGTATCTAAATTATCCGGAAGAGGTTTAGGCCAAACTGGAGGGACTATTGACAAGTTAGAGAGCTGTACTGGTTGAACTGAAAATATAAGTCAAGAAAAATTTAAAGAAGTTTTAAATAAAGTCGGCTTATCAATTATGGGTCAATCTGATGATGTTGTTCCTGCAGATAAAAAAATTTATCTTTTAAGAGATGTTACAGGTTCAGTTGATTCTATCCCTTTAATTGCTTCAAGTATAATGTCTAAAAAATTAGTAATTCCTGCAGATAGTATTGAGTTAGATGTTAAAGTAGGGTCTGGTGCATTTATGAAAAATATAGAAGATGCTCAAGAACTTGCTAAAGTTATGATAAAAATAGGAAAAGCACATAATAGAAAAGTTAGTGTAATGATAACAAATATGGATAAACCATTAGGAAAAGCAATTGGAAATGCACTTGAAGTTAAAGAAGCTTGAGACACACTGCATGGTAATGGACCTGATGATTTAAATGAATTATGTATTACAGCAGCTTCTATTAGTTTGGTTTCAAATCATATTTTTAATGATTTAGAAACTGCTAAAAAAGAAGTCACAGAAGTTTTAAAAAGTGGAAAAGCAGCACATATTTTAAAAGATTTTATTGAGGCTCAAAATGGTGATTTTTCAAAGATTATTGATTATGATAAACATTTTATAACCAAATATAAAATAGAAATAAGATCTGAAAATGAAGGGTATTTAAAATTTAAATCAGCAGAAAGTTTGGGTTATTTATCAATGCATTTGGGAGCTGGAAGAGCAAAAAAAGAAGATAAAATTGATTTTTCAGCTGGAATATACTTAACAAAAACAATCGGACAATTTGTTAAAAAAGATGATTTAATTATGACTTTATATACCAATATAGATAATAAAAATGGTTTTATAAATTTAGCTAAACAATTAATAATTATTGATTCTAAACCTTCTAGTCAAGAAACAATCATTAAGTTGATTGACTAAAACTTTTTTCCTAAATTAATTTTATATATATTCAATTAAAGGAAAAAAATTAGTGAATAATAATGTTATAAAAAATAAGAAAAAGCTCATTGGAACTGTATTTTTAGTATTTTTAATATTAGGTGTAATTATAGGAGCTGCATTAATAATTATTTCAATAGTTTTTGAAAACTTGATAGTTGGATTTTTTAAAGATGATAAAAACATTTCATGATGAGCCTATTTAATATTTATATATGGTATAACTTGTATTTTAGTGAGTTTAAACTTACTTTTCTATGTTTATTTATATGTTGAAAAAAGATTAATTAGCTCAAAGCAAGGAAAAATTTATTTATTAAGTTTAAGTTCTTTTCTAACGCTATCACTAATAGGATTATTGTTTGCATTTATTGGTTATATGTATTTAAATTCAGTTAAAAAAGAAAGTCGAGAAGATGGTGTTCTTGAAAATAATTATAAAAATAATTTTAAAGCAAATCAAAAATTAAATAGAAGATTAATTTTAAGTTATGTAGGTTATGCTATTTCAATTATTTTTGTTTTGTCTTTAGTGTTAAGACACAATATATTATTTAATGGAATTGGTAATAAAGGAGATCTATTTTTATATATAATTTGAAACTTTATTGGAATAATTTATTGTTATATAATAAATTCTTTATTATTAATAAGTACAAATATATATTTAAAAGAAAATAAAAACATTAGTAAATTATGATTGGCAGTAAGTCAAATACTATTTATATCTTGTTTTATTTTAACTGCTTATTATGCTTATAAAAATGTTAAATACAAAAAAGCACATAATATTTCTTAATCTATTTTTTAACTATCTATATTACTTTAAAAAACAGTATTTTTTTAAAATTTATAGATTTTTTTAAAAAAAGTATTGTATTTAGATAATCATTACTTTATAATTTAATTGTCTGGGATAGGTAAAAAATCATTAGCCCATAATGTTTATTTAGCCCTATCAAATGAACATGATATATTTAAATAATAATATATAATATATACTTATCCTAGATTAAATAAGTACTCCGCCCAGAGTGCTTTTTTTTGTTTCTTTTTATTATTTAAAAATACTAATATATAATAGTTTTAATCATATGAAAGGAAATATATATGCAAAGAAATATTCGAACAAGAGAAACCTTGATTGAAGAAAGCAATCATTATGAAGAAATTAAAAATGCAAAAATGGATGCAGCTGATAAATTATTAAAGCTTGCAAGAGAAAGAAATAAACTTAAATTTATTTGAGTAGTATTTATTTTGGGACATAAATTTGGTAAGTACTTTTATTTTTTACTTTTCATAGTTTTAATAAATTCTTTACTAATGAGTGCAAACTCTTATATAATTAACATTACTATTCAACAAGCGCTTTGAGATTTTGCAAAAAAAGGAAAAAATTATTGAGATGTTCCTTATTGGGGTTGAATGATTGTTTGTGCAGTAAATTTAATATTGTTATATGTAACAACTTATTGAAGAAGTATTACAGGTCTTAAATTAGGGGTTAGATTAGAAGTTGAACTTAGATTATTAATTATAAAAAGATTATTAAATCAGGATATATCTTATTATAGTGATAAAAAAACTGGAGAAATAATGACAAAAGTAGTTGGGGATACTAATGTTGTTGGAAATGAAATACCTGGTATTTTAATTTGAGGTATTCAAGTTCCATTTGTTTTAGTTTTTGGATCAGTAAGTATATTATTAATTGATTTAAAAGTTGCAGCTACTTCAATTGCAGTTGTATATGTTTTAACAATTGTCATTTTCTTCTTCTCATCAACATATCGTAGAAGAAACAAAAAGGTTAGGGAAGTAATTTCAAGTGTAAATGGTGATGTTATTGACCGTCTTGGAGTAATCAAGTTGATTAAATCAACAGCGACAAGAACATATGAAGAAAAAAGAATTAGAGAGATTCACAGACCTTATATTAATGCATTTAAACCAATTACTAGAGTTGATGGTAATATGTTTGCAACATTAGTTGCTTCTGATATTATTTGTAATATTTTGGTTTTAGTAACTGCTATTTTAGTGTATGGAAATAATGATGTTGAAAAGTTCTTATCTATTTTAATTCCAATTACTTCTGCTTCAATCATTTTAACAAGACCATTATGACAAATTGCGGCATTGGTTCCTGGTATTTCAAGAGCTGGTGCTTCAACTCAACAGATTTATGAAGTAATCAAAAAAGAACCAATTTTATTTGATAATGAAGATGATGGAGTTTTATTTTCTGAAAATATTAATAAAATAGAATTTAGAGATATCAAATTTAATTATCCTGAAAAACCAAGTGTAAATATTTTGAATGGAATTAATTTAACATTTGAAAAAGGAAAAAGTTATGCATTTGTTGGTGAAACTGGAAGTGGAAAAACAACCATTTCTAAATTATTATTAAGATTTTACGATCCTACTGAAGGTGCTGTTATGATAAATGATCATGACTTAAAAACTTTAAATTTAAAATCTTATATATCTCATGTTGGATATGTTGAACAAGAACCACAAATCATTTATGGAAATGTTTATGATAATGTTAAATATGGATATTTTCAAGCAACAGACGAAGAAGTGCATGAAGCTTGTAAAAAAGCACAAATAGATAAAATAATCAATAGTTGGCCAGATGGTTATAATACAGTTTTAGGAGAAAGAGGATTATTGCTTTCAGGGGGTCAAAAACAAAGACTTGTAATCTCAAGGATATTATTAAAAAATCCTGAACTACTAGTTTTAGATGAAGCGACAAGTGCATTAGATAACATTGTTGAAAAAGAAATACAAGCACAGTTAAATGAACTTATGGTTGATAAAACCTCAGTTATTATCGCTCACAGATTAACAACAATAAAAAATGTTGATCAAATTTTTGTTTTAGCACCCGGAAAAGGAATTGTTCAAACAGGAACATATGATGAACTTATAAAAATACCAGGTCATTTTAAAAATTTACATGATGCTGGAAATAATTAAAAATACCTATTTATTAGGTATTTTTAATTATTCATAAGTTTATTAATATCTAATTCTATAAATCTGTTATGTTGTTCAAAAACATTTAAACTAAATGGATAATTACTTAATATTTGATTATATTCTTTGTTTTCATTATCAGATTTTAATAAAAGACTAAATTTAATTGTAAATGAAGTTATATAATAAAATCTTTTGTACAAAGTAAATAAATAATCATAAATAGTTTGAAAATTACTATTATCAATAATATGAAGTTGATATTTTTTTGTATAATCATTTTCAACAACATCTTTAAATGTTACGCAAATATTTTTAAGATTTTTTAGTTTTTCTATTGTAGTTTTTTCATTAAATTTATATAAATTCTTTTTTATAATATTGTAAAAATAATCTGCATCTTTATCTTTGATTTTATCAAAGTTATATTCTTTATATAATAAACAAATACTTTTAGAGAAATTCTTAGATATTTGAAAAAGAGCATTTAATAGTAAAGAAACTTGTTTAGATTCATTTAAGTTGGTTTTTTCAATATTTAATCTTTGAAATGCAGTTAAATTTATAAAATTTGTTCAAAATAATTTAGCAACAGTTAATACATCATAGAATTTATTTACTATAATGTGTGTTTCTTTTTCTATTACATTATTTAAAACAATGAAATCCTTCATATTTCTTATTATAAAATCACAAATATAATCTATTTTTTCAAGATCAAGAATCATTTTAGTTTTTTTAAAGAATTTATCTATTTTTTTAGAACTAGATAAAAAAGTTTTATAATTATATTTAAAATTATTATAAATATCATTTATAAAATCGAAAAATGCTTCTTGAAACTTGATAAACATAATAATTCCTTTCTAAAGGTATATAAATAAAAGTAATAAAACTTTATAAAAAACAATTATTAATGATATTATATATCTTGTGATTTGTTTTACAAAAAAAATAATTTATACAAAAACAATTGACATTCAACTTAAATATTTTGTATAATTGAAAAGGTTCTTAAATTTAAGGACGAGAATGCTGACTTAGCTCAGTTGGTAGAGCAATTGACTAGTAATCAATAGGTCGAAGGTTCGAGTCCTTTAGTCAGCACCACTTTATTTTTATGGGGAGATAGCGAAGTGGCTAAACGCGGGTGGCTGTAAACCATCTCCTAACGGTTCGGCGGTTCGAATCCGTCTCTCCCCACCATTTATTGGGCTATAGCCAAGCGGTAAGGCAACGGACTTTGACTCCGTCATGCGCCGGTTCGAATCCTGCTAGCCCAGCCATTTATTATATTTATTAGCGTCTCGTTAGCTCAGTCGGTAGAGCAACTGGCTTTTAACCAGTGGGTCATAAGTTCGAGTCTTATACGGGACACCATTAATTTTATTTTCCCCAGGTGGCGGAAGTGGTAGACGCACTGGACTTAAAATCCAGCGGCTTTTAACGGCCGTGCCGGTTCAAGTCCGGCCCTGGGGACCATATTAAGGACTTGATTAAGAGACATGGAAACATGTTTTTTATTTTTTAAAAGATAAAAATGATATAAAAAAATGCATTTAATAATGCATTTTTATTTTTTATAGTATTGTAAATATTTGTTAAAATCAAAACCATCAAATGTTGTCATGTTGGAAGAACTTGAACTTCCAGATTCTCCTCCAGAACTAGAACCACCACTCTCTCCTGAACCTGAACTAGAGCCTGAACCTGAACTAGAACCTGAACCTGAGTCATTTCCATTTTCACCGCTGCTACTACTTGAATTATTGATTTTTGTAAAGTTTGCATTACTAACTTGAGCATTTAAGAAATTAACTCTAATTTCACTCATTCAATTATTCAATCCACTAATAGCTGTTTCGTTAGTATTTGATGTATAACCATTTACTCATGAAACTAATTTACCGTTTCTTACAATTAAAAATATTGGTGTTCCTTTAACATCTGAACTGTTAAAGTAGTTTTCCACACGTTCTTTTGCAATAGCTTTGAATCTTTTTTCGAATTCTTTGTAATCTTTATCTGCTGAAAAAGCAACTTGCATATACATTTCAATTTCTCTATCAATTACTCATTTTCAAAGTTTTTTGCTTCATTTTTCGTTAAAATTATCTTTTTTCTCATCTATTACTATTTTTTTAAATTCAATTTTATCTTTTATGATAGATTCACCATAATCAGTAAGATTATCCTTACTTATTTGGTCTCCCTCTAACATTAATGCGTTTTTATAATCTCTATTTAATGCGCTAAAATTATTTTCTATAAAATCTATATTTTTTATATCTTTTAAGTTTGCTAGATCATCTTCGAAATGATTGCAATATTCACAATCTTTTGCTCCAAGATATAATACAAAAGATTGTTTATCTTTTATTCAACTATTAAATTGATTTCAATTTTTATACGCACAAGATACAATAGAAATTGATGATGTACTTATAAGTGCTGTTGCACTTATGGCACTTAATAATTTCTTCATTTAACCACTCCTAAAATAACTAATATTATTTTACACATATTTATCATTTTTTTATATTTTATTGAAAAAAACTTACAATATTACTTCTTTTTTTGATATTATAATTTTGCTTAACATAAAGAATCATTTTGTATTAGAGGAGGAAATAATATGCGCGAAGGAGTTATTTTGCGTTGCACAGTTTGCAAAGAAGAGAATTACATTGCTAAGAATGACAAAAGAAAAGAAAAAATTGAAGTTAATAAACATTGTTTCAAATGTAATGCCCATCAAGTGCACAAACAAAAAAAATAAGGATGTGGGTTTAATCACATCCTTATTTTTATTTTAAATTAAGGAGAGAAAGTATGAAAAAAGAATTATTGAATAAAATATTAGAAGAAACAAATAGTGATGCAATCTTATTGTACTCACCTCAAAATCGTTATTGATTTTCAAGATTCCCATCAAGTTTAGGATATCTGTTATATACAAAACAAAAATCATATTTATATTTAGATGGCAGATATATAACTGCTGCTAGAGAAAGTGAAATGTTAATTAATATTGATGAATTAGAAACTTATAGAAATGTTTTTGATCTGTTAAATAAAAAAATTAAAGAAAATAATGTTAAAAAACTTTTAATTGAATCTGATTGAGTTTATTTAAATGAAGCTGAAATTTTTAAAAAAAGATTAGAAGCTGAAGTGGAAGGATATAATTTTTCTAGAGTAAGAATGGTAAAAGATGAATGAGAAGTTGCGCAAGTTAGAAAAGCTTGTGATATAACTCATCAAGTATTTCTAGATGTATTAGAATTTGTAAAACCTGGAATGAAAGAAACAGATTTAGCAAGATTTGTATCAGATAGTTTCTTAAAACATGGAGCTCAAAAATTAAGTTTTGACACGATTGTTGCTAGTGGTGAAAATGGAAGCAAACCTCATGCCGTTCCAAGTGAAAGAGTTTTAAAAGAAGGTGACTTTGTAACTCTTGATATGGGATGTTATTTTAATGGATATGCATCAGATCAAACTAGAACTTTTGCATTAGGAAATGATAATAATGCTAAGCTTAAAGAAATTTATGATATAGTTTATAATTCCCAACAAGCAGGAATTGATGCAATTAAACCAGGAGTTTTAGGAGCAGAAATTCACAAAATTTGTTTTGATTATATTGAAAACAAAGGTTATGGAGAATACTTTACTCATGGAACTGGACACGGTTTAGGAATTGAAATTCATGAAGCGCCAAATAACTCAAGTGCTGATAAAACTCCATTAGCACCAGGAATGTGTGTTACAGTTGAACCAGGGATTTATATTCCGGGAATTGGAGGAGTTAGAATAGAAGATGATATTCTAGTCACAGAAGAAGGTCATGACTACTTAACGACCCCATTAAGAGAATTACAAATTGTAAAAAATAAATAATAAAGATAGGAGCTAATGTTTTGAAAACCTCAAATCTAAACCATCTTGCTATAATTTTAGATGGAAATGGTAGATGAGCAACTGCTCAAAAGAAATCAAGAACTTTTGGTCATGAACAAGGATTAAATAAAATTCATGATGTCATCCTTTGAGCAAAAGAATTTGATATAAAACATATAACTCTTTTTTGTTTTTCGACTGAGAATTGAAATCGTCCAAAGCAAGAAGTTAAATTTTTAGTTGAATTTCCTCAAAAAGGATTTAATGAAAAAAGAATTAAAGAATATATAAAAAATGATATTAAGGTAAATTGAATTGGAAGAAGATCAAAGGTTCCAGAAGAATGTAAAAATGTTATTGAAAGTTTAGAACAAAAAACAAAAGATTGTAAAAGTATAAAATTTAATTTGGCTTTTGATTATGGATCTTTTGATGAAGTTCTAAATACATTTAAAATAATTTACAAAAAAATTAATGATAATGATACTGATATAAATAATTTAAATTTTGAAGATATAGAAAAAAACTTATATACAAAAAATAGTCCACCAGTTGATTTTTTAATTAGAACTGGTGGAGAACAAAGATTAAGTAATTTTTTATTATTGCAATGCGCTTATGCAGAATTATATTTTACAAAAACATATTGACCTGCATTTGAAAAAAAAGACTTTGAAGCTGCTATTAAAGAATTTAAATCTAGAAATAGAAGATTTGGAGAAATTAAGGAGTAATTATGATAGATAAAAGTGAAGTTACAGATTCAAATGTTGAAGATAAAAATGATAACAATAATTTAGAATTAGAAAGAAGTATAAAACATTTTAAAACAAAAAAAGGTAAAGAAACTTTTAAAACAAGATTAATTTCTTCTGTTTTTTTATTAATTTTTTTAGTTTTTTATATTACAACCGGATCTATTTACACTTATTTTACAAGAGAAAAATATTTTGATATTTTTAGTTTCATTTCTATTGGATTAACTATATTGATTTGTGGTATTGCTTGTTTTGAAATTAATAAAGCAGCAGGATATAAAAAATGATGACAACAACTCATTTTAATAACTGTAGCATTAGTTTTATATATTTTCCCAATTACTCCAAAATTATATACTTTCTCACCTTATACTCGTATGGATTTATATTCATGATTAAAAGGATGACATTTCACATTAGTTTTGTCAATTTCTTCATTATTTTATTTATTTTTAGCTCTAATTGAAAATAAAAGAGTCGAACTTAAAAAAGTATTAATAGGATTTAGTTTTATGGCTATGATCGTTATTGCAATGAAAACATATTCGATTGTAAGTTTAGATTTACTTGAAGCAAATATGCCAATATTCTCATTTAATACAATTGTATGAATTTGATTAATGGTAATTTTAGGAGATTCATTTGCATATATCGGGGGAATGATGTTTGGAAAAACTAAATTAGCACCAAAAATTAGTCCTAATAAAACATGAGAAGGTGCTACAATCGGATCAAGCGTTGCTTCTGTTATTGGAATTGCTTATGCTGCTATATTCTATTTTGTACCAGCTTTAGATAATTTCAAACCTTTAAATATTGGAATATCATTAATTAATAATAAAGTAGTAGAGTTTTTTATTTATGTTTTACTTTCATGTGTTTTTCCAATCATTGCATTAATGGGTGATTTAATTTTTTCTTGAGTTAAAAGAGTATTTGATATTAAAGATTATTCTAGATTAATTCCTGGACATGGTGGAATTTTAGACCGCCTTGATTCAATAATATTTTCTTTATTCGTTCTATTCTTTATTGTACTTGCAATTGGAAGTTAAATAAATGAAAAATGTAGTTTTATTTGGCGCTTCAGGAAACATAGGAAAACAAACTCTTGAAATACTAAAAACAAACAAAAACAAATTTAAGTTAATTGCGATTAGTGTTGGTAAAAGAATAAATGATTTAGAAACTATTTTAGAGGAATTTAAAGATATAAAAACTGTTTATTCTTCTGTATCAATAGAAAACTTAAAAAATAAATTTACTAAAATCAATTTCGTTTCAAATAACATTGAAGAACTAATTTATAATGATGCACATATTATTGTTAATGCTTTATCTGGTTTTTTTGGTTTAAAAATTACATTAGAAGCAATTAAAAAAGAAAAAATTTTATTAAATGCAAATAAAGAAAGTTTTGTTGTTGCAGGTAACTTAATTCAAGAATTACAACAAAAATTTGTGAAAGCAAAAATTTATCCAGTTGATTCAGAACATTGTGCAATTTTTCAGTGTTTAGAAGTTGATAATCAAATAAATAATATATATTTAACTGCATCTGGTGGACCATTTAGAAATTTAACATTAGAAGAAATAAAAAATGTTAATTTAAAAGATGCATTAAATCACCCAAATTGAAATATGGGTTCTAAAATTACAATAGATAGTGCAACTATGTTTAATAAAGCATTTGAGATATTAGAAGCATATCACTTGTTTAAAACCAAAAATATCATAACACTTGTTCACCCAAATTCTATTATTCACTCGATGGTTGAATTTAAAGATGGATCAATAAAAGCACAATTATCAGTACCTGATATGAAACAAGTTATTAATTATTTTTTTAATTATCCTGATAGAGTAGAATTTACAAATCAAAAAAATTTGAATTTTAAAGAAACTTTAAACTTGCAATTAAAAGAAATTGATCAAAATCGCTTCATTCCAATAAAAATGGCATTAGGATGTTTAGATGAATATAACTCAAAAGCAATTTGTATGAATGCTGCAAACGAAGTGTGTGTTGAAGCTTTTTTAAATAATGAAATTGAATTTTATCAAATTACAGAAATTGTTAGCAAAATATTTCACACAACTCAAAAAATAAATTACAATAATTATAATGATATATGTGCTTTTGATAAAAAAGTAAGAGAACTAACTATTAGTTTAATAAAGGGAGATAAATAAATGTCAACAGGAATGTTTTTATTAGGTTTTGCAATTGGTATTATTTCTGTTTTGGTTTTAATAACTTTGCATGAACTTGGACATTGCTTGGTAGCAAAACTTAGTGGTGCTTATGTATATGAATTTGCAATTGGTTTTGGACCAAGAATTTTAACTATTAAAGGAAAAGAAACTTGAGTCACAATTAGAGCATTTCCGCTTGGTGGGTTTTGTTCAATTGCTTCAGACAAAGTTGATCCTCCATCGTATCGAGAAGATGTCGAAGTTCCTAAAGAAAGACAAATGGATTACATTAAACGATGAAAAAAATTATTATTTTTAATTTTTGGTCCTTTAATGAATTTATTTATTGCCATTTTTATCTTTACAACTATTTTTGCAGTAACAAAAGCAAAAACCGATGATATGTCTTATTTTGGGCAAAAATTTCAAACTGATGCTGTTGCTGAAAAATTAATTACTGATAAAGAAAGAAAAGATTTAAACGATGAAACAATTGTAATTGATCAATCTTATGCTATTTGAGGATGAAAATTAATCAATAAACAAGAAGATAAAGAAGAAGTCTTATTTAATAATATTGATGATAGTAATCCTGATTTAAATTGTCCAAAAATTAATGAAGCAGATTCATTAAAAGCTGCAAATTACTCAACTATTGTTTATAACTTTATTGATAATTTAACTAAACTAAAAAATGAAAATGATTTAGATAATAAAGAAGACTTACACATTATGTTTTCTTACAAAAAAGTTGACAAATATACAGGTTTTGCACTTAATGGATATCAACAAATCAAAACTACAGATTATTCAACAACTGAAATGTATAGTAAAACTCAACTTGCAGTTGGTATAATGGCTCCAACTAGATATTATTCAAGTGGAGGAAAAGCATATTTAGCTGGATGAGAAGAAACTTTTAAACAATCATTTAGTATTTTAAAAAGCTTTGGATCAATTTTTACAAAAGGATTCAAAAACTTAGCAGGACCAGTTGGAATTGCGACACAAACTGCAAATATGATGGGAACTCCAAGAACATTTTTCACTTATATTGCAATGCTAAGTGCTAACTTGTTTGTTTTAAATATGCTTATAATTCCACCGCTTGATGGATATAAAACTGTAGAATTATTAATCGAAATGATAATGAGAAAAGATTTATCAAAAAAATATAAAATTTGAGTTTATTCTACAGGAGCAGTTTTAATGCTAGCGCTATTTATTGGTGTTACATTAATGGATTTATTCCGATAACTTATATGAGAGGTATTTATGCATAAAGATCTTAAAGAATTATTAGAACAACTAAACATCTTTTTTGAAAAAAAAGAGATGATTTTTTTCGAAGATGCAAAAATACTTAAGGCAGAATTTTCAAATAGTACAAAAACAACAAGACTTTTTGTTTCGTTGAAAGATTTTTTACCAATAAATGTTCTATATAAATTAGAAAATGAATTAGTAAAAAATGTTTATATGCCTTGTAAACTAAATTTAATTGTAGAAAATCAAGATTATAATGATGATTTAATATGAAAACATATTAAATATATTAAAGATGCAAAAGCACATACTAAAGATGGTGTTATAAAAACTATTAGTCCTAGTACTGTTAAATATTTTTCAAAATACCGTTTGGTTAAATTTTTTGCAGAAAATGAAACTCAAAAAGTTTTACTTTTGGATCATAAAGAATATTATAAAAATAAATTATGTAAATATGGTTTTTCAAATATTGATTTAGAAATAGAAATTAAACAAGAAGATAATCAAAAGGTTTTAGAAGAAGTTCAACAAATGTATCAACAAGCTAGTAAAACAGTTTTTAATAATGATGAAGTAAAAAAAGAAACAAAAAGTAGTACAAGACCAAAGTTTGTAAATAAAAAAACTTTGTTAGATAATCCAACATATGAAAAATTAATTGATTTAGAAGAAAATGCAAAAAATGTTACTATTCATGGTGAAGTAATTACAAAATCTTCAAGATTGAGCAGAGCTAATAGAACAATTTATAGTTTAACAATTAGTGATAAAACCAGCTCTGTTACATGTACATATTTTGCAAAAAATAATAACGCAACTTTATTAGATGAGATCACAGAAGAGAATAAAGATGAATTAAGTGGGTTAGAAAAAGAAATTATTAGTAAAGGTGATTGAATAGCTATAAATGGAAATTATAATTATTCAACTTATGATCGTGAATTAATTTTTTATATAGATAATTTTAAAAAAATTGAATCAAAAAATATTGTAAGAAAAGATAATGCTATCGAAAAAAGAGTTGAGTTACACACCCACACAAAAATGAGTGTTATGGATGGTGTAAGTCATGTTGGAGATTACATAAAAACTGCTAAGCAATGAGGATGAAATGCAATCGCTATTACAGATCATTTAAATGTGCAATGTTTTCCTGATGCTTTTTATGCAATAAATGAAGCTAATAAAAATGTAAAAGATGAAGAAAAATTGAAGCTGATTTATGGAAGCGAACTTGTAGTAATTGATGATGATTATTGAGTGGTGAAAAACCCAAAAAATCAAAAACTTAGAGAAGCTAAGTTTGTGGTTTTTGACTTAGAAACAACTGGATTATCTCCAGAGTATGATGAAATTATTGAGTTTGGAGCTTATGTTTATGATTATGCAAAAGGTACTTCAAAAAAATATGATATTTTAATTAAACCAACAAAACCAATCTCAAGTTTTACAACTGAACTTACTCATATAACTAATGAAATGTTAGAAGATAAAAACTCTATTGAAATAGAGTTTAAAAATATAATCAATATTATTCAAGATGGAATTTTAATTGCTCATAATGCAAACTTTGACTTTAACTTTTTACAAGTTTTTGCAAATAGATTTGGATATGGTGAATTAAAAAATACTGTAATTGATACTTTAACTTTTGCAAGATTGTTAAATCCAGATTTAAAAAATCATCGTTTAGGAACGGTTGCAAAAGAATATGGAATCCTGTACGATGAAAGAATTGCTCACCGTGGTGATTATGATGCAGAAGTTTTAACAAATGTTTTTGAACATATGTGAAGTAAAGCAAAAAAAACATACAGTATTGATTATGATATTGATTTAAATAAATTTAAAAAAGATAAATATCAAAATGAAAACTCATATCGTAGTTGAGGTTATCACATAAACGTTTTAGCAAAAAATCAACAAGGGTTAAAAGATTTATACAAATTAATTTCTTTATCTCATACAAAAAGTTTTTTAGGAAGTCCTAAAGTTTTTCGTTCAGAACTTTTAGAATTCAAAAAGAAAAATAATATTTTAATTGGAAGTGGATGTATAAATGGAGAAGTTTTTGAAAATGCAAGAACAGGGACATTTAATATGTTGCGAAAAACTATCAAAGAACTTGATTATATTGAAATTCAACCATTAAGTGTTTATACTAAACTTATTCAAACTGGAGATATTGATGATAATAGATTAAAAATTTTAATTAAAAAAATAATAGAAGTTGCAAAAGAAGAAAATAAAATAATTGTTGCAACGAGTGATGCTCATTATATTGATCTAGAAAATAAAATCATTAGAGATATTTATATAAACACAAAAGGACTTGGAGGTAAATACCATCCACTTTATGATTTTAAACAAAGAGTTAAAAACAACCCCGATCAACATTTAAGAACGACTAATGAAATGTTAGAAGAGTTTAGATGATTGGAAGACAGTGAATTAATTCGTGAAATAGTAATTAAAAATACAAACAAGATTGCAGATCAATGTGATTTAGATGTTAAACCTATTAAATCAGGATCTTATCCACCAAAAATTGAAAATGCAGATAAACTTTTAACTGAAGAATGTTATAAAAATGCAAAAAGTTTATATGGAGAAAACTTACCAAAAATTGTAAAAGAACGATTAGAAAAAGAATTACATTCAATTATAAAGCACGGTTTTGCTGTTGTTTATTGAATAAGTCATTTATTAGTTAAAAAATCAAGAGATGATGGCTATTTAGTTGGAAGTCGAGGTTCGGTTGGTTCTTCATTTGTAGCAACTGTTGCAAATATAACTGAAGTAAATCCGCTAAAAGCTCATTATCGATGTACTAAATGTTGCTACTCAGACTTTGATACACCAGAAGAATATAAATGTGGATTTGATTTGCCAGAATTAAATTGTCCAAATTGTAATAATAAATTAACAGGAGATGGACATGATATTCCTTTTGAAACTTTTTTAGGATTTGACGGAGACAAAGTCCCTGATGTAGATTTGAATTTTTCAGGAGATTATCAACCAATTGCTCACAATTTCACAAAAGAAATATTTGGAAAAAACAATGTTTTTAGAGCCGGTACTATATCAACTGTTGCTGCAAAAACTGCATTCGGATATACTTTAGGATATTTTGAAAAAAGAAATATGTTAAATGTACCAAAAGCAGAAATCGAAAGACTAGCAGAACTTTCAACTGGAGTTAAAAGGACTACAGGACAACACCCTGGAGGGATTATAATTTTACCAAAAGAATATGAAATAGAAGACTTTACACCTGTTAACTATCCAGCAGATGATGACAAAAGCGATTGATTAACAACTCATTTTGATTTTCATTCAATTCATGATAACTTATTGAAAATGGATATTTTAGGACATGTTGATCCAACTGCTTTAAGAATGTTACAAGATTTAACAGGAATTGATCCAACAACAATTCCTACTGATGACAAAAAAGTTTATTCATTATTCTCATCATTAGAAAATCTTAATTTAGTTGCTGCAAACTTATATGGCGAATCAACTGGAGCGATAGGTTTGCCTGAGTTTGGGACTCAATTTGTTAAAAGTATGTTGAAAGAAACTCAACCTAAAACTTTTGCTGACTTAGTCCAAATTTCTGGATTAAGTCATGGGACTGATGTTTATGTTGGCAATGCACAAAACTTAATTAAAGAAGGGGTTGCAAACATTTCTACTGTTATTGGATGTAGGGACGATATTATGGTTTATTTAATTAATAAGAACATTGATGCATCTACTAGCTTTGCAATTATGGAAAGTGTAAGAAAAGGAAATGGTCTTAAAAAAGAATGAATTGATATATTGAAACAAAAGAATATCCCTGAATGATATATCGACAGTTGTTTAAAAATAAAATATATGTTTCCTAAAGCACATGCAACAGCATATGTATTAATGGCTTATCGTGTAGCTTGGTTTAAACTTTATTATCCTGAAGAATATTATGCGACTTGATTTACGACAAGAGCTGATTTTTTTGATATTGAAGCAGTTGTTGGTGGAGAAAATGTTGTTAGAAGTAAATATGAAAATTTAAAAGAAAGAAATGCGAATAAAGAAAAACTAAGTGCAAAAGAAATGGCAATGATTTCAATATATGAAGTTATTATTGAAATGTTTCAAAGAAAAGTTATCGTAAAAAATATTGATTTTAATATTTCGGATAGTTTAAAATTTGTTATCATTAATGAAAATAATAAAAAAGTTTTATATCCGCCTTTTAATGTTTTAGATTCTTTAGGTGAAGCTGTTGCAAAATCTATTGTTAATGCAAGAAAACAAAAACAAATTACAAGCGTTAATGATTTAAAATTAAGAACACAAGTGACTCAAACTCATATAAAAATGTTTGAAAACTTAAAAATAACGCAAAGTTTGAAAGATGATGAACAATTATCATTTGATTTTTAAAAAATCCTATTTTTAGGATTTTTTAATTTATATATGTAAATGCTGTAAAATTATATTGAATTCGAGGTAATTATGTCAAAAGAATTAATAGAAAAAAAATACTTAAAAGAAATTTTAGAAATATTAAAAAAAAATAACTTAGATTTATATGAATTAAATTGGATTTTTGAACATGAATCTAATGTATTGCAAATATTAGTTGAAAATTCTAATTCTAACTCTAAATTTGTGAATTTTGATAATTTAGTTGCTGGAAATGAAGCAATTTCAACATTATTAGATGATGAAATTGATTTGAAAGATCCTTATATTTTGGAAGTTTCTTCTGCTGGTGCTGAAAGACAAGTTAAACAAAAAGAAGTTTTAATAAAAAATATAGATAATTATTTTCATATAAAAAGTAATTTAAGTTTTGAAAATATTAATGAATTTGATGCAACTTTAGAACAATATGATAAAGAAAAGGATGAATTTGTATTTAGTTTTTTTATTAAAGGAAGGCCTAAAAAAGTTAAATTAAGATATGAAGATATAAATTTTATTAGATTTGCTATTAAATTTTAAAAGAAGTTTAATATTTTGATGGGGTGATGAGTATGGATAATCTTAAAGTATTAAAAACAATTATTGACAAGAATGAAAGTTCAAGACAAAAGCGTTTTATGGAAATTATAAAGTTATTAGATAAGTTTGTTTTAGAAAAAGATAATTTATTTTTAGAATGACATAATAAAAAACCTTATTTAATAAGAGGTTCATTTGCTCATGGTTTAGATAGTGATTTAACAACAAATATTGATGTTTGAATTTTGTTAAAAAAAGTTTCTAAACCAGAGGATGATGAACATAATTTGTTTATTTTTAATTGATTTGAAAATGTTATAAGAGAATATTTTTGAAAATATAATGTAAAAACTTATAAAAATAAATCATCAATAGATGTAGAAATAGAGAATAATTTTAATATCTCATTTGTTCCATTTTTATTAGATAGAAAACAAGTAATTTCAAGAATGTATAAAAATGATAATGGGCACTTATCGTTAATAAACGAAACTGATATAAAAGAAGAACCAGAATTTAATAGTAGAATAAAAAAAATAGCAAATAAATCATCAATTAATAATTTGAAGTTATTTATTATTGCTTCTAAAATTATAATCAGCTCAAGAATCGAAAATATTAGTGGAGATATTATAGAAAATTTCATTTTATCAAAGTATGAGGTTATGGAAAAAACGGAAAGATCAGTTTCTGTAAAAATATTTTTAGAAAAAATTGCAAATGGTGAGTTTAATGATTTTGTAAAAGAAAACTACTCAACTAGAAAAATATCTTTATATGCAAATGATGGTTTGACAAGCTTAGAAAACCTAGCAAAAAAAATGTTAAGCTCAATAGAAGAAAATAAAAATAATAAATCATACATTGATGTACTTGTAAATTATTTAAATATGTCTATTCAAAAAAAATAAGCATAAATTTGTTAATTTATGTTTTTTTATGTCGATTTAATAATTAGGTGATTATATGGAATACAAGTTTATAAAACAAAAAAGTTATGCTGATTGTGGTATAGCAATTAGTGCTATGCTTATAAATTATTTACAAAAGAAAAATTTAACTATTGAACAAATTAAATATGATAATGTGATTCCTGAAGGAGAGTTAAGTTTTTTTAATATTGAAACACTTTTAGCTAATTATAAAATAGAGTTTAAAACATATAGTTGTGATATAGATAGTTTTAGAGAGATAAAAATTGTTGATCCAATTGTTGTAAAAGTAAAAAATAAAAAAACGAGCGACCACTTTATAGTTGTCTATAAAAAATATCGCAATGGTTTTTTGATTGCTGATCCAAACGATAATGATTTAAGACATATTAGTGCAGAAGATTTTTATAAAGTTTATGAAGGATATTTAGGTGTTGCTAAAAAAATTAGTAATATTAAATTTAAAAGTAACTCTCTTTTAACGGTTGCTCAACTTTTTGTAGAAAACATTAATTTAATAGCTTGCTATTTTTTATTATCAATATTTTTAAATTGTATAATTATATTATCAAGCGGCTTTTTAAAAGTTTATTCAAATACAATTTTAATTGATGATAGGCAAAACCAAAACATTACCTTTCTGGGTTTTGGTTTATTATTTATTGGACAATTTATACTAAACTACTTTATGACTAAAATAATTTTTTTGATAAATAATAATATTTTAAAAAAATTAATTACAATTTATATAAATAAAATTTTGAAAATGCATATAGAAAAATATCAAACAATAAGTAAAGAAGAATGAATAAAAAAAGTTAGTTATGTTAATAAAGTAGTTGTATTATCATCGCACTTATTTTTATCTTTGCCAACTCAGTTGCTTTTATTTGGATTGTCGCTAATTATGATTAGTATAATTTCTAAAACTATTTTGCTAATTTTAATTACAGAAAATATTATTTCTCTTTTTATATCTTTTATTTTCTTTATTTGAGTTAAAGATAAAAAACTTAAATCATTTAATGATGAGATAAAATTTTCAAGTATCTTTAGAGAAATAATCGATGCTAATTTTGAAATAAAAACTAAAAAATTAGAAAATCATTTTGAAAAAAAATTTCTAGAGTCTTATGAAAATAACTTAAAAAACGATTATCAAATTTTTAGTATAAATAATGTAAGCGGATTTATTTTAAATATTATTTCAAAATTTTTCTCGCTGTTGATATTTTATATTGCTGGTAATTTAATTTTAAAAGAGCAAATAACTTTCTCACAATTATTATTTTATGTTACAACATCAAGTTATATATATAATTTCTCATCAATGTTATTCAACTTTATTATTAATAAAGAAGATAATAAAATCGCTATGCAGCAAATAGTTTTTTTATTTGAGAAAGAAGAAGATAAAGTTAAAGGACTAGAAATAGATAAAATTAAATCTATTGAGTTTAAAAAAATTTATAAGTACAAAAATGAAGCAAAAATTTTATTTGATATCAATCGAAAAATTGATAATAATACTTTTATTTTTGGTAAAAGTGGTTGTGGTAAAACTAGTTTAATGCATCTTATGTCAGCTAGTATAGAAGATTACGAAGGAGAGTTATTTTTTAATGGTATAGAATATAAAAAACTAAATCAAAAAGTTTTAAAAAACAAAATTTTATATATCGGACAATATGATTTTCTATTCACAGGAAGTGTCTGATCAAATATTCAACAATTCCAAAACAAAATTGACTTAAACGTTTTTAAAGAATTTCATTTATTTGAAATATTACAAAATAATAATATTGACATTAACAAAAGAATAATTGATAATGGTGCAAATTTAAGTAAAGGGCAAAGACAAATTATTAATTTTATATCTGCTTTTTTTACTAATAAAGATTTATATTTGATTGATGAGCCCTTAAGTAATGTAGATAGGCAAACTGCATATTATTTATTAGATACTTTTTTAAAACTTAAAAATGATAGTTTGATAATAATGACTGATCACAATCCTGTTTATCAACAATTTTTCGAAACAAGAATGGAGATGTAATGATGAAAAAAATAATTAATTATATTTTTTATTCTTTTATTGTAATCGTTATCTTACTATTTTGTTTGATAATGTTTAAAAAAACTACTATTTATGCAGGTAGTTATATTATTCAAGATAAATTAAATGATGATGATAAGTACGAAAAAAAAGTGTATGTTTTTTTACAAGAAAAATTTGATGTTAATAGCATAAAATCCATTAAAATAGAGTATAAAAATGGTTACAAAAAATATTCTAAGGATTTTTTAAGATTTGAAGAAGGAATATGACAACTTAAAAATATTGATTTAGAAGGATTAGAAGTTTCAAAAAATAAAGTTTTTATAATTGGTCCTAAAATAAATTTATTGAATTATATGATATCTAACATAAAATAAATTGATATAATCTTTATAAATAGGGAATAATATGGACGAAATTAGCTTTATTTATGAAGATGACAATATAGAACTAACAAAATATGAAACTATATTTGAAACATTACTTAAAATTACAAAAATGCATTTAAATATTAATCAAACGCTGCTTTTATCAGTGTTTTTCATATTACCTGAAAAATCAATATTACTAAATAAAACATATCGTAATAAAGAATATGTCGGTGATGTAATTTCTTTCCCTATTGATGATCCGAGTGGAATATATGATCAAATCGGTTTTAAAGAAATAGGAGATATTTTTATAACTTATAACGAAGCACAAAATAAAGCTCTTAAATATAAGCATAAAATTGATGATGAAATGTGTTGGTTATTTGTTCATGGTCTATTGCATGTTTTAGGATATGATCATGAAGTTGATGAAAAGCAAGAAAAAATAATGTTTAATCTAACAGAAAGTATTTTAAAAGAAGTAAATGTTATGTATGACATAGTAGTATAATAAATTTAGGAGGTTACAAATGGCAGATAAGGTAAAGAAAAAAGCCAAAGTTGGTACTAGGGTAAAAAACAAATTTGGTAATGCTGCTAGAGGTATGATTACTGCTTTCAAAGAAGAAAGCACGCTAATTGTATATTTATTTGCCATAATCCTTTGTATTGCTTTGGGGATTTGAGTAAAACTAAGTTATGTTCAATGATCAATAATATTATTAACAATTGGTGTTCTTATTGGATTTGAGTTTGTTAATACTTCAATTGAAAACTTTGTTGACTTGCTTAGTTTTGAATACAATATTCAAGCAAAAAAAATAAAAGATATATGTGCTGCTGCAAGTATTTTAAATGCAATTATATCAGTAGCTATTGGTTTTCTAATTTATTTAGAACCGTTCATATCTAAAATATCAAGTTTGATAAATTAATATAATTACTTTTGTGTGGGGAATTATTATGGATAAAAATGATATATTTAAGGAATTGTTAGAACTAAAAGAAAATGCTTATGTGCCTTATTCAGGCTTTAGAGTTTCTTGTATCATTTATTTAAAAAATAATAAAAAAATAGTTGGAGTAAATGTAGAAAATTCAGCATATAATCCAACAATTTGTGCCGAAAGATGTGCTTTGCCTCAAATGATTTCTCAAGGTTATAAAGCAAATGATGTAGAGGTTTTTTCTCTATATACTGATTCAGAAATATTAGGATCACCATGTGGGACTTGTAGACAAACAATGATAGAATTGTTAAATTCAGATCAAAAAATTTGAATATTTAATAAAAAAGGTTTTGCAGGTGAATATATTCTTGAATCACTTCTCCCATTAAGTTTTTCAAAACAAAACTTAGATTAATAAGTATAAATTATTATATTTATATTAAATATATTAAAGTTTAATAAAAATAATATTATTTTATTAAAGTCGGAGGAAAAATATGAATAAAATAGATTTAAATGATAAGGATCATATTTGAAATTGAATTGGTGCTAAAATGATTCAAAATTTTGGTAATTACTATAATATTAAAACATCAACTCAAGAATTGTATGATTGCTTATATGATGAAGAATTTGAAGATGAATCAATAAATGAAGATTTTGAACCTCAAATCATTAATGCTGGAAAAGCATGAAGTTATATTAAAAATTTTTTAACCACTGTTTATATTAATGAAAAAAATATTGATGAAAAAATTGATAACCTAACTATGTTGGATTTAAGTGAAGTTTACAGAATGTTAGATCCTAAAAAAAAGTATATAAGTCTTTTTCAAGGTGATACTATTGAAAGTATTGATTTTTTAGAATATTTTAAAAAAATGTGTTCAAGGATTTTGGAAAAATTAGATAATGATGTAGTTATTGAAGAATTAGCGTTATGAAATTTAAAATTAGTTGTAGATAAAAAATTAGGAGAATATACTGAATTTTTATCACTTATGGTAATTAATGGGTTATTAATTTTCAAAAATATACCACCAATGTGTTTTGCAAAAAAAGATTGAGAATTTGAAAATATGACAAAAATTTATAATCAATTAATAGCCGAAATTACAAATTTACCTTTTTCTCAATGAACTAGCAATCTAAATTTTAAATATTACTTAAAACTTTGAATGCACAACTCAGAATTCTTGTTAGACAAAAATTTTAGTCAAAAAAGCATTTAATATTAAATAAGACACATTAAATTGTGTTTTTTTATTTTTTTAAGCAAATATTTTATATAATTATATAAGTTAGAGGTGAAAATATGGGAATTTCAGAAAAAACAATTGTTTCAGATGTTTTGTCTGCGATTGGAATGCTTATGATAATAATTACACCTCTTTATTTTGCTGGAATTCAAAAAAGAATTTTGAATTTAAGATTGCATACTAAGGTTGATGGTGAAAAACTTTTTGAAAAGCTAAAATACGATTTAAAATTACCAAGAATAACAGGTATTGATAAAGTTAGATTGTATAGAGATGTGCATTATGCAAAAACAATATTTAAAGGAGCTATGGAATATAACTCAAGAGATTTAGTTTGATATTTTAATGAATTATATGCTAAAAAGTTTATCTTTGAAGTCATTTGGAAAAGGGCAATGTATCATTTTTTCATAATGGTGGTGTGTATTTTGATCATTTGTGGAGGAAGTTATTTAGACTTTTTTAAATGATTATTTGACCAAAAAAATATGGATTCAAATACAGGGTTTGTATCAATTTGAGTATTGTTAATGTGTGCTTTTGTATTATGTGGTATAAATAAATACTATGAATGAGTTAGAGTTAAAAAAGTTGTAAACGATGAAGTTAGACAAATTAATTTATCTAAAAAGGAAAAAGTTTGAAAAGATTTTAAAATAGTATATTTTGGAGCAATAGTACCAATTGCTGTGGGATTTATTTTTATACTTGTAAATATAGCATTTTAAGGAGAGAAAAATAGTGGGAACAACTAGAAGAAGAAGCAAAGGAGGAATTCTCTTTGCGAAAAGAAGAAGAGAAGCACTTCAAGAAGCTTTAATTCATGGACCAGTTGGAAACATGTATACTAAAAGGTTTTTAAAATCTAAACACGTTAACATGGTTTCTGAAGGTGATTTTTTAGCAAGAATTAGATGTTTATGTGCTGCTACATATGCTCTCCCATTTCAATTAATCTTTGTTTTTTATTTTATTTATGCAAGAGTTGCTGTTCAAATTGAAGCAAACAAATCTTTTATAGTACCAAGTGAAGATAACTATTTATTTAGAGATCAAGTTAACTTGTTAAATATTTTTGTAGCTTTACAACTATATCATATTTTATTACTTTCAATTACTATGATAGTTATGTTAAATCAAACTTTGGGAATTGGAACCATTATTTTTACAACGATTTATAATTTCTTATTTATAGCTGAAGCATTGCTCTATGGTAGTTTTTTATTTGTTTTAGATTGAGTAGGTATTTTAAAAAAATTTAAAGATATAAGTTACGTATGAGAAATGGTAAAAACCCAATGGCTTTGAATTGTTGGAATCTATTTACTATTAAGATCATTTAGACCTTTAATAGGTATTTTTAAAGATGTTAATATGTGAAATCGAGAATGAATTAGAATTGATAGATATAGAAAAACAGAAGATAAAGAAAATGCTTTTGTTTTTAAAACTTGAGTAACTCCTGGTGAAATCAAAGCTAGAAGAGAAATGATTGCAGCAGGATGATTTGCAATTATATTAGCAAGTGTTTTTGAAATAACAGATGTATTTTTAAATACTCATTATGAATTAACTAAGTATATTATTTTAATATTTGGATATATTGTATTTTTAGGTGCCTATGTTGTTCCTTATAATAAATATAGTTTGATATTTTTTTGAGTAAATCAAACATTTTTGCTTGGTCTTTTAATTTATGCTTTAACTTTAATTCAAAATAATGCCTGGCAACAATACAATTGATATATGTATTTTTATGGATTGTTATTAATACCTTGGGTATTAAGTTTAAAAGCTTCGATTAGATATACATGAACTATAAAAGATGCACAAGAAATAAAAGCTGTTGTTTTAAATATGTTTGACAACAAAGATGACTTTGAGAAATTTTTAGAAAAAAGAGAAGAAGATAGAAAATTAGAACCTACAAGTGTGTAGGTGGAGAAAAATGTGGAAAAAATAAAATCAGGATTTATATCAATAATTGGAAGACCAAATGTTGGTAAATCAACATTATTAAACTCATTATTAGAAAAAAAAGTTTCAATTATTACTCCAAAAGCACAAACTACAAGAAATAGAATCAATGGGATTTTAAATAAGCCTGATTGTCAATACGTTTTTGTTGATACACCAGGAGTGCATAAAGCAAAAAATGAGTTAGATAGATTTATGAATAAAACTGCAATTCAATCAACTAAAGGGGTTGATGCAATTTTATTTTTAGCACCAAGTAATGAATTTATTGGAGAAAATGATCAATTTATTTTAAACGCTTTAAAAGAACGTGATGTTCCTACCTTTTTAGTAATAACTAAATCAGATTTAGTTAGTAAAGAACAATTACAAGCAAAAATTGAAGAGTGAAATCGTCAAGAGTTTAAATTTGCAAAAACTATTTCAATTAGTGCAACTATGGGAGAAAATTTAATTGATTTACTAGATGAGATAAAAAATGTTTTACCTGAAACTGGTATTAAGTTTTATCCAGATGATCAATATACAGATCAACCAGATCGTTTTATAATTAGAGAAATAATAAGAGAAGAGATTTTGTTACAAACTGAACAAGAAATTCCTCATAGTGTAGCAATATTAATAGATAAATTTGAAGAAAATACTCATATTATTAAAGTTATTGCTTCAATTATTTGTGAAAGAAATAGTCAAAAAGGAATTATTATTGGTAACAAGGGAAGTAAAATAAAACAAATTGGAATAAAATCAAGAGAAAAACTTGAGATATTATTTGCAAATAAATTTTACTTAGAACTATTTGTGAAAGTTAAAGATAAATGAAGAAATTCTGCGTCATTAATTAAACAATTAGGTTATGATACTGATACATATTAGGTGATTTTATGGCAGCTATAAAAATAGAAGGATTTGTTTTGAATAGTTATGATTATGATGATTATGCAAAAGTAATAAAAGTATATTCAAAACAATATGGAGTTCTATCTTTTTTTGCTCCAGGGGTTAATAAAGAAGCTTCTAAAAATAAGTATTCAATACAAACTTTAAGTTATAGTGATTTTGAAATTTTTAAAAGTAGAAGTGATAATAAAATCAGTAAATTAAAAACTGGTAATTTAAAAAAAGAGTATTTTAATATTGCAAAAACTTATGTTAATTATGTTTATGTAAGTGTAACAATAAGTATGATAGAACAATTATCAGTTCCTGGTTTTCAAAACTATAAAATATATAATGCTTTTAAAACTATGCTAGAAAACATTGATAATAACATCAATGTTTTTAATAACTATGTACTATTTTTATTATTTTATATTCAAAATAGTGAGTATAAATTTAATTTAAACTATTGTTCAAGATGCAAAAAAAGAGACTATCCAATTGTAAGGTTTGAATATAGCGATAAAACTTTGGTATGTAAACGATGTTTATGACCAGGAGAAATTATTCAACCACTCTCTTTTGTAAATATTCTTTCAAACTTCAATAAACATACATTTAACTATTTAGTAGATCAAAGATATAATGCAGTTGATATTATAGTTTTACATAATCTTATGTTAGATTATTTAGAGAGTGATTTAGGCATATTTATAAGCGGTTCAAGAATACTAAAAAATAGTGCATCTACTTTCATAAGTGAAGTAAATGCTATACAATATAAATAACACTTATAGTGGGTTGACAAAGTAGTGCTTAAAGCACAAAATTATAATGTTTTTCTAGCATCGACTGAAAAGTTTGTGCTAGAAACTTTTTATATGGGAGATAACAAATGAAAATCGAAATGGAAAAGCTAATTGCACACCTTAAATCTATGGGGTTTGTATTTCAAGGTTCAGAAATTTATGGAGGGCTTGCTAATTCTTGAGATTATGGTCCACTTGGAGCAGAACTTAAAAATAATTTAAAACAAGCGTGATGAGATTTTTTTATTAAAAAAAATCCTTATAATATTGGTCTTGATACTTCTATTATAATGAATTCAAAAGTTTGACAAGCTAGTGGTCATGTAGGTAATTTTAATGATCCATTATTGGATTGTAAAAACTGCAAATCTAGATGAAGAGCTGACAAATTAATCGAAGAAAAATTTTTAGATTTAAATGTTGGGGGTTGAAGTGATACTCAACTTGAAGATTTTATTAAAGAAAAACAAATAAAATGTCCTAAATGTGAGAAATGTGATTTTACAAATATAAGAAAATTTGAATTAATGTTTAAAACTAATCAAGGAGTTGTAGAAGATGCAAGTTCAATAGTTTATTTAAGACCAGAAACTGCACAAGGAATATTTGTTCAATACAAAAATGCGCAAAGAACTCTTCGTAAACAACTACCATTTGGAATTGGACAAATTGGTAAATCATTTAGAAATGAAATAACACCTGGAAATTTTATTTTTAGAACAAGAGAGTTTGAACAAATGGAGTTAGAGTTCTTCTTTTCACCAAATGATTCAAAAGACTGATTTGAATATTGACTTAATCAAGTACAAGAATTTTTAGATAATATAGTAAAAATAAGTAAAGAAAATTATATTTTAAGAGAACATGATAAAGAAGAACTTGCTCATTACTCATCAAGAACAGTTGATATTGAATTTAAATTTCCATTTGGAATTGGTGAATTATGAGGAATTGCAAATAGAGGGAATTTTGATTTGTCTCAGCATCAAAAAGTAAGTGGAGAAGATCTTACTTATTTAGATCCAAATACTAATGAAAAATATTTAGCTCATGTAATCGAACCAAGTGTTGGAGTTGAAAGATTATTATTGGCTATATTTTGTCAAAGTTATAAAGAAGAAAAACTTGATAATGGAGAAAGAATTGTGATGCAACTTCCAGTTAATTTAGCTCCTTATAAAATTGCTATCCTACCTTTACAAAAACAACAAATAGATAAAAGTTTAGAAGTATATGAACATATTAATAAAAATTTAAATATAGCTTGTACTTTTGACGAAAAAGGTAACATAGGAAAAAGATATCGTAGACAAGATGCAATAGGAACTCCATATTGTATAACAATTGATTTTGATACTCAAAATGATAATTGTGTAACGATTAGAAATAGAGATACTATGGAACAAGAAAGAATATCAATACCAGATTTAAATAGCTATTTAAAAAACAAATTATCATAATTTGGAGGTGATAATATGGCTATTAGTAGAAATGAAATTGATAATATATTAAATCAAGTTAATATTGTTGATATTATTGGTAAATATATTGATATACAAAAAAAAGGTAGAAACTATATAGCTGTTTGTCCTTTTCATGATGACTCAGATCCATCCTTAAGTATATCGCAAGATAAAAAAATTTTTAAATGCTTTGTCTGTGGAGTTGGAGGAAATGTTATAACATTTGTTGAAGAATTTAATAATGTAACTTTTTTAAAAGCAATTTCTCTAATTGCAAAAGATGCTAATATTAGTATTGCGGGTTTAAAACTTGTAGATGATAAACCTAAATATTCAAGTGCAGCACAAAAAATATTTGATATAAATAATGATGCTGCAAAGTTTTTTAATGGATTATTAATAACAAAAACAGCAAAATTAGCAAAACAATATTTAGAAAAAAGAAATATTAAACCAAATGAGATTAATAAATTTTTAATTGGTTTTGTTCCAAAAAATATTGAACTATATAATATTTTATTAAAAAAAGGTCATCAAGAAAACGATATTATTGCTTCTGGGTTATTTTATACAAAGGGTGTAAATAATCGGTGTGTATTTGAAAATAGAATTGTTTTTCCGATTACAGATGATGAACAAAATATTATTGGATTTTCAGGAAGAGCATTTATTGATGGTGAAGAACCAAAATATAAAAATAGTTCAGAAAATTTAGTTTTTAAAAAATCACATCTTGCTTACAATTTTGCAAACGCAAGAAAAGATATAAGAATTAATGATGAAGTCATAATTCTTGAAGGATTTATGGATGTTATAAGTTTAGAAAGAATTGATATTCATAACTCAGTTGCAATAATGGGGACGAGTTTTACAGATTATCATGTTAAATTATTTTCTAAGTTCACAAAAAACTTTAAATTGTTTTTGGATGGAGATGATCCTGGAATAAAAGCTGCTTTAAAAGCGGCGAAGTTTCTAATGGATAAAAGAATAAATGTACAAATTATTTATAATAATACATATAAAGATCCTGATGAGTTAGTTGTCGAAGGAAATGCAAATTTAATTAAAGAAATGATTAAAAAAGCACTATCACCAATTGATTTTGTTATTAATTATTATCAAAAAAAATACGATTTACAAAATTCTTGAGAAATTAAAGAATTTATAGATATTGTAACTGATGTAATTAGTCATGAGTCAAGTGAAATTTTAAGAGAATCAAGTATTGAAAGATTATCAAAATTAACAAATATTGACAAAGAAGTAATTAAAAAACAAGTAAAAGAACCTTTAAAAGTAAATGATAATGTAAATGAAGCGGTTGAGTATGTTCAAAATTATGAACCAATAGATTTTGAAAATGCAATACCAGATTTCAATAAATTCATACCAAGGGATAAAGATTTTTATATAGATGATTATTATGAAGAAAAAATACCAAGTGATGTTAAACTTGAAGAATCATATATAAAAAGAACATTAAAACTCGCAAAAAGAACAAAAAACTTAGCAGAAGCAAGCATTGTTTTGAGTTTAATTAAAAGTGATATACATTTAAATATCATTGAAAAAAATATTAACAAATTCGATAGTGCGAGTTGCAAAATTATTGTAAAAAGAATTATCGAAGAATATAGAAGCAATAATTATATTGGTAATGATTATGAAGCTATTGAAAATATTTTTGAAAAAACTAATCAGCATTATTACAATGTTCTAAAAAAAATGAAAAAAGTATTATTTTTGGAACATAGCAAAGTAGTTAGTCAAAAGGCAATAGAAGATATGTTTTATCAAATTGAACTATATAAACAACTTGATGAATTAAGTAAAAAAGCTGAAGAATTAAAAAAAGCAACAGATCAGTTCATAAAAAAAGAATTAGCAGAAAACTTTGAGTTATTATCCAAAAATTATATAAAATTTAGAAACAAAGGTGGTACATATTATGACAATGAATCTTAAAAAGTTTAATACACTAGAAGAATTTAAAGAGTATTTAATTATTTATTTAGAAAAAAATGATAATGAAATTTCACAAGAAGAAATTTATGAAGCAGTAAATAAAAAATTTCCTAATATCGAAGAAGAAGAATTATCACAAATTTTTGAAGAATTAGCAAATAGAAATGTAGTTTTTACAGATGAATTAATTGATGAAGAAGATTTGGAAAAATTATCAGATTTAGATGATGAAGACGATGAAGACGATGATTCTGAAACTGCAGATGAATTAGCTGCTAAGTTTAAAACGATAAAAAAAGATTCAAAAAAAATTAAAGATGGAAGTACTAGTTCTACTCAACTTAAATATAGAGTTGGCGGAATTAGTAATGATACTAAAATTCAAGATATTATTAAATCTTACTTTAATCAAATTGGTTATTCAAAAATTTTAACAAAAGATGAAGAAGTAGAATATGCAAAAATGTTAGAAGATGAAGATCCAGATATTGTAAAAGAAGGTAGAGATAAATTAATAACTTCTAATCTTAAATTGGTTATTTCAGTTGCTAGAAAACATTTAAACCGTGGTTTAGACTTTGCGGATTTAATTGAAGAAGGAAATATTGGATTAATGAAAGCTGTTGATAAATTTGATTATACAAAAGGTTTTAAATTTTCAACTTATGCAACATGATGAATTCGTCAAGCGATTACAAGAGCTATAGCGGATCAAGCAAGAACAATTCGTATCCCGGTTCATATGGTTGAAACAATTAACAAACTTACAAGAATCGAAAGACAATTAACTCAGGAACTAGGAAGAGAACCAACACCAAAAGAAGTTGCTAAAAAGTTTGGAAAAGGATTTACTGCTCAAAAAGTTATTGAAATTAAAAAGTTATCAATAGAACCAGTAAGTTTAGAAAAACCATTTGGGGATGAAGATGATACTCACTTTGGAGATTTTGTTGAAGATAAAGATATCGCTTCACCAGATGAATATGCAGAAAAAGAAGCTTTACGTGAAGTCATAGATGATGTTTTTGCAGAAATTTTACAACCAAGAGAAGAAAAGGTTATTCGTATGCGTTTTGGAATTTTACCAACAAAACTAAGAACATTAGTTAGATTAGCAGAAGAATGTGAAGACGAAACTTTTGAAGATTTAAAAGAAACTATTAATGAATTAGATATTCACTATGATACTACAATTGAAAAAATTCAAGCAAACAAAAAATATAAAACTAAAATGATCCAATTACATTTAGCAAAATATGATTCTCCAAAAACTTTAGAAGAAGTTGGAAAAGAATTAAAAGTAACAAGAGAAAGAATCAGACAAATAGAAGCAAAAACTATTAGAAAATTTAAACCTTCAGCTTCTAATCCAAAAGCCAAAGTTTTAAGGGATTTCTTTAAAGGTTAATATGAGTATTCTTACACCAAGATTAATTGCTATTAGTAAAATGATTTCAGACGGAGAAATTGTTGCTGATATAGGAACAGATCATGGTTATATTGCTATTTATTTAGCAAAAGACAACAAAGCTAAAAAAATTTATGCAACTGATGTTGCCGAAAAGCCATTATCAGTTGCTAAAAATAATATTTTGAGTTTTGGAGTTAGTGATAGAATAGAAACGCTTTTAACGGATGGTATTGGATGAACAAAACAAAAAAATATTAAAATAACCTCATGCATTATTGCAGGAATGGGTTCAAATACAGTTCTAAATATTTTAAAAGAAGATAATGATAATATTGATTGTTATGTAATATCTTCAAACACTAATGCTGAAAATATACGATTATGAGTGAAAGAAAAAAAATATTATATTGAATCAGAAAATATAATCAAGGATAACGATATTATTTATGAGGTTTTTAAAATAAATAAGTTTGCTGGACAAAAAATTAAGTCAAAAAAAGATGTTATATTCGGTCCGATTATTTCTAAAAATAAAAATAATTCATTGTTTATTGAAAAATGAATGATTGAAGAACAAAAACTAGTTTCTTTATTAAATCAAATTCCTAAAAAAGATAAAAATTTTAAAAGATTTATGAAAAGAAAGAAATTAATATCAAAAATGTTAAAAAAGGAGAATTTAAACGATGTCAAAAATTAAGACCAGCGATATGGTTAAGTATTTAAATGATTTATTCCCAACAGAACAAATACCAGAATGAGATAAGGTTGGATTTCAAATTCAAGAAGTGTATGGTTTACCAAGTCAAGATGTTGTAGAAAATGTAGTAGTTTGTTTAGATTTAACAAAAGAAGCATTAAATAAAGCTATAGAAATTAAATCAAATTTTATAATTACAAAGCATCCTTTCATTTTTAATGAATTAGATCAGGAAATGAAGAATCAAGCAAAAAAAGTAATTTATCAACAATTAATTGAAAATGAAATTCAAGTATATTCAATTCACACAAACTATGATACTAGTAAAAATAATAATTTAATGGAATTATTAGCAAGTCAATTTAATATAGAAGAAGCAACTAAGATTGGTTCTATTAAAGAAGGATATAAAGTTAAGTTATTAAGTGAATTGACATTAAAAGAAGTAATTCAAAAAATGCAATTTGTCTTTGGAAAACAAAGCAGTTTACTTTCAAAAAATGCAAATTTAGACTGTTTGATAAAAAAATTCTATATAGCTCCAGGGGCTGGAGCTGATTGTATGATTTCTGAACAACTTGAGAATAATGTATTTGTAACAGGTGAAGCAAAATGAAGCGAATGACTTTATGCAGACCAAAACGAAATCACAATGTTAACATTAGGACATTATATGGAAAATCACTTTATTGATGATATTTCTGGAAAAATAAATAAAACATTTGGAGATGACATAGTTGTAATTCCTTACGACATCAAAAATACATTTAATTACATTTAAAAAAAATCAGATTTCTGATTTTTTTTATTCAATTTCTTCTAAAAATTTTATTACCTCATTTTGAATGATACTACTTGTTGAAGCACCAGCTGTTACTGCAACTGTTTTTATATTTATTAAATCATTTTTATTGATATCTTCTTTTCTATCAATTCTTAAAGATTTAATCCCTTTATTATTACCTAGTTCTACAAGTTTTAATGTATTATTGCTTCTTTTATCTCCAACAACATATAATAAATCAATGTGATTTTCATCTAAGTCTAAAACCGCTTGCTGTCTTAATAGTGTTGCTTCACAAATATCATTTTTTATTATGCAATTTGGATACTTATTTTTGATTTCATTATAAATAAGTTCGGTATCAATTATTGATAATGTAGTTTGATTTGTTGCTAAAATTTTTTTGTTATCTATATTCAATTTTTTTACTTCATAAATATTGGTTACTAAATGAATGTTTTTATCATTAATACTTGTTAATGCAATTGTTTCAGGATGAAAATAGGTACCTATAAAAATAATTTCATAATTTTTATTTAAATATTCTTTTATTAAGTCTTCGGTTTCTAAAACTCATTCACATTTTGTATCTATACAAATTAATCCTAATTCATTTGCTTTTTTAACAACATCCCCATTAGTTCCATGTGCTGAAAAAATAACAACACTTCCTTTTGGAATTTGTTTTATTATATCCATTCTGGATTTTTTTCAATCATCGATGGCAATAATTCCTTGATCTTCAAGTTCTTTTACAATAATTTTGTTATGAACTAATAATCCAATCATATATATTTGTTTATCAGGATATGTTTTTAAAGCATCTCTTGCCATTTTTATTGATTTTACAACGCCTAAACAAAAGCCTCTTGGTGTTACTTTTATTACATTCATAGCTAACCTACCTAGAGATATTTTAACTAAAATTATATAAAATTTTACTTATATTTATAAAAATAATTTAAAATATTATTATTGAAAGGAACAGATATATGAAATTATTTACAAACTTTTTAATTAAACTTAAACCCTATCAAAGATTATATAAAATGTTTTGATTATCTTTTACTTTAGTTTGTTTATATTTATTTCAGTTTTTTATGCTAATTTTTAGTATGATTGTTCCACATATTGAATCAGGTTTTAAATATTATGTTTTTGGATTTTATGCTCTTTTTGGAAAAAGTTTAGTTGAACCTAATGCTGCTCATGGTTTTATTTTTGCAGCAGGAGTTGCTTTAGTGCCGGTTATTATAATAGTTCCAATCTTATATTTTGTTTCAGTTAGATGATTAATTGAAGAGGTTTTAAGTGATAAATTTATAAATGTACCAAAAGATGAGTATTTAAAATGAAGTAAATTTATACATTATTCTATTCTTGCGGGTTCTTTTATATTAATTCCTGGCTTATTTTCTTACATTGGTGGTGGTGGGATATTACCTCATAAAACCTTTTTAGCAATTCTGGGAACATTTGGTGATAATTACTTAAAACATGTTGCTGGAATATTTGCTTTTTTATACTATGGTGTAGGATGTTTTTATTCAGTGGTAGTGTTTGGATGAGGAATTGGAATTGGTTGTGCATATGTATTTAAAAAAATAAATATAGTTATTGAAAAATGAAAAGCATCATATTATGAAAAAAAAGATCAAAAAAGAATTGAAAAACTTGAAAAAAAGAGAAAAAAATAATTTTGTTTGCAAATATTATTAGTAATAATAGATATTTGCAATTTTTGTTTGATATAATTTTATAAAAGGTGGGTGCTAGTTTTGAAAAAAATAATGAGTTTATTGATGACGGTTTTAATGGGTTCAGCATCAACATCGCTTGTCGCATCATGTGAAGGTGGAGCTGGAATGTCTTGGTCTTATTCAGATCAACAAAAAATACTTTCATTAACTACACTAGATACTAAAAAACTAAAAGAAAATAATGTAAAAATGGGTGCAGGAATTGAAGCTAAAAATGCAGATGCTATTATTGCAGCATTAGGTTTTTCAGATATCGTAAAAAATGGAGATAAAGCGGTTACTGGGGCGTTTATGTCAAGTTTAAGAACATATATTATGTCAAACCAACTTGTTACTCAAATCGCTCAAAAAGTTCCGGGCTTTGGATGATTATATTCAAAGTTACAATGACAAGCTTCAAAATGAAATTTAAGAGACTTATTAAATTTAAATAAAGGAAAACAAGCATTAGCAGAAAATGCTGCTGGATGATTAGGAAAAAATGATTGATCTGTTTCTGTGACATTTTTAAATGATGAATTAGTAGGTTGAACTAATCCAAAAAAAGCACCAGCATATGCACGTATAAATATAAATAGAAGTATTAAAGTTAATAGCGATACTTCTGTTGATGTCAAAAATTCAACAGTAGGAGCAGTTTGAAAAGAACCAAAAAATGATAAAATTCCTCTAGCAGTAGATCCTATTTCTTCATCTTCAAATACTCAAACTGAAAAAAGGGGAGTTATTTATCAAGGATTTACAAATAGTTCTACTTTAATTGAATTAGCAAATATTTTTGATGAAACAGATACTAGTTTACCTGCATCAATTCTTGGATATAGTCCTTCTGTAAGTGATTTTGTTAATAATATTTTATTAAATTCTCAATTAATAAATAGAATTTTAAAAGAAAAACAAGAAGAAATAAAAGATAAAGTATCTACAAATTTAAAAAACAATCAAATTATTTTAAGTGAATCTACTGATATTTTTGATATTGAAAATAGAATGAGAAATCAAGTATTTTCAGTCGTATTTATGGAACTTATTAAAAGAAATAACTTAATTGGAGATGCAACACCAATTGAAGACGAAGATAAAATTGAAGCAGCAAGAGTTTGATCAGAATTTTTTGCTCAATTAATTGAAAATACAAAAATGATTATTAATATTGTAAAAGATGATGAGTTAAAACAAAAACTTCAAGATGATTTAACTTATTATAGTGAATTACAAGATAATAATGCACAAAATAATGTTAAAGAAGAAGATATCAGCAACTTGTACGAAAGAATGGATAGAACATTCTTTTCAAGTAGATATTTAAGTCTCGGCGCAGGAGAACAAAAAGATTTTACTTCTAAAGAATTTAACTTAACTATGTATGATTTTTCACTTGATTTAAATAGCGCAAATTCAGAAAGCAATAGTAGTAAATGAGTCTATAACAAAATTAAACTTGAAAATGTTAGAGATTACTTATTCTTTGGTCTTAATTTCAATACTTTATTTAAAATGAATTACTATTACAAAGAATTTATTAAAGAAGACGAAGAAAATGAAGTAGAAATGAGCAAGTATTGATATGATCCAGATGCAGAAAATGTTAAATTAATGCCTAGTTCAACAAATGAGTTTGTTGAATGATACAACAAAACTGAATTCATTAGTGACATTGGATTTAATAATTTATTTATACAACCAAGAATATCAGGATTATTATCAAAATACTTGAAATATAACTCAGCTCATGTTTATTTAACAGCGAAAGCAGAAGATAATGCTTATGGTTCAACTAACGATACAATGATTTTCCTAGATTTATTTGCAGATGAAAATGGAAATGTTCCAAGCAATGTAAATGAATTGATTAGTTTATTAAAAAAATATAATTCTAATATCGACGATGATAAAGATAAATTTAGAATTAGATATTTAATGGATATAATTTCATCATTAGTTGATCAAAAAATATTAACTGCCTTTGATGTACAAAATCAAGCTTTAGCAACTGATTTATTGACTCCAAGAGACGTAATTAGAAAAGGAAATATATGAACATATGATATTTCTTCTGATTTTGCAGGTGAAGAAGGTGTTGATAATTGAGAGTTGATCAAAAAACGATTGAATATCAATGATATTATTACAGAAGCGCAATTATTTAATCAATTAGAAAAGAATGATGATAAACAATTTGCTGCTCATTTAAGTAATTTAAAAAATAACTTTAATGGTTTACCATTCCATGCTGCACCAGTTGATGTACTTGGTTCTGGTGAATCTCAATTAAGAAATGGAATTTATAAAGAAGGAACTAAATCAATTAATAATTATGTATCAAACATAAGTCTTCAATATTCAGCCTCAATATTAAATAACTATGGTGAAGTTTATGAGACCTATAAATCATTAGATAGAAAAACATGATGAAAATTAGAAGGAAATGACATAATGGATGCACAAGTTCCAATGTTATTAAAAATATTCTATGAAAATCAAAATGAAGATGTAATTTCTCAGCTATGAGATCAATTAGTTCGTTTAAACGAAAACAATATTGATTGATACCCTGGAAATGATCAATAAAAAAAGCTCAAAAACTTGAGCTTTTTATTTTATTAAAATTAAACAGAAAAAAAGCGTTTGAGTAGAACGCTTTTTTTTTATTATTTAGTATGTTTTCACATAATATAAATGTTGATTTACTAATAATTAAAAAGATATGAATGAGTAATGAATAAGACTTATACCAACTGAGCACTTATGGAAGTAGATACAAGTCGAGTCGAAAGAAAGGATGTTGTTTAGCGAATATTTAATGAAAGTGATGTATTAAATATTTGCAACCATAAGTGCGCCCTAAAGGACATATTAAATATATCACTTATTTTTTTACAATACAAGTATTTTTTTACAAATTAATGAAAGATTTTTTATAAAAATAAATAAGGTATAATTAATTTAGTTATCAAAATAGGGGATAATATGGAAATAGAATTTGATTTCTTTAAAAAACTTTCTGGGAGAGGTAATTTTTATGATTTTAACAGTCAATTAAATTATTTTGACTATTTTGGTATCACCCCAGATGATATTAAATTAATGATTAATATTATGAGCAAAAATGAAAACCGAATGGCAGATTTTTTTTATGAGTTAGAAAAAGAAATCTATAAAAAAATTCAATTCTATAGTACTCATTTAAGAGATTCACATTTAGGGTTTATTGCAGTTGGAGAAGAAAAATTAAAAGAGTCAGGTAGAGCTTTTGTTTGTTCAATGCTTTATTTATCTGCAAGATTATTAGCACAAGAATATATGTTACTTTCAACAGTTAATAAAACTAAATATAATGTTGATTTAAGAGTTCATAAATTTGGAAATGAAAAGTTTAGTTATAAGATTTATTTGCAAAGTCTTAGAGTTTTTTACGAGTCATTATCAGCATGAAGTTTTGCGATTATGGGACAAGATTTTGAATATTTGATTTATTTTACAAAAATGGATGAATTTGTTGATACAAAAATATATGATTTGAAAGCTTATAAAGATTTATTTATGTTGATTTGGATGCAAAGTTATGTAAAACAAGCAAAAGAATTAAGAGAATATATTTTAGAACTAGAACCAGATAATTTATCATCTATTAAAGTTGCTTATAATGCTTTAAAACCTTTAAATTTTGACTCTATTTTTAAATTAGATGATGACGATTTAGAAATAAAAAGAAAAGAATTTATTTTTGATTATAATATTTGAATTGATGATTCTTTAAAAAGAAGTATTCGTGCGAATCGTGAAGATATTTATTCAAAAGTATCATATAGTGAAAGTTTAAACTTAAATGAATATCTAGAAATTTTAGAAACTCTAATCTTTTCATTTAGGTATTATAACGTTTATGATTATGAAGGTTATGTTACAAATCTATATGGAACAATATTTAAACATTTTCATAACCGTTTAAGTGGTGAATGAGTGGTTAGTTTGATAAAAAATATAACTTATTCTAGACAAAGAGATGAACCTTTTAAAAAAAATGTATTAGAAGATTTTTATCAAGAAGGTATTTATAAAAAACCTTTATTAGCTTTTTTTGATAATAATAAAAAAAGTAATTTAGTCGGATTTCCAGAAATTATTTGAATGAGTTTTCATGCTCATAAAGAATGAATGTTATTTGATGCTTCGATTTTGACAAATTTTAATAAACTTATGAATTCAAGATTGAGAGAAATGTTAAAAGATTCATTGGTTAGTCTGCACAAGCGATTTTCAATAATAAAAAATATTGAACCTGAAAAAATTCCTTTTTTTCAGCAAAAAGCAAATATTAATCGAGGTAGTGTTGATGAGGTTTTTGTTGACGCTATTGCTTATGAAGAAAATATTAAAAAATGTTTTTTCTTTGTTAACCACTTCTTTCCAGAAGCGCCACAAATGTGACATATCTATAAATGTGGTTTAATAACTTATAAAGGTTTAGATAATATTATAAAAAAAGTTATAACACCAAGATTTAATATAATCTTTAAAGATTATAAAAAAATATCAAAACAATTGAAACTGCCAAAAGATTGTCAGTTTTCAATGGTTCTTTTAGTAAATGATATTCTTGAAGTTAATCCAAGAATTGATTTAGATAATGGAATTAAACTATACATTGTTGCTTTTCCGGCAATTGAGCATTTTTTAACTAATTTTATTTACAAAAAATAATATTTCATTTAAAAATTGTATTTATATAAAAAAGTGTTAAATTTATATAAAGGTATAGTAGTAAACATATAAGGAGGAAATATGAAATTACCTTATGTTGCAAGTGATTTAGATGGAACTATAGTTCTAAATTCTAATTTTAAAATATTAAACGAAACTGTTAAAGATATTCTTAATTATCAAGAAAAAAGTGATTCAAAATTTATGTTAATAACTGGAAGAACTTTTGCAACAACCAAAGTTTATGTTTCTCAACTTGATATAACACTTCCTGTTATTGGATGTAATGGCGCAACTATTACAGACCCAATTACAAGAGAAGTACTATTTGAAAGTGTAATTGACTTAAATATAAGTGAAAAACTACTCGATTTTGCAATTGAAAATAATATAGATTTATTGTTTTATTCAGCTGATTATTTAGTTGCTCCAAAAACTGCAGAAAGAGCTTTATATTTTCAAAATTTATATAAAGATTATGAAAAGTCATTACAACCAGATATTGAGTTTGTAGAATCATTAAATGATTTAAAAGAAGTGATTATGAATAAAACTTATAATCCAGTTAAATTTTTATTTTCTTTTCCAGATAATAAAGATGAAAGATTGTTAAATAAAACTTATAAATTATTAAGTTCATTAAATCTATCGCATCCAACAACAAGAATGCAAGGTAGAATTTTAGTTGATGCTATGAACAGTGGTATTAATAAAGCATTTGGATTAAAAATGTTTGCTGAGATAAAAAAACTAAATGTTAAAGATATTCATGTAGTTGGTGATAATAATAATGATCTAGAAATGGTAGAGTTATCAGATAATGGGTGTTGTGTTGGGAATGCAGTTGAACCTCTTAAAAAAGTTGCAAAAAAAGTTTTAGAAAGTATTGATGAAAACGGGGTTGGAAAGTACTTAACAAGTTTACTTTCTAATGGCTAATGAAAAAAATAGCAATATTTGGCGGATCTTTTGATCCAATTCATACAGATCATGTAAATATAATTAAAACTTGCAAATATGATTTAGGCTTTGATGAAGTTTGAGTATTACCTGCATATGTAAACCCCTTTAAGACAGTTTCAACTTCTAGTGTTACACAAAGACTTGAAATGATTGATTTGGCAGTAAAAAATTTAAATTATGTAAAAGTAAAAAAATTTGAAATTAGAAAAACAGTAAGAAGTTATACTTATGATACAATTTTGCACTATGTTACAAACTATCCTAATTTTGATTTTTCATTTATAATGGGTTCAGATCAACTTGATAATTTTGAAAAATGAGATCATTTTAGTGATTTGATAAAAACTGTCAAATTTAAAGTTTTTATAAGAGACCCAGAACATATAAATAATGAAATAATAAAAAAATATAATTTAGAAACTTTTAAATTCGATAATAACTTTTTAAGTTCTACTAAAATTAGAAACTTAATTGATATAGATTTACAAATTAAAGAAGTAAATGACTATATAAATAAATCTTTATTGTATTTATATGAAAGACTTGAAACAAAAATGGAAGAAGATAGATATTTTCATTGTTTAAATACAGGTCAAGCAGCATTGCAATTGGCGCAAATGAATAATTATGATTTACAAAAAGCTTTAATTGCAGGAACTTTACATGATATTACAAAAAGATGAAATGATGAAAAAACAATTGATATAATTAAAAAGTACGATCAATCTTTATTAAAAGAACCAAAACCAGTTTGGCATTCCTTTTCGGGTGCTTTTCATTTAAAATATGAATGATTATTTGATGATGAAGAAATAATCAATGCAATATTTAAACATACTGTTGCTGACAAAGAAATGTCAGTTTTGGATATGATTGTGTTTTGCGCTGATAAAATTTCAATCGAAAGAGATTATCCTGGTATTGAAAAAATAAGAACTTTGGTTTATAGAGATTTAAAACTTGGTTTTATAGAATTGCTAAAAAATCAATATGAAGCATCTGTAAAAAAACACGGAAAAGAAAATATTGGATCAAAACTAATTGATTCATATAAATATTGAGTAAAGGAGGAGGTAAATAGTGAGTAAAGTTTGTGTGTTATTTGCTATGGAACAAGAAGCAGAAGATTTTATCGGACTTTTAGAAGCTGAACAAATTACTTCAGATCCATTTCTAATATATAAAAAAGATAAAGTTTTAATTGCGATCAGCGGAATTGGTATTGTAAATGCAGCTACTTGTTTAACTTACTTAAATTCGGAATATGAAAATATTGATTTATTTATAAACTCAGGATTAGTTGGATGTATTAACTCTGATTTCAAAAGACTTGATAAATTACTTGTAAGTAAAGCTTATTATGGAGCTGCAAATGCTACTGGATTTGGTTATGCATACGGACAAATTCCAAAAATGCCCAGATACTTTACAAGTGATTCGATTGTAAATAAAGAATTTAAAAGTTTTATAGGAAACATCGAATATACAAATATTGCAACAAGTGATATTTTTATAAGTAAAAAAGAACAAGTTGAATTTTTTGTTAATAAAATTGGAGATAAAATTGATGTTGTTGATATGGAATGTAATGGTTTTTTTCAAGCAGCATACAATTTAAATAAACCAATAATTTCATTTAAAATTGTAAGTGACACAATGTCAGAAGAACCAAATGAATTTCAGTTTAGTGAAATTTTGGCAAAAGCTCAAGGTACACTTGCAAATGACCTTATTAAATATGTAAAACATAAAAAATATACAATGTAAAAAAAACAAATCTCTTTGTAAATTGCTATACTTTATAGTATATTTAATAACTAAGGAGATTTTTTTTATGGAAAATCAATATAAAAATTATAGTTGTATGCTTTATGATTTTACAAAACCACCAGGTACAAGTGTTGATGGTGATTTAGAATTCTATAAAAACCTTTTAATGCCAGTTGAAGGAAAAGTTTTAGAAGCGGGAGTTGGAAATGGTAGATTATTAATACCTTTTTTAAAATATAAGATTGATATAGAAGGCGTTGATAAGTCAAATGAAATGCTAGATTTGTGTTTGAAAAATTTAAAAGCAAATAATCTTAAAACAACACTAATAAAAGCAGATTTAAAAGCATTTAAAAAAGAAAATTATTATGAATATATTATTATGCCAAATGCAAGTATTTGTTTAATTGAATCTAGACAAGAACTATTAAAAGTTTTAACAAATTTTTATGTTAGTTTAATTTCAAATGGAAGATTAGCAATAGATTTAATTATGCCTAATGAATATAAAAAGGGGATAAATCATTTTTACACTCATAATTTAAAAGAATTTGATTTACAAGTAAATAATTATAGTAAAGAAATCAATTGAGAAGAACAATTTACTATTACTAAAATAGATTATTTAATAAATGATCAATTAGTTGAACAACAAGAAGTAAAATTAATGTGATATGGGATTTTTGAATTTGAAATGATTTTAAAATCAATTGGTTTTAAAAATATTGATATAATAAAAAATTATAATAATAAAACTCTTATAAATTTAAAAACTATAACATTTATTGCAAAAAAATAACTAGAAATTAATAATAGTTTTTTATATAATATTTAAAGTAAAGATTTGAAAGAGGAAATTTAATGAAAAGTGCAATGGCTTCAAAGGTAGATAAAAAGCGCCTAGTTTGAGCAATAAATAAAAAAAATAGTATTACTTTGATGACTTTAAGTATAATTTTTATTATTCTTTGCATTTATCAAGATTTTAAGTTACTTACATATGATGGTTTCATAGATATATTAGATGACTTTAATATTAAAGATAACAATAACAATCAAGTAGTTATTGAAGCAGGATTAAATGATGCTAATGTTTTTAATATTTTTAAAATTGGTGCTGCAATTTATATTATGTATTTTTATTCTAAATATTCATATAAACTTTTTAAAGAAAAAACAAAAGAGCAAAATGAAAAATTAAAAGTAGGATTAATTGCTTTGAACTTTATTGTAATATTAGATAATTTAATATTAATAATTTCAAATATCTGCTTATTTATTTTTTTATCTTCACAAGCATTTGATTATAATAAATCAAGTAAAGTTTTTGAACTTGTAGGATATGCAAAAGATTTTTGAAAATATGAAAATAATATACCTATTTTAAATTTAAGTGCTTTTGCTGTAATTTGTACTATTTTATCTATCACAACAATCTTGTTTAATTCATTATGTAGTATAGTTCTGTCTAGTATATTTTTTGATTTAATTGCAAAAAAAGCTAAAAAAATAAATATGGATATTGTAAGAAGAATGAAAAAAAATGATCCAAAAGATAAAGAACTTGAACTTATTCCTTTAAAACCAATTATAAGCATTACTCCAGATTTGAAAAATCATAAATTTAATATTATTGACGATTATAAATTTTGAAGTTATGACTCTTTAACAAATCAAACAAATCGATATGAGTACATTCAAAAACAAATTGATAAAAATAAGATTAAAGTTAAAAATTTTTTATTTAACTTAGATTCTAAATTTGATAAAAAAGAAATAGAAATAAAAATCCATGATTTAACAGTTAAATTTAAAAATGTTGTATTTAATTTTAATGAAATGGATTTTATTAAACAATTTGGAGATATTAAATCAAAAAAATTAATTTTATTAGCACAACTTTATGCAACTGTTAAATATAAAGCATACTCACTACAAGTTTTAAATGACTATTTTGAATTTTTAAATGCAAGTAGAATTGAAATTAGTGAAAAAACAAAAAATGACTTGATTAAAGGATTCGAAAAAAGTTTAACAAAATATGTAGATGATTTTAAACACAATTTATTTAACGGTTTAAAAAATGAAGAAGAACTAACTGATGCAATGATTGATATTGGTGCAGAAGCTTACTATGAATTTTGTAATGTGATAGTTGAATTAAAAAAATAAACATGGTAATTTTATTTAAATTACCATTTTTTTATTGGATAATTTTATAGATTTTTATTTTAATTTATAGTTATAATAATTCATAGAGGTAAGGAGGATTTAAAAAATGATAAAAACAAAATTGAAAAACAATTTATCAAAGATTATACTATATTTTTTAATTTCATTGATTATTCTTTTTTTAGATCCATTTAGTAGAGTAGTTTTTAAGTTTAAAGAATTTGCAATAATTTCGTTAGTTTTTTCATATTTTTTAATTTTACTTTTAATTATTTTTATTCATATTTTAAATATTGTTAATTTAGTTATCTATTATTTAAGTTATGATAAAAAAACTATTAATAGACTTGATAATTTGCAAACTAAGAAATTTGTAGCTATGAAAACATTAGCAACAATTTTATTATTATTAACTTTTTCATTTTTGTTACTTTCAAACAGTTCAGAAATTGCATTAATTATAAACTCAATATTCTTAACTCAATTTTCAATAATGAATTTAATTTTTATGACTTATATTGGTGTTATAACTCATTTTTTAGCACATATTGAATTTTTAGCTAAAATATTTAATTTACTATCAAAAAGTGTATCTAGACTAATGATTGTTACTACAAATTTTGTAATATTTTTAATTTCAATAATTTTAAACGTAAGAATAAAATTAAGAGATTTAATTAATTATAAAGTAGCAAATTATAAGCACACAGTATATATTAAAATCACCGAATATAATAATGGAGATTTAAGAAAATAATTTTTATTTTTACTAATCTAAAATGATGTTTTTATAAATAAAAACAATTTTTTATATGAAAAAAAGGAGAGAAAAAATGACAAAAGAAAAAGAAGCTGAGCAAAAAGTTTTTGATGATCCTAATCTAAAAGAAACAAAAGCAGCAGAAAAAGAATATTTCAAAAAAAAGCCTAAAAGTAATTTTTTAGGAATTGTAAGACATTATTTAGCAAGACATATTTGAACAGCCATCATTTTAGTTTTGATAGCAGCGATTTCATCTGGAACTTCAGTTTTGGGTCCAAAAGTTATTCAATATATGATGAAAATTTTATTAGTACCTTTAACTGCGGTACAAATTTTTCACTTATACCAATCTCAAGGTAATTCTTTAACGGTTGCGGATTTAAATGCACAACTAGAGGGAGTTAAATTTAAAGGAGATGACAGTTATGTTTTAAACAATAGTGATATTGATTTATTAAGTAACTCAAAAAACTTTTATACAGAAATTGGGAACTTACATTTAGGGTGAGTAGAATGAATTTATGTACAATTAGGATTGTTTATATTATTAGGAATAACAACATATTTAACCCAATATATCGCTGGTATTATGGGAAAAAATATTGAGATTGAGTTAAGAAACAAAGCATTAGAAAGACTTGTAAAACAAGATATGAGTTATTATTCTGATAAAAAAATTGGAGAAATCCTTACTAAAATTGTTGCAGATACTCAAATAATCGGAGAACAAGCTCAACAAGTTCCTGTTACATTTATGGGAGCATTATTTACTTTCTGTGGATCTATTGCAACTTTATCAACAATTGATTTAAAACTAACAGGAGTAGTTATTTTATTAATGATATCAATATTTGGAGTGTTGATAACTACATTTGGAGTAGTTAAAAAAATTGCTTTAAGAGTTAGAAAATCAATCACAAATATTAATGGAGATGTAACTGATAGAATTGCAACTATTAGATTAATTAAAGCAAGTGGAACTGAAAACTATGAAACTGAAAGATTTAAAAAAATACATGTTGATTACAATAAAAAATCTAGAACTCTAATAGCAACTCAGTCAAGTATAATTACTGTGATTACAGTTGGAATAAGTTCAATTCAAGTTGCAATTGTAGTTGCAGCAGCATTAATGTATTATGACAATCCAAACTATTTAGCAGTAACTTTATCATCATTTATAAGTGGAATTGGTACAATGGTTGGACCAATTATGCAAATAACAAGATTAATCGTTGGATTGATTCAAGCATCTGCTGGATCTATAAGAATTAATGAGATCATAAAATCAAAATCAATATTAAATGTTAGTTATGATGAAGAAACTGGAGAAAAAATTAAAAATATTAATGGAGATATTATCTTTAAAGATATTGAATTTGCTTATCCTGAAAAACCCGAAAAAATCATATTACCAAGATTCTCATTTACATTTGAACATGGGAAAAGTTATGCATTTGTTGGAGAAACTGGGGCAGGAAAATCAACAGTTGCAAAAATGTTATTAAGATTTTACGATCCAAGTAAAGGACAAATTTTAATTAATGGAAAAACAGATTTAAGAAATGTAAATCTAGCAAATTATTTAGATAAAGTTGGTTATGTTGAACAAGAACCTCAAATCTTATATGGAAATGTATTTGACAATATTAAATATGGTAGATTTGATGCAACTGATGAAGAAGTTATTGAAGCTGCTAAAAAAGCTGAATTACATAGTTTAATTATGACTTGACCTGATGGTTATAAAACTATTTTAGGAGAACGTGGAATGATGTTGTCTGGAGGCCAAAAACAAAGACTTGTTATAGCTAGAATGATATTAAAAGATCCTGAATTATTAATTTTAGATGAAGCTACAAGTGCTTTAGATAATATTGTGGAAAAAGAAATACAAAAAGAATTAGATAAACTTATGGTTGGTAGAACTTCAATAAGTATTGCGCATAGGCTCTCAACAATTAAAAACTGTGATCAAATTATTGTTTTAGGAAGAGATCAAGGAGTTGTTCAAGTAGGAACTTTTGATCAATTAAAAAAACAAGAAGGACATTTCAAAAAATTATATGAAGCAGGATTAATGGATTAAAATACTTCTGTTTGAAGTATTTTTTTTTATAAATTTAAAATAATTTTCAAGTTAATAAAAAACGCTTTGCTATTTTCTAAAAAAACTATAAAATAAAGCAATACAAAATATTAGGAAGGTTTTATAAATGCAAAAATTTAAAGATTTTTTTACTACAAAAGTAAAATTGAAATTAATTATTTTTCCAATAGTATTTTCAGTTTACTTTTTATTTAGCTTACTTATGGTGATTCCAGGTGTTGGTATAGAATCATTACGATTCATAAACAGTATCCATAAACAAATCGGGGAAGTTATGCCAAAAGGTGTTTTTGTTGTAGATGGTAAAGATGTATCTTACGATCTAGTAATGGAAAACGTTATTAAAAAAGCATATACAAGTGACTCAATTTCTACATTAAATTCTTACGAAACAGAAAATTATAGTCAAAAAAGAAGTGACTATGAAAAATTCTCAAATGAATGATATGAAACAAGATGAGCAAAAGTTAGAGATGAAAAAGGAGACGTAGATTTATACGACTTAGGTGAAGATCTAATTAAATTTGACAAAGCTGTTTCAACTAAATTCTTGAGTTTTGGATATGTTAATTCTGGAATTCAATGAATGTTCAAAAATGGAGGAATAAAAGAAATTTTTTCTTCATCAATTAGAAATGATTTATTAAGAAATCAAACTATTATAGATCAAGACGTGTACGAAAGTAAATTACAAGCAAGTGATCCTGGAATAAGTGGAATTGATGTTAGCGCATCTTTAGGAACATTGTTAGTAAACAACAAAATTTGATATTTAAATAAACAAATCGAAAATATAAAATTTGGTATGAATGTTATGGGACATAATATATTTAAAGATAAAACTTTAGATGAATCAAAAATGCCAAAACAAAAAGTTGAAACTAGTGAGTTATATGTTCCTTTTTTCACAAGTACATTAGATAACTTAAGAGCAGGAGTAGTATTTTTCCTTATTTTATTAATTGTTGTTATTCCTTGCTTTACATATACTTTAACAATGTTAATCATTAACAAAAAGAGAGGTAATAGCTAATGAAAAAAATACTTACATTACTTTCAATGGTAACTATTTCTATTTCAACTGCATCAGCTAGTGTAGCATGTTTACCTGCACAAGCAAAAATAAATACAACTTTTGACAATCTTATTGGTAAAGACATTGATAAATCAAATGCTGTAGATACAAGTGAAGATCCAGCAAATCATTTTGGTGTTTCTAATTTTTATACATTAGGAGATAGTTTAAGTGATAATGGTGGATTAGTTACAATTGCAAAAGATGAACTTGGTGTTGATGCAAAAATGTCAGGAGAATATAAAAATGGATTTAGTAATGGATTAAGAACTGCTGAACTAATAAACCAAAAATTAAACTTTAGTGCAGATAGTTTTAAATCATCTAACTTAATTCACCAAGCTGATGTTGACTATAAAGGTAAAAAGTCTTGAGGAAGAAATTATTCAGTTGGAGGAGCAACTGCATATGAAGGATCTGGTTTAGCATCACAATTATTGATGGGAAAAACTGGAATTTATAAACAAGCAGTTGCTCTAGTTCAACAACAAGTTATCAATGAAAATGATTTATTCTTTATTGAAATTGGGGGAAACGATTTATTTGCTCTAGCTGATGCAAGAGATGATTTGAATGCACAAGCAGATATTATGAATAATGCAATAGAAAATATAAAAAAATGTTTTTATACTTTAATCAACAATGGTGCAAAAAAAATCATTTTTGCAAGTCCTCCAGATATTTTATTAACTCCTAGATATAACAATAAAAATACAGAAAAACCATATACTGAAGATGATTTAAATAAAATTAAATTATTATGCCAAGAGTTTGACTCAAAATTATCAAATTTAATAACAAAAATAAATAAAGAAACAAATGATGTCATTAAAACATACAATCTTTATTCAGAGTTAAAAAATATTTTAGATGAATTTAAAAAAACAACTCCAAATGCAAACATAGAAAATAACTTATGTACATCAACTGCATTTGATTTAGGAAGTTTAGATTTAACAAACATTGATATTAATGCAACTGTCAGAAAAGAATATCAAGTAAATAATATAGATGAATTTTTCTTTATAGATCAAGTTCATCCTACAGCTGCTGGTCATAAATTCGTAGCAGATAAAATTTGAAACTTATTATCACAATTAGGTTTGATAAATATTTAATAAAGGGGTTATACAATGAAAAAATTAATTAGTATTTTAGGAGTATTATCTATCAGTGCTTCTCCAGTGTCATTTGCAATTGCATGTGGTGCAAAAACTAATACGAGTTTTGATGGCAAAGAAGATCAAGATAACATTTCTATTTTAATGTCTCAGTATGCAAAAGCGTTGTATTTAAATCAAAATGAAATTGATACAACAAGTGAAGGATTAAATAAAGTTCATTACAGTTCTTCATACATTATGAATGATCATGTAAAAAACAATTATATATCAAACTTAAAAATTATAAGTTTTTCTGGTGTAGAAACAAATGCCTATACTAGATATAGTGAAATAGCAAGTAAATACTTTAAAAATAGTAGTGAATTTGTTTCAAGTGATGTAGCAGTTGATGATAGTGTTTATAAAGGTGAAGTAGTTGCACCAGAAATAAGTGGTACTATGTCAACTTTAGGATCATTATTACAATCTGTTCCAACTATTTTAAAATCACTTGCAAATCCTGCTGCATTTCCAGGATTAATGGCTTTAGTTGGTCAAAAACTAAAAGATTTTGTTTCAGTTGATTTGATTAAATCATTAGGAAAAATCGTTACAGATGATGTTTTAAAAGATTTTGAAAAAGCTTTTAGTATTGATGCATATAAAGATGATAAGGGAGAATTTTTAAGTTTTGAAGATGCAATGAATGCAAGTATTATTGCATTATCAAATTCAATTGATAAAATTATAAATAAAGATAGTAGTTCTGAAGCATTAAGTTATAAAAATTCTAGAGATATCAACAGTAATATCTTTGGAGCTTCAAAAGTTTTAGGACAAAATATTGGTGGGGTCTTAAATGGATCTAAAAAAATAAATTTAGATTTATTAACAGATATTGGAAGTTTGCCTGGAGTTTTATTCTTTGTTAGAACTTTATTAGTTTATTTAAATTCTTATAGTGTTACAGAATTAACTTCAAAAGAATTAACAATAAGTGAAATTGATACAAAAAGAACAACAAAAGTTGCAGAAAAAGATAATGTGTTTAATTTTAGTAATGCATTAAAAGTTTTAAGTATTATTGTAAATGATAGTTCTACATCAGCTAAAGAAGGAGAAAGTTCAAAAGGATTAGGAGCAAGAGTTATAAGAAACCTTTTAGGTGCATTTTTAGCAACTCCTTCAGAAACAAAAAGTGAAAATACAAGTGCAAAAGGTAATTGAACAAATTTATTAAAACCTTATAATGGTTTAAAAAATGGACTAATTAATATAGTTTCTCAATTTGCAATAGCTCTATTAGGAAATGAATCAATGGATGCTGTAATTTATAAAATTTACATTGATTCATTTTTAAGAACATTCATTAATTGAGGTATAGGATGTGAAAGTTCAAACGGTCTTTTAACTAATGATTTAAAAGGTACTTTTGAAATGATTCCAAATTTTATTTCTAGTTTCCCAGATGGAATGTTAAAAACTTTAATTAAAAGTATTGTTGAAAATGGTGATTGAAATTCAAATTTTGCAACAATAGGAAAATGAATAGAATATCTTTATGATAATAAAAATGAAAAATTAGGACTATCAATTAAAAAAATGTTACAAGGTCCAATTGAAAATATCTTTAAATTACCTTTATTTGCTTCTAAAAAAGAAGAAGTAAAAGTTTTTGATAGTAAAAAAGATTTAGGAATGGGATTTTTAACTACAAATTCTTTACAATTCATTGTTAATAAAATGATTGAAAATGCTACTCCTAAAAAACCTGAAGCAAGAGATGATGATACAAGTGATGTTATTGTTAAATTTGATAGTTTTGCTGAATTGTTTAAAAGATTATATACAAATAGTACTTTATCAAATGCATTAGCAGATCTTGATAATATGATGAATATATTGGGATTAAATAGTGATGGAAGTATTAAAGAAAAATCAGTTCTAGAACAATTACAAACAGTTATTCAAGAAAATGTAACTTGAGTTGGAGTAGTTGGTAATACTTTAAATGGTATGATTAATGATTTTGGTGAAAAAATAAAAGTTACAAAATCAGAAGCAAATAAAGTATTTGATAGTTTAAAAGTTACAATTGATGGACAACAAACTAATGACTTTACTTACACTGTAAAAGATGCTACAACAAATACAGAAAATAAATTTGAAATCAAATTAAGTTATGAAGGTAAATACTTAAAAGTTAGTTCTATTTCAAAATTATAATAATTACTTAACCGATTATAACAAATCGGTTTTTTTATAAAAAATTAACTGTAACTAGATTTTTGTTTTTTATTAAATTATTATAAAATATTAAATAAAGTTAGGAAAAAATATATGAAAGAAATAAAGATTAAAAGCTTTGACAATAAAGAATTACATACATATATCTGAGATGAAGTAAAAAATCCAGTTGGAGTAATTCATCTAGTTCATGGTAGTGCAGAACACACATTGAGATATATTAATTTTGTAGAATTCTTAAACAAAAATAATTATATAGTAATTGGTTCAGATCATCGAGGTCATGGTAAAACTGCTAATTTAGAAGAAAATGAATTAGGTTTTTTTGCCAAAGAAGATGGATGAAATATTATAATTAAAGATTTACATATTATAAATAACTTTATAAAAAGTACATATAAAGATTTAAAAGTTGTAATAGTTGGACATTCGATGGGTAGTTTTATGGTTAGAAATTATATTTCTAATTATGGAGATAGTGTTGATGGAGCTATAATAGTAGGAACTGCATTATACTCAAGTTTAGTATTAAACTTTGGATTAGGTGTTGCTAAAAAAAATCAAAAAAAATATGGAGAAAAAAATGTTGATAAGCTCATTTGAAAACTAAGTTACAAACCTTTAAATGCAAAATTTAAAAAGCATGGAAAAACAGGTGTAGAGTGATTAAGTACTGATGAAAATGTTGTAAAGAATTTTTTAGATGATCCTTTAGCTGGACAAGTTTTTACAAGTTCTGCTTTTAAAGATTTATTTTTTGGATTAAATCAAATTCAAAAACAAGATTATATTGATAGAATTCCAAAAGATTTACCAATCTTTATAATTTCAGGTGATAAAGATAGTGTTGGTAAATTTGGAAAAGACCCAAGAAAGTTACAAAAGATTTATAAAAAAAATGGACTTAATTCTAAATTAAGATTATATTTAAATATGCGTCATGAAATTTTAAATGAAGTTGGAAAAGAAAAAGTTTATCGAGATATAAATGAATTTCTAGAATCAGTTTTAAATTATAAAAGTGAGTATATAGATATTTCTAAAGAAGAAAATGAAAACGAAAATGAAAAAAAAATTACTTAAGCAATTTTTTTTACTTCACTAATTTTTCAATTTTCCATTTTAGAGTTTTCCATTAATGTAATTTGATATTTATAAATGTTTTTATTTATAGGGGTGTAACTAATTTCAAAACTTATAGTTCCTAAAATATTTTTATTATCTATTTCAGAATATGTAAGTAGTTTTGAAACAAAGTTTTTAGAATCAATTAAAGGTTCAATTTTATCTTTTATATATTCTTTTTTTGTATTTGATAAAAACTTAAAGTCATCTAATGTATTTGTCATAATGTTTTCGAAATGATTATCATCAAAAATTATTTCTGCTGCTTTTAAAATCGAGTTGTCTTTAAATTCATTAACTCCTTCTTTATAACCTAATGCATACATTAAACCTTTATATCCAGCAAAAGAAAGATTATTATTTTTATAATCATCATCTCTTAATGCAAGTCCATTATATTTCATTAATGATAAAGCAGTTGTTAATGTATTATACTCTCCACTTGAATTACCAGATGTTCCTTTTAAATCTTTTACTAAACCTTCATCACTATTTATTTTATTATTAAAATATACTTTAAATTTATTTGTAGCACTAGATGCAAATTTTTTAATACCATCACTAACATTTCCTTGCTGATTTTTTTCTTTTTCAGAATTATATTTGCTTCTAGCTTCACTATTTTCATTATAAATTTCACTAAAAATTTTTAAAATTGTATTTAAATATAAACCTGAAGTTATTTCCATGCTAAAAATGTTTACAAAATTTAAAGATTTATTGTTAATTTTTCATCCTGTTAACTCTGTTAAAACATTTGAGTCTTTATTTCATAAGGCTTGAAAACCATTTTGTAATTTGTTTGTACTTTCATCACTAATACTAATTCCAGTATCTGTAAATGAGTTAATTAATTTTAATAAAGATGACAATCCCATTATACTTCTATCATTTACTATTGAATCTCCAGTTATCCCAAATAATCTTGAAGCAGCAAGAGCACCAATATTTTTTAAAAATTCAGGAAGACTTATATCTTTTAAAATATCAAATAATTTAAAACCTAATGCTTGAATAACTCCATTTAACAAACTATCTGTGCCTGTAACTTCTTGTTCTAATTTATCTGATCCTAAACTTAAAACATCTAATAATCCTAAATTTTCTGGTATTAAATAATCTTGTTTAGTTGGAGAATTAGAATATAACAATAAAAATAAAATTCTTTGCATATCTCTTCCTTTGTCTGCATTTGGATTAATTGCAAGTGAAATATTTTTTAAGAAACTGTATATACTAAATTTTCTTTTTGTTTTTATATTATTTGTAATTATTCCATTTTGTTTTTCTAATTCACTATTAAAACTTATTACTAAATGATTTTGATTGCTTTGATCATTTAATTCTTTAAAAACTTCTTTATTTGTTCTTTGTTTTTCAAATAAATGTTCTTCACTTATATTAGTGCTTAAATCATTATTGATTTGTTCAAAATCAAATAAACCAATATTGATTATTAAACTTGATAAGATATAAAAAATATCATTTATATTTTCTAAGATTGAAGCATAGTTTAATTTGTCAGTGTTTTTTATTATATATCCTAAACTTTGTGCTAAATTATTTCTAAATCAACTTGAATTATCAATAGGTAAATAGTCATCAAGACTTAATTCTGCTTTCAAATTATTATCTTCATTTCCACTTAAATTGTATAAAAATCTATTTAATTTTCTCAAAGCTGATTGTTGAACAACTTTTAAAGTTAAATCAATTTTATGAGTTTCATTAAATTTATCTTTATATTGTCCTTTAAAATCTTTAAACATTACATTATTGATATAGTCTTCAATAATAAAAGGAATATTGGTAACTTTTTCACTATTAGTTCCTAAAATCATTGGAGTTAAATTATCTATAACTGAATCATCCACTTTTTTATCATTTATAAAATTAATATTAAAAAGTAAACGACAAATTGTTGAAATTAGATTAGTTTTATCTAAATCATTTATCAATTGTTGTGCATATGGAGCAAGTTGAGACAATGAATCAGATCAATTTTTATCAATATTAAATTCATTTTTTAAATTACCAAAAATACTAGAAAGTTGAGGAATAAGTCCCTCAATAACTCCTCCAAGTGATGGTTTTATACCACCAGATGATTTAATAGTTGATAATATTAATAAACCATTATCAACAATTGAATCTGCATAAGAATTGGGTGAAGTTTTACTTGATAAATTATATTCACTATTTGAAGCTAAATTTTCATAATAACTTCTATCTAAAGTTTTATCAAAAACTGAGTTAACAACACTGCTTGTTGATGCTTGATCTGAAGCACTAAAATTAGGTTCTAAATCTTTGATTTTTTTATTACCAATAAAAGTATTTAAATAATCAACATCAATTCCCTCAACATCATTTAAAATAGCACTTCTAGAAGCTAAACTTGCTATATCAACTAGTGAATTAACTTTGTTTTTTACATATTGTTTTTCATAATTTACAAGCGAGCATGAAGTCACTGAAAATAAGGTTGATGATATTGATAATGAACATAGTACTGCTAATAGTTTTTTCATACTTTTTCTCCTTAAATAGATTATATAGAAGCATTTTACTAAAAGTTTTTTGTATAAAAAAAGTTATTTTCTTATAATTAATATTAAAGTATAAATATATTAACAAAAGGTAGGTAAATAATGAAAAAGTTTAGTATATTCCTATATTTAAAACAAGGAATAAAAGGTGTATATAAATTTAAAATTCAATTTTATGTAATTATTATTTTAACTTTTATAGCTTCATTAATTTTAGGAATATCTCTATCTGCTTCAACAAGAATAATAAACAACTATAAACAAGTCATGTCAAAAATGGATAAGTTTGATTATGTTTCTTCTAGAGAAGTAGGAACTGTAAATAATTTAGATTTAAAATCTGTTCCTATGATGGATTTTGTAGATTTTCAATTTTTAGCAAAAAAATTTAGTGATTTAGATACATATAATCAAGCAAATAATGGAGTTGGTTATAATTTTAACTTAATTTCATTAAATGAAAATGCAACATATTTATCTGGAAATGCATCAAAAAATCAAGATCAATTCTCATTAAAAAATATTGATAATAGTTTTGTTGATGAATATAAAAAAGAATATATTGATACATTTATTGCAAAATCTTTTAGACAAACTGAAGTGAAAAACTCATTTTTTAACCTATTATCTAGTGATAGTTTTTTAGAACCTATTTTTCATTATAAATATGATGAATATAGCGGAAAAATTGAGTATAAAAATTCTTATGAAAAATATAATCAATTAAAAATTACAAACTTAACAAAGTATGCTGACTTTATTGATAATAGTTCAATTAAAAGTAAAGTATATAAAGATTTTTATCAAACCACAATTTTAGCTTTAAGAACTAATTTTTTAAATGATTTAAAAGATAAAAAAGATTATTTAAAAACAACAACTTATAATAAATTGTTTGAAAATAACATAATTAATGAGAGTAATTTTAATCAAATTTTTAATGAGAATAATCCTTTAACAAACGAAAATATATCTATATATGATTTATATTTATTATCTGCATTTAATACTTTAATTGGACAAATTATTAATAACACAATTGATTATGTACAACACTATATTGACTTATCAATATTTATAGCACAAAATGATAAAGAAAATAAAGTTATTGATCAAACAGTTTTAACAAAAACTTTTGATGCTTTAAAAAATACAAATGAAAACCCAGGATTTGCTTATTATGATGAGTCAAGTAACGATAATGATAGAAAAGTAATCGCAAATGTTTTATATACATATATTTTTGGAAATATATATTCAGATCAAAAAGATTACTTAAATGAAGATTATAAAAATAAACTTTATCAAATGCAATATAATGTTGAAGAAAATAAATATCAATTACCATATTTGCAACAAATTGATTTAGCGTCAAATACATTAAATGAAAATAAAAATATTAATTATAAAAATTATTATGTTAATGAAAGTGATGATAATTATGAAAGGGGAATAAGAGGAAGTTTAAATCAGTTAGTAGTTAGTGTTGATAATAAAAATCAACCAACAGGTAATGTAATTAGAAGAGATAGATTAAAACTTTTAAAATTAGAATCTGAAACTTCTACATTAAATGAAAATTTAGTTGAAAAAAATGGTTTTACTACATTTGCAACAAAAAATGAGTTAAATAGAAACAATATTGATAATATAAAACTATTTTATTTAAAAAATAAAATAGTTGCACAAGCGTCAAATGTTAAATCTGATTTAAGAGCAGAAATGTCTTTTCCTGATTCTCAAAAAGAAATGAAATATCGTTTAATAGTTTTAGATGATCAATGACAATCAAGATTGTCAATAGTTTCTGGAAACTTTCCTACAGCATCAAATGAAATTATAATTAATCCGCAATTTGCAAAAGCAAATAATTATAAGCTAGGTTCAACTATTTCAATAGGAGGTTCTACTTTTGTAATCAGTGGTTTTGGAGTTGACCCATTAACTTTTTTTCCTATTGCAGATATAAATATACCAGTTCCAAATAGTAAAAAAAGTGTAATTGTTTATGGAACTCAAGAAACTTTAGCACAAGTTGTAACAAATGATTATGCAAAATATACTTCTAAATTTTTATATAATTTTGTTACTGCAAATGAAAAAAACAAGAGTGAATTACAAGTTTTAGATTACTATTCAAATATGATGTCAGAAGAGTGATATTTATATCAGTCTTACAATGCTAAACAAGAAGTTAGTCAAAATATAAATCAAACTAATAAAAGTATTAATACACAAGATTTACTTGCATCATTTAATAAAAATTTTGAAGAGTATAAAACATTTGATAGTTCAAATTTTGCATACAATTGGACATTAGCGCCAAAAATTACAAAAACATTTCAAATATTTTCATATTTAGCTGCAACTTTAATTGCATTGATAGCACTTGCTGCTACTTTAATTGCAATTAAAAAAACAATTCAATTAAATGCTGGAGAAATATCAATCTTAAAAGCAATGGGTTCAAAAAATTCTCACATTGCTGTATCATATTTATCTTATGGAATTATTTCTTCGTTTATAATTGTTCCAATTGCTTGAGTTATTTCTGCATTTTGCCAAGAAGCCATAGTAAGTTTACTTATTTCTTATGCTGGAGGTTCTTATTGGCAATCAACTTTTGATTGAGAAGCAATTTTAGCTTCATTTAGTATATTTGGTATTTTAACATTAGGAGTTTCATATCTTGTTGCATATTTATTAGTAAAAAAACCAGTATTAGAAATTGCAACAGATCAAAGTTTAAATAAAAGAAATAAGTTTTTAGAAACACTAAAAAAAGTATTAACTTATAAACAATCATTTTCTACAAAGTTTAGTACTGAGCTTGCTATTAATGGTTTTTCAAAAACTTTATTAACTGCTATTACAATATTTTTAAATTCATTTTTAATTTCAGGAGTCATGTCAATGCCTGGAGTTGTTAAAAAAACTTTAAATGAATATTATAAAAATGCTGATTACTCAAGTTCTGTTTCAAATGTTGATGTAATAGGTAATGCACCTTTTTCAAAAACAGCATTATCTCCATGAAATGGAGTAGAGAGTTATGAAAATAATTATATTGATACAAAAGGTGTATTAGATAGTGATATTGGACTAATTGGTAAATCTACTTCTGCTGTTCAACCACTTTCAGAACATTCTGTCATACCAAAAATTTTAATTTCAGAAGATAAAAAAGTTGATAATAAACTTAATTATAATTGAACCTATGACAGAGTAATTGAAGGTGTAAAAGATGAAAATGGAAATTCATTAGATAATGCAAATATAATTTCATATATGACTTCTTTATTTGGGAACAACTTAGTTCAAATGATCGGAAAAAGTATTAGTATTGAAGATGTGCAATTATTATTAGAATGAATCATTCATTCAGACAATCCAAAATATAATGACTTAGAACAAAGAAAAGAAAAAATTTTACAAGTATCATCTTTATTAACTAATGGTTTACCTCCAATTTTAAAAACTTTATTTGCAAATATAGATATAAATGCATTTGAAGGAACTTGAAAAGATAAAATCATAAGTATAATATTAGCTGAAACTCCAGCTTATGTAAGAAATTATGTTAATCAATCTAATAACAGAATAAATCAATATCGCTTTGGATGAGATTTTAACTCATATATACCAAAAGATGATTCCTTTTATACAAAAGTAGTTATGAACAATCAAAAAGATAATCCTTTAGTCACAGGTTTAGATAAAACTCAAAGTGCTTATAAAATATCAAATAGTGCAAATAATATTTTTTTAAGTGATAAAGATATTAAAGATATCGAAAATATTTTGTATGGAAGAGTTATTCCAAAAGAAAACTTAATTATAAACGGAATAAAAGTTTATGATATTGATTCAAAAACTTTAAATATTCCAGTGCTTGCAAATAAACAATCAAGTATCAACTATGAGTTTAAAGATAGTCAAATTCAAGATGTTAAAACAAATGTAACTAGATTTACTTTAACAAAAGATGGAATAAATATTCCAAATAGTGCTTGAAAATATGATGATAGAGATTATCAAAGTTATAATAATTCAATAGTAAATAGTCAAAACAAAGGTTGACTTGATCCTGCATCATTAAGTAACTCAAAATTTACTTATGCTCCAATATTTAAAACCCAAGATAATATTTCAGGAGATGATTTTTATATTGATGGATTTGATAGATATAAAAAAGCAAAAAAAATTGTTGATGATGCATATGGTTTTTATAACCTAGAACAAGTTAACATAAATGATCAAGAACAATTAAAAGCATCAATTAGACCATATTATCAATATGATAATGTGATGTTATTTATACCATATGAAAAATATGATGACTTTAAAAATATTTTAAGTTTAGGAAATAATAAGTATAAAGATGCATGATATGGACAAGTAGATCAATCACAAGTTCCAGATGATACAATAAATGATTGAAAAAATACTTTAGGTTATAGTCCAAGTAGTTATTTGTGAATTAGACCTTATTCGTATTATTTTGAACCAACAAATGTTTATTCAAAACCAAAAACAAACTTATCTGGTAGTGAAACAAGCAACTTAACAACAATTAGAACTAGTTTCTTAGAATATGCTTTTGCAAGATCAGATAATCCAATTAATATATCTAATAATGTACAAATAGAATGAAATAAAATTTCAAATCAAAATGTAAGTAAAATAAATCTTCAAAAATATGATGATATTTCGGTTTATGGAGATAGTATGATTGTTGCAGATCAAAGTTTAGTAAACTTAATTAATGGTTATAGTACAGCTAGATATTTACCATTTGATTTTAGTTATGAAGATAAAAATAATCCTTCAGGACAATATGAAGCAGGAGAAGGGGTAAATATAGATACTTATAAAATAAATACACCTGAATCACAAATTAGTGAATCAAATAAAAATAACTGAATGTTTGGTTCAAGTGAAGAACAAAAATCAGTAAAACCCCATTTATGATACAATGGAAGTTATTTAAACTCTAAAGAACCTTATTTTATGAGTACACAAGCTTCATTTTCAATGAACCCAAAAATGGGAGATTATTCAGTTAATGCTCCAAATAATTTCTTAGCAACAACAGAAATTAAAGATACAAAATTTATTAGTGAAGAAAAAAACTTAGTTAATCAAATATCTTCATTAATAATTACAATTGGAGCTTTCTTTATAGCATTTACTATTATTATTTCTACATTATCAATAATTTTAATTTCTGATTTGTATGTAAATCAATATAAGAAATTTATGGTTGTTATGAAATCAATGGGGTATTCAAATCGAGAAATTATTACATATACATTTAAATTTGTAACCATTTTTTCAGTAATTTTGTTTGTATTAGCAACAGCATTAAGTTATTTATGTGTTTATTATGTGCTTCAATATGTTTCTACATACTTAGTTTCTATACCTGTTGGATTTATGTGGTGAACTCCAATAGTTTCTTCAGTTTTAATAGTAAGTTCTTATGTGGGGGCAATTGTCTTAACAACAAAAAAAATTAGAACTGAATCACCAACAATTCTAATAGATTAATTTTTATAAAAAAAGTGATAAATTTATCACTTTTTTCTTTTTATACACTATATCAAGTTTTTAATTTACCAGATAAAATATATCCTTTATCTAAGTATTTATTTTCTTGTCCTTTTTTAACTTCTATTGTTATAGAACCAGTTGCATCAAATGGTCCTTCGTTTTCAGAAGGCACATCGTTTGTATTAACAGTTACATCAAATATTGATAAAAAATCATTTTTAAAATCACTAAATTTAACTTTACCTTGTTCTTCGCCACTACCTTGTGTATCTAAAAAATATTTTTTACCTTCATTAAATTGAATTCAATACATTGAGTAAGGTTCGCTATCTTCTAAACTCATTATATAATTTATTAAAGTAGTTAATTCATCATCGTTTAAAGCGCTTGAATTAGGATCTTTTTTTAGCTTCATTGCATCAAAAAAACTTCAATCAGTTCATTCTTCGCTATTTGGACTATTGCTCATAATTGATAAATCTCAATTTTGAATATTCTCATTATTTTGAATATCAGCAATGAATTTAACAGTAACTTCATTAGTGTAACTACCGTTAAATCCATTATTTATTGTTGCAAATCCACCTTTTAAATTATAATTTGATATAGAAAATTGACTGGCATTATCCACAGTGATATTAGAATTTTTATTCATGAATTCTACAATAATTTTTGATTTTTGGTCTTCTTCATAATCCATGTTTATAAAAGTTATTTTTCCTAAATCTTTTTGAGTTGCAGCTGTTTTTAAGTCTATTTGTTCTTTTAAATTAATTTTTGCAACTCCATAAGATATATAATTTTTAATATCATTTTGGTGGCCATCTTTTACAGTTATATAAAGTTTTTCAATTTTTGTTTCTTTATCTGTTTCTATAATTGATTTATTTTGTCCATCTCTATAATTGATATCTATCATATCCATAATTTGATCTGCTGTAAAAGCAACATAACTACTTGCTTTTTTTGCAAGTTCTACAACAAATTTTTTTAAACTATCTTTAACAACTAATCTATTTTGTAAGTTTGAAGACATTAAAAAGCCTGAATTATAGCTATTTGGTCTTAAACTTGCTCCAAATCCAACGTTATTGATTGCATCTTCAAATATTGAAATGCTAAAAGCATTTCCAACACTATAATTGTAAGTTACATTAACTTTTCCTTTAAAGATTTTTGCATCATCTTTTGCTTTTATAGTTGCTTTTGAAGTGGTAGGTTCACCGCTAAATTCAACCTCATCAACTGTTAAACTAATATTGTCATTATATCAATTGATTGCTTGTACAATGCTTTCAAGACTTGGTGTTTGATCTTTTCCAACAAGTGTTTTTAAATCTTTGTTAGAAATTTTATTTAAATCAGTAATAACATCTTGTGTGGTGTTATTGCATGCAATAATTGCAGTTGAAGCTGTGCTTACAAGTCCGATTGATGCTAATAATGTTAATAATTTTTTCATTTATATCTATACTCCTTAAATATTAATATTATCTTTTTTATAAAGAAATTACTATTGATATTTATAAAAAAATATAAAATAATATAAAAAAACTTTAATAAAAAAATTGTTATAAACTTTTGATTTATAATTAAAAAATGGAGAAAAAATATGCATTTAGTTAAAAAAGAGAATTATTACTTAGCATTTAATAAAAATACAGCTATTCAAGTAATTAATAGATTAAAACCTCAACGTTTATGTGTAATTGATTTTGAAGCATTTCAGTTTACAAAATGAACTAGAGAAAAATTTGAAAAAATTACAATTAATGATATTCCATATACAGTATGTTTAAATACATTAGTATTTGATGAAGTCTGTAATAAATTTGTAAGCTCAAATGAAGTTGTATATCAATTTAAAGATGATTGATCTACACAAAGTGATTTATTAGCAAAATTAGAAGAATTGGCAATATTTGTTGCAAATTATGTAAAAGAAAATAATATTGAAAAATTCTTATATATGGCAAAGTTTTTAGAAGTAGCTGCTTTAGAGTTTTTTGTAAGTATTTTTAATGATTTACCCATTTTAAAAGAGTATTTATTAATTAAAGGATATGATTTGTATGATTTTTTCTTTAATCAAAATAACTTTAAAATCATTTCATATAAATATAAAACACAACATATTTTAAAAGATTATATGATTAATTATGGTGATGAGTATGAAAACTTTGAAATTGGAAAAGATGGTATGAAGCATTTTGAAAAAATTGCTAAAGGAAGAGATGCAGATGATTTAGACTTTGATAAAGTAAAAGAACATAGTTTTAATGATTTAAAAAAAGGTGTGGATTTATTAAATTATATAAATGAACTTGCAAATTTTCCAGATGATCAAGTTATTAATATAAAAGAGTTAAAAGATGATGAAATAAGTGAAGAGTAATTTATAGTCAAAAAAACCTATATTTATATAGTTTTTTGTATAAAATATATTTATAAAAAATTCCAAGATATTTTAATCATTTGGAAAAAGTGTTAATATAATCTTGGAGGTAATAATATATGAAAGCAGCATGTTTTGATAAAAGTAATTTAAAATACGTAGTAAAAGAAATAGAAAAACCAGGGATACAAAAGCAAACTGATGCAATTGTAAAAATGATGTATACAACAATTTGTGGAACAGATTTACATATTCTTAAAGGTGATGTTCCTGAAGTTCCAGATGGATGTGTTTTAGGTCATGAAGGTATTGGTAGAATTGAACAATTAGGAAGTGAAGTTTCTAACTTAAAAATAGGAGATGTAGTAATAGTTTCATGTATTACTAGTTGTGGAAAATGTAAGTATTGTTCAACAAACTGTCAATCTCACTGTGAAGATGGAGGATGAATTTTTGGACATTTAATTAATGGAACGCATTCAGAATATTTAAGAGTTCCGCATGCAACAAATTCATTACATAAAATTGATCCAAAAAAGGGATTTGAAAACTATGTTTTAATAAGTGATATTTTCCCAACTTCTTATGAAATTGGAGTTTTAAATGGCCGAATTAAAGAAGGGGATGTTGTTACTATAATTGGAGCTGGTCCAATTGGATTGGCTGGATTAATGACAGCAAAACAAATAAATCCTAAAAAAATTATTATGATCGATTTAGATCGATCAAGATTAGACTTTGCAAAAGAACATGGCGCAACTGATATAGTTTGTGCAACTGGAGAAGAAGCTATAAAAGAAATTATGAAAATAACAAATAATGAAGGCTCAAATGTAGTTATTGAAGCAATTGGTACAAAATTCACCTTTGATTTAGCTCAAAAAATAGTTTCTACAGCAGGACATATAGCAATTGTTGGAGTATTTGGAGAATCTGTTGAATTTAATTTACAAGATTTATGAATAAAAAACATTACTTTAACAACTGGATTAGTTAATGCTAATTCTTCACTAGAATTAATTGAAAACATTAATAAAAATAAAATACCTTTTGAAAAATTAATATCTCATAAATTTAATTTTGAAGATATTGAAAAAGCATTTGATGTATTTAAAAATGCAAAAGATAATAAAACGTTAAAAGTATTAATTAAATTTCCAGAATAAATTAAAAACATATAAATAATCTTATTATTTATATGTTTTTTTAATGATACTAATAGTCATTATAAATAACCATATTGACTTATTTTACTAGTTCAATTATATTTTTTATTTATTTAGAATTTATTCTAATAGAAAGGATTGTTATATGTATAAATAAATAAAAAGTAAAACTTTATATTGAGGTTTTCCAGTTTGTATAATTTCAAGTATTGATGAAAATAAAAATACAAATATTACTCCAATTAGTTCTATTTATAATGTAAATGATATTGTTATGATTGGAATTAATACTTCTTCAAATGCATATAAAAATATAAAAACTAATAAAAATATAATAATAAATGTTATAACAGACACTATGTAAGAACAAATTGAATCAATTGCTAAATCTACAGGTAATGAACAGAACAAAAAACGATTGTATTCTTCAAATAAAGATATTTTAGGATTATTTATTTTATTAAAAAGTGAGTTTCAAAATATTAAATATATTAACAATTGTTTAATATATTTAGAATTAGAATATAGTAATGAAAAGGTTTTAAATGGTATTGCAAATATAAGTTATTATGAAAAAATATATATGTAAAAAATTATTTATTAAATAATCAAAATTATATTATTTAAGAAAATTTTAATACTTTAATTTATCAATTTAGAAATTATAAAAAGCTAAATAATAAAATTTTAGGTAAGTCTTTTAAATATATATAATCTGATTAATAAATATTTATTTACTAAAAAACTTTTATTTTATTTTAAAAATTGTTTTCATAGAAAAAAGTTCAAAATATTTCAAAGGAGTTATTATTCTAAATAAGTTTTTAAAAACAACGTTTATTCTAGCGATGTTTATAGCTTTATCGACATATTTTTTGAATTTCTTTTTTAATCCTTATGATACAAATAATAATTACATATTTAAAACTGATTTTTTAAAGTATTTTGGATTAGTTTTATTTATAGTTTTATTTTTAGCATTTATGGTATATGAATCTGTTTATCAATTTAAACAATATTTAAAAGCATCTAAAAATAATAACTCTAATTTTAATGTAGTTAAAAATAATGTCTTATTTTTATTGAACCTAATCAATACATGTGTACCATTATTAATAGTTAGATTAACACAATTTGCTTTAAAAGTAGAAAAGGTAGATAATCTTAGTTTTTTTGAAAGTTTAGTTATGATTAAAACATTTGGTTTTTTTGCTTGTTTTTTAGTAACAACAATAATAGCTTATTTTTGTTTTAAACTTATTAAAGCAATTATTAGATATGATTTTTTAAAGAAATTTTAAAAATTTTTACAATATATTAAATATGAACTATTAAAATTTTTAAGTTTTTTAGCTAATTTCTTTAAAAGTTCAAAAATATTTGCTTTTATACGATCCTTTATTAAAACTAAAAGTTTAAAAGCAAAAATAAAATTAAATAAAATTTTTCTTCTAAGTAAAATAATGGAGGAACCACCACACTTTACAACTTATAAAACATTTTAAAAAATTTTATAAGGAGTAAAAGTTATGAAGGAAAATTTAAATATTAAAGACGATTTAAGTTTTGATAAAAAAAGAAGCTTTTATGAATTTTTTTGAATTGTTTAAATTAATTTAAAAATCATATTTTAAAAATATTAGAGGACAATTATTTACATATGTAATTCCAGTATTTTTTACAGTAATGTTATATTTATTATTTAAAGTAAATATGTAAACCAGGAAGCTCAATATTAAATTATTATGTACTTCCTTCATTATGAATTATTGTTTCATTATATTCTACAATAGTAGAATGAAAAAACTCAATATTTTTAAAAAGAGTAGAAACCACAGCTATTAATAAACCCTTATTCTTATTATGTATAGCAGCATTTTATTTTTTAATTACATGATCTGGAGTATTATTAGAACTATTAGTTGGATATATTCTTGATAATTAAAATGTTGCAATATTATATAAAACTATGAATTGAGGATATTTTATTTTATCAATTTGTTTACTTTCTTTAATTGCAATTAGTATTGGAGTTTTACTTGGTGGAATAATGGGAGATGAAGGATTAAATCAAGGAATATCTCTAATGGATATGTATGTTTTTTTCAGGAACAATGTTAGATCCAAGATTATATGAAGGAGTAGAGGGAATAAGAATATTTACATATTTTGTGCCTTTAAAGTATGCAGTTTCAATAATGTTATTTTCTCAGTATAAAAATGGTACTTTAGAAAGTGCAGGTTTTAATATTGGAAGATATGATGATAATGAAGTACCTTTATTTAAAGATTTTAGTAGTACATGACAACCAGTACTTGGATCAATCTTAATAATTATTGCTTTTTCAACACTGGGAATCTGAAGATTTAGATGACATAAAAAAGGTTAGAAAGGAAGAATTATTTTATGAGTTTAATTGAAGTAAAAAATGTATGTAAATAATTTAAAAACAAAATTGTATTAGATGATGTATCTTTAAATATTGAAAAATGTGAAGCTGTTGCTTTTTTAGGAAGAAATGGTGCTGGAAAAACTACATTAGTAGAAATGATTGCAAAAATTAAAAGCCCTACTAAAGGAGAAATTAATATAAATATTGAAAAAAATTTAAAATAAGAAATTGGGATTCAATTTCAAGAAGGAAATTGACCAACTGGAATTTGTGCAAAAGATATAATTGATTTTTATTATAGTGTATTTCCAAAATTTACAAAAGAAAAATTTTTAGAACTTGATAAAACTTTTGATGTTATGCCATTTTTTAAAACACCACTAAACGGTTTAAGTGGAGGACAAAAACAAAGATTTAATGCTTTATTATCTGTAATAAATGACCCAAAAATTATAATTCTTGATGAATTAACAACTGGATTAGATTTAGAATTACAGTTTAAAATAATTGAATTTTTTAAACAAAAAGTAAAAAATAAACAAACTTTATTAATTGTTTCTCATCACCCTGATGAAATTGAACAATTGTGTAATCGTTTAATTATAATTTCTGATAATAAAGTTTTACTAGATAAAACAATTGAAGAAATTAGAAAAGAATATGGGACAGTAAGAAATTTAATGAATAAGTTTTATAAAGGAAAAATTTAATAAAAAAGCACTTTTAATTAAAAGTGCTTTTTTATAATAAATAATATTGAAAAGCATAATTAATTGCACTAAATTTATTTAGATAAACTAATTTACAAACTTTTGAAAAGATAAGGTAATTATGTATAATAAAAATTAAGTAAGAAAGAGTTAATAAATATGGATGTTAAGTATAAGTTTTTAAATGAAATAAATAAATTATCGCCGCAAGAAAAAGAAATTAGTAATTATATTTTAGAAAATTTAAATAGTTATAAAGAACTCTCTTTAAAAAATATATCTAATAAAATAAAATGTGAACAAAGTGCTATTACAAAAACTTTAAAAAAGCTTGGTTTTAGTGGTTTAAAAGAACTTAAAATTAGTCTTGATAAACAATTTTATTTAGATCAAGAAAAACAAAACGATAATGATTATTCATTTTTATTGCAAAGTTTTTTGGAAAAAATAATTACAAGTATCAAAAAAACAAACGATGATTTAAATTTTGAAAATTTTCTAAAACTATCAAAAACATTACTAGTCTCTAATAAGAAAATTAAAATATTTGCAACAGGTAAGACAAAAATTATAGCTCAATTGTTATTTTTTCAGTTAATTGAAATGGGATTTATTGTTGAAATATTTTCGTCACTTTATGATATTAATGCTTTTGAAGTAGAAGATAACATTGTAATATTAATATCTTTATCTGGTAATAATAGCAAAATTAATAGATATTTAAACACAATTTATAATAAAAAGTCTTATAAAATAATAGCTATTTGTGGTTCTTATAATTTTTTTTTAGATAAAGAAGTAGATATTCTTATTAAAAGTAATGAAACTAATTTTTTTGTTGATAATAATAAGGCTAATCCATTTGTTGAAAAATATAACCTTTTATATTTGATAGATCTTTTATTATTAATTTTGTCTATAAATATAGATGAAGATAAAAAACATTTTAAAAGTAAAATTAAATCAAATAATTTCATTAATTAATAAATTTTACATAAATTGTAAAAAAAGAAAATTTATACTTTTTTTAAATACCTGCAAAATAAATATAATTAAAGCAGGAGGAAATAGAGTATGAATAAAAGTATAAAAATAAATTACAAACATTTTTTTGGAAAATTACGTTCTTCACTTGAAGGTTTTGGAAGAGCTATTTTAGTTCCTGTTACTGTTATTCCATTATTAGCGTTAATTGGTAGTATTGGATATGCAGGACAAGCAATTGCTACACAAGCGGGAACATATACAGGAAATGTAAAAATTGCATTTGATGCAATAAAAAACATTGGTATGATTGCAATATCTAATATTGACTTTTTAGTAGCTGTTGGATTAGCAGCTGGACTTGCAAAATCAGAAAAAGTTTCAGCAGCACTTTCTGGATTAATGGCATATGCAGCAATTCACTTTGCAGCAAACTTAATGCTACAAAGTGTATATCCAGAGATGTTAAAAACACCTAAAGAATTTGGTCTTTCTACAAGATTTGGAGTAACATCATTCCAATATAGTGCCTTTGGAGGTATGATAGCAGGTTTATTAGGATTTTATATACATAAATTAACTTATAAATTAAAATTTCCAGAGTTTCTATCATTTTTTGGAGGCCCAAGATTTTCACCGGTTGCTTCAACTTTGGTTGCTTGAATCATTGGTATGCCACTTGGTATTTTATGAATATATATCTCTCAAGGTTTAAAAGCTGTTGGGAATTCTTGACAATATTTAGATGCAGGAGCTCCATTTTTGTATGGAGTCGCAAATAGGGCTTTAATTCCATTTGGATTACATCAAGTTTTAAATTATTTCTTATATTATACATCAGTAGGTGGAGAATGAATTTCTCCTTCTGGAGAAAAAATTGAAGGAATATACAACATTGCTATAGCTAAATTAGGATCAGGAGAATTTATAAAAGCAAAAGACACTTGAATTGTTAATGGAACATTTCCTACAAATATATTTAGTTTAACAGGTGCTGCATTAGCGATGTACTTCTGTATTCCAAAAGGAAATAGAAAAGTTGTTGGTAGTGCCATAATATCAGCTTTATTGGCATCAATGTTAGCTGGAACTACAGAACCCTTAGAATTCACATTTTTATTTTCAGCTCCAATATTATATGGTATCCATGTTTTCTTTACAGGATTCACTTATATGATTATGTACGTATGTAATTTTGCTCAAGTTAGCACACGAGGAAGCGGTATAATAACTTGATTAGCGGTAGATGCCATAAATTGAAATAAAATTCAAAACGTATGAGGTTTATTTGTAGTTGGACCTATAATGGGGGCATTATATTTCGGTACATTCTTTATATTGATAAAAAAACTAAATCTTAAAACTCCAGGTAGAGATGGTAAAGTTGCTGTTATTGGTAAAGATTTAAAAAAAGTTGATCAATCAGAAAATGTAAATAAAAAAATAAAATCTAGTACAAAAAATAAAAAAGAAGAATATGATGAAGAATTTATAAAAAACATTATTGATGGTTGTGGAGGGCCAGAAAATATTAAAATAATGGCAAATTGTGTCACAAGACTTAGAGTAACCATGTTTGATAAAAGTAAGTTTAACAAAGAATTGGTTGATAAAACAAAACCTTATGGATATGCTGAAATTGGTGATCAAATGCAAATAATATATGGACCAAGAGTTACAAACATAGCAACTATAGTTAGAGAAAAATTAGGAGTTGAAAGCTAATGCCTTTTAAAAATATTTTAAATAACATTTATCTTGGCGATCAATTTTCTTTAAATTTAATTGATCATCAATGTGAATTAAAAATAGGTGACATATATTATAATATTTTAAATTCTAAAAAAGAGTATAACTATAAAAATCAATATTTCATTTTAAGTGGTGATAAAATGGCTATTAATATGAAAGATTCACATGATCCTGATGACTTTTGTAATGATTTGTTTGTACCAGCAATTAAATTCCTAATTGAAAATAGTGAAAAGACAAATATTTACACTCATTGTCAACTAGGTGTTAGTAGAAGTGCTTCAACTATATTCATTTTTCTAGTTGTTATGAAAGTTTTACCACATGATAATTTTAAACAGGCTTTAAAAAAATATATAAAAGATTTTTATCCGTATATGAAATTAAACTTAGGAGTTTATAAATTTTTGGAAAATAATTTCCCATTTAAAGAAATAGCAAATAAAATGAACACAAACTGAGGTGATCTATAATGGGATATATAATTGATGCTGACTGAAATGTAATTAATATTTATGAAGGTAAAAAACTTATTAAAAAAGAAAATGCTATGGTACTAAGAAATTTATTAAGTAATGAAATAATTGAAATAGGTGATGGTTGTACAGAAAAATTAAAAGAAAACATAAATATGTTAGCTATAAATTTTAGCGAAAATAGAAAAATAAATTCTTTTGAAGATTTTGAAGTAAGAATATTTAAATTATTAGAAACAAATAATATAAAAAACTTTAAGTTTGTAAATAGATATAATTTAAAAAAACAAGATAATATAGAGATGATTTCTGAAATAGATTTTTTGAACTCTTTGATAGAAGAAGAAAATGAAGTTTATATAGAATTAAGAAAAAAAGAAATTATTATATTTTTTGTTAAAGAGCAAAAAATAGAGATTATAAGAAAAGGATATGTAAATATACTTTCTTATATTAATAGTTATTTTTATTTAAATCATAACTGTACTTTGAATACAAAAAAAACAATAGATTTGCTTAATAAAATTAGTAAAAATATAGAAGTAAAAAGTGTTATTTGTAGAAGTTATGAAGATGGCAGTGATGTTCTAATTAAAGTTGAAGATTTTGAATTATTGTTAAAACCTTTAAAAAATTTAAAAGAAGAAGTTAATACAAAGATTGTGAAATATAAAAATATTAAATTTAATAATGATTATGAAGAGGTGTTTAAATATGTTAGTTAAAATTTTTGTTCCTTTAATACTTTCTATAATATTTTTGGTTATAGGCATAATAATTAAAATATTTATTGTTAACAAAAAAAATTTTAGTTTAAGCATAACAAAAAAAGGTTTTTTTGGTAACTTCATAAGAAATTTACCAGTTGCATTTTACACATGCTCTATATTTATATTATTATTTTGTATTATAAGTCCTTTAATGTTATAAAATAATTAATTTTTTAAAAACCTAATCTGTTATTTTGAAGGATTAGGTTTTTTTATTAATTAATTATTTATTACAAATTTATTAACAAATATATATAATAATTTGTAAAAGAGGTATTTATGATAATTTATAGAAATAACGTTGATGGATTTAATGAAGATGTAGATAATGGTATTTTAATTGAAAAAATTAAAGAAGAACTTAAATTTAAAATGAATAAAAAAGTAAATATTAATGAAGAAAATAGTTGAAATAATTCCTTAAGAGAAATGAGAATAGTTTTTTCAGATAACGATATTAGTAAAAATATTGGAGTAGCAATAGAATATAATTTGCCAAGAAGTAGTAAGAGAATTGATATTATTTTGTCAGGATTAAATGATGAAAAAAGAAGAATTATAATAATTGAATTGAAACAATGACAAGAGTGTATAAAAGTTATAGGTAGTGATATGATTGTTGACACTTATGTCGGAGGAAGAAGAAGAGAAGTTAGTCACCCATCTTATCAAGCTTTTGCGTATGGAAGATTTTTGAATGACTTTTCAGAAGTGGTTTATAGTAATAAAAATATAGAAGTTTTAACATGTGCTTTTTTGCATAATTATGATGTTGATAAGCATCCTGATATAATTGATAGTCAATATAATGATTATTTATATGATGCACCTTTATTCTTTAAAAAAGATCTTAAGAAATTAAGAGATTATATTAAAGAAAATTTAATAAGTGGTGATAATGCTCAACTTATAGATGAGATAGATAATGGTCAAATAAGGCCAGGTAAATCAATTCAAGATAGTATGCGTGAAATTATTGATAATAATAGTGATTTTTACTTATTAGATGATCAAAAAGTTGTATATGAAAAAATAGTTTCTTTATCTGTTAAATCAAAAAAAGATAATAAAAAAAGAGTTTTAATAGTGCCTGGAGGACCGGGTACTGGTAAAACACTAATAGCTTTAAAAGTATTATCTAGTTGTATTCAAAAAGAACAAAATGCAATATATTGTTCTAAAAATGCTTCTGTAAGAGAAGCGTTTAAAAAACTAATTTTAGATAAAAATGAGGATAAAAAATTTACAAAAGTTAGATTAGATAATTTGTTTAAAGGCTCTTCTATATTTTCTGATTTGCTTAAAAATCATTATGATTTAACAATAGTTGATGAATCGCATAGGCTAATTGAAAGAAGTCAATATACTCCTATTGGGAAAGGCTACAATAATCAAATTAGAGAAATAATTTGTGAATCTAGAGTTTCGGTTTTTTTTATAGATGAAAAACAACTTGTTACTAATAGTGATATTGGAACAATTAAAGAAATTAAAAGACAAGCTAAATTAGAAGGAATTTTAGATGAAAATATATTAGAATTTGAAGAACTTACTTCTCAGTTTAGATCTAGTGGTGCAGATGACTATATTCAATTTATAGATAATATTTTATATGATGGATTAAAATGTGATATGTCATTTAGAAACGCTTTTGATTTTAAAGTTTTTGATAACCCACAAGATATGTATGAAGCAATTGTTAAAAAATCTAAATGTTGCTCAGCAAGGGTATTGGCAGGTTATTGTTGAAATTGAGTGTCAAAAAAAGATAAAAAACTGTATGATATTGTGATAGGTAATTTTAAAAGGCAATGAAATTTACAAAATGATAAGTATTTTATGCTTGAAAAAAACTCTATTGAACAAATTGGTTGTATTCATACCTCTCAAGGATTAGAAATTGATTATGTTGGAGTTATTATAGGTCCAGATTTGATTGTGAAAAATAATAAAATAGAAACAGATTGAACAAAAAGAGCATCTACTGACAAATCAATAAAAGGTTTAAAAAAGCTTGATTCAAAAGTTTCTTCTGAAATAGGAGATTTTATAGTTAGAAATACATACAACGTTTTGTTAACAAGAGCGATCAAAGGATGTTATATTTATTGTATAGATGAAAATTTATCAAAGTATATTAAAGATAAACTTAATGATTAAAAAGGGAAGGATATATTATGCATTATTCTGATTTAAGTTCTACAAGTTTAGTAGAAGCTATTAAAAGCTTTATAAATAAAACAAATACTTTTTATATAATAAGTCCTTTTATAACCAAGGAAGCATTTTATGAATTTGATAAGGAACTTGAAGATTTTTTTGGTAGAAATGGAAAATTAAAAATTATAACTTCAACATTTACTGAAAGTGGAGAGTCATTTAATTATGATGATCTTTTTTATATAAGCAAAAAGTATAAAAGAAATATTGAAATTAAAGTACAAATTGTTAAAAGAGGAGAGAAACCTTTACATAAAAAAATTTATGGTTTTATGTATGAAAATGATTTTGATATCATTTTAGGAAGTGCAAATTTTACATATAGAGGATTATATGGCAAAGAAATTTCTTCGTTACAATCTAATGAAAGCAAACAAAACTTATTAAATGAGATTGAATATATGTGAAATGAACAAGGTAATTATAAATTAGTTAATTTTAAAGAGTTATCAAAGGAAGATTGAATTAAGATGGAAAATAACTATTTTAATCCTTTTAGAGATAAAGAAAATGATAATAGTGGTTTTATATTAAAAGATTATCAACAAGAAATAATTGAAAAGTATAAAGAAGATCTTTTTGAGTATAAAAATCATAGTGTAATTTTACCAACAGGAACTGGAAAAACTATTGTTGCAGCTTTTATGTTTTTGCATTTACAAGATGTAATTGATAAACCAAAATTATTATTCACAACACACAGAACAGAAATTTTAAATAATGCTTTTAATAGATTCAAACAAATTGTAAAAGGTTTTGAACCAGTATTAATTGATACAAATAATCAAAAAATTATTGATTTTGAAAGTATAAAAAATAAATCTGTTTTTGTTACTAATAAATTATTAAAAAATCTAATTGATAAAAATAAATTTAATAAAAATCAGTTTGATATTATTTTTTATGATGAGGCTCATCATTTTGATAATGAATCTGAAACAAATATTTTTGATTATATTTTTAAGTATTTTAATCCGACAAATAATATTGCTTTAACAGCAACACCTGAAAGAAGACAAGGTTTAGAAAGTATAACAAATATATTTGATAATGTTTTGTATCATATGGAATTACATGAAGCAATTGAAAAAAAACTAGTTTGTGAAATAAATTATTATTTAATGCATGATAAAAGTGAAATAAAACTTACAAGAGATGATTTAAACAGTGAAGTTAAGTTGCTTTTGAAAGCAGATAATTTAAAAAGAAATAGTTTAGTTTTAGATGCAATTAGAAAATATTTAGAATATTGTTTTACAACTATAATATTTTGTATAAATATAGAACATGCAAAAAGAATTAATGAAATTTTAATTAACAACGGCTATAATTCAGATTACTTAGTGTCAGATGATATAAATAGATCTGAAAAATTAGATAAATTTATTAACAAAAAATTAAATTTTCTTTGTGTGGTTGATATTTTAAATGAGGGAATTGATATACCTGAAATTGATAGTGTTATTTTTTTGAGACCAACTCAATCTAAAACAATATATTTGCAACAATTAGGGAGAGGTTTAAGAAAGTTCAATGATAAGAAATTAAAAGTCATTGATATAGCTACAAATATAGAAATAAAAGATTACTGATTAAATAGATTTTGCAATTTAATCACTGAAACACAGTTAGTTGAATTAGTTGATAACAACTGTACTAAATTTTCAGGTTTAACATTTGATTTTGATGAATTAAGTTACAATGAGTTATTAAAAAAATTAAAACAGCAAAAAGATGTTCTGTATAAAAATAGTTTATCTAATTACATAGTTTGAGATTTAAAATGTTTTGAAATATTATCAGAAACCAATAAGGATTTTGTTTTAATATTTGATAAAAATAGTAGATGATGATATGAGATTTATGAAGTTAATGGGGATAATTTAAGTATTTTTGATATAAATGATACATCTTACAATCTTGTCTACAAATATAATGGATTAGATTTTTCTGAATTTGATATTTTAAAGTTTTTAAAGATTACTAAATCGGAAGATGATTTAAAAATCACATATATTCATAATAACATCGAAAAAATTAATGAATATTCTAAAAGAAAGATTAATCAACTGCCATATAACTATAGCTTATCTGTATTTCCTAATGCAAAATATATACAAGAAGGAAAAATTTTATATAAAAAGTTTAAAGAAAATAAAACAGCTTATGTTAAAAAAACTAAAAATGGTTATATTTTACTAAAAAACTCTTGAATATATCCTTATAAAAGAAAATTAATAGATAAAGATGTAATAAAAGTTTGAAATCAATTAAATGTACCTGAAAATTTTGATAGTTTATTTGAGATTAAAAATGATTATTTTTTTGCTAGAAGTAAAATTTTAGCGGATGTAATTGTTGGTGGCAATTCTTCTTTTCCAAATGAGTTATCTTATGAAGATAATAAAAAATTATTAAGAAATCATTATATAAGTAATATATGTAAAATATTAAACAAATATGATTTATAAAATTAACTATATTTTTTTTAATAATAGCGGGTTATAAAATAAAAGTAATTAAAAAGTATAAAAAAGGTGAAAGGTTAAATTATGCAAACTGTAATTATAGTTTTATTATCAATTGTAATAATATTGATATCAATCTTCATGATTATTTTTTTCACTAGAAAAAGTAATGTAAAAATAGAAGGTGTAGACAAAAATGATATAGAAATTCTAAAAAGAGATTTAGAACTTGAAAACGAAAAAAGAGCAACTAATATAAATACTTTATTAAGCAATATAATAAGTGAACAAAAAAATACTATTACTAAATCAGAGTCTGATCTTAAAACATTTTTAAGTGATATTTCTTCAAAATCAGATAAAAACTTAAATGATACCGAAAGACAAGTTAGAGATTTTATTTTAAAACAAGCAAACGAAACAAAAAATAAATTAGATAGTTCCACTACAAAACTAGAAGAAGCATTAAAAGCAATAAATGAAAAAACTATACCAATTAGCGAAGTTAAAGAAAAGGTTAGTCGTTTAGATAATTTATTAAGTCAAAATAATAAAGCAGGTAAAGCCGGTGAATACATGCTAGAAAGAATTTTATCTAATATTGTCAATCTAAAAAAATCTGATAATATTTTATACGAAGCCCAATATAAAATGATAAAAAAAACTAATGATAACAAAAGTTTAATAGTAGATTTATTTATAAAAGGTGATTCTACAAAATTTATTAATATTCCAGTTGATGCTAAGTTTCCATTTAATGCTTTTGAAAAGTTGTCAGGTTTAGATCTTTCTTCTGAAGAGTATAAAAAATATTTGAATGAATTTATTAACGATTGTAAAAACAGAATTAAAGAAACCGAGAAATACATAAGTGAAGAAGATAAAACGGTTTATTCTGTAATGTTTGTGCCAAGTGAAGGTATATTTTCTTTTTTATGTGAGCAAACTCAATTGATAGATTATGCATTTAAAAGTAAAGTTATAATTGCAGGTCCAAGTACATTAACTGCTATTATTTATTCAATTGATAATTATATGAATCTTTTTGAAATGATTAGTAGTTATGACAAGAAAATTGATATCTTAAAAAAAATTTTAAAATATATAGAAAATTATGATGAAGAAATGACAAAACTATTTGAAATAATAAAAAAACTTCATGATCAATATTTAGAAGTCATGAAAAAAGATAACTCATTGAAAAAAATGTATAAAAATTTATCAATAGAAAATAATATAAAAGATGATTTATAATCATTTAGTAAAAATAACTTAAATTGAAAAAATAATAAGTTAAATATTAAGTTATTTATAGATCTAGTATTTAAAAATTATAAAATATAACTATATAAAAAGGAGGATAAAATGAAAAAATTATTATTACTATTAAACAGTTTAAACATTTTAGTATTTTCAACAGGTTCAATTATTGCGTGTAATAAAAAACCAGCTGATACAAACCAAAACAATAATAATAACAATGATACAAATCAAGGAGGATCAACTTCTTCAACACATACTAAAAGAGATTTAAATTCTATAAAAATTAAAGAATTAGGAGATATTAAAGGAAGTAATAAATTACCAACTTTACAAGATATTTTATCTAAACTTTTAGATGTAAATAAAGAAGAATTTTTTACTACAAGTGATGTTAAATTTTCAAGTGATCCAACTTTAAAAGAAGCAAAAATTGAAGCTTTAGCAACTTCTACAAAAGTATTTGGATCAACTACTATTACTTATAATTATGTACAATTAAAACCAAGTTTTGCACAAGAAGAAATCAATTTATATATTAAAGTATTTGAAGAAAGATCGTTTTCTATAAGAATTAATAATCCAGTAGTAAACCAAAAATTAGAAGTTATTGTTCCAAGTGAAGAAAGAGATGCTAAATGCTTAAAAATAATAACTCCTGAAACATCTTCTAATAATAGTGATGGTGTATTTACAATAAAATATAAATTAGAAAAATATATAGATAGTGGACAAGGTGAAGAAGAAAAATATTATTTTGTAGCACCAATTTTATTAAAATATGATGGATTAGAAAAAATAGTTCATGTTGAATGTTCAAGAATTAATTTATATCAAGATATAGTAGACACTGCAATTGTTGATCTTGGAGAAATTGATATGGAAGGAGATCATCCCACTTTAGAAGAGGTATTAAAAGCATGAAATGGTTCAGAAAATACAAGTAGAGAAGATAAACCTTGACAAGCTTATAAATTAACTACAAATGATGTTAAATTAGATTATTGAAATGAAGAAGAACATGTTGGACCAGAACTTATGTCAACTTATAATAAAGATTCAGCATATTCTAATTTTATTCAAATAAAATTTGAAAAAAAAGGTGCTAATGAAAAAGTGGATAGGTAAAATAAAAACTAATATTAACTTATTAAATATAATTCTCTAAGTATACATTATGTTAAAAAAAACATAAAATTATACAAGGAGAATTTTTTATATGGCAAATCATAAAGGCAACAAATCAACAATTTTAGACTTAAACGCTAAAAAAGATCTTGTGAATAAACATTTCAATGAGCATATTTTTTACAAAAAATTATCAATGATTTATAACATTTCTTATTCAGCAGCTAGAAGGATGTTTATAGATTGAGAAATTTATAGAGAAGCAGCACTTATTTCTAAAAATGGAAAGCACAACAAGCACAATGGTAAAATTAAGATTAATTCAAAAATTCAAAAGATAAAAAAATAGCAGAATTAAATAAAAAATTAAAAGGACTAGAAATGGAGAATGAAATTTTAAAAAAACTCAGTGAACTAATGGAGGATTCAGAAAAAGAGTAATAAATTACTATAAAACCATAGAGAAATATAAAAATAAGTACACTGTTTTATCATTATGTAAACTATTTAAAATTACAAGAGCAAGTTATTATAGATGATGCTGTAAAGGTAAACCAGAATATGATTTAAAAATTGATATGAATCTAGCTCTTAAGATTAAAAATATTTTTACAAATAATAATGGAATATATGGATCACCTAGAATTAGAATTATTTTAAATAATCAAGGTTTAGAGGTAAGTCAAACCAAAGTAGCTAGGATTATGAAAATATTCAAATTATATTCAATTATAAGGGTAAAAAAAATGTATAGAAAGCCAAAAGAAATTAAAACAATTACTCATGGTCCAAATTACGTCAATAGAAACTGATCAATATTTTTAAAAAACGAATGTTGAGTAACTGATGTTTCTTATATACCTTTAATAAAAAGTTTGCTTATTTAAGCATTATTAAAGATGCTAATACTGGTTTTATTGTTGGTCATAAATTATCACTAAAAAATGATGTTGAACTATATAGAAAAACGCTTGAAAAGGCATCTTTTTATAGAAATGATTTATCTAAAAAGCTTATGATTCATTCTGACAATGGAAATCAATACACTTCTATATTTGCGAAAAGATATGCTAAAAGAAATAATATTATTATTTCGTTATCTAGGCCCGGCAATTCTATAGATAATGCAATGTGTGAAACTTTTTTTTCATCATTAAAAGAAGAATGAAAACAACAACTAAAACAAAATAACTTTTTAGATTTAGAAAAATCAATTGATAATTACATAGAATTTTATAATTATGAAAGAATAATGGTAAAACATAAAACCCCACCAGCCTATGTTTATTTAAAACTAACACAAAATAAAAAGAATGTTTCAAACTATGTTGAAACATTCTTATAAAAAACATTATGTATACTTGACAAAGTATATTTAGCATTTTAATAAATTGTTATTTTTTATTTAGATCTTAGTTTAAAACTAAGTTCTATTAAAAATTGCTATTAAAAACATTTGTAATGTTGATCTAACTCATTTTTAGTTTCAAGCATTTGCATAACCATGCACATTTATTTTACAATTTATAGTTGCAAAAAAATAGTTATTAGAAAAGAAAAAAGAAACTTAAGTTGAACTTGTCAATTAAAATTGACATTAAAAAGATACTTTCTCCATACGAATTTGTATGGAGTTTTTTTATACTTTAATATAGGTCTTACGTAATTATAAAACTCAATATAATCAGAAATTACATTATATATATTAGAATAATTTAGCTCATTTACTTTATAAGTATAAATACACTCGTTTTTTAAAGTTCCAAAAAACGATTCACATGCACCGTTATCAGGAGAATTTCCTCTTCTCGACATAGAAATCTTTATATTATTAGAATCACATAAATATTTTCAAGTTTCATTTGTGTATGGCGAACCTTGATCAGAATGAATAAGTTTTGGTTTAACTTTTTTTGTGATTGCAGATTTTAAATTTGTATGGCAAAGTTCATTACCAGGTCTTTTAGAAAGTTTTCAATCTACTATTTCTGAACTGTATAAGTCTTTAATGACTGATAAATAAACCATCCCTGAACTTGTTTTAATGTAAGTAACATCTGTAACCCATTTTTCATTTAAGTTATTTGCTTTAAAATTTCTGTTTAAAATATTTTTAAATCTTAATGGACCTGATTTATCATAATCGGTACTCTTTTCTTTTTGACTGCCTTAATGCCTAATATTTTCATATATCTGTATACAACCCAAGGTTTTAAGTTCATTTTAAAATACTTATTTAACATGAGTGTAATCATATTGTAGCCATAACGTTTTTTAAAAAGATTATGTATATAAATGATTTTGTTAGCAATTTTTGTATCATAGTTTTTGTATTTAGGTTTACCTGTCTTTAATCATTTTAAATAACCATATCTTGATACTCCTAAGTATTCACAAACTATTTTTAATGAAAAACACTTTTTCGCATTAAAAATGGCGAAGTACTTTTCCTTAACAGTTTTCGCCAAATGCTTTTTTAAAGCGCGCTCTAATTTTAACGCTTCTCTCAATTCTTCTAAACTCATATCATCAGGATCTTTAAATAACCAATCATGAGATTTGAATTTCTTAATATTACTTTTAGCTTGAACTCCATTACCTCATTCTAAAGCACCTTCACCTTTAGTTCTTATTTCATGTTTTCATCTCTTAATAGTACTGGTGCTTAAATTAAATTTCACTGCAGTATTAATTATTCTAACTTCTTTTGCCTCATTAACTATGTTAATTTTTTCTTGTTTTGATCATTGTTTTGCCGTATAAAAAGAACACCTTTCAATTAAATTTTAACAATAAAAGTACTTTTTTACTGTCAATTTTATTTTAGATGTTCAAAGTAGACCAGTTTTTTAATTAGTCTACTTATACTTATTTTTTCTTAGTTTAAAAATAAATATTTTAATATTGAAAAAAATATTCAAAAACTTTAATTTAAAATTTTTTTGTAATTTAAAAATGATAGAAAGATAAAGATATGTCAAAAAAAATGAAAAAATATACTTATAACTTATTAACAATTATTTTGACCGTTATTTTATTTCCGATTATTTATTTTAAGTCGAAAAAACATTTTAATAGCTTTAAAAATTTTTGTTATACTTATCCTCGATATGGCAAGTATAAAGGAGACAACAAATATTATCAATTAATACCAACGTTAACAAACACCTTAGAATATCACTACTGAGATCTTAAAAAAATGAACTTAAAATTTGATTCTTTTAAATCAGAAGAGATTTTAGAATATGATATTAAAACAAAAAAAGGAAATATTAGCTGTATTAAGGCAACTGTTGCTAACTCTAAAAAATGAGTATTTGGATTACATGGTTGAACAGAAGATAAATTTTTAGGACTAAGATTAGTTCATCATTTTTACAAACAAGGTTATAACATTTTAACATTTGATTCATTTGCTCATGGAAAAAGCTATGGTAAATATACAGATATTGGTTATTCATGTGTTGAAATTATTGATGAAATTATAGCTAATCTAAAAAATGAATATGAAATTGAATCAATTGGATTAATTGGAAATAGTATGGGCGCATCTACTTCAGTTTTATATTCTCAATTTGGAAGTTATCAAGATTTAATTAAATGAGTTATTTCAGATTGTGGATTTAGTAGTATCAAACTACAGTATCGCTACTATATTCAAAATAATTATTTTAAAAAACCTTGATGACTAATTAGTTTAGGATATACTAAAAAGTTTAGTAAATTAACAAAAACAAATCAAAATAAATATAATTTATTAAAACATATGAATTTAAATAAAAATATTCCAATATTTTTTGTGCATGGAAAAGGTGATACATTTATTGATTATCAAATGAGTTGAGATATGTATAATAAAAAAATTAAATTTGAAACTAATATAAAAAGTGAAATTTGAACACCAGAAGGTTCAGAACATGTTTATATGATAAGTGATTATTATAATGATTATTTATTAAAAACTTTAAACTTTGCAAAAGAAAGTGAGAAATTCAACAATGAAAAATAAAAAAATGGGTTTTTGAACAGTTTTAGCAATGACTTTAACTGCAACAATTGGAACTAGTATTATTTTAACTTATGGAAGTGTATTTGCTTTAAGTCAAAACAATCCTTTGTTAATGATATTTGCGTGAATTATTGGTGGAATTATAATTTTACCTGAAACATTTATAATGGTAGAACCAACAATTTCTTTTAAAGAAAATGGAACAGCATATAGTTGACTAAGAAGGGCAAACTGAAAAGTTATGGCTTTTTGATTAGGATGAGTTTTAATGTTATTTGTATCAGCTGTTGCAATAGCAACAGCTAGTCTGGCAATTACAAATATTATTAAAGAATTTTCAGGATACGATAATGAATATTTATGAAAGTTTATATCTATTTTTATATTATTTATTATTGGAGGTAGTCAAATATTTATTAGAAATTTTAGTTATAATAGTCAAATAGTATTTCTTGTTATTAAAAGTTTACCAATTTTGTTTATTTTAATACTAGCTTTAATTTATGGAGTAAACGATGATTTATTAAGTTCTAATACTATGAAGCAAAATTTAAAAGATGCTTATATTGGAGGATCACTTTTAATTCCTGCAATTACAATGACTATGTTTTCATATTCAGGAACTGAAATTCCAACTTATGTAGCAGCAGATACAAAAAACCCCGAAAAAACTACACCACGAGTTATTTTTGTAGGAGTAATAATTGTTGCAATAGTTTATATAGTTTATGCAGTTGCAATCTTATCAATCAGTAATATTGGAACTAATAAATTCTTGAATGTTTTTGCAAATACTCCTAAATGAGCAAAAATGGTATTCAACTCAATCGCTATAGTTTTATTTATAGGGGCTATCAATTCTTATTTAGTTTATCAAACAGTTTTGGTAAAAAAAATGGCAGAAGAAAAAGATTTATCTAAACATTTTTTAAAAAACTCAAAACTTTCAGATAAACCACTTAATTCAATGTTACTTTTAATGTTGTTAGCAACTGTTTATATCATTTTTAATGATATTAGAGATTTATTGGGATACTTTTCTCTTGCGGTAAGCGCTTTAAAAACATTAATGACAACAAATGTAATATATTTAAGAATTAAAGATAAAGATTATAAAAAAATATATAAAGATTGATTGTTTTATACTTTTGCTGCATTTTCATATTTAGCTTGTATATTAACCTTAGTTGGATCGTTTATGCTATTACTTATGGGGATAAAAACCGCAGATATTTGAAAACCAATTGTAATGATTTTAATAGTTATTTTGATTATTCCAGCTGGATTTTTAAAATTTCATATTCAAAAAAATTAGAAAATAAAAAAGAGATAAAAACTAAAATTAACAAATAGAATAAACAACCTTAAAGAAACAAAAAATATCTTATAATATTTGGTTTCTTTTTTTATTATTTAAATATTTTTGTACAAGATTTTTATTTTATAAATTCATTTGCAATAATATTAATTTTTTTAATCTCTGATATTTTTATATTTGATTCATGATGACCTGGAAACAATGTTGTATCTTTAAACTTATTTGTGTATAAAAATTGAATAGATTTTTTAAATATATCATCATTGCATCTTTTCATTTCTTTGCCATGAAATCCAATCTTTTCTTTAAACAATGTATCTCCACAAAACATATAATTTAAATCAACTAGATGATAAAATACAGTTCCAGGAGTATGTCCTTTCATAAGATAAATATCAAAATTAAAGTCATTTATATTAAGTGAAATACTTTTATCAATCAATATAGTATTTTTATATTTATTTTCTAGTTTTCAAAAATTATTTCTACTTGCTCCAGCATTCATTTCAGGATCATATAAGCAAACTTCATCTTCTTTTCCTATGTACAATTTTAAATTATTAAACTTAGTTAAAACTTTTTCAATGCTTACTAAATGATCGAAATGACCATGAGTTATTAAAATTGTTGTTAAATTGATATTATTTTTTTCAATATATTCTAAAATTTCATCTGCTTTATTTGCAAGATCAATTAAAATTGCTTCTTTTTTATCATTTATAAGTAAATAAGAATTACCATTATTAAATAACTCATTTTGAAATACTTTTATTTCCATGTTTGTATCTCCTTAAATTAAGTAAAAATTTTTCTAATTTAAATTAAATATATATTAATACAAATGGAAATGAATTTATTTTTTTGGTAAATTTTCCATTTTTTTTAAAAAAAACATAAAATTTATGATTTAATTATATCGATATGTTAATGATGTATCTATGAAAGGAAATAAAATGAAAATTTTTAGTAAAAAAAATACTATTGATACTAATATTATTGCTATAGCAGAAGATTTAGGTAATACAGAAAATGTTGAAAACGTTAGTCATTGTGCAACTAGAGTCAGAATTAAAGTTAAAAATATAGATATTGTTAAAATCAATTCACTAAAAGAAAATATATTAATCAATGGTGTTGTTGTAAATGAAAATTTAGTTCAACTTGTAATTAAAAAAGATATTGAGCAATTTAATAAAGATTTATTATCATCACTAGGAGTTTCTTTGAAAAGAGTAGTTAATTTTTATGATGTAAAACTTACTACAAAAAAAAGTTTTTTTAAAACTTTAACTGATGGTATTGGACTATTGGTTATGCCTATTATTCCTTATTTAATTACTTTATCGATTATTTCAACAATAGAAAATATAATAAATGGTATTGAAGTTAATGGTTCAACAATAAAGGATACAGGAGAGTTTTCAAAAACATTAGGAAGTATTTTAAAATCTCTTCAAAAAGCACTTGCATTATCATTTAGTATTTTGATACCATGATCTATTTTTAAACTTATGAAAGGTAGTGAAGCTATTGGTATTTCTTTAGGGGTTGTGCTTTGTGGAAAAGACATGGTTACAACAAATGACTTTATGAATTCTGGTAGACCATTATTTGATTGAGGACAAAATGGTCAAGTTGGAACTGATAGTGTTAATTGATCTTTTTCAGATTTAGCAAGTGGTTATCCATGAAAAATCTCATATGAAGGTCAAATACTTCCATTGGTATTGATTGCTTTTACAGCAGTTTATTTAGAAAGGTTAGTTAGAAAAATAAAATTTGGTGTTGTAAAAGAGATATTTGGAATCCCTTCTGTAATGTTGATTGCATTTTTTATAGGTCAATTATTATTGGCGCCAATAGGGATGTTAATAACTTATGGAATGAATATAGCTGTATTATGAGCAACAACTCACAATATTGCAAAATTTGTGTTTAATCCATTATTTGCATTGTTACTACCTTGACTAGTGGTGACTGGATTTATTCAGATATTTGTAGTGGTTGCTTTACAACAATTTATGACTTATAATGCAACTTCAATAAACCCAATGTTTACACAATTAAATATATCGGTTGCAACTAGTGTTATGGCATTTGCTATAATGAATAAAAAAAATAAAGAGTTACAAAAAACAGCAGTACCTGCATATTTGATTGCTTTTGTAGGAGGTTCAACTGAACCTGCATTATTTGGAGTAGCATTAAGATTTTTATTCCCTGTAATTGCTGTAAGTATAGGAACAACAGCAGGAGTAATTGTTACAACTGCATCAGGAGTTTTAACAACAATGGGTCCATGTTCACTTCTAGTATTCTTGACAGTAATTCCTCAAGCATCAACAAGACCTGGTTTTGATATGAATACTTGAGGGGGTACAGGATTCTTATGAATGGCTATAGCAATTATTGTCACAATAGGTACAACATTCTTAGCAACAATTTTATTATCAAGACTTAAATACTTTAAAAAATTGACTAAGTCTATTTTAGAAAGAGATTTTGCTCCTGTTCCTGGAGTAACTAATGAAGTAAAAAAAACAAAAGTAGAAAGTAAAGGTTAATTCAGAATGAAAAGAATAAAAGAAATACAATGAAAAAAATGATTTGATATTGATAAAAAATATTATGATCAAGCAAATGAACTTGTAAAAAAAGATATTTACTATAGACCAACTTATCATATTGCATCACCAAATGGATTGGTAAATGACCCAAATGGATTATTATTTAAAGATGGAGTTCATCATATTCATTATCAATGATCTCCAGTTGAACCATACCATGGTTTTAAACATTGAAGATATGTAACAACAAAAAATTTTGTAGATTATGAAGATAAAGGTGTATCAGTTACACCAGATCATGAAAAAGAATTATTTGGTGCTTTTTCAGGAAGTGCTTATGATTTTGGAGATACTGTAAAAATTTATTACACAGGTAATATGGAAGATGGAAAAGGAAATATGACAGAAGAAGTTCAGTTAGTAGCTGACTTTGAAGATGGAAAAATTATTAACAAGAGAATAGCTGTTCCTTGAGATAGTGAAAAATTTACACCTCATGCTAGAGATCCTAAAATTTTTGATCATAATGGTAAAAAATATATGATTTTTGGAGTTAGAACAAAAGATGATGACCAAGGTGGTTTGGCTATTTATGAAATGAAAGATTATGACAAATTTGAGTATAAAACTATTTTAAAACCAAGTCTAAAAGATAACACATATGGATATATGTGAGAATGTCCTAATCTTGATGTTATAAATGATAAGTATTTATTTTTCATTTCAGCTGAAGGATATTTTGATAAAAACAATAAGTATGAATTAAATGGTTCTAGAAATGTTGTTTATACTATTTTAGATAAATTTGATGTAGAAGCAAAAGAACTAAATGAAAAGTTCCCATTAATTACAATGGATTATGGTTATGATTGATACGCTCCTCAAACTTATTGAGCAAATAACAAACTTGTAGTTTATGGATGATTTGGTATTTGTGATGTTCAATATCCAACAGACGAGTACTCATGACACTCAATGTTGACTATTCCTAGAGAAATGACTATTGAAAATGATTTATTAGTTCAAAAACCATATGAAGAATTTAGCAAAAATACTTTGTTTAATAAAAAAAATATAAAAACAAATATAGTAAATATAAACAAAGCAAAACACATTAAATTTAATTTAGAAGGCAATACAGAATTTAAAATTATAAATGATGAAAATGAGTATTTAGTAGTTATATTTAATGATGATGAGATTATTATGGATAGATCTAAACAAACTTCACAAGTAAGTTGAGATTTTGAAACAACTAGATATGCTAAAAGAAAAGTTAAAAATAAATCTCAAGTTATAGAAATGTTTATTGATTCTTCATCTATTGAATTATTTGCAGATGATTATAAAACAGTATTTACATCAAGATTTTTTGTTAAAAACTTTAATAGAATTGAATTTTCTAATGAGCAAGATCTTGAAGTATCAGATATTAAACCTATTATATATAAATAACAATAAATAAAATGTTAATTTGAAATAACATTTTATTTTTTTTATAAAATGTTATGATTTTTATATTAATAGGAGAAAATATGAAATTAAATGAAATTATAAGAGAATCATTAAATGCAGAAATGAAAAGACAACAAGATCATATAGAATTAATAGCTAGTGAAAACTATGTTTCAGAAGCTGTATTAATTGCAAATGGATCAATTTTTACAAATAAATATGCAGAAGGATATCCTGGAAGAAGATATTATGGTGGTTGTTTAAATGTTGATAAAGTTGAACAATTAGGAATTGATGTTGCAAAAAAATTATTCGATGCAGAACATGTTAATATTCAACCACATTCAGGAAGTCAAGCAAATGCAGCTGCTTATAAAGCATTTTTAAAACCAGGTGATAAAGTTTTAGCAATGGATTTAAGAGCTGGAGGACACTTGTCTCATGGGTTTGACTTAAACTTTTCAGGAGAAGTATATGAATTTGCTTTTTATGGAGTAAATAAAGATACTTATTATATTGATTTTGAAGAAGTTAGAAATAAAGCGTTAGAATTTAAACCAAATATGATTTTAGCTGGAGCAAGTGCTTATTCAAGAGAAATAGATTTTAATAAATTTAGAGAAATAGCAGATGAAGTTGGGGCATATTTAATGGTAGATATGGCTCATATTGCAGGATTGGTTGCTGGAAGAGCACATTCAAATCCTTGTCCAATTGCTGATGTTGTTACAACAACAACTCATAAAACTTTAAGGGGAGCAAGAGGAGGAATGATTTTTTGTAAGCAAAAATTTGCAAAAAAAGTTGATAGTGCAGTATTTCCAGGAGTTCAAGGTGGACCTTTAGAACATTTAATTGCAGGAAAAACTCAAGCTTTAATTGAAGCAAGTGATCCAAGTTTTTTAGAATATGCAAATCAAGTAGTTAAAAATTCTAAAGCATTATGTAAAGTTTTAATGGATAATAATATTTTTGTCTTAACAAATGGAACAGACAATCACTTATTAAATATTGAAGTAAAAACTGCTTTTAATATAACAGGAAAAAAAGCAGAAGCAATTTTAGAGTCAATTGGAATTGTATGTAATAAAGAATTACTCCCTTTTGATACTGAATCATCAGTTAATACTTCTGGTTTAAGATTAGGAACTGCTGCTATGACCACAAGAGGGTTCAAAGAAAAAGAATTTGAACAAGTTGGTCGTATAATAGTTGATGCATTAAATAATAAAGATCTAGAATCATTAAAAAAAGAAGTTAAAACTTTATGTGATAATTTTCCAATTTATAACAATATTAAATACTAATATAAGTATTTAATATTTTTTTTTTTTTTTATAAAAAACAAAATCTTTTTTTAAAGATATATTGAGGTATTTATTTTGCTATATGTTCATAAATTATAACTAAGTTCATATTATTAATTCGGCAATTTGTAAATTGTAATGTCAATAACTAATCAATTTTTCCCAAAACTTTATTTTTAGAGTTTTTGTAAAATATTCAATTAGTATATTTTCATGGACTATTTGTTTTGATTTGCTTATGTGTTTTTTTTATATCAGAAACACTTTTATCTTCATAAGCTTCTTTATAAGTGGAGTTTTGTTGAACTTCAATTAAAGGCATTCATTCACTAAATGAGTTTGAATATAATTGCCCATCAAAAGTTTCTACTACAAAAATTTTTGTTTTATTTTTATAAAAGACTGGCTCGCCATTCGAATGTGGTAAATAAAATTTATTTTGGTATTTTATTGTAGAACCTTTATTAATAGTTCTTTCAAATCTTCTTGATAAATAAAAGTCAATGTTTTTATGTTCTTTAAAAATAGCAAAAGAGTTAATGATATTATTTAATTGAAGGGAAAACTGTGAATTATATCTTTTAATATATTCATTTAAAAATGAATTTGCTTCATTTATATTTGATATATTATTTTCTTTGAGTTCCTTTGGTAGGCGATCTTGAAGTGTATTTCACAACCTTTCAATACGGCCTTTTGTTTGAGGAACACTTGAAGTTGTTAGCTTTATTCCTAAGTTATGATATAAGAATCCGTATTGTGTTAAAGAGTCAGAGTGAAGATCTGACTCTTTTTCTTTTTGACTTCAAAATACAGTTCTTTTGTTAGTAAGTATCTCTCTTGGAACCCCTTACTCCAATAAAAATTTTTTGTTATATTGTAGTATCCCATAAGAGTTTCTTCTTTATCAAAATATAAAGCTAAAACTTTACCTGTAGCATCATCTATAAAACCATGTAAATACCATTTCTCATTATCAACTCAGTAGTGGACTGATGCATCAGTTTGCAAGCGCTCACCAAACTCTGTTTTTCGATTCTGCATAGGATGAATATTTTCTATTGAAAGCAAAGTATTTAAATACTCTCGTTTCTCAAGTTTTTTAATATTTTCATTTTTTAATAAGTTAGTAATTTTTTGTTTAATCATTTTTTTAGTTACTTTATGAATTCTTGGTGAATATAAATTATTCTTTTTTAATAAGTTGATTAAGTAAGTATATGAAACACTTATTTGATGATTTGATCAAAGTTTTTCTAGAAAGTGTTTATAATTATATTCTTCATATTTATTAATGTACAAGTCAATAATTTGATCACTTATTTGATGTTTCATTTTTTTATTTGATATTCTTCCAGTATTTTTGTGAATAAATGCTGTGTAACCATACTTTTTATATTTATTAATTAATAAGTTAACATTTCTTATTGTTTGACAGATTTTTATTGCTGCAGCTTTTTTAGATAGTTTTTCATCAATTACAGCTTTAATTATTTCCATTTTATTTTTTTATTCATTTTTAAATATCTCCTCATATTTAAATCACCCTTATAAATTATATATTTGGGAAACTTTTATTTGTTATATATAGGGAAAATATCATATGTTATTGACACAAAAGAATAAAATCTATATTAATAAAGTTTGACATTTATTATTTAATAAGTTATTATAACTTTTGAAAATAATAATCTATTAAATAGATATTTAGGTTATTTTCACTTAGAGGTACTATTATGGGAAGATATAAAAAAATGAACATATCAAACATTCAGTGTATTGGTACATCATTTTTTCATATTTTGCAATTTAATAAATCTATATTTGATATAGGTATAAAAAATTTTATAATTGATTGTTCTTGTTACAAAGATATCCCATTATATCTATCTACATTACAGCAAACACAACACTTTTTAAAAGATAATAATCAAACCGATATATTAGTAAATAAAAGCTTATATAAAACATTATTTTATGTTTTGTATTTCAACTTTAAATATTGCTAATATATCGGTTTTTTTTATATGTAAATTACTAGAAAGAAGGAAAAATAAATGAGCTCAAAATTAACTACTAAAATAAACAACATAATTTTAAAAAATCCAATTACAATTGCATCAGGTCCATTTGTAAATGGAGAATACTTAGATACAATTCATGATTTAGATATTCTTGGAGCAATTACAACAAAAACAGTTACTTATAAACCGAGAAAAGGAAATCCAAGTCCTAGAGTTGCTGAAATTAAAGATGGATACATTAATTCAGTTGGTTTAAGAAATGCTGGAATTAAAAGATTTATTGAAATGAAATTACCATTTGTAGAAGAAATGAATGTTCCTACATTTGTAAGTATTGCAGGAGAATCAATGGAAGAATACATTGAAATGGTAGAAATGTTAAATCCAATTGAATTTATAACAGCTATTGAATTAAATATTTCTTGTCCAAATGTTCACAATAAAAGCATTATGTTTGAATCTGATGCAGAAGGAATAAAAATCTTATTAACAAAAATTAAAGAAGTTTCTAAAAAACCTATATTAGTAAAAATTTCAAACAATAATGCAGACATTTTAAAAACAGCAAGAATTTGTAAAGAAGTTGGGGTTGATGCAATTGTATTATTAAACTCTCCAGCCGGAATGAGATTAGATTTACATACAGGACAATCTGTTCTAACAAGACAATATGGAGGAATGAGTGGAAAACCTTTAAAACATATTGCTTTAAAAATAGTAAATGAAATATCTCATGAAGTAGATATTCCAATTATTGGGGTTGGAGGAATATTTAACAATGATGATGCTATTGAAATGTTATTAGCAGGAGCTTGTGCTGTTGGAATTGGTAGTGCGATTATGTATGATCCTTTAGCAGCATACAAAATGGCAATTAACTTTGAAAAAGATTTAAAAAGATACAACTTTGAATCTGTTGAACAATTAGTGGAAAGTGTTAGAAAAACAAGAAATTGAAATAATAAATAATAAAAAAGTTTTCATATTAAGGAGTTGAAAATAGTGAAACATCTGTTACAAATTGAAGATTTAAGTTTAGATCAAATTAGTGCTTTAATTAACAAAGCTTTAGATCTTAAAAAAAATAAAAATATAAAAAAAATTAATCAAAAAACTATTGTTGCAAATTTATTTTTTGAATCAAGTACTAGAACTCATAAGAGTTTTGAAATAGCAGAAAAAAAATTAAATATGGAGGTAATAAATTTTAATCCTCAAACTAGTTCTGTTAATAAAGGAGAAACTTTATATGATACAGTTTTGACAATGAGTTGTTTAGAAGTTGATTGTTTGGTGATTAGACATCAACAAAAAGAATATTACAAAGAATTAATTAATTCAAAAAATATTAAATGTTCAATCATAAACGGTGGAGATGGAGATGGAGAACATCCAACTCAATCATTATTGGATTTGATGACAATATATGAAAACTTTAAAACATTTAAAAATTTAAAAATAGCAATTTTAGGAGATTTAAAATATTCAAGAGTTGCACATTCAAATATGAAAATTTTAAAAAAACTTGGTGCAAAAATATATTTCTTTGGACCTAAAAAATGATTTGAAAATAGCTACAAAGATTTTGGTGAATACAAAAACATTGATGAGTTTATAAATGATATTGATGTAATGATGCTATTAAGAATTCAAAAAGAAAGACAAACAAAAGAAGATCAAATTGAAATAGATTATTTAAATGAGTATGGTTTAAATAAAAAAAGATATGATCAATTAAAAGATAATGCAATCATTATGCATCCTTGTCCTGTTAATAGAGATGTAGAAATTGATTCAGATTTAGTTGAATCAAAAAAATCAAAAATACTTGAGCAAATGAATAATGGTTTATATATGAGAATGGCAATACTACAAGAAGTATTGAAAGATAAGTTTTAATGAAACTACTAATAAAAAATGCTAAGTTTTTTGAAAATGATTTACTTGTAAAAAAAGATATATTAATTGAAAATAAAATAATAAAAAAAATAAGTCAAATGATTGAAGTTAATGAAAAAGATTTATTAGTTTATGAAGCAAATAATAAATTTATAACACCAGGTTTAATAGATGTGCATGTTCATACTAGAGAACCAGGTTATGAATACAAAGAAGATTTAAAAAGTGTTACAAGAAGTGCATTGGTTGGAGGAGTAACAACTTTTTGTGCAATGGCAAATTTGAATCCAGTTCCAGATAATGTTGAAGATTATTTAAAAATAAAAAAAATGATTAAAGAAAAATCTTTTTTAAATATTTTTCAAATGTGTGCTGCAACAAAAAAACTAAATAGTGATGAGTTAGTTGATTTTGAAAGTTTATCAAAAGCTGGAGCAAAATATTTTTCAAATGATGGTTTTGGAATTCAAAAAAAAGAAGTTATGAAAAAAATTTTAAAACAAATTAAAAAAACAAACTCTATAATTTCTATTCATCTAGAAACTGAAAGTATAAAAAAAGATGGATACATTGATGATTGTAGCTTAGCAAAAAAATATAATTTAAATACTTTTAGTCAAGACTCAGAAGTAGAACAATTAAAAAGAGATATAGAATTATTAAAAGATATAAATTGTAATTATCATGTTGGACATCTTACTACAAAAAAATCTATAGATTTAATTAGAGAACATAAAAAAAGTTTAAATATAACTTGTGAAGTAACACCAAATCATTTAATTCTTCAATCTGAAATGTTTAATAAAAATAGTGGTTTGTTTAGAATTAATCCACCAATTAGAAAAGAAGAAGATAGACTTGCATTGATAAAAGGTTTACAAGATGGAACCATTGATTGTATAGCAACAGATCATGCACCCCATCACTGAGATGAAAAAAATGTAGAATTTGATAAGGCTAACTTCGGAATGATAGGATTAGATTTTAGTTTTAGTATTCTATATACAGAGTTAGTTAAAAAAAATTTATTATCTTTATCAGAGTTAATAAAAAAAATGCATAGTAATCCAAATAAAATATTCAATTTAAAACAAAATATAATTGCAGAAAAAGAAAATGCAAACTTAGTAGTTTGAGATTTAGAAGAAGAATTTGAAATTAATGAAAATTTTATAAAATCAAAATCAAAAAATACCCCATTTTTAAATAAAAAATTATTTGGAAAAAATAAATTGACAATATTTGAAGGAGAAATAAAATGAAAAGATGATTAGTTTTATCAGATGACACAATAATAGAAGGTAAGGCATTAGGAGCAAATAAAGATGTAATTGCTGAATTAGTTTTTTCAACAGCAATGACAGGATATCAAGAGTCAATCACTGATCAAAGTTTTAATAATCAAATTATAACTTTTACATATCCTTTAATTGGAAATTATGGAATTAATTTAGAAGACAATGAATCTTTAACTCCTTCATGTAATGGTGTTGTTGTAAAAGAATTTGCAATTAACGGGTCAAACTTTAGAAATAAAATTTCGTTAGATGAATTTTTAAAACAAAAAAATATTTCTGGAATTTGTGATGTAGATACAAGAATGCTTACAAAAAAAATCAGACAACATGGTGTAATGAAAGCTGCAATAGTTTGTGATGCAAAAAATATTGAAAAAGTAAAAAAAGAACTTAAAAATTATAATATACCTTCAAATAGTGTTGAACAAGTTTCAACAAAAAATAAATATTATATTTATGGAGGTAAGTGAAATATTTTACTAATTGATTATGGATTAAAAATTTCTATAACAAAAGAATTAATAAAAAGAAATTGTAATGTCATTGTTGCCCCATACAATATATCTACAAAAGAAATTTTAGAAATGAATGTGGATGGAATACTTTTAAGTAATGGTCCTGGAGATCCAATAGTTTTAACAGAACAAATTGAAGTTATAAAAAATATAATAGGAAAAGTTCCTATCTTTGGAATTTGTTTAGGACATCAACTATTAGCATTAGCAAATGATTTTAAAACTAAGAAAATGAAATTTGGACATCGTGGTATAAATCATCCTGTAAAAGACTTAGAAAATAATCGTTCATGTATAACTTCGCAAAACCATGGATATGTTGTTGATGAAAATACAATTGATTTTAAAAAAGCAACTATAACTCATAGAAGTTTAAATGATAATGAAGTGGAAGGAATATCTTATAATAATTTAAATGCATTTTCAGTACAATTCCATCCTGACTCATGTCCAGGAACTAGTGATTCATTTTATTTATTTGATAAATTTATCAGCATGATTGAGAAAGGTAAAGTTAAATAATTATGGCAAAAAGAACAGATATTAAAAAAATATTAGTTATTGGATCAGGACCAATTGTTATAGGTCAAGCAGCAGAATTTGATTATTCAGGTAGTCAAGCCTGCATTTCTTTAAGAGAAGAAGGTTATGAAGTTGTTTTGATAAATTCTAATCCTGCTACAATAATGACTGAAAAAGAAATTGCTGATAAAATTTATATTGAACCTTTGACAGTTGAGTTTGTAGAAAAAATAATTATTAAAGAAAATCCTGATGCAATTTTACCAACACTTGGAGGACAAACTGCATTAAATTTAATTGTTGATATTGAAAAAACTGGAATTTTAAATAAATTAAATATTGAAGTATTGGGAACAAAACTTGAAGCTATCAAAAAAGCAGAAGATCGCCAATTGTTTAAAAATTTAATGGATGATTTAAATGAACCAATTGCACCAAGTGAAGTCGTTTCTTCAATTAATGAAGCACTTAAAGTTGCAGATGAAATTGGCTATCCTTTAATAATTAGACCATCATTTACACTTGGAGGGGGTGGAGGGGGAATCTGTTCCAACCAAGAAGAGTTGATAAAAATAGTAACTCAAGGAATCCAAGAATCACCTGTGAAAAGTGTTTTATTAGAAAAAAGTTTACTAGGTTTTAAAGAAATAGAATATGAAGTTGTAAGAGATAAAAACAACAATACAATAATTGTATGTAATATGGAAAATTTTGATCCAGTTGGAGTGCATACTGGTGATTCAATAGTTTTTGCACCAACTCAAACATTAAGCGACCAAGACAATCAAATGTTAAGAGACTCATCTTTGAAAATAATTAAAGCATTAAAAATTGAAGGTGGATGTAATATACAATTTGCTCTCGATCCAAACTCATTTCAATATTATGTAATAGAAGTAAATCCAAGAGTTAGTAGATCTTCTGCTTTAGCAAGTAAAGCAACTGGATATCCAATTGCAAAAATTTCTGCAAAAATCGCTGTTGGATTAACACTTGATGAAATTATAAATCCAGTAACAAAATCTACTTATGCATTTTTTGAACCAACTTTAGATTATGTAGTTGCAAAAATTCCAAGATGACCATTTGATAAATTTTTAAATGCAGATTTCAGATTAACTTCACAGATGAAATCAACTGGTGAAGTTATGGCTATTGGTAGAAATATAGAAGAAGCGTTATTAAAAGCTGTTAGATCTTTAGAAAATAAAAAATATCATATTGAATCAATAGAGTTTGAAAATACTGAAACTACAAAACTTTTAGAAATGATAGCAATTCCAAATCATAATCGTTTATTTATAATTTCAGAGCTTTTAAAAAGAAACTTAGAAATAAATTTAATACATGAAGCTACAAAAATTGATGTTTTCTTTTTAGAAAAATTACAAAATATAGTAAATTTAGAAAATGAACTAAAAAAACATAAAGATGATTTAGATGTTTTAAAAGATGCAAAGAAAAAAGGATTTTCTGATTATATAATTGCAAAATTGTGAAACAAAAAAGAAAAAGATATATATGATTTTAGAATTAAAAATAATATTATTCCTGTATTTAAAATGATTGATACATGCTCTGGAGAATTTGAGTCAACTACACCTTATTTTTATAGTAGTTATGAAACAGAAAATGAAAGTATACCTTTTAAAGAAAAATCAATAGTTGTATTGGGATCGGGTCCAATTAGAATTGGTCAAGGAATAGAATTTGATTATGCAACAGTTCAATGTATTAAAGCAATTCAACAATGTGGTTATAAAGCAATTGTTATAAATTCAAATCCAGAAACTGTTTCTACTGACTTTTCAATATCAAATAAATTATTTTTTGAACCTTTAACAGTTGAAGATATTATGAATGTTATTAACTATGAAAAACCATATGGTGTGATTCTACAATTTGGAGGTCAAACTGCAATTAATCTTGCTCAAAAACTTGAAAATAATGGTGTAAAAATTTTAGGAACATCATTAGAAAGTTTAGACGCTGCAGAAAGTAGAGAAAAATTTGAAAAACTATTAAAAAGTTTGAATATATTACAACCTTTAGGAAAAACAGTTTCAGACAAAGATGAAGCATTAAAAGTAGCACAAGAAATTGGATATCCAATTTTGTTAAGACCAAGTTATGTTTTAGGTGGTCAAGCAATGCATATTGTAAATAACCAAAAAGAATTTGATTCATATATTGATAATGCAATTAATGAAAGTAATAACAATGGTTTGTTGATTGATAAATATATTCAAGGAAAAGAATATGAAATTGATTTAGTAAGTGATGGAAGTGATGTATTTATTCCAGGGATTATGGAACATATTGAAAAAGCAGGGGTTCACTCAGGCGATTCAATGGCGGTATATCCTCCCCAAAACTTATCTGAGCAAATGAAAAAGCAAATTATTGAAACTTCTACAAAAATAGCATTAGCATTAAAAGTTGTTGGAATTATAAATATTCAATTTATTGTAAAAGATAATGACTTATTTGTAATTGAAGTTAATCCTAGATCAAGTCGAACTGTTCCATTTATGAGCAAAATTACAAATGTAAATTTAGTAAATTTAGCAACTAGTGTAATGTTTGATAAAAAACTTAAAGATTTACAAGATAAAATTAATAACAAAAATGAAGAAAAAAATATCTATATAAAAGCTCCAGTATTTTCATTCTTAAAACTAAAAGAAGTAGATGTAGATTTAGGACCAGAAATGAAATCAACTGGAGAAGTTATGGGATGAGATAGAAATTACTTTAAAGCACTATATAAAGCAATTGAAGCAACAGGTATATCAATATCTCAACACGGGAATATATTATTCACTATTGGGGATGACAAAGAAAATGCTTTATTGCTAGCAAAAAGATTTAAAAACTTAGGATTTCAAATATATGCTACAAAAGGAACTGCTAAAAAATTTAGAGAAAATAATTTAGCTGTTAGTGAAGTGTCAAAAATTGAAGAAAATAATGCTGACAATAATATTTTAAAATTATTAAAATCAAAAGAAGTCAATATTGTTATAAATACAAAAAATAAAGATCAGTCAAAATTATATAGTCAAGATGATTTAATTATAAGAAGAACTGCAATTGAAGCACAAATTCCTTTATTTACATCATTTGATACAGTTGAAGCAATTTTAGAAGTTTTAGAATATCGAAATTTCTCATTAAATACAATATAGAAAGAAGAATATATATGAATACAACACCAATTATTGCTTTAGATTTTTCTGACTATAAAGAAGTAAAAGAATTTTTAAAAAAAATGAAAAAAGAAAGACTTTTTTTAAAAATTGGAATGGAACTATTTTATAAATATGGTCCGAGAATTATAAAAAAAATGATTAAAAAAAATCATGATATTTTCATTGATTTAAAATTACATGATATTCCAAATACTGTTTATAAAGCTATAAAAAACGTTTTATTATTAAAACCAAAAATAGTCACTGTTCATGCATTTGGAGGAGCAAAAATGCTAGAAGTTACTTATCAAGCAAAAAAAGAATTAAATAGTGATACAAAAATTCTTGCAATTACTTGTTTAACTTCATTAGATGATAATGCTTTAAAAAATGAGTTAAATATTAGTACAAATACTCAAGAAACTGCATTAAATCTTGCAAAACTTGCAAATGTCAATTGTATTGATGGAGTAGTATGTTCTGTATATGAAGTTGAAAATATAAAAAAATACATATGTAAAGACTTTATTTGCTTAACTCCAGGTATTAGAAATGAATTTAATAATCAAGATCAAAAAAGAGTAGCAACTGTATTGCAAGCAAAAGCTAGTGGTTCAAATTATATTGTTGTAGGTAGAGAAATTACTAAATCTAAAGATCCATATCAAACATATTTAAATATAAAAAAGGAGTGACAAAATGGATAAACAATTAATTACCGACATTTTAATAGATACTAATGCAATTTCATTAAACTTTGAAAATAAATTCACTTGAGCAAGTGGAATTATTAGTCCGATTTATTGTGATAACAGAGTATTATTAAGTTTTGTAAAGCAAAGAGATATAATAATTGATAGTTTTATAGATAGTATCAAAAAAAACTATCCAAATGTAGAATTAATAGCTGGAGTTGCGACTTCAGGAATTGGATTTGCAGCAATGATTAGTCAAAAAATGGGTTTACCAATGATATATGTAAGAACAAAGTCAAAAGATCATGGTAAAAACTCACAAGTTGAAGGAATTATTAAAGAAAATCAAAAAATAGTAGTAATTGAAGATTTAATATCTACAGGACAGAGTGTTTTAAATGTGTGTGAAGTATTAAAAACTAATAAAAGTAATGTTTTAGGAGTTCAAGCAATTTTCACTTATGATTTATTGAAAGCAAAAACTAACTTTGCAAATCAAAATGTAATTTTAAATACTTTATCTAATAGAAAATTTTTAATAAAAAGTATGAAAAAAAGCAATAGTTTTACTGACGAAAACATTAATGATTTATATATTTTTTTCAACTCATTAGGTTAAAATTTAATAATTCAATAACTATAAGCCTTTAATAGCAGTTTAAGGCTTATTTTTTTTCGCTCAAAAATTAACTGATTGTAAAAATATTTTTAAGTTTTAAATAATTTTTTTTGTTAATTACACTATATTTTATCAATTTATAATTCAACTTGTCATAAATAGTAATTTGTCTATTTTAAAACAATTCATTAATATATTATTGAATTGAAAAGTTTAAATTAGAAACTAATAGATTTCTAGATAAGTAAGGGGGATTTGTATGAAACATTTGTTAACAATATTAGCTACTTTTACAATTGGGTCTAGTACTTTGAGTAATGTTTCTGCTGCAAGTTTTAAAACTAGTAGTAGTAATAATAATTCAAATTCTGAATTAGATACAAACGGAAGTAAAAATGATAATAATGCAAATTCTGATGAACAATCTTCAAAAAATGGTAGCGAAGGTACTGCAAATTCTATCCCTGAATTTGTACCCGAAAAGGAAAAAGAACCAACAATTCCTCAAGACAAAAGAACAAATTTATTTGAAATAATAAAAGAAACAAGTTATTACAATTTTAAAAATGTTGATGAAAATATTTTATTAGATACTGTATTAAAAAAATATCCTGAACTTAAAAATGAAGTGGAAATCAAAGATTTTAAAATGCCAGATGAAGAAAAACAAACAAATGGTTCTGCTATCATTAATGCGAAGGATGATTCATTAAAATATAAAGGAAAAGTTTATATTTATTTCTCAATTGATCAATATAAAAACTATAATTTCAACCTTGATAAATACGAAGAAACTATGAGGGTTGGAGAACAAAGAACTTTTAAAGTTACTAATTTTTCATCAGAATGAAGAAATGAAGATTATCCAAATAATTTTGAATATAATAAAGACTACTTCATAGTTTCATTCAAAAAAAACATAGACTCAATTGTTGTAACTGCAAAAGATAAAAAAATCCCTCCAAAATTTAATTGTTTGGAAATTACAGTTAATTCAAATATACCTAGACTAAATAATAAAAAAACTATAAAAATTACTTTAAACGCTCAAAAAGTTGACTTTCAATTAGAAACGGAAAAAATTAATATTCTAGCTCAAAACGGAAGTAAAACAGATATTGGGATTATTAATTTTGATGATTTAATTGATGAAAGTAACTATGTTAAAAAAGTAGAAGTTAGTGATGAAACATATTTATCTGCAAATATAGATAAAAATAAAAGATATATTAGCATTTTAGCAAATAATAATTACATTGATAAAGTTATTGAAGTTTTAGTGTATTCAAATGACTTTATTCATAAAATTAAAGTAACTTTAATATGTCCGCCTAGAAAAGCTAAACTAAATACAAATGTTATTGATATTAATGTTAATTCTGAAGGATTTATAAAAATAACTAACTTTAATGAATTATATGTAGAAGATAACATGCCTAATGTACAATCTATATCTGACACAAATGCTTTAAGTGCAGAATTAGATAAAGCATCTCAATCTATAAAAATTAGAACTAATAATAAACCAGTAGAAAAAGTAATCATTAAAATCAAATCAAAAAATGTTCAAGAAGTACAAGAAATCACTGTAAATGTAAAAGGTGTAGCTAAAGATTTTAGTTTAGAAAGTAATGAAATAACTCTTGACTATAAACAAACAAAAACTATTAAAGTAAAAAATTATGACGAATTGTACGGTTTGGATATAAATTATCCAACATTATTCAAGTATAATAATAAATTTATTGATGTAAGATTTAATAGTATTGCTAAATCAATTGAAATCACAGCAAAAACAACAGAAGCAACTAACCAAACGCTTGAGGTTAGCTCAAAAATGGGGCATAAAGAAGTTGTTAGTTTTACAGTAAGAATTCCAGATATTGGTTTTAAATTAGATAATAAAAATATAACAATGGAATATAAAGAAACAAAAAGAATTAAGGTTACAAATTTAGATGAGATCTATAATGCAGATAAAAATAAACCAAATCAATTCTTAGGATATGATAATAACGCAATAGACGTTATATATGATAATAAAACTAATGAAATAGTTATTACAGCAAAAGAAAAAGAAGTGATCAATGGTAAAATAACTGTACAATCGGTTTCAGGACATATTGATGAAATTAATTATTCAGTCTCTATTCCAAACGTTGAATTCAAACTTGAAGAAAAATTAATATCAATAGATTACTACAAAGAAACAAGATTAAAAGTTATAAATTTAGATCAAATTTATAGAGTAGAGAAAAACTTACCAAAAATATTTGATTATGATAATTCGGTTTTAAAATTATCATATGATTCATCAAGTAATGAAATAGTTATAAAAGCTAAAAATAAAGAAGTTAACAATGGAAGTTTTATTGTTAGATCTCAGTCTGGATTTAGTAAAACCATCAATTATTCAGTCTCTATTCCAAATGTTCCATTTAAATTAGAAACAAATAGTGTTTCGCTAGGAGTGGAACAAGAAAAAAGAATCAAAATAACTAATCATAATGATCTTTATGGTGCTGCAAAAAACTTCCCAACCTCTCAAGGGTTGAAATACAACAAAAATGTTTTGGATGTAAGTTATGATAGTAAAAACTTTGAAATTGTAATTAAAACAAAAAAACAAGAAGCATCAGGTCAAATAATAGTTGAATCTGATAATCATACAGAATATATTAACTACAATGTAACTGTTCAAAGAGTCGATTTTGAATTAGATACCAATAATGTAAGTTTAGATGTTTATAAAGAAGCAAGAATAAAAATTTTAAATAAAGATAAATTGTATTCATATTCAGATAAAAATTTACCGCTAAAGTACAGTGGTTATAATACCGATGAAATTAATGTGAGTTATGATAGAAATTTAAATGAAATAGTTATAAAAGCTAAAGGTTTAAAAACGCAAAATAAAAAATTAATTATAAGTTCTCAAAATGGGACTCAAAAAACAGTTACTTATAATATTAATGTACCAAGAGTCGATTTTGACTTAGGAAATGTAAGTAATATGAGTGTTGGAAGTTCTCAATCAATTGATGTTAAAAATTGATACTCATTATTACATTCAGATAATTATCCATTAAGTTTCTCATATAGTAAAAATGGTATTGTTAGTGCCAAATACGATCAATATAGTCATAAAATTATTATTGACTCATTATCAAACAATGCATTTTGTAGAAACTTCAAATTAACTGTAAAATCTGTAAATGGAACTTTTAAAGAATTAGTTTTTGATGTTGTAAAACAACAAGATTTGAACAGTACAACTAAAAATCTTGATTATTTAAACGATTTAGAATCAAATACTATTAAAGAAGCATTTTTTAATAAAAACAGCGAATATGGTTTAGATATGAATGATTTTAAAGGATTTGGCGTTAAAGATATTACAGAAAATAGTGCAATAATTTATGCAAATGATGACATAACAAGAAGATGGTTCTATGGAGAAGCAAAAGTAAATTACTTATCTCCAAAAGTTGTAAATTATGATATTGACACAGGTTGAAGTGAACTTTCTTATTCAAACAGAAATGCAGATAATAAAGAAGTTAAAATATCAGTAAGTAATGGAAAATTTGATATGTCTTATGATGAATTTATGAATACTTATAAAAGCATGGAAATAAGTTACTCAATTTATTACAAATATACTAGTGAGTATACAGGTAAGTGAGAAAATAATATAAAAGAAGAAAAAAGAGAAGATAAATCGATCACTCTAGATATAAAAAATTATAGTAATTTAAAATTAGTGGACGAAATTGATAAAACATTTATTGATGATGGCGACAAAGATGTTGTACTATTTAACTTTTATATGAGTTCAAGTTTTATAAAAGGTAGTACATCATGATGAGCTATTCCTACAAAAGATGAATATAGTTTTGAGTTCAGAGCAACTGTTCATACAGATAGACCAACTGCATCATTTTTTTCAGCAAATAAAGTTGCTGCTTTGGTTGGTATGAAACTTAATTATATTAAATTTAAAAGATAGTATTTAGTTAATTTATCAAACAAATTGGCTTTAAATGGTACTTTCTCCATACGAATTTCGTATGGAGTTTTTTTATGCTTTAATCTATGTTTAACATAATTATAAAAATTAATATAATCTAAAATTATTGTTTAAATATTGAATAATTTAACTCTTTTATTTTATAAGTATAAATATATTCATTTTGTATTGTTTTAAAAAAAGAATTGCATGCTCAATTATCACAAGAGTTAATTACTCTCGACATTAATAAAACTTATCTTTTTTATTAAAATAAGTTTTATTATTTCGTTGTTATAGGAACTACCTTGATTAAAAAGAATAATATTAGTACTCATCTCTTTTTAATTACATAACTAATATATGTATAACACATTTTTCCATCAGGAATTTTAGATCATTTTTTAATAAACTATTTATAAATTATATAATTTTTTAGAATATATAAATAAGCATTTCTTTATATTGTTTTATGTAAATTACATTTGTACTTTTTTTAAATGTGGACCATTTACATAAAAATTTAGATTTAAAAAAATTTCATAGCTAAAATGCTTTGGTTTATAATATTTTGTCATTTTTGAATGCTTTTAAATTAATATTTTTTATATCTATAAGCAACTCATAGTTTAAAATTTTAATTATTTTTTTAAAAAGTAAAATTATTATTTAATATTTAAAGTGTTTTTTAAATAAACAAAAATAAATATAATTTGACAGTAAGAAATCTATTAAAATTTTTATTCATTGGTTTTCCATTTTTTAGACATTTTAAATAACCAAATCTTGAAACACCTAAATATTTACAACTAATTATAAAGTAAACTTTTTTTATTTTTAAAAATGGCGTAGTACTTTTCCTTATTTGTATTCGCCAAATGTTTTTTAAAGCTCAATCAAATTTTAAAGCCTCTCTTAATTCTTCTGTTGTCATATAATCAGGGTTTTTAAAAATCAATCAAGAAATTTAAATTTTTTAATATTTCTTTTGCTTTGATTTTGTTCCCTCATTCAGGAAAGCCTTCATCTTTAGTTTTAATTTCTACTTTTAATCTTTTGACTGTACTTGTGCTAACATTATATTTTAATGCAGCATATGTTATTCCAATTTTTTTAGTTTCTTCAATAATCTTTATCTTTTTGTTTTTTGATTATTATTTTGCCATATAAAAAGAAGACCTCTTAATAAAATTTTAACAATAAAAGTACTTTTTTACTGTCAATTTTATTTTAGATGTTTATGTGCGCTATTTTTTTATTATATATTTATATTTTTTATAATTGCTTATTATTATTTTTTAGATTAATATAATAATGTATTAAAGGAGTAATATGGTTTTTTTAACAGAAACAGCCAAAAAAAGTTTATCAACAAATACTTTGTGAATGTTATTTGGAATTGGAATTGGTTTGTTAATAATTGGAGTATTAGCAACAATATTTTTTATAAAATTCAAAAGAATTAAAAAAGAAGCGAAAGATAATTTTGCTGTTGTGACAGGAATATATAAAATATTTAGATTTTGACAATATTACGCTATTATAATAGTTGCATTAGTAGGGTATGTTGGATCATTAATATTATTAACAATATCTATTGAAGGGTTGGTAAAATAAAATTCTAATTTTAATTGGAATTTTTTTTATTTTTTTTATTTTTTATAGAGTATTTTGTGAAAAAGTAGATATAATATTAAAGATTTATATCATAGAAAGAGAAAAAAATATGTCAGAAGCTAACGTAACATTAAGCAAAGGCGAAAAAAAACTTGCTAAAAAAGAAAAAAGTATCGGCACTAAACCTTCGGGCTGAAGTACATTTTTATCAAGACTTCAAGAATTAGGTAAAGCGTTACAATTTCCTATAGCAATATTGCCATTTGCTGCAATTTTAAATCGTTTTGGTGCTTTGGGTATGTCATTAGCAGAAAAAGATTCTGTTGGTTATTGAATTTCATTAGTTATTCAAAAACCTGGGGATGTACCATTTGCTAACTTACCTTTATTTTTTGCATTAGGAACAGCATTCGGTTTATCAAAAGATCATAGAGGTGAGGTAACTTTAGTAAGCGCAGTTATGTACTTAGCAATAAGTTCATTAACAGCAGAGGGAACCCTTCCTAATGCATTTTATTCAAAAGTATTACCTTTTGAGGCTCATAGCACAAATGATGCTGGTCAAGATGTTATATCTAAATTTTCAAAATTAATATATGTTCCAAATATCGGAAAAGATGGAGAAACCATTGTTGGAGGAACGTATGTTTTAAATATAGGTGTTTTAGGCGGTATAGTCTCAGGTTGTTTATCAGCATGATTGTATAATAGATTATCTGAAATCAAACTTCCAGTAGCACTTTCATTCTTTGGAGGAAGAAGATTTGTACCGATGGTAGCGCTTGCGTCATCAATTCCATTAGCTATTGCATTTGCACTTGTTTGACCATGAATGCAGTTTGGATTAATTTCATTTGGAAAAATAATTACTCCAGATAATCCGGCTGCAGCAATTCCAGGAACAATGGTATATGGTTTATTAAATAGATTGTTATTACCATTTGGATTACACCAAATTTTAAATACATTTTTTTGATTTCAAATGCCAATATTAGGAGATAAAATTGCTCCTTTAACAGGTGAAGTAATTGGATCTAACCAAATAGTTAACGGGGATATAAAAGCATTTACAGATGGAGTTTCTAATGCTGGATTATTCCAATCAGGATTTTTCCCAATTATGATGGGAGGATTACCATTAGCAGCTGTTGCTATGATAATGGCAGCTAAAAAAGAAAAAAGAAAAGAAGTAGCAGGATTCTTAGGAGGAGTTGCTGGAGTTTCATTCCTTTCAGGGATAACAGAACCTTTAGAGTTCTCATTTGTATTTATTTCACCACTTCTATTAGGAATTCACTCAGTATTGACTGCAATATTTGTAGGAATTTCAACAGCTTTAAGAATTCAATTAGGATTTGGATTTAGTGCAGGATTTATAGATTATGCAATTTCATTTGCACAATCATGAGGATTTGCAAAACACAATGCAGCACAAAATGGTGGAATTTGAAACTTCTTAAGTAACCCGTTAATGACTATGGTCTTAGCGATAGGAGCAGGAGCGACTTATTACTTTGTATTCTACTTTGTAATAACAAAAATGAATGTTCTTACTCCAGGTAGAGAAGTCGAAGATGAAAATGCAGTTGCATCATCAGTTGCAAATAAAGATAGTGCTAAAATTTCAAAAGGAAAAGATAAATATGCTCAAATGGCAGAAAAAATCTTAGAAGCAATTGGAAAAGATAACTTAGTACAAATTGATAACTGTGCAACAAGATTACGTTTACAAGTAAAAAACAATGCTACAATTGATCAAAAACAAGTTAAAGCATCAGGGGCATTTGGAACTAAATTATTAGGAACAGAAAGTGTTCAAATAGTAATTGGTCCAGATGTAGAACATGTTGCAAGAGAATTACAAAAATTAGTAAAATAAAACTAAAAATATTTTAAAATAAAATGGATAACCATTTTATTTTTTAATAGGAGAGAAAGTATGGCATTTAACTTTGAAAAAGATACTGATTGAATTTTTACATTTTGTAAAACTTGTTGAGATTATAAAAAATTTGTTTTTGATAAACCTTTAGACTTTTCAAAAGCAAAAAAAGAACCTGCAGTTTGTACAAGTTGTAAAAAAGGTCAAACTATAAATTTAAAAGAAGCAAGGGAGTATTATCATCATTTAAATGATAATAATAAATAAATATGAATTGATTTGGAACAAATGTAAGTTGAGTGGTTATTGTAATAATTTTAGTAATTGTTTTATTTATAGCGATGTTTTTTCCTTGACAAAAATTAAAAAAATTAAAAAAAGAAAAATCAGATTTAGTAAACAAACCTAAAAATGTTATTAAAGATAGTAAACCAGAAGAAGAACCTGCTATTTTAAGTTTTATGGGAATTTATAACAGTATTGGTAAAAGTGAAGCTTTAAGAATGAAAAAATTAGTTTATGTTCTTCCTAAAGAAAATAGCTGCGAACTTTGTCAAAAATATGAAAATGAAGTTCTATCGCTTGAAGTTTTAGATAAAAAATATTTGACTATGTCAGAAGCGATTTCTAATGGATATCATCATATTGGTTGTACTCATGTTGATATTGATTATTATCCAGGAGATACAAAAATTGATAAAAAAATTTTTTCAAATGAAGATCAACTTAAAAAGCATAAAGTTTATATGGAATTGTTTAAACTAGAAAATGAAATAAGAAATTTAAAATATGATTTAGAAAACAAAAATTCTGAATCTAGTTTACAAGATAATTTAAATAAAAAATTATTAGAAATAGAAGAATTTTGCAAAAAAAATAGTTTACAAAGAAATCTTGAAAGAGAAGAACCTGAAATTAATGAATTAAAAAAGTTTACAAAATATGATATTAATTAACATATAAAAAATCTAGCATTGCTAGATTTTTTATATGTTTCAGCTTTTTAAAAAATTCATAACTCCATCTTCTAAACAATGATTTGTTTTATATTTAGCTGCTTTTTTAACTTGTTCAGTGGCGTTTCCCATAACAACACTAAACTTGAATTTTTCTAAAGCAGGAATATCATTTCCACTATCTCCAAAAAAAATGGTTTCTTCATTTTTATATCCTAACTTATCAAGTAATTCTAATGTTTTAGATCCTTTATTTGAATTTTTTGAAGATATTAAATAATGCATTCTAGTTTTGTTATCATTCGCATCTCAAATAAGAGTTAAATCATCTTTGTATTTATTATCAAATTTTTTAAAAATACTATTTGCTTCATTTTCAAAAGGAAATTGAGAAAATACATAACTTATATTTTCAAAATCTTTATGTTTATTAATGTCGATCAATTTATTTGTTCTTTTATAAAATTTCCTTTCCATTCCAAATTCATTTGTATAATAAACATATTGTTCTGTATATTTTTTTAAATAAATACTAAATTTATGATCTGTTAATGTTAGATAAACATCTTTTACAACTTCTGGGTTCATTACTTCAACCATTTCTGGTTTAAATTCAGTTACTTTTGAAACATAACTTCCATTTTCACAAACTATATAATTCAAATATTTATCTATTTCTAAATCTTTTGCAATTTTTATAGCTTCTTTTCAACTTCTACCAGTTGAAATAATTAGCATTATTCCATTTTTTTGTAAATTTCTTAAATACTGATTTTGCTTTTCACTTGAATACTCACCATTAAATAATAATGTTCCATCCAAATCACTAACAACTACTTTTATATTTTTCATATTCCTTTTTTCCTTTTTGACATTTTCTAATATTTTTGAAGTAAAGTAAATAAACTATTAAAAGTTTTTTTTAAAAAATAATATATATAATATTTTATAAGTTAGAAGGTATAAAATGAAAATATTTGATGTTAAAAATAAATATGTTTTAGTAACTGGAGCAAGTAAAGGAATTGGGCTAGAGATTTGTAAATACTTATTAAATAGAGGTTATAACATAGTTGGAGTGGCAAGAAATTGTGATAAATTAGTTGAGTTAGAGCAATTTTATCCAAATAATAAAATTGAAAAAATAGAAACAGATTTAAGAGATTTAAATAATTTAAAAAGTTTATTAGCAAGAATATCATATTTAGATATAAATTTAGTCGTTAATAATGCTGGTTATGGAGTTTGAGGAAAATTTGTTGAAACTGATGTTGAAAAAGAAATGAATATGATAGATTTAAATATTAAAACATTACATTACATGACTAAATTTTTTACAAAAAAGTTTATAGAAAATAATAATGGGAGAATTATAAATGTAGCAAGTGTTGCTGCTTTCCAACCAGGACCTTTATTTTCAAGTTATTTTGCATCTAAATCTTATGTTTTAAGTTTAGGAATTGCTATAAATACAGAACTTAAAAAAACTAAATCAAAAGTTAGAGTAGTTACAATTTGTCCAGGACCAATTAAGACTGATTTTTGATTAAGAAGTGAATATAAACAAAACAATAAAAAAGCTATTCATGGAATGAATGTAACAAAATATGTTAAAAAAACACTTAAAAAAGCTTTGAAAACAAATCGAAAAAACTTCTTACTAACTGGATTTACTAATAAATTAAACAAAAAATTAGTTGATTGATTACCATTAGGGATAGTTTTAAATGCAGTATATAAAAAACAAAAATAAAAAGTTCATTTAAAATGAACTTTTTATTTTTTATAAATTTAATCCCTCTATAAAATTTTTTATAACAGCTTTTCATTGACCAAAGATTTTTTCTCTTGCAATTCTAATTTCGTTTAGTTTATTTGTAATTGCATTTTCAGAATCTTCAATTCTTTTGAATTGATCTTCAAAAACTTTTGATACAGTTACAAATGATGTGTCTCTTCATTTATTAAATGACTCAACTTTTTCATTTTTATCATCTCTTGAATATTTTTCTAACAATCTTGCTTCTGTTTTTATTAATGTCCTTATAATGTGACCTACAAAAGCAAAGCTATCTGCATCTGTTAAAAAGATGTTTTGATTTTCATCTGACACTTTAAAAGGAATACCGCGATATTGATCGTTAAAACTTGTTGCAATTAATATTCCATATTTTGCACCTTCTTTTGCAGTGTCTTCTATAAGTTTTTTTTCTCAAGTTTTACTTCATGTTGCATTTTTTACTTCATATACAATTTTTCCAACTTCTACATTATTTTCTTTAACTAATTGCAAGTAGTCTGCTTTTTGACTTTGACTGGTAATTTTTTTGATAACATCATCTGGAAATACTTTTCTTAACTCAGCTTCAACATCATGTTCAAAGTTTTCTCCTTTAGTTTTATTTTGAATAACTTTATATTGAATATTTGCTTCTTTTAATTCCATTATTTGGTTATTTAATTCTTTAATTTGTAAATCATATTCATTTCTTAATTTATCTTTCTCTATTAAAATTTCTTCTTTTTTAGATGCTTCTAAAACTTTAATATTTGCTTCTAATTTAGAAATTAAATCTTTATTGGTTGAAATAGCTAAGTTTAATTCATCTTTTTCTTTTTGCATTGCTTGAATTTGTAAAGCCTTTGCTTTTTCAATATCACTTACTAATTTTTGATCAAAGTTGTTGATTTGTTCTTTTAATTTTGTAATCTCAATATCTTTTTCATTTTTTGCTTTTTCAATCATTTTTTCATTATTAATTGATAAAGTATTTATTTCAAGTTTTAATTTATTTTTTTCCAATATAAATTCTTCATTTTGTTTAGCTAGTGCTGAAGTAATTTCTGCTTTTTTTTGAGCATCTAATTGTGTTATTAATTTTTTTTCTAATTCTTTGATATATTCTTGTTTTTTTGATTCTAAAAAATCATTTAAATTTTTTAGACTTTGTTCGCTATTATCAAAGTCTTTTTCTGTTATTTTTTGTCCACATTTTGGACAAATAAAATCAAGTTCCATATTAGAAACCTCGCTTTCCTTAGTTAATTTTTGTGTAAATATAAATTAATGTAATAATTATTAGTAATTTAAATAATCATTTGTTTTTATTGACATTTACACTTTGATATTAACACTTATATAATGTTTTTATTGATTTATTTTGTTTTTCTCTTATTTTATTAGATAATAAGTCTGATAAAAGGAAAAAAAACTATGAGAAAAATAATAAATAATTTATTTCTTGGCGATAAAAATAGCGCACCAAAAGAAACTCAACTTCGTATAAGTTGTGCTGAAGAGATTTTTTTAAATAACTCAAAAAGTGATAATAATGAAATTTATTGAGATGACAAAAACAATGTTTTATATTACAATTTTGAAGATTTTCCAATTTATAAAAATATTGATGTAAATTTAGTGAATGAAGCGATTGAAACTATTGAAAAAAATATTAAAAATAGAGTTATTTATGTTCATTGTGTTTGAGGAATAAATAGAAGTCCTTCAATTGTTTTTATGTATATGGTTAGAAATAATTTAATAAAAGGAGATACCTATCAAGAAAGTCAAAAAGAGTTTTGAAAAATTTATCCTGATCACAAAGCGAATCCAGGTTGAAAAGAGTTTTTAATAAAACAATATCCATATAGATTTAATAAATAGTTAAAATATGTAAAAAGCTCATTGTTTATTGACTTTTTTATGCTTTTTTTTTTATTTCTTTTTTTAAAAGGAATAAAATTAAATATGAATGAAATAAATTGATATAAAAGCAGCAGTATGTAAAAGATTAGGAGAAAAATTACAAATTAAAGAATTATAAACTCCAAAATGTGGAGATAATGATCGTTTGGTTAAAATTAAGGCAAGTGGGGTTCGTTATACAGATTTACATGCAGCAAAAGAAGATTGACCAATTAAACCAGTTTTACTTTTAATTCCAGGGTGTGAAGGAATTAGAGAAGTTATTGAAGTTGGTAAAAATATTAAACATATAAAAGTTGGATATCTTATTTGATTACCATGATTATTTTCAGCTTGTGGTCATTTGAATGATTTTTAACAGGATGAGAAACTATTTGTTCAAATGCGTCTTATGGAGGATATACAAAAAACGGTGGTTATTCAACTCATTGTTTAGCAAATGCAAATTATATATGTAAAATTCAAGACGGATTGAGTTATGAAGAATCAGCACCATTGTTTTGTGCTGGTGTAACAACTTATAAAGTATTAAAGAAAACAAGATGTAAACCAGGCGATTATTTTGGTAATTTTGTAATTGTTGGTTTAGTTCATATGTCAATCCAATACGCAAATGCAATGGGATAAAAATTTGTGTCGATTGATTTCGATGAAAAAAACTAGCTTTAGCAAAAAGCTCAGGAGCAATCTTAACTATAAATTTAAAAAATGAAGAACACGTAGATATAATTAAAAAAAAGCGGAAGTATTACAAGGGACTGTAGTTACAGCTGTTGCGAAAAAAACATTTTTACTAGCATTTAACTCAATGAGAAATGGTAGGTTTATGGCTTGCGCATGATTGCCTCAAGAAAATATGGAAATACCAATTTTTAATACAGTATTAAAAGAAATTTATATAACTTGAAGTTTAGCAGGAACAAGAAAAGATTTATAAGAAACATTGCAATTTGCAGCAGATGAAAAAATTATTGTAGAATATAAAACAGATAAACCGCAAAATATAAAAGAATTTTTGAATATATGAAACAAGCAAAACTAATGTAAGGATTGTATTAAAAATATATTAAACTTTTTTACAAAACATTTGAAAAACTATATTAATGTAAAAGTTTTTAATATATAGTTAATAGGGTAAAGGAGTTTAAATTTTTAAATGGGACAAATTGTAAAAGTAACTATAACAAACATCGTTAACTTTGGTGCCTTTTGTGACGTTGATCTTGACGGAAAAACATACAAAGGTTTAATTCACATTTCAGAAATCACTGATGGATATGTTTCAAATGTAAATAATCATTTAACAATCGGACAATCAGTTGATGGATATGTAATGTCAATCGATGAAGACAAAGGTCAAGCTAAGATTTCTTTAAAAAGAGCTTAATTTGATAATAATTTTATTTTTCAATATATTATAAAACAATATTTAAAATCTGTTACTTTTATTAAAAGTCTAATAGTAAATTTAAATTATTAATAATATCAATATGGCGAAAAGTTTTGGAATATAAAAAATACCTTTTTACAAGGTATTTTTTATATTTTAATTTATTTTTAAGTTATAAAAAAATATTTAAAAACGGCAAATAAATAAATTATTTATTTATAATAGTAATGAGGTGTTTAGAGATTATGAAAAATTATGAAAAAATTTTATTAGCATATAAAATATTTTTTTCATTAATGTCAATGATAGTTATTTATGGTTTTTATATTTTTAAATTAGTAGATCAAACCGAATTATCGCAGAAATTTAGTGGAAATTTTGAAATGATGTCAATGGAGTACTTTACAACATTTACTTTATTATCAAATGTTTTTTGTCAAGTTTGGTTTTTGATTGCAGCAATACAATGAAAAAAAGAAGGGTTAACAAAAGCGACAAATTATACAACTGCAACAAGTTTAGCTACATTAATTACAGTTACTTTAGTTGTTTATAATGCAGTTTTAATACCAGTTGCTGGTTTTCCAAAAGAAGCTTTTGCTGCATTTTCATCAATATATAGTCATGTAATTATGCCAATAGCATTTGTTGTTTATGTATTGTTTTTAATTCCGAGAAAAGAAGAAGTTGGTTTAAAACAATTCTTTTTGAAAAAATTCTGAATACAATTTTTAGTAATTTTTTTATATTGCGTTTTTGCATTAGTTAGAGGTGAATTGAGATATCAATCAATGCAAAATACTGATCCAAATAACAATATTTATACATTTTCTGATGAAAATGGAAATATCAAAAATTATATATATCCATATTTCTTCTTGGATTTACATTCAAAAGGATTAGCGGGAATTCCTGCATATGGGATTTTCGTAATAACTTTCTCAGGGGTGCTTGGCTTTATGATAGGAATAAGTTTCTTATACAATTATTCAAGTAATTTAATAATTAAAAAAAGTTATTATCAAAATTGAAATACTCAAAGCAGTTAATCTGCTTTTTTGTTTTTAAATATTTAAAAACTATGTAATAAAATGTTAAAATTAAATTAATGAGAGGTGATTTTGTGGACAGAAATTTTATGATTAAATCAATCTACAAATTACTTAGAGAAACTGGTTGTTATAACATTGATTTTTACGAACCTCAAGATGCTCAATTTCAAGCAAGAAACGAAATTAGAACTATTAAAGATATTTATAGAATTACTTTTACAAATTCTAACCACAAAATAATAAACTTATATTTAGTATTTAACGAAAAAGATTTTTTATATAAAGCGGATAATAAAAATACTAAATCTTTAGAGTTAAATGTTGTAAGTAAAGAGCAACAAGAAATTGAAGAATTAATTAATTTATATACTTCAAAAGATAGTAATATGGGATTGACAAATATGAAATTATCTTTACAATCTAGTCCGATTAGATTTATTGATTCGTTAGACCAAAAAGAAATAAATATTTATGTTGAAATTTTAAAATATGAAAACTTGTTTGCTCAATCATCAACATTATCAGATTATATGTATTTTAATAATTTTGTTAATTTTTATGAAGAATTTTTACCTATATTTTTATAGTTATAGGTAAAATAATGTTGAAAAAAAGGAGAACTTCAAATGAATGTAATATGTATCGGTGAAGCATTAATGGATGTTTTTATTGAAGGAGATAAAAAAACTTCTAAAATTGGAGGAGCACCACTTAATGCAGCAATTGCTATTAAATATAACTCAGATAAAAATGTTTATTTAGGATCTAATTTTGGAGATGATGAAAATTCTAATGTAATAAGAAATTTTTTGAAAGACCAAAATATAAACAATGAATTTATAACAACAATAAAAAATACAGAGTTATCAACAGCTGTTGTTAGTTTAGAACCAAGTGGCGAAAGAAACTTCAAGTTTGATATAAAAAATGATATGAGAAATAATATTAATATTAATATTGATAAAATTGATTTAGCTCATTTTGGTTCTGCTTTTGGTTTGTTAAGTGATTGTTATCCGAATTATATCGATATTATGAAAAAATTGTATGAAACAAATAAGATTGTAGTTTTCGATCCAAATTATCGTGATGATTTATGAACAAGTGAAGATGAATTTGCAAAAGTTGTTTTTAGTGTAATAAAATATGCAAAAATTGTGAAACTAAGCGAAGAAGAGTTTATGATTTTAAATAAACATAAAAAATTATTTTTTATGAATTACTCAAATCAATTTATTTTAATGACCAAAGGAGAAAATGGTGTTGAGTTTTTCCATGATGGAAAAGGAGATAATTTCTCGGTTATAAAATCTAATAAAGTAGTTGATACAACTGGAGCTGGTGATGGATTTATTGGTGCTCTTATTAGTCAATTATCAATTAACTTTAGTTATGAAGATATGGGAAATGCTATTAAATTTGCAAATAAATTTGCAAAAAGAATAGTAGAAGGTAAGGGAGCTCTATGCTATTTATAAAATGCTGCATTTTATAAATAGTTTTTTTATAAATTTTTATAAATAGTAAGTGGTGGTTTTTATGAGAAAATGAGAAGAAATATATAATTATTTATTTGAATTAATAAAAAGTCATAATGTAAAAGCAAATGATTTTTTGCCAAGCGAAAGTTTTATAAAAAATAAATTTAAAATTTCACTTCAACCAATTAGAAAAGCTTTTTATAAATTAATAGAAGATAAATTAGTTATTTCAAGACATGGTAAAGGATATATGGTTATTGAAAATGAAAATAACATTTTATTTTCTTTTTCAAGTTTACATCCTGAAGCTATTAGTAAATATACATATGAGGGTAAATTTAAAGTAGATGAAGTTTTAAGAAAACAAACAAAATTTTATTATGAAGATTTTGTTCATAAAGTACTTGTAAAAAGATATATTAAAAATAAATTATTTATTGTGCAAATTTCATATATATCTGATTATCTTTTAAAAGATCAGATTAATAACGAGTTATTAAATGAACAAGGATTATTGATGTTTTTAAGATCTCACATTAAACAACCGATTGGTTTTTCTATTAAAAAAATATTATCTGTATCAAAAACAAATTTAAATTTAAAAATAGCAAAAGAACTAGAATCTAACAATTTGATTTTAGATAAAGGAATGTTATTTACAATAAACCAACAATTAATTGAATATCGAGAGAGTTATTATAATTATGAAGGTTTTGAATGAAGTTTTATTGAATATTATCGATAAATTAAATAATTTGTTAATATTGTTTTATTTCTAACGATATTTATTATAGGAGGAAAAATATGATAAATAAACACAATAATTTAAATAAATCATTTTATTGTGCATGTCTAAGTGAAATTGAAATTAATAGTATTATTGAAAATAAAAAAAAGTATTTCTGTGAGACTATGATTAAAACTTTCCCAAATATTTTAATAAAATGCAAAAAAGTTACAAACTGATTTTGTATTAAAGAATCTTTTTTGAAAGATCAAAATAAAGATTTCTTATTATCTATAGCTTTACTTGAAAAAATAAGCTCATTAATTAAAGAATTCGAAGAAGAAGTTGCGGAAATAAAAGCAGGTTACTATTATGTTCAAAATAAAAAAATAACACTAAAAAGTTAACTTTTATAGAAAATACAAGTTTTATAGTTTATAATTAAATTAGTTCACTTAGTGAATGCAGAATCTTATTTGACAATTAAGAATACAATTATGCCACTAATAGAAAGGTAATTATCTTTCTATTTTTTATTTATAATAAGGTAAAATACATTTATCAAGGTGAATTATATGAAAGAAATAAAGAACTTAGTTATTGATGATGAAGATTTAAAAGACTTTTATGATTACAAAGATATCAGAGGTATGAAAACATATTTATATCTTGCTGATTTATTAAGTTTTATAACTCAAAGAGAAGCTATAAATTACAAAGAAGTAAGGTCTATAATAATTTATGATAAAAGAATTAAAAATATCTTATATCGTTACTTTGCAAATATAGAAGATTTTTTAAAAGCTTTAATTTTTGATCATTTTATAATAATAAACGGAAAATATATCAAAAATGATGTTATAGATGATTTTAGTGTTTTTGAAAAGTTTAATATAATTAAAAAAAATGAAAATAAAGATGGTTGATCACAAATTTTATTTAGTTTGATGAAAAATGAAATTGTAGATCATAATGTTTTAGTGGATTTACACACATTAAAAGATTTTCGAAACAAAGTAATGCATTATAACTTTATTTTAGTAGAGTCTTTAAAAAATAATGAGTTTAATTTTGATTGATTAGATTATAATTTAGATTTATTTTTAAGTTATTTACCTGAAAAATATCATAAAAGTTTTGTTACCAAAATTAATAATGCAAAATTAGGTTTGCAAATACAAGAAGAGTTTGTTTTGAATGAATTAACATACGATGATACATTTCTATTACAAGATTTAGAATTTAAAAATAAAAAAAAATAAAAAAAAATAAAAAATCTCTTGCATTAACCTAAGGTTAATGTTTTACAATGAATTTGTCTTTATAAGACTGAAAAGAGGTATATGTATGAAAACAAGAAAATTAGGAAACAAATTAGAAGTTTCTGCAATCGGTCTTGGTGTGATGGGTTTTAGTTTATCATTTCCACCATTTCCATCAAGAGAAGAAGCGATAAAATTTTTAAGAGAAGCTAAAAAAAGAGGTATAACTTTTTTTGATACCGCTGAAATTTATGGTCCGTTTGAAAACGAAGAGATAGTTGGCGAAGCTTTTAAAGATTGTAGAGATGAAGTAATTATTGCTACAAAGTTTGGATTTAAATATGATGGTAATAAAGTTGTAGGAATTGATTCTTCTAGAGAAAATATTTTAAGAGCTGTTGAAGGATGCTTAAAAAGATTGCAAACTAACTATATTGATATTTTTTATCAACATAGAGTTGATCAAAACGTTCCTATTGAAGAAGTTGCTCAAGTTATGAAAGAGTTAAAAGAACAAGGAAAAATTAGATATTGAGGGCTTAGCGAAGCAAGTGCTTCAACTATTAGAAGAGCACACAAAGTTTTTCCTGTATTAGTTGTACAAAGTGAATATTCAATGTTTTGAAGAGAACCTGAAAAAAAAATTTTACCTACATTAGAAGAATTAGGGATTGGATTTGTTCCATTTTCTCCTCTTGGCAAAGGTTTTTTAACTGGTTCTATTAAACCGGGACAAGTATTTGAAGAAGGTGATTTTAGAAATACAATTCCAAGATTTAATAATCCAGAATATTTAGAAGCAAATATGAGATTGGTAGAATATGTAAAAGAAATAGCACAACAAAAAAATACAACTCCTGCTGCTATTGCAATTGGATGATTACTAAATCAAAAAGATTTTATTGTACCAATTCCTGGTACTAGAAACCTACAAAGGTTAGATCAGAATATAAGTGGTGTTGATGTTGTTTTTTCTCAAGAAGAATTAAATGAAATTAAAAAACATTTAGATAATATTGAGATTTTAGGACATAGATATAGCGATGTTCATGAAAAAGCAATCGATAAAGATTAATAAAAAAGGATAATTTTTTTTTAGTATAATATGTTAGTATATTTTTGTATTTTTAGAAATAAGCAAGCGTTTTGAACTCGTATATAAAAAAATAATTTAAGAACTATTTGTTCTTAAATTATTTTTATGAAGGTGAAATTTGGAGGTAATAAAATGATTTTTAGCAAAAGCAATGCGCAAGTTAGAATATTCAAATATGCTTTAGCTGTTTGATTTACAATATCATTAATACAATTTGTTGCAGCTACTTTTTTTGATCAAGAAATAAATAAATTTTTTGGTGAATTAATGGAGTATCGTTGAATTAGAATTTTTGCTTGAATTTTTGAAAACTCTGGGGATATGGCTCAACCAGTATTGTTTTATTTTGTAATATTTACGATATTTTTTGAATCTATCTATGTTTATTGTAAAAAAAATAATAAGTTTCATATATGAATTTGAATTTACTATATTTTTATTTTCTTAACATGAATTTATGTGCATGTTAAAAATTATTTTAGTTTTGTTGGTATAGATGATGGATTTGGTCCTGATATTTCAGCTTGATTTTTTGAGTCATATGAAATATGTAGATATATTGTTATAGCATTAGCTATTGTCGATACAATTATATTATTAGCATTTTTTTATTATTTAAGATTTAAATTTGTCAAAAGAAAAGATGTAATAGAAAATGCATATTGATTGAAATCGTTAAAAACATTTATTTCAGCTGCTGGTTTAACTTTAATAGTGTGAGTATTAAAACTAACTTTTTTAAGACCATATTATTATCAAACTGATTTTGATAATATCTTAAATAATGAAAATTTAGTCAAACAAGAATGAAAAGACTATTATTTAAACGAAGGTCATAATATAATGAAATGAGGAAAAGGTTTGTTAGGAAATTATGGATCGAAATTTGTGCCTTGATTTGAGATAACAGATTTTCCTAATGGATGGAAAAACTTTATCAGTGGAGAAAGAGGGGACCCTGGTTATAACTTTTTATATGCAGATTTCCCTTCAGGTCATATGGCTTCAACTTATTCTGTATTTTATGCTCTTGTATTTTTCTATGATAAAAAATTACATCAAAATTATACAAAAAGATATATAGCACTATTTTGTTTTTGGATGTTTTACTTAAATTTAGTTTTATCAACTCAACTAATAACAAAAACACACTGATTATCAGATTTATCATTTACAAATGTATTAGGTGTTCTATGACCTCTAGGTTTATATAAAATTATTAATAAAATAGTTTTTAAAATTATTTGTAAAAAAATCTCTAAAAATAATATTCAAGTAAAAGGTTTGGTAATAATCAGAAACAAAAGTTATCACTTAATGGTTATACATAATGGAAATGTTTATGATTTAGCTTCTGCTGGAATTTTCTTTCCGGTTATTGGTAAAGTTAATAAAAAAATAGAAATACTTATGAAGAAATATTATATAAAAGAAATTAAAACCGTAGAGTCAAAAGAATAAAAAAAATTATAGACAAATTGAGTAGAGGTGAAAAAATGTTTTTTAAAGTGGAGAATAAACAAATGAAAATTTTTAATTATGCATTAATTGTTTGGTTTTCTTGATCTTTATTCCAGTTTATTTTGTCTACTTTCTGAGATTTAGAAGTTAATGAGTTATTTAAACCTCTAATGGAATATCGTTGAATAAGAATTTTTTGTTGAATATTTGAAAATTCAGGAACAACTCAACCAGTATTGTTTTATTACATAATTGTATCTATTTTTGCTGAATCATTAGCAGTATGGTGCAGAACTAATAAAAAGTGATATTGATGAATTTGAGTATATTATGCTTGTGCTATTATTCTTTTTGTTGCTTTTCAAGTTAAAAATTATTTAGCTTATACAAATCTAGATGATGGATTTGGACCAGATATTTCTGCTTGATTTTTTGAATCTTATTCTACAGGAAGAAAAATAATAGTAACTTTAGCATTAATTGATTCAATCATACTTTCAATTTCATTGTACTATTTAAGATTTAAATTTTCCCATAGAAAAGATGTTATTGAAAATGCTTATTTATTACGAGCGTTTAAAACATTTTTATCTGCATTAAGTCTTAACATTAGTGTATGAGTTTTAAAACTAACTTTTTTAAGACCATATTATTATCAAACTGATTTTAATGATATTTTAAATAATGAAAATCTTGTATCTCCTGAATGAAAAGATTATTATCTTTCAAAAGGTCATGAAATTATGAATTGAGGTTTAGGAGAATTAGGAGACCAAAGTGTTCCTTTTGTTCCGTGATATTCAATTTATGATTTTCCTGATGGATGAGTTAACTTTTTAACCGGTAAAAGAGGAGACGCGGGTTGAGGATTGCTTTATGCAGATTTTCCATCAGGTCATATGGCTGCAACTTATTCAGTATTTTTTGCAATGGTATTTTTTTATGATAAAAATAATCATAAAAAATATACAAAAAGATACATATTTATGTTTAGTTTTTGAATGTTTTATTTAAACTTAGTTTTCTATACACAACTTATTTCTAAAACACATTGACTATCTGATCTTGAATTTACAATAATTGTAGGAATTTTTTGACCAATTTTTATAAATAGATTAATAAACAAAATTGCATTTAGAACTATTTCGAAATTTAATAATAAAAAAAATATTGAAAATAAAGCAATTGCTATAATAAATAAAAACACTTATTATTTTATTTTTTATCACTATAATAATAGATATATAATAAAAAAATCATTTTACTTTAAAAATAATTTTAATACTAAAAAACTTGAAAATTTTAAAAAAAGGTATTATATTAAAAAATTAGAAATTATAAAAACTGAAAAAAATTAGAAAAATAGAAACATAAAAGACCAGATTAAAAACTGGTCTTTTATGTTAGAAAAAAAACAAAAAAAAATAAAAAACATATGAAAAAATACTACTAAAGAAATTTTTAGTGTAATTTGTTAAAGTATATGTAGTTTGGGGTGACTCGTTATTTTTCTGATGTATTTTAATTTTTCTACTAATTTACAATTTGATTTTTATTAAATAAATGTTATTAAATGTTTGTTTTATAAATTTGTAACCATAAACCTAAACAATCTACTTATTTAGTTTTTTGTATTAAATTGAAATTTTTTTTCAACTATTTAAAAGCATTATTTAATTAGATAAGAATATAATTAAAATATATAGAAAGAAGGTCATTAAATGTATATTTATAAATCAAAAATTTTTGACCCAAAATATAACTTAGCAACAGAAGAATATTTAACAATAAATGCTAAATTTCAAGACCCAATCTTATTTTTGTGACAAAATGATAACACTATTGTTGTTGGAAGAAATCAAAATCCAGCAGCAGAAATTAATCTTCAGTCAGCAGAAAAAGACAATGTTAATGTTATAAGAAGAAATACCGGTGGGGGAACTGTATTTCAAGATTTAGGAAACATGAATTTTAGTATTATTTATACCGATAAAGAAAATAAAGGAGTCTCGATGTTCGAAAAAATGCTAGACCCAATTATTCAAACGCTAAATAAAATGGGAGTAGCGGCTAAATTTTCAGGAAGAAATGATATTGTTTTAAATGATAAAAAAATATCCGGAAATGCAATGTGAAAATATAAAGATCGTTTTTTACAGCATGGAACAATATTATTTAATGCAAATTTAGATAAATTAGCAAAATACTTAACAGTTGATAGAGCGAAGATTTTATCAAAAAACATTGAATCAATTACAGCAAGAGTTACAAATATTAACTCTGAAATTGAAAACAAAATTGAAATACCTGTGTTTTGAGACGAATTGATTAAAACTTATGAATCTTTAGGATCAATTAACTATTTAAAATTAGATGTAAATGATTTAGAAGAAATTGATAAACTGTTTGTAAATAAATATAAAAATTCAGATTGAACATTTGTTAAAAATGCAACTTTCGATTATATTAATAAAACAAGAATTGAAGGTAAAGGTAGTTTTGAAATCTTTTTAAATGTTATCGATAACAAAATTAAAGAAGTAAAAATTTATGGAGATTTTTTAGGTTATGCAGGAACAGAAATATTAGAAAAGAAATTAGTAAACGTTGAGTATAAAGCTAGTGAAATAAAAAAAATAATTGAACTAGTAAATATCAAAGATATTTTTGGAAGTAGTATTGAAGTTCAAGATGTTTTGAATTTACTAATACAATAGGAGGGAAAAAATGAAAACAAAATTTTTAAATGTATTTGACCCTTTAAAGAATGAGAGAGTAGAAATTATGGATCAAGATGGAAAAATTGTAAATCCAAAATTAATGCCAAAATTAAAAGATGATCAAATACTAGAAGCATATAAAATTATGAATTTATCTAGAAGACAAGATGAATTTCAAAATAAAGCACAAAGACAAGGAAGATTATTGTCATTTTTATCTTCAACAGGTCAAGAAGCAAGTGAAGTTGGTTATGCATTTGCCATGATAAGAGGAAAGGATTGATTGGTTCCTGGTTATAGAAATAATGCAGCATGACTTACTGCTGGAATGCCTATGAGAAATATAATGTTATATTGAATGGGAAACGAATATGGTGCTCAATCTCCAGAAGGAGTTAATTTATTACCACCAAATATTATTATTGGAAGTCAATATTCACATGCAACTGGAATTGCATTTGCAGAAAAATATAAACAAACTGGAGGAGTTACTTTAACAACAACTGGTGATGGAGGAATGAGTGAAGGAGAAACTTATGAAGCAATGAACTTTGCAAAACTTCATGAATTACCAGTAGTATTTATTTGTGAAAATAACAAGTGAGCAATTTCAACTCCATATGCTAAATCAACAAAATCTTTAAATATAGCTGTAAAAGGAATTGCTACAGGAATTCCGTCAATAAAAGTAGATGGCAATGACTTTTTTGCAGTTTTTGCCGTTTCGCAAGAAGCTATTGAATTTGCAAGAAGTGGTAATGGACCAGTTTTATTAGAATTAGATACTTATCGTCTTGGTGCTCACTCTTCTTCAGATAATCCAAAAATTTATCGTCCAGAAGAAGAATTTCAAGCAGCCTTACTAAGAGATCCTTTAATCAGAATGAAAAATTACATTATTGAAAAAGGTATTTGAGATGATAAAAAACAAGAAGATTTAGATAAAGAACAAGATGAATTAATTAGCAATGAATTCAATTATGCAGAAGCGAACAAAGATTATCCATTAGAAGATGTATTTAATTTTGTATATGAATCAAAAACCTCAGAACTAGAAGAACAATATAACCAAGCAAAAGAGTTTTATGAAAAATACCCTGATGCCAAAGGAGGTCACCACTAATGCCAAAAGTTTTAAATAATGTTAAAGCAGTATCAGAAGCACTTGATGTTGCTATGGATAAATGAAAAGAAGTAGTTGTTTTTGGTGAAGATGCTGGTTATGAAGGGGGAGTTTTTAGAGCTACAGAAGGATTACAAGCAAAATATGGAGAAGAAAGATGTTTTGATGCTCCGATTAGTGAAGCTATGTTTGCTGGAGTTGGAATTGGAATGGCAATTAATGGGATGAAACCAGTTGTTGAATTACAATTTGAAGGACTAGGATGAGCATCATTGCAAAATATTTTAGGTCATATGGGTAGATTTAGAAACAGAACAAGAGGAAAATATCCTTCACCATTAGTTATAAGAATGCCAATGGGTGGGGGAATTAGAGCTTTAGAATCTCACTCTGAAGCAATGGAAGCGATGTATGCACATACTCCTGGAATAAAAGTTGTATGTCCTTCAACTCCTTATGATACTAAAGGATTAATTTTAGCTGCAATTGAATCACCAGATCCAGTTATTGTTTTTGAACCAACAAAATTATATCGTGCATTTAAACAAGAAGTACCAGATGGATTTTATACTGTTCCAATTGGAGAAGCTTTTAAAATTCAAGAAGGAAATGATTTAACTGTTGTAACCTATGGAGCACAAACTGTAGATTGCCAAAAAGCAATTGAAGAATTAGAATCAAAAAATCCTGATATTACAATTGAATTAATTGATTTAAGAAGTATAAAACCATGAGATAAAAAAATGGTTTGTGAATCTGTTAAAAAAACAGGAAGACTATTAGTAGTTCATGAAGCTGTTAGATCATTTTCAGTATCAGCAGAAATTATTGCAACAGTTAATGAAGAATGTTTTGATTATTTAAAAGCACCACTTTCAAGATGTACAGGATATGACATTGTTATTCCTTTTGATTCTGGAGAAACTTATCATCAACCAAATCCAATTAAAATTTTAGCGAAAATGGAAGAAGTATTAAATTATAAATTTTAATACTTAGGAGAGAATATATGTTTAAAGTAAAATTTGCAGATATTGGAGAAGGTTTAACAGAAGGAACAGTAACTGAAATTTTTGTAAAAGTTGGAGATAGTGTTAAAAGTGGAGATTCTTTATTTAATGTTGAAACAGATAAAGTTAATTCAGATATTTATGCACCAGTTGATGGAAAAATTGCAAATGTATTAATTAAAAATGGACAAGAAATTAAAGTTGGAGATGTAGTTATAGAAATTGATGATGGAACTGGGGCTTCAACAAGTAGTGAACCTGCAAAAGTAGAAGTAAAACCAGTTGAAGAAAATGCATCAGTAGTTGGTGCAACTCCAGTTTCAAATGAAGTTATTTCAAGAGAACAACCACAAAGTTCTCAACCACAAGGAATGAGTTTTGATATGAGTCAAGCAAGTATGATAGATAATAGTTTTGCAAATGTAAGAGCAACACCATTAGCAAGAAAAATGGCAGCAGTAATGGGTGTCGATTTAACAAAAGTTAGTCCAACTGGACCAAATAATAGAATTTTAGCTGCAGATATTGAAAGTTTTGCTGCAAATCCACATATTGTTCAACCTCAAGCGTTACCACAAATGGCACCAATTGGTCCTGGACCAAAACCAAAAGTTGATTATACAAATCCTGCTATTTCAGTACCAGAATTCAATGAACCTTTATCATTTAATTCTGTACCTTGAAATCCAATTAGAAAAGCAACAGTTAAAGCAATGGATGTTGCTCATACAAAAGTAGCTGGATTTACTGGATTTAAAAATGTTGATATAACTGAACTTGTTAACTTAAGAAATCAATTAAAAGGTTTTGCAGATAGTCAAAGAGTTAAATTGACTTATTTAGCGTTTATTATTAAAGCTGTTACTTTGTCTTTAAAAGATATGCCTAATTTAAATGTAAGAATTGATGAAGAAAATAAAGCAATTAAATTTGCAAATCAAATCAATATTGGTATGGCATGTGACACACCTGATGGTTTAATGGTTCCTGTTATTAAAGGGGCAGATAAATTAAGTGTTTTACAAATTGCTGTTAAAATAAATGATCTTGCTTCAAAAGCAAGAAGTAAAAAATTAGCAATGAATGAAATGACTGGAGCAACTTTTACAGTTACAAATTTTGGATCAGTAGGATTAGATTATGCAACTCCAATAGTTAACTATCCTGAATCTGCAATTTTAGGTGTTGGTACAATTACTCGTGCCCCTGGTGTTATTAATGATCAAATTGAGATTAGAGAATTTATGCCATTTTCATTAACAGCAGATCACAAGGTAATTGATGGTGCTGATGCTGGTAGATTTTTACAAAGAATAGTTTATTATTTACAAAATCCAGCTATTTTATTAGTTTAAAGGAGATAAGAATATATGTTTAAAGTAAAATTTGCAGATATTGGAGAAGGTTTAACAGAAGGAACTGTTACTGAAGTTTTTGTAAAAGTTGGAGATAAAATAAAAAGCGGAGATTCATTGTTTAATGTTGAAACAGATAAAGTAAATTCAGATATTTTTGCACCAGTTGATGGAGTGATTGCAAACATTTTAATCAAAAATGGACAAGAAATTAAAGTTGGAGATGTAGTTATAGAAATAAATGATGGAACTGGTGATGAACCTGTAACAGTTGAACAACCTGCTGAAGAAAATGCATCAGTAGTTGGTGCAACTCCTGTATCAAATGATCTAATTCAAAGAGGAAGAAAAAGAGAAGTGCCACCAAGACCAGTTGATACTTTTGCAAAAGTAACACAAGTTTTAGATCAACAAAATCATCCTGGAATTGTAAAAGGAAACTCAAAAAATTTAAGACCAGCACCAAAATTTAAAGCAACTAATTTAGAGAATCATTATGATGTAATAATGGTTGGAGCTGGAGTCGGGGGATATGTTGGTGCTATTAAATGCTCTAGACTTGGATTAAAAACTTTGATTATTGAAAAAGCAAAATTTGGAGGAGTATGTTTAAATATTGGGTGCATTCCAACAAAAACCTTATTAAAATCAGCTGATTTATATGAACAAATTAGTAAAGCGGAAAAATTTGGAATTAAAGTTGATATGAAAGGTGTAAAAGCAGATTGAAAAGCAATTCAAGATAGAAAAGCAGATATAGTTTTAAAATTAACCAATGGTATTAAAGGGTTAATGAAAAAAAATAATGTAAATGTTGTTGAAGGAGAAGCTGTTGCTATTGATAAAAATACTATTGAAGTAAATAAAAAAAGATATACTTGTGATAATTTAATCCTTGCAACAGGAAGTGTTCCAAATTCTATGAATTTACCAGGAGCAAAAGAAGCAACTGAAAGTGGATTTTTAATTGATTCAACAGGAGCTTTAGCTTTACCAAAAATTCCAAAAAAATTAGTCATAATTGGAGGAGGGGTAATTGGTGTTGAATTTGCATGTGTTTATAAAAGATTAGGAACACAAGTTACAATTTTACAATTTTTACCAACTATTTTAGAAATGTTAGATAGTGATGTTTCAAAAGAAATGACAAAAGAACTTTTGAATCGTGGGAATCTAGAAATTATAACTGGTGCTGCAACAAAAGAATTTAAAGGAAATAGTGTAGTTTATGAAAAAGATGGTCAAACTTATACTATTGAGGCTGACTTCTGTTTACAATCAGTTGGAAGAAAAACTGTAACAACTGGATTTGACAATATTGGTTTAGAAAAAAACGAAAGAAGCCATATTGTTGTTAATGAATATTGTGAAACAAATATTGATGGAGTTTATGCAATTGGGGATGTCACTGGAAAAATGATGTTAGCTCATGTTGCTTCTTATCAAGGATTAATTGCTGCAAATCGAATTGCAAAAAGATTAGGAAATCATGAGGCTGATGATTTAATTATGGATTACAATCGAGTACCAAGTTGTATTTATACACACCCAGAAGTTTCAATGATTGGAAAAACAGAAGATCAATTAAAAAAAGAAGGTGTTGAATATAAAGCATTTAAATTCCCATTTGCAGCAATTGGAAAAGCATTGGCAGATGGAAATACAACAGGATTTGTCAAATTAATTTGTGAGCCAAAATATAAACAAATAATTGGAGCACATATCATTTCGAATACAGCAACTGATATGATCTCAGAAATTACAACTCTAATTCAATCAGAAGGTACAATCACTGAACTTGCAAAAGCAATTCATCCGCACCCAACTTTAAGTGAAGCGGTTTGAGAAGCAGCTGAAGCATTAGAAACTGGAAAACCAATTAACTTTTAATCTCATTTTTTAGGACTAGATATTTATAAAATATGTAGTAAATATGTGGTATAATTACCTCAAATAAAAAGGAGTACTATTATGAGTGAAAAAATATATCAAATTAGTTCTGATCAAATTGGTGTAGTTTCATTTTCTGAACCATGATTTTTAGCTCACGTAGAAGTTGAAGGTGCAAAACCAATTCAAATCTTTTATCCATCATTAGACGAAGGGATTAGAAGATTTGCTCCATCTTTTGAAGAACATGTTATAAAAGTATGAAAAGCAATGGGTGAAGAAGGCGAAAAAAAAATTAAAGAACTAAAAGATTATGTTATTAATGAATGATATGATCCAGGTGTAGAAACAATGCGCAGAGCAATGTATGAAACATATGGTTATCCTGAATTTAGAGATAAAACAGGAAAAGAATTAATTGAAGATGGTTATGATTTTTTAGCAATTACAATTGGTCATATTTGTTTAAGATTTAATAAAATGAACTTTTATTTCAAAGATTTACATATTTCAACAAGAATTGTAGATAAATTTTTAGCAGTAGATTTTTGATCGAAAGCAAAAAATGATGCCTTAAAAGAATTAACAAATACAGTTTTAGATTAATTATTAGAATACATAAAGTATTCTTTTTTTTGTTTTTTTGTAAATAATAAAAATATAACAAAAAAATAGATTATAATAATTATAATGCATTTAAAAGTGCAATAAAATCATAAAAAATAATGGGGTGTAACAAGTGATTTTATTTTTAAATAAAATGTTTATAGCAATTTCAATGATTTTTTCAAATTTATTTACAACATCTAATTTAATAAGTGAAAATCTTATTAAATTAAACAATAAAATTAGTGATGACATTACAACTAAGGTTAATAAAGTTAGCACTAAAGCATCAACATATAATTATAATGATTTATTATTAGATGACTATTCTAATATTAGTATAAATGATGATAATGCATTACAAAAAGCATTATTTTACGGAAGAATTTTAAAGTATTATATTGCAAATAGTATAAAAGATGAAAAAAATTTACTTAATAATTTAGAAACTGAAATAAATAAAATTTCTTTAGATGATGACATATATAGTAAAAAAGAATTTAAAAAAGCTTTACTAATGCAAAATATAATAGCTTCTACAATTAATATTAGCGCATATGGTGCATCATCTGATAATGAGTTTTTTGCAGAATCATTTGCAAAATGATTATTAACACCAGATGATCAAAAAAATCGTAGTTGAGAAATAATTAATGATTTTTATACTACTATAATGCCTAAACTTATTTCAACTGGAAGAGTTATTACAGATAAAGATATTGAAGAAATTAAAACTATTGTTCAAAATAATTCATCAAGTTTAACAAAATACGACTTAGATTTAACTAGTGCAAGTTCTAATCCAGTGGATTTAAAATATGCAAATAATCAACAAATTGGATGATTAAACTTTACAGATGATATAAAAGAATCATATGGATATGTCGCAATGAACTATTGTTATACTCAACTTTATTGAGCAAGAAGGTCATTGAATCTAAACTTTAATCAGCTAAAAAATCTAATATCTGCTTCTCAAAGTTTTATGTATGATTCATTCACTAAAGCGAGTGAAAGTAATATTAAAAAATTCAATGATTTTAATGATAACCACTTCACTTTTGCTAGTTTAGATGAATTTTTAATAAAAAACTCAATAGATACAAATGGAATAGCACAAATTTCTCCAAATTATTTAATAAATTCATTTGCAAACTATTATAAAAAATTAAGTTGAACAGGTAGTGATGTTATTGATGCTTGAAACGATGATTGAACTGAAAAATTAAAAAATGTCTTTTTAAATTTATATAATTATTTATATGCCTTATTTAAAAATGAAAACTATGTAAAAAATGTTATAAGTGGTTTAGTGTTATCATCTGATTCACCATTAAAAAATAATGATGGCAGTTCTATGGAGGGTGTTTTAGGATATACTTCGACATCTGGAGCGGGTTATAAAAATCCAGATAATGAATCTGAAGTTTTAATAACCACCACAGATTCTTATATAGTTATTAGATCAGATGGATTGTTATTAAAACAATTTAATAGTCAATATCAAAAAGGTTGATTCAGTTCTCCAGAAAATTTTAATGTAATTGTTCACGAAATGGGGCATGCAGTAGAAGCGTTTGGTGGTAGAGAAAACTCTTTAAGATTAAAAAATAATAGCGCATATAGAAATTATGGAGATTTATATTCAGGTAATTATATTGGAGGATCTAACAATAAAGACTCATCTGTTACACCTTCTAACACTTCATCAAAAAAATGAATAACATATATAGCGATCGGAGCAGCGGTAGGAATAGCACTTGTAATTGTAGGATTGGTTTTTTTAAAAAAAGCAAAAAGCGATAAAGACGTTAAATAGCAAATAATAAATAATTTTTTAGAAGGGTTATTATGATTAATATTGTAATTAAGTTATTTTTATCTATAGGTTTATTATTCAATAGCTCTTTTGTAACATCAAGTTACAAAAGAGATAAGTTTTATAATGAAAAATCTGAAAATGTAAATGATTTAACTTTTAATTATGATTCTTTTTTAAAAGAAGATAAAATTATTAAAAAAGATAATTCAAAAAAAGATGCAACAACAAAAATGATGTATTACGGAAGAATCTTGAAATATTATTATGCAAAAAGTGTTACGAAAATTAAACAAGAATTTTATGATTCAATAATTGATGTTTATGATTATAATGAATATTTTTTAACATACGAAGGTATAAATCATTTTGGTTCTAAAAAAACTGAACTTAATTTTTATAAAGCGTTACTAGTACAAAATATAATCGCTTCTACAATTAATATAAGTGAATATGGAGCAACAAATGATAGAGAATTTTTTGCAGAAGCTTTTTCAAAATGATTACTTACTCCAGATTCACTAAAAAATAAAAGTTGAGAAATAACAAATTATTTTTTTACAATATTTTTTCCTGAGTTAATTAAAAATGGAGAAAATCAAATTGATAAAAAAGATAGTTTATTAGATTATTTGTTTTCGAAATATGACGATCGACCAATTTATAATCTAGACTTAGAAGAAAAACCAAATGACTGTATTGATTTGGGATATGAAAGCGAAAAAGTTGGATGAGAAGAATTTGAAAGTGGAAAAAGTGGAAACTATTTATCAACATGCTTTACTAGTTTTTTTGATCAATCGATTGTTTTAAAAATAATTGATAAAGAAATGCACCTAGGAACTTATTATTATAATTTACTTGGTGGATGAATGAATGATTCTTATACAAAAGCAAGTGAGCAGAGTATAAAATATTTTCATAATTTTAACTCAAATTATTATGATGACTTTGATGCTTTAGATGCAAAGTTAGTTGAAAACTCAAAAAATGAATTTAATGAAAGTAATGTAATATTTAAAAAAATATATGATTCTATTGATAATAGATATACTAATTTTTTTTCAATTTATAAATGAAAAAAAAGTTATACTAAAGAATTAAAAGATGCCACACTATATTTATATAACTACTTATTTTCATTAATAAAAAATGAGTTATGAGTTAATAATATCTTAAATAGTTTTGTGATATCTAGTGATGAAGTTTTAAAAGACTCATCTAAAAATGTTTTAGGATATAATGCAACAGATTCAACATTTGAAGATGAAACTTGATCGATAAGTTCATCCTATATAATTATTAAATTTAAAGGCTTAATTGATGCAAAAAATAATAACAGTTATAAAACACAATGATTTTCATCGCCAATTTGATATTCGGTTCTAATTCATGAAATGGGTCACGCTCTAGATGGATTTGGTGGTAGATTAAATAGTTTTAGAAACAAAAATGATACTTCAACTAAAAAATATGATTATTATTATAGTGGTAGAAAAATTGGTTATGATGTAGACCTTGAAAATGTAAAAAATATTTTTTTATGAGTTATTTTTTTGTGCTTAACAATTGGATTTATAAGTACAGTTGCAACATTGAATATTATAGTATATTTAAAAAGAAAAAAAATAATACAAAATATAAAAGCGATTAAAGAATCGTTAGGTAAAAGTGTCTAATATTAGATATTTTTTTATTTCTTAAAACCATCCTTATTCTACTAAGAGAAGGTACATTTTTTCATATTTTTTGGTATAATTATAGTAATTTATCTTAAAAAAAGGAGAAAAATTATGCATTTAAAAAAAATAGTTGTAGAAAACTTTATTACTCCTGGTAAACAAATATTTGAATTTGATGATACACAAACTTTAGTAGCAGGTGAATTCTATGGTTTAGAAGAATTACCAATAATTAATGAATTATTAAATGGTGGTTGAAAACGTTCAACTGCTAGTTTTGAAAAATATTATCCTAAATTTGCAAGAAAAATTAAAAATATGGATTTAAAAATAGATGCATTAATAGTTCTTAAAGATGAAGAATTAGCAGAATTAAATAAGTTTGCTATTAAAATGGTAGGTAGAAATCAAAAATCAATCGCATGATACTATTCAATACATTGTTATTATCCTTATATTTTTCCAATAATTACTTTAACTCCAGCTGAATTTCCTACACAAGACACTAGTTTTGCTTTAGGAAGTCACTATGAAAAATTTCATAAACCTAACTTAACTAAAAGAGATTTATTAACAGTTGGGGGATTAAACGCAATAGGATTATTTAGAGAAATCTTTTTTGAATATCGTCAAATGCCAGTTAGAGCAAGTCAATTACAAACTCATAAAAGATATTTAGATGTTATAAAATCAACTTTTAGATACGATGAAGAATTTTTAAGAAAAATAGGAGATGTTTTATACCAAATTGAAGATGGAGATATTATTCAATATGGAGATCAACATGACTTTTATTTTAGAAATGAAAAAGTTAAAGAATTTTTAGATAATATTCCTTTATTTAGAGAAAATAAAACTGTTCAATATGACTTTTCTGAGTTGTTATTTGATTTTTATTTCAAAGAATTACAATGATCTTATTCTATAAAAACTGCAAACGATATTTATGAAATAAAAAGAGTTATCTTTGACTTAAATTGCACAAGAGCTATAACTGCTCCTGACTTTATTGCAAAATTTAAGTTTGAATTGAATATTCCTAAAAATATGATGATTAGAAACTTTAAGAAAAACTTTATTGAAGATAAAGTTGATCCAATCTTATTTAAAGAAGATATTGAAATAGTTAATATGTTTGATGATAAAGCAAAATTATATGATTTAGATGTTATTGATGATGAAAAAGAAATGAATAATCTAAATGTAATAAAACCTTCTATTAAACAAGATAAAGACATATTGTTAGAAGAGAAAAATGATAAAATAAAACTTGCACAAAAAAAAGAACAAGAAGCAAAAGAGTTGAAGAAGAAACTTAGACGTGAAAGAGCAATTTTATTAAAAGAACAAAGAGAAAAATTTAGATTACAAGAAGTAGAAGCTAAGAAAAAAGCATCTGCTGATAGAGCACAAAATCGAAAAAGACAAAAAGAACAAATTAATATCAAAAAAAGACCAACTATCTAAAATAGTTGTTCTTTTTGTTTATTTATATTTTTAAAAAGTTATAATAAATATATGTGAGGTTTATATGGAAAAAGATAAAAAAGAAGATGAGAAAGTTGCTATTGTTGAAACTATTGATAAACAAACTTTATATAATGAGATAAAGAACAACAAAATAGCAAATGAACAATCTGAGAAGTTTGTAAGAGCAATATTTGAAAATTATTTTTTAGATAATGATAATATTAACTTTTTACAAAAAAATGGATATAACTTCTTTTCATTTTTTGATGATGAACTATGTTTTTGCTTAAGTGAAAAAAAGTATGAAGATTGTTGTAAATTAAAATTAATAAATATTGTCGATAAAACATATAAAACATATGAAGAAATATTACATAAACCAGAAGAATACGAAAAATATTTATTATCTACTTTTGAATCTTTTAAAAATACTTTTTTAAAACTTGCGAAGTTAGAAAAATGTAATTATCCAAATTGTAGTGAATATGCAAACGAAAATAGATTGTATGAAATAAATTTTGATAAAAAAAATTTATTATCAACAAATAGATTAAATCCATTTGATAATATTTTTAAAATGGGAGAAGATTTTTTTAAAAAAGTTTCAAATGAGAACTTTAAGTTTTATGGATTATGCAATAATCACTTTAATGAGTTGAGACTTATTACGATTAACTCAAAAACAAGTGATCAAGAAATTATTAAAATACACATTATCGCTTTATTGTATAAAACTTTTATTGGTAAAGTTCAATTAGAATGTTTGAAAGAAGAATTTAGAAAGTATTTTAATTCAATAAGTGATGAAGATTATAAAGCATTGTTTGTGTTTAGAATAAAAAAACTTTCAAGTTTAGTTAAATCATTATTAGAAAACTTAAAAATTTATAAAACTAATTTTTTAGAGAATAAAGATTTAAAAATTATAAAATTGGAATTAGAAACAAATAAAAATATGAAACTTTTTGATTTGATGTATCCACAAGTTTGTCCTGAAGATTTCAGTTTAGTTAACTCTATTAATAATATTTTTGTACCTGAAAGAGTTGCTACTATTAATATTGCAAACACAGATGAAATATCTTTGACAACAATTGTTTATAATAAAAAAGATGAAAGATTAGAAAAGTTTTTTAATCAGTATTTAAAAATTTTAGAAAACAAAGAAAAATTTATAGAAGCTTTTGTTTCTAATTGTGCATTAATTCTTTCAGATAATATTTTATTTGATAAAAGTTTTTATGATAAATTAGAAAATGAAAATAAATTATTATATTCTGCATTAAATAAATTTAGATTTGAAAACCCTAATATGGGACAAGAATATTTAAAAATGAAATTTTTTGCAGGATTTAATAAAGGTAACAATTTTTTTTAAAATAATTAAGTGTTGGGAATATGAGTATGGGAAATGAATTTTATTTAGACAGAGTGAATGTTGAACCTTTAATTGAAAAAATATCAAATGGAATTTTAAATGAGTATAAAGGATTAATTGCAATAGATGGTCCAAAAAACTCAGGAAAAAGTTTTTTAATTGAAAGTGTAGCTTCAACTTTATTTAAGAAAGGTTATTATCATATAGCTTTTAATTTTGATAAGTTTAATAAAAGTGAAAACTTATTAAATGATTTTTTAGGTTTTTTAATTTTAGAACTAAAAACTATAAGTGATTTAAAAATATTTGAAACTTTTTTAAAAGAACAAAATATAAAAAAAATAATAAAACAAAAAAATAAAAATTATAATGATGTTTATTCATATAAATTTATCTTTTATAAAAAAATTAAAGAAAGCGATCAAGTTTCATATGAATTAATATTAGAAGAAATTTTATTTGAATTTAATAAACTTTTAAAAAGATTTAGTTTAAAAGTTGTATTAACAATTGATAATTTATATTATTTAGATTTAGAAGAACTTTATGAATGACAAGAACTTTTAGAAACTTTATCATTAAATTTAAAAAATATAAATATGATTTGTTCAATTGATTCAGAGTTTTTAACAAAAAAATCAAAAGAAATAATAATTGAAAAAAACATTTTTAAACAATTTTATGATATTAAAAAAGAAATAAAAACTTATGATCATAATAATGAAATGATCAAAAATTTTATTAAAGAAAAAAATATTTATGACTTATCTTTAATAAAAAAAATAGATAAGGAGTTAACTGTTTTTGCGCAAGTTATAGAAAAAAAATATACTTTTCATGTAAAGACGGATGACAAAAAAAATTATTATCAAGAAATATGTTTTATGTTTTGAATTTTAAAATTTTACAAAATTAAAAATTATGAAAACTTTGATTTGTTATATGATTATTTTAAAGTTTGAACTGATATAAAAAGGGGAAATAAAACATTAGAAATTACTAAATACCAAAATTTCAATAAAATAATAATTAATTTAAGAGAAGAAGATTATCAATTTACCGCAAACATTAGAGAAGCTGAAGTTATTGATATAATTCAAAAGGGATTAAAAGCAAAAATACCTGTATTATTTGCTTTTTATAACAATGACAGCATTAACATTCTAAATGAGTACTTTTTATTTTTCTTTTTTAATGCAAATATTGTAAGTATAGATAATTTTTATAAAACTAAAAAAGCATTATGCTATCGTATTGATGAAAAATCTTTAAATTCAGCAGTTTATGAAGTTTTTAAAAAATTAAGAATAAGAGAAATAGAAGAACTAGAGAATAATTATCAAAAAAATACTTTTGATAATGAAATGTATTTGATTATCAAAAGTATTTTAGAAATTATATAAAAAATTGATGTATTTTACATCAATTTTTTATTTTTCTTCTTCTTCGACTACTGAGTGACTTCAATCAATGTCGTTTTCTTCGTCTTTGCTTTTTTTATAACATTCATCACATACTGATACTGGGATTTCATCTTCAACTTTTTCATCATATACATAGATACGTTTAGGTTCTTGTACACTGATTTCATTTGAACATCCTGGATTTTGACATTTATCCATATTTTTCATCTCCTCAATATTATTTTATATGAAATTTTTAAAAATTACTTGTTTTTAAGATAACATAGTCAACTTTTTTAATGTCTTTTGTTTTATTTCCTCCAGAATAAGATATTGAAGATTGTAAATCTTCTTGCATTTCACGATATGTTTCCATTAAATTTCCTCTAATTTGAATTAATTCTTTTTTACCTTCAACATATCTTTTTTCACCTTTATTATATTCACTAGCACTACCATAATATTCTTTATATAGAATATTATTTACAGTAACTTCTTTACCAGGTGATTCAATATGAGCTGCAAATAAACTACCAACCATACACATAGTTGCTCCAAATCTTATTGATTTTGCAATATCTCCATTAACTCTCAATCCACCATCAGCAATAATTGGTTTATTTGCAGCTTTACTACATCATTTTATTGCTCCTAATTGTCATCCACCAGTTCCAAAACCAGTTTTTAACTTGGTAATACATACTTTTCCAGGACCAACTCCAACTTTTGTAGCATCAGCTCCTCAATATTCAAGATCTTTAACAGCATGTGGAGTTCCTACATTTCCAGCGATAATAAAAGTTTCATCATTTAAATTATTTCTAATGTGTTCTATCATATTTTTGACACTTATTGAATGACCATGAGCTATATCAATAGTTATGAATTCTGGTATAACATTTTCTTTTTTAAATCTTTCAATTAATTTATAGTCATTATCTTTAACTCCAACACTAATTGATGCAATTAAGTCTTTTGAATGCATATTTTTTGTAAACTCAAAAGAATCAACATTAAAACGATGCATTATATAAAAGTAGTTTTGTTCTGCTAATAGAGTACAAATTTCTTCATTAATAATACTTGCCATATTTGCAGGAACAACTGGCATTTTAAAGGTATATTTTCCAAGTTTGATGCTTGTGTCACACTCACTTCTTGATTTAACTGTGCATAAACCTGGAATTAGTTGAATATCATCATAATCAAATGCGTACATTTTATTTCTCCTTATTACTATTTAATTATAAATAAAAAAAGCAAAATTCCATTGCTTTTTATATATATTTAATTAATTAAAAACTTTTTGCAGCTTTTATGATTTCAGATTCAACTTGCAATATGGCTTGATTTGGATCCATACTTACAACTGGTTCTAATTTAGTTCCAGCAAAGCAAATTGGATGATTTACTTTAGCTCCAACAAATTCTCATGTACCTTTTAAATAATTAGTATGATCTCCAAATGGATATCATCCAATTGGTGCTCCTTGAGTTGTTAAAACTTGAACTGATAAATGATCTAAAAGACCTTTAGCATCTCCTTTTTTAGAGTATTTATATGAAAATGTTTGATTTGCTAATAAAATGTGATCTAAATAGTTTTTTATCATTGCACTTACTGCAAAATTATTCATGGGACTTGCAATAATTACTTTATTTACGCTTTTTAATTGTTCAATATAATTTAGCGCATCTTCTTGGTTGAAAAAATCTTTCATATTATCTCTTGAAAGAGTAATTTGTGCCATTTTTTCATCATTTAAATCAAGATAAATAAACTCATCATCACTATTTAATTTTTTATATTCTTCTACAAATTTATTTTGTAAAGCTATAGAAAAAGACTTGTCTTTAGGACTAGCTGTTCCTGAAATTACTAATACTTTATTTGCCATTGTTATTCTCCTTTATCTACATATATATTACAAAATAAATAACAAAATTCTTTTTCATTTTAAATATATTTAAGTTAAAATTAACAAGTTAATTAATCTTGAATTATTTAGAAAAGAGAACCATTAATGGATAAAATTATTGTCAAACAACTTAAAGATAAACTAATTGAAATCGAAATTGTTATTTCAAATTACTTAAAAGATATTAATAATATAGATGAAGCCTTAAATATTATTGATAATAATGTTAAAAATATGGCAAAAAAAGTATTAGATAAAAGTAGTGCAATAGAATTTTTAACATATACTTTCGATATATCAAGTTTTATTATTGAATTTAAATTAGTAAATAAAAAAAGCTCATTAATTCATTACTATATAGATCAATTATTTAAAATTAAATTGATAAAAAAATTATTAAGTTTAGAAATAGTTAATGAAATTCAATGAGTTATTAAAGATTTTTTTGTATTAAACTTTAATATCAAATTAGAAAGCATCACAGAAAAATATGATTTACTAAAAATAAGTAATAACAATATTGAATTTATTATCAATAAATTAGAAAATACACCAATTTTTGGATATGATCCATACAATGCAGTTGATTTAACAAAATTAGAAAAAAACTTAAAAGTTAGTCAAGAAATTTTAATTAAAGCGTTTTTTACATTCAGAAAAAATATAAAAACATTAGTTGTAATGTTAGAGAATTTTGAGGAATATGATTATTTAGTTGAAAGCGATAAACATGCATTAAAACATTGTTTAAATAATAACTTAGTATATTTTAAAATTCAAAAAATTAATATGGAACATATTAATGCAATTTTAAAATCAATTTATAAAGACTTTAATTTCTTAAGTTTACAAACAGCTGAAATAAAAGTTAATGTTTATCAAAATATGTTTAATAATTTAATAGCAAATTTTAATCAGTTTGTAGCAATTATTAAATCAGTTTTAGATGCGATTAGAGTTAAGAAAAATACTTATTTACAAGATCACAGCAATGTTTTAGAAAAAACTAATATGATTATAAAATTTGTAAAAGAAAATGATATTTTTGAAGAAAATAACTTACAAGAATATAATCAAAAAATTGTTGATAGTATTAATTTTTATTTAGAATTATTAGAAAATCAAGATTTTATTGTTCTTAAAGAAGAAGAATCTGATCAATTAATAGATGAAATTGAAATAGATATTTCATTTGCTAATAAATTATTGGTTATTTTAAAAGATTTTAATAACTTTGCTAACTTAGAATTAGCACCGTTTGAAGAAGAAAATGAACAATTAAATGAAAAGTTAAAAGCTATTAAAAAAATAAATTGAGAAAAAATTAAACGTAAAATTGAAATGATAGTTGAGTTAAATAAAGATAAAGACTTTATTATTAATAAGCGATTAAAATCTACCAGAATAAGAGAAAGTCGTATTAAATATGGAATGCATAAAAAAATTATGTTAAATTCTGAAGAAGAGTCTAGAGAAAAAGGAAAGTTTGGTAAAAAACCAAGTTTTAATAAAAAAGGTTTTAAAAGACCAGAAGGTGATAAAAAAGAATTTAAAAAGTTTGATGGAGAGAGAAAAGAATTCAATCGATTCGATAAAGACAAAAAAGATTATAAAAAATCAGATTACCCAAGAAAAGATTACAAGAAATTTGATGGCGAGAGAAAAGAATTCAATCGATTCGATAAAGACAAAAAAGATTATAAAAAATCAGATCACCCAAGAAAAGATTACAAGAAATTTGATGGCGAGAGAAAAGAATTCAATCGATTCGATAAAGACAAAAAAGATTATAAAAAATCAGATCACCCAAGAAAAGATTACAAGAAATTTGATGGCGAAAGAAAAGAATTCAATAGATTCGACAAAGACAAAAAAGATTATAAAAAATCAGATAGAGATAATAAAGGTGGTTTTGAAAAAAGATCATTTAATAAATCCAACTTTAAATCTAAACCAAATAAATTTGAAAAAAGATAAAAAATTTTTGATTATGAAAATTTTTTTTTTGCTTTTTTATATAATATATATATGTTATAAAAAAGATAATTCTTCTTTTGTAACATAAAACTTTTATGGCGTTAAGCTTGTACAAAAGAAATTAACTTTCATATATTTAAAGCATGTCTTTAAATTTAATTTGATTAGTTAGATATAAATATAAAAAAAAGATACTAAATAATAATAGTTGTATAAAGTAAAATTTAAAACTATATTAAAACCTTATTATTGATATTTTATTAATTTATTGCTGTTTTTATAATAAAATATCAATATTTTTTTGTGAGAAGTAATGAATAAAAAGGAGAGATATTATGAAATTTATATTAGCTTTTTTAACTAGTGTTTCAGTTAGTGCACCAAATGTAGGGCAAGTGATCTATAAAGAAATGAATAAGTTAGAAGAAGGGCAAGTTGATATACCATATAATGAAGTTGATACAAATAATAAAATAGAATATCCAAGTTTGACTAATGCTGATGCATATAAAGATACTATGAATTATTTGACTGATAATGCAGATATTTCAAATGGTTATGGAAATAATGAAGGTCAAAAAAAAATTATGAAAAATTCCTTTTTTTTGAACTCAAATTATGGTGCGAATATTGATAATGATATAAAATCATTAAATTTAAATAATGATGAAAAAAAAGAACAAATAAAAATAGAATCAAATTTCAGTTTAAACACAACTGACATCAACAACAATACAAAATTATTTATTTCTGACAGAAATACTAGAGGTTTATATGAAGTAGATTATTCAACTGGTAAAGAAAAATTTAATTTTATAAAAGGAACAGAAAAAAAATTTTATGCTCCTGATGTTTCTGATAGTTATGAATATTCATCGATTGCATCAAATATGGGATTCACATTAAATGGTAATGCGTATAGAAGACAAATAGTGAGTTTAGCCGTTAGAGATGATGATGAATCTACATTAAATTCTTGAAATAGTACACAAGAACTTACAACAGGTGATATAAATAATAATAAGTTTGTAATTTTTGATTCAGTAAGTTATGCTTCTAATATTTTTGAGGTACCAAATAATATAAGCGGAGTAAATCTAAAAAGTTTAAAAATAAGAGGTATTTACTCACCAATTAGAAGCAAAAATCAAGGAATAATTTATATAGCAGTTTCTTATGGTGAAGAAAGCGATAACATGGCTATTATTTCAGCAGATTTTAATGAATTAATAATCAAGGATACAAATGATTTAAGCAATTATGGGAATATAAATTTTGATAATACAAATAAAATTAAATATAAAATTTTAAGCAATTTTATATCTATAGGTAATCTTTATCAATCTGCATTTTTTTCTATAAATGATGATATTGGATTATTTGTTAGAACATCTTCTGGATATAAGATATTTTCTTCAAAGACTAATTTTTCAAATTATAAAGTTTTTAATGATGATACATATGTTGATAAAATCTTTTCAAGAATAACAACTACTCAACACAATTATAATATTGATAGCGAAAATCAAACGCTTGAAAAAGATTATATTATTTTTGCAATTTATGATGGAACAAGTTCATATCAAAATGGTGGAATTTATTATTTGGAATCTACCGATATTTTTAACAGCAGTAATGAAAAATTAAAACTAAATTTTTTATTTAAACTAAATACTAAGAAAGATAAAATAGAAGGTGCAGCGCTTGGTAGTGCAGGAACACCAACTTTAGAGGTAGAAGTAACAAAAAATTTGATATCTTTTTATGATATCTTTAATGAAGAATTTGTTATAGCGGTTACAACTAACTTAGGAATATATAAATACATTTATAATAATGTTAATGATTTTGCTTCACATAATAGTTTTGTTGACAAAGTAATTAAACTAAATAGTGTAAACACATTATATTTAAATCCAGATCAAAATTTAACTTTTGATATTATTCCTAATTCACTAAATTTTATAAATGGCGAACTTGTTTTTATAACAAGAAAAGCATCACCTGATAAATATGGAACACCAGCTGTAACAGGAACTTATAAATCTGAAGCTATATATTCTTTATCAAAAGTATATAAAAAATTTAATTTAAAAAATGTAAAAAGTTTTCCTGACTTAATAGATATAAATTTATCTTCTGAACAAATAAATCTTTCACAAAATGAAAAGATTAATTTAATAAAAGAAAAAATAATAAATGAATATAAAAATATGACTCCAGTTAATAATATTAAATATAATGAACTATTTAAAAAAGCAATTAGTTATGATGAAGCACAATTAAATGCAAATGATTTAGTTTATGATGATAATGTTTTCTTTAATAAAGATGAATATTTAATTCAAAAAAACATAGAAACAAAAAAATATGATTATATAATAGAAATAAATAATGACAACATAAAAAAATTTTTTCCTGAAAATACATACGGTGACTTAAAAACTTCAGGAGATGTAGATTTTTTAGCAAATGATAATTGATTCTCTAAATTTACAAACGAAAATACTCAAAAAATTTCTTTTAATTATAAAAATTCCTTCGATTTAATTGAAGTTGCTAGATATTTTTTTAATAAATATACAAAAAATAATTTTGTATTAGATACATATGATAAAGTAAATGATATTGTTGGTCATATATATAATGAAATTGAAGATAATTTAAGTAGTTGTTTTAATTTATCTAATGAATATAAAGGTGTTTTCCAAAAGCAACAAACTTTGTGAGAAATTAATGATTGAATTGGGGGAAAAGAAAACTACCCAAACTTACTTGATTGAGGATTCAACAAAGAAAATAATACCAGATTTGATCAATTAACAAATAGATATAAATCTAAATTAGATAACATTTTTATAAAAATTGGAAAAAATAATGATTATTATAATCTTTTAAAACTAGGAGAAGCTACCGAAGAAGAAAAAAATAACACACTGATCGATTATAAAAATAATTTATATATAAAATTACCACCTATTACAGTTTCTTATAAGGAAAAAGTGCTTAAAGATAGAAATGATTATAAAAATAGTGAAAATAAAGAAGGACAATTAGACATAAAGTCTCAATTAAATAAAATAGAAAGTATGCAATTCAATGGAAAAGGTTTTTCTATTGATTCAAGTGCAATGAATATAGAATGAATATTAAATAGTGATAGAAGATTAGCTCTTGGAATAGGTTTTGCAGTTAGTGAAGAACAAATTAAAAATAAATTAAAACCATTAGATACAATAGTAGAAGTTTATGTTTATGATAGATTATTTAATAACCCTGTTCATGATTCTGGTAATAATATATTAGAAAATGGAAACTTTTATAAGGTTAAAGTTAGAATTTTAGGATTATCAGGAAAAATTGAAAATAATAAATGATTAGTTCCTTTAGTATCTTCTTTATCGGTTCTTATGCTATTAACAGTTTCTCTATCAATATGATTTTTTGTAATAAGAAAAAAAAGAAAATAATTTAATTTTAAAAGGAGATGTTTGAAAATGAAAAAGTATTTAACTGTATTAATTGTTGTAATTTGTACAATATTTACTGCGTTTAATTTTCAATCATTTTATGAGAAAAAAAATTTTTTAAAAGAAAATTTTATCCAAAATTATATTCAAAAAGATTATGATATTTCGTATAAATATAATATTAAAAAAAATAAATTAAGTTATTTTTTACCTACAACTTTTTATAATGACACAACAAACCAAAAACAAAATGTTATTTTTTTTGGCGAACAATATACTTTTTCAAGTAAAATTTCTATTATTTTATATAATGAATTTAGTAATATTTGAGAAACTTACAATATTATAGATTTTGAAAAAGAAAATATTAAAGAAGTAATAAAAAATGTTTACCTATATAAAGATGAAATATATGCTTGAACCGACAAATCATTTATCAGACTAAATGTTAAAAAATTACTAAATGAAATTTATAAAGACATTTCAAATGGGAATGAAATAATGACTTTAAATTATTCTAAATTATTGGATTTTAAAGAATTAGATAAAATATTTGCTAACAATGCAAACTATTTATTTGATGCTTATAATAAAGTTTTCTTGCAATATAACGGAAAATATATATATAAGTTTAACGTTCCAGATTTTGAAACTTTTAATAAAAGATTATTAAATCCTGAACCTGTCAATTTGCCTAAAATAATTAATGCTTCAAGCGTTAAAAGTATTTATTGTGTAAAACAAGCGAATACAAAAGATTATGTTTTAGTTTGAGAAGATTTTGATGGTGTTATTCATTACTATTTAAATGAAAGTAGTGCAGATGGGATAATAGTTGGTAATAATAATAAAAAATTATGATTACTACCTAGTAATAACACATTAAATGTTGCATCAAGTGATTTTATTTACAGTTTAGATAAATTAAAAGATCTTTCAAACTATGATGTGGCTAGAAATAAAACGGAAAAAGCAAATTATTTTTTTAATGTCGATAAAAGCTCAAATAACATAAAAAAAATAAGTATTTCTGCTAATAATGAAAAAATTCAATCTATAGGTATATATGAAAAAAATACAGAAGTATCGATTAATTATGTTTTAAAAAATGATGCAAATTCAAATAATTCAAATGATGGATTATACACAGTAACTAAAAATTCAAATGAAGACTTAATTAATTGATTTTTGACAAACAATAACTTTGATAACGGAAATAAAATTTCTAATTATTCTTTTAATACTAATAAAAATAATAATGAATACATATATAAATTAAATGATGATAATTATTTAACTTCTTTTTTTAATATAGATGGTATAGATAATGTTGAAATAAGAAAAAATTTAGATTTCTCATTTTTAAAAAATCTTAAAGTGGATTTAGATAATGAATTAATTAAAAATTATTATCAAACTAGTGAGATAAGTAAAAAAAATAAATTAAGATATCAGACATATCAAAATATTTATAAAAAAATTTCATTAACTAATGGATTTGAAAATATTAAAAGCTCTTTACATGAAGAAGACCTACCAAATTTAATAAATGTTACAAAAATTTTAGATAATTCAAATAGATATTTTATGACAGAGTCTAAAATAAATAATTGATTAAAAGGAAAAGAATATACTTTAGGTCAAGATACTGATGCAAAATTTATCTATACAAATGGAGAACAAATTGGACCTAAATTATATTTTTCAACACATAGCAATTTAAATTGAACAAGTAATTACATTTTTGAATACAAAGAAAGTATAGAAGCGAAAAACTATGTAGGTGATGATTTAAAAAATCTTATAAAAAATATAAATAGTCAAATTTTAAAAGAAGATCAATATTTACAAATTGATGAATCAAAAATCTTTACTTGAGAAATTTCAAATCAAAATCATTTAATTTCAGATGTAGATGTTATTCCTAATTCAAAAGCTAAAAGTTATTTAACCGAAGATCAGATTAATCAATTAGTAGGAAAAATTAAAATTGATTTTAAAAATATTATAAAATCTTCAACAATTGATTTAGAAGAAGTAGAAAAAATCTTAAAAGAAAATAGTGATGTAAATCAAAAATTAAGTTTAGGAGATATAAACGAAGATATAATCAATTGAATAAAAAATATTTTAAAAGATTATCCTGACTTAGATAAATTAGATTTTGAAATTACAAATATTACATGAAATGATCACCAAAAAAGTGCTAATGTAAAAGTTAAAGTATCGCAAAAAAATTCATCTAACTCAAGAGAATTTGAATATACTTTAACAAATTTTGCTAATAGAAAATATGTAATCGATGGTAAATGATTAGATAATTTTGATCCTGATAAAATGATTGAAAATGGTTATTCAGGAATTTATCAAATAAATAACTTTGATGATTTAGAAGATGTTAGTGTTGTATCAAATGATCTAAACATTGCGACTGTGAGTTTAGAAAATAAAAATGTAAAAGTTGTTTCAAAAACAGCTGGAAATACTTCATTTACAATAAGTGCAAGTAATGCAAAACAAAGTTTAACTATCAATTTATCTGTTTATAAAGAGAGTTTAGATTTTGGAGATATAGATATTTCTGATATTAAAATCAAACAAAATAAAAAACAAATTATAGAATTAAAAAATTATGTTGTATTTGAAGAAGTAACAATTATTTCAAGTAATGAGAGTTATTTAAAAGCTAACATTGAAGAAGGAAAAATTATTTTAGAAGCAATAAAATATATCGAAAATGAAAATACATATCAAGTGAATGTCAAAGGAACTAATATTAAAAATGAAGTTAAAACAGATACATTTAGTGTAACTATTTTACCTCCAGCTCCAGCGTTGCCATTTTGAGCAATATTATTACTAGCAATATTTGGGGCATTATTAGCTTTAGGATTAATTATTTGATTAAGTTGATTCTTATTTATAAAATATGGAGTAACAAAATCAAGAAGAAAAGTTTCTTCTTCAACAAGTGTGTATAATATTTTAACTTCTAAAAATGTTAATAAAAATCCAAAAAGTAAAAATCATATGTCTGCTAAATCATATTTTGATGATGGTTTTTCAAGAAGTGGTGTATTTAAAAAAGACTTAAAAAGTAGTGTGAGTAAAATGAATGAAAAAAATTATCAAAAAAAATATGTTTGATCTGGTCAAAAAGATTTAGAAGATGCTTCACCAGCTGTGAATTATTGATCAACACATAAAGAACAAACAAAACGTGAAATAAAAACTAAAACTTATGTAAATAAAACAAATATACAAAGAAGTGCTACAAAAAATAACAAGAAAAAATAAAAAACTCTGTAAATAGAATCTACTATTTACAGAGTTTTTTATTATAGTGTATATATTTCCTATATCTTGCTATAATCAATAAAAGAATAACTATTTTATAGAACTTTAAAGGAGATGAAAATTATGAAAACAGTAATAGTATTAGCAAATCCTAATAAAAAGAGTTTCAATCATGAAATAGCTAATGTTATTATTAAAAATTTAAAAGCAAATAATAAGGATTATGAATTATGGGATTTATATGCTGAAAAATTTGATCCAGTAATAACTCAAGAAGAAATAGAGTCATTTGGTTTTGGAACATTTGAAAAAAGTCCATATAAAGACAAAATCTTAACTCTTAGAGACGAAACGGATAAATTAATTGTAATCTATCCCTTGTATTTTATAGATTTTCCAGCAATTTTAAAGGGTTTTTTTGATAGGGTATTTGTTGGGACTATTATTAATAATGAAGATAAACCATTCGAATGGAAATCTGTTATTGATATTGATAAAACATATATAATACAAACAAGTTTAAGTAGAGAATGATCATTAGGAAAATCAATTGCAAAAGCAGAATATGATAAAATGAAAAAAACCATCTTAGACAGATTTGGATTATTTAATACAGAAGTTATTTTATATGATCATTTATCAAATTCTTCAATTGAAGATAGAATTAAATTTTTAGAAAAAGTATCTACAAAGGTAAGCGGATAAAAAATACAAGGAGATAAATTACTTGTATTTTTTTACCATTAATTCTTATTTATAATGATAAAATCATTTTTAGATAAAAGGTAAAATATGCAAAATCGAGATTATGTTTTAATAATTTTTATATCTATTTGACTTTGTGCTTTATTAGTAAGTGGTCTTTTAGCATTATTTTATTCAATTAGAATAAAAGGTTATAAAACAATTAATAATGAGTATTTAAAAAAATTTCAAGAAAAACAAAAAGATTTTAAACTAGAAAAAGTAAATATAAACTATAAATTACCAGATACTGAAGTTTGTTATTTTAATCAAAATGCAATTAAAATATATTATCGAAAAAGAAAAAAAGAAAAAGCCGATAATAAACTAAGAATAAGTGATTATAAGTATTATTATAATGATAATAAACTAACATCTGAATTTGCAAACTTGTTTTTAACTAATAAACATTTAGTTATTGAGTTTAAACAAAAATATTTAAAAGTTGAATTAAAAAATATAGTTTCATTAATTTGTTATACTTTTTATATTGGAGATTGAATAAAAGGGATTGAATTAGTTCTTGCAAATAAGCGATATTTATTCGATTTAGAAGATGTAAATTTAGTTTTAAGTTTTAATGAATTAATAAAGGAGCAAGAAAATGGCAAATAAAATGCTAATAGGTATCATTTTTATAACATTAGTAAGTTTATTATTTTTTGGATCTGTAGTATGAATAAACTTAAAAATGAAAGCATTAAAAAAACTAGAAAACAAAAGAGTTTATTATAGTAAAAAAATATTATATTGATTTTATGCAATTACATATTGTGTTTTTCCTATAATTTTAGGTCTTATGATTGGTCTAATAGTGTATTTAAATATTTATAAAAAAGATGAAATTACTGGATTAAATTCATATTTATTTACTGGTTCTTATTTAGCTTATATAGTTTTTATATTTGTTTTAATAATAGTTGGAACTAAATTATATAAGGCAATGCTAATTGTAGAAGCAAATGAAAGCTATTATTTTTTAGATAATACAATTATCAAAAAAAAGACAATTATTGCTATTTCGAACACTTTAAAAAGAAATTATTTAGTTATTTCATACAGTAGTGAATCTAATTTAAGAGAAGTTTATCAAGTTAAATATTCATGACAATTGAAAGATTTTTTTGATGAAAAATAGTATATATATTTTCTAATAATCTTATAAAAAATAAGAATATTTATTTTCTCATAAGACCTAGATAAATAGGGGTTATATTAAATAGTTTATTTGGTTTTTTTGTTGTTTTAAACTATAATCATTATGAAAAATAAAGGAGTGAGTTTTTATGTTAGAAAAGTTCTTGAATAAAGAAGAAAAAAAAATTTTTTCTAAAAAAAACCTAAAGAAAATCAAAAAAGATGACTTTTTTTCTTACCTAGAAATGGAGCAATCTCTTTTAGAGTCTTTAATAGAAAAATATCAAAAAGATGACATTAGAAACTCAATTATTGAAGAAGAAATAGAAAAACAACGCGATTTTGTTAATAAATTGAATAGATATTACTATGAAGTAGTGCTTTTAGAACCAGATACTAGTACTGAAGAAGAAAAAATTTTTGAAAAAGAGTATCAAAAATTAATAAAGCCAATTAAAAGGATACAAAAAAAAGTCTCAAAATGATAAAACAAGCTAAGTTTATGAAATCTGGTGCTGCAAAAAAAGATTGAATCGAAGATAATGTACCAGAAATATGTTTTGTTGGAAGAAGTAATGTTGGAAAATCGACCTTTATTAATGCAATATGTAATCAAAATAAATTAGCAAAAACTAGTTCAACACCTGGAAAAACAAGATTGTTGAACTTTTTTGATATTAATAACTCAGCATATCGCATTGTTGATGCGCCAGGTTATGGTTATGCAAGAGTCAGTTTTTCTCAAAAAGAAGCTTTCGGTATAATGATGGAAGAATATCTTTTAAATCGAAGTAATTTAAAAGGAGTATGTCAATTAGTTGATTTAAGACATAAACCAACCAATGATGATATAAGTTTATATCAATTTTTTAAAACAAATAATATTAGAGTTTTAATAATCGCTACAAAAAAAGATAAATGTAAAAAAAATGATATTATAAAAAACGAAAAATTAGTAAAATCAACCTTAGATTTAGATAAAAATGATATATTTTTATCAATCTCATCGGTTGATAAAGCTAATTTAGATAAAGCGATTGATTTAATTGAACAAATTGTTTTAAATTAAAATATGATATATTATATTTAAGTTGAGAGGTATTCATGTCAAGTTTTAAAAAAATAGTTTGTTCAGATTTGGATGGAACTATTATTACAAAAGAAAATGAACTTTTAAAAGAAACAAAAAAAGATATTCAAGCATTTATGATAGAAACTAATAATGCATTTAGTGTCGTAACAGGAAGACAATTTTTTTCATCAAAAAATCATATTAAAGATATTGGTGTAACTTTACCTGTTATTACAATTAATGGATCATCATTAATTGATCCGGTTAGCGAAACATTAATAGATTCATTACATTTTAATAAAGAAGAATATTTTAAAATATTAGATATTATGTTAAAACATAATATTAGATTTAGTGTAGTAAATGACTTTCAAATATTTTGTTTAAAAACTTCAATTTGAAATAAACACTTTAGAAGAGATAAGTTTAAAAATAGTAATATTGATGAAAATATTTATCATTTGTATGATGATTTTAATGAACTATATCAAGGAATCAAAAAAGATTGTAAATATTATAATTCAGTGTTTATTGAGTATGAAACAAAACAAGAGTTTGATGAAATTGAAAAATTATTTGAAAGTTATAACTTTAGTAAATTAACTTTTGCTTATTTTGATCAACCAACAATTGAATACTTTAAACCAAATGTAAATAAATTAAGTGGTTTAAAAATGCTTGCAAATTATTTAAAAGTTGATTTACAAGATATTTATGTATTTGGTGACCAAGTAAATGATATTCCAATGTTTAAGGGTTTAAAAAATAATTTTGCAGTAGGAAATGCTGTTCCTGAAATTATAAGTATTGCAAATGAAATAATAGATAATATTAATAATAATGGAGTAGGAAAAAAATTAATAGAGTTAAAAGAAAAAAACATTTTTTAATAAATGTTTTTTTCTTTTATTGATAAAAATAGGTTTAAAATAATAAAAGATAAAAAAGGAAATATGAATATGAGTAAATTTAAAAAAGTTGCAGCTTCAGATCTTGATGGAACAATCGTAAAAGAAGGAAACATTTTAACAAATTCTAATAAACAATTAATTAAAGAGTTTATGCAAAAAACTAATAATGCATTTACAATTGTAACTGGAAGAAATTATTTTTCAGCACTTCAACATGCAATTGATTTAGATGTATCTTTACCAATTATTACAACAAATGGAACAAGTTTAATTGATCCAAAAACACATCAATATATTGCTCAACATCATTTTACAAATCAAGAAGGTAATGAAATATTAGATGTTTTATATGAAAATGGATTTGATTTTTATTTATTAAATGATATAAAAATATATGCTTTAGAAACAATTCATTTTGCTGATAAAGATCATCAAGAAAAACATAATTTTGTAAATTCTTTAGATGACTTAACTCATTTTTATAAAACAAGAGATGAATTATATCATGCAATCAAAGAAAATGTAAAAGGTTCATTTACTTCGTTAAATGTAAGTTGTTATAGCGAAGAAGAATATAATAGCGCAATGAAAACTTTAAGTAAATTTGAATTAGCAACTTTAAAATTTGATTATAAAGATTTAATTACAATTGAAATTTATAAAAAAGGTGCAGGAAAAGATTGAGGATTAAAAGCTTTAGCAAAATATTTGGAAATAAGTGAAGATAATATTTATGTTTTTGGTGACGAATTTAACGATTATCCAATGTTTAGAAATTTTAAAAATACTTATGCAGTAGGAAATGCGATTCCTGGTATAAAAGAATTGGCAAAAGAAGTTATTTTACCAATTGATCAAGATGGTGTTGGTAAAAAACTTTTAGAATTAGTCGAAGAATTTAAAAAATAAGATAGATTTATACTAATAAAATTTTGTATAATTATACAAGACTTAATTGGAGGTCAAATAATGAAAAAGTTGCTTTTGTTTTTAAGTGTTGGTAGTTTAATTGGTGTGAATGTTCAACCGATTATTGCTTGTAAAAAAGCTTCTAGAAGTTTATCAATTGCAGAAAATACTGTTATAGATGAAATAGAAAAAGAAATAAAATATAAAAAATATATTTCTGGTGATTATGCATTAATTAGAGCCAACAAAGTAATGGATAAATTAAAAGAAGAAAAAAATTTTAAATGATCTAACACTATGAAAAATGAACCAACTTTTGAAAAAGAAGTATATGTTAATTTTACAAATGAAGAAATTAGTTCAACTATTTCTAATTATAATAATTACGAAACAAATGATAAGATACCAGAATTAAACTTAATTGTAAAAACTGCAAATGCTATAAAGCAAAAAGATAAATTAGTTTGATCTGATGTTGTTGAAACAAAAATAGCATATCAAGCAATGTATGGTAATAATACAATCCCGATTGATGATTTGCAAAAAAAACTAGATATATATAGTTTGGATATAACTAGTCAAAATTATAATGCAATTCTTAATGATAAAGATAAATATAATAATTTAATTGCTGATATCATTTCAATTATGACAGCAATTTATAGTGATAAAACTCATAAAATAACAAAATTTTTAGACGAATATAAAATAGATTTTATGGATTTAGTAAATCAAAAATTTAAGTTTGATTCTATTAATGAAGTAAAAAATAATGATGGAATAGATAACCACATTCATTTAAAAGCAACCATGTATGGAGATCCTCCAGAATCATTATTTAGCGGATCTGCAGAAATAGATTTATTTGTTAAAAAAATAAAAAGTTAATACTTTTTATTTTTTTGTTCTAAAATATTTAGTGAATGGAGGAAAAAAATGAGCATTCTAAAAAAAGATATAAAATTCAACAATGGATTGAATATTCCACAAATGGGTCTTGGAACTTATCAGTTAAAAGAAAAAGATGAAATCTTTGAAGCTGTGCAAGCGGCAATTGAAGCAGGGTATCGTCATATTGATACAGCAATGATTTATAAAAACCAAAAAGCAGTAGGGGAAGCTATCAAAAGTACAAGAGTAAAAAGAGAAGACATCTTTATTACTTCAAAAATTTGAAATAGCTCACATGCTTATGAAGATACTAAAAAAGAAATTGATGTAATCTTAAATGAATTAGGTATTGAATATATTGATTTATTATTAATTCATTGACCAACACCAAAAAGACTAGAGTGTTGAAAAGCTTTAGAAGAAGCTGTAATAGAAGGAAAGGTAAAATCAATTGGAGTAAGTAACTTTTTAGTTGAACATTTAGAAGAATTATTGAAAGTTGCAAAAATTAAACCAGTTATTAATCAATTTGAATTGCATCCAGCTTTAACTTGTAAAGAACTTGTAGATTATTGTAAAAAACATGAAATTGTTGTTGAATCATGAGGAACTCTAATTAGAGGAAAATGTTTTGAGGTTGAACAATTAAATCAATTAGCAAAAAAATATAACAAATCAGAAGCACAAATATGTTTAAAGTGAGCTGAATTAAATGATTATGTTATTATTCCAAAATCTTCAAAAAAACAAAGAGTTATAGAAAATGCAAATATTGATGACTTTACTCTTACAAAAGAAGACTTAGATTTGATTGCAACAATCAAAGAACAAAGAGATGGACCAGATCCAAGTAATTTTAACTTTTAGATATTTAAAAAAGCGCAACCATGCGCTTTTTTAAATGTTATTTAAGATAAAATTAAGAATTTTTAAATCACAATTTCCAGATATAAAAAATATATTAAGCATTTTTACAACTTCAGATTCACAAATTTCATCCATTTGTAATCCAACTCCAGCATTATTATAACTTCTTGTAAAATTATTAATTTGATTTTTCATACTACTGCTTTCAATTTCGTTTGCTACTTTTGTTGCTGTAAGTGTTACATTGATATCTTCTTGATCTGGAAAAATTTGAATTGCTTTTCAAAATGCAATTAATGCACGATTTGTTATTATATTAAATTTATTTTCTAAATTTATTCTTGTAGTTTCTATTAATATTTCTTTTGCTTTAACTGTGATTTGATGTTTAAAATAATTAATTGCTTGTTCAATTTGGTTTTTATACATTTTAAACCTCCTTGTATATTTAATAATTTTACAATATTTTTTGTATATTTATTTTCTATTTGATATAATTTTACTAGATTTTTAAGAAATAAAGGGGAATTAAACAAACGTGGATGATTATCTTTCGAAAAGTATAAAAGATATAGCAAATAATTTAAACTCAGATATTAAAAAAGGATTGAATGATATACAAGTTGAAAACAATTTAACTAAATATGGTAAAAATGAACTACCTCAAGGTAAAGTTACACCATGATATTTAGTTTTTTTACATTCCTTATTTGAACCTATTCAAATAATATTAATGGTAGCTGCAATAATTAGTGTTGTTGCTCCTTTAATTGGTACAACTTGAAAAGTGAACTTAGAAGACTTTATCGATTTTATTGTCATTTTTATGATTGTTATTATTGATGCGATTTTAGAAACATTTCAAACATTAAAAGCCAGAAAGTCAATGGATGCTTTAAAAAGTTTGTCAAAACCAAAAGCAATTGTAATAAGAAATGGAAATCAACAAGAAGTTGAAGCATCAAGTTTGGTAGTTGGAGATATTGTTGTTTTAGAAGCGGGAAAATATATTCCTGCAGAAATTAGAATAATTGAAGCGAACGGACTGATGATTGATGAATCAATTTTAACTGGAGAATCAGTTCCTGTTGAAAAAACTTCAAAAGAAATTATAAGTACAAGTATTTTAGCGGAAATGAAAAATATTGGATTTATGTCAACGTTTACAACAGCAGGAAGAGCAATTGGTATTGTTATTAAAGTTGGAGTTGACACTGAAATAGGAAAAATTGCAACTTCAATTAATGAAAATGATGAAGAAGCAACGCCATTAGAAAAAAAATTAGGATTTTTTACAATGATTATTGCATTGTTAAGCTTTTCATTAGGTGTAATCATTTTTATTGCATTATTCTTCTCTGGAGACAGAACTGCATGATCAAACTACTTAATGGTTGCAATTACACTTGCAATTGGAGTTATCCCAGAATGTTTAGCAGCAATTATTTCAGTAACTTTAAGTTTAAGCGCTAGAAGAATGGCTGATGAAAATGTTATTGTCAAAAAACTTAAAGCAGTTGAAACTCTTGGAAGTGTTAATGTAATTTGTACAGATAAAACTGGAACCTTAACTCAAAATAAAATGACAGTAACTAAATTAGTTATGGATAATAAAATATCTGAAGCAAAAGATTATTTAAAACATAAAAAAGATCGTCATTTGGATTTATTTTTAAAAGCCTTAGTTTTATGTAATGACTCAGTTACTGAAGGCGATGAAAGAATTGGGGATCCTACTGAATTAGCATTAGTTGATTTTGCAGAAGTAACCGGTTTAGATGAACAAAAAGCAAGAGAACTTTATTCAAGAGTAAATGAATTACCTTTTGATAGTGAAAGAAAAATGATGACAACTGTCAATAATATTGATGATAAATATAATGTATTTACAAAAGGAGCAATTGATCAATTAATCAAATGTTGTTCAAAAATTATGATTGATAATGTTATTAGAGACATCACAGAAGAAGATAAAGTGGAATTATTAAATATTGCTAAAAAACTTTCAAGAGATGCTTTAAGAGTTTTGGCATTCGCTTATAAAACAATTGATAATCAAAATGAAGATTTAGAATCTGATTTAACTTTATTAGGTGCTGTTGCAATGATTGACCCTGTTAGAGAATCTGCAGTTTCTGCTGTTCGTCAAGCAAAACAAGCTGGTGTTAGAGTTGTTATGATTACAGGAGATCATGCTGTAACTGCTCTTGCAATTGCAAGAGATTTAGAATTAGCACAAGACGAAACTGAAGTTATGAGTTCTGAAAAACTAAATGAAATGGATGATGAACAATTATTTGACATTATTGAACAAATTCGTGTTTTTGCAAGAGTTAATCCAGAACATAAAGTAAGAATAGTTAATGCTTTACAAAAAAGAGGAAACATTACCAGTATGACTGGGGATGGGGTAAATGATGCACCATCACTGGCAAAAGCAGATATTGGTGTTGCAATGGGAATTACAGGAACTGATGTTGCAAAACAAGCAGCTGATGTTATTTTAATTGATGATAACTTTGAAACAATTATTAAAGGTGTAAATGAAGGTAGAAACGTTTATGCAAAAATCAAAAGAGCTATTACTTTTATTCTAGGAGTTAACTTAGCAAACGTTTTATCAATATTTATTCTTTCAACAATAAATACCGTTTCTCCTTTAGAAGCTACAAATATCTTATGAATGAATTTAATAGTTGAATCATGTATTGCTTTAGCGGTTGGTATGGGAAATAATGATCCAAGTTTAATGAAAGTCAAACCAATTAAAGGTAAAAACTCCTTATTTAAAGGAATATGGTTTTCAATGATGAAAATTATCTTCTTTTTAACAATTTGTTCAATAGCTGCATTTTACTTTGGAATGTCGTTTGTTGATGAAAATCATTTAAAAAAAATACTAGATACATTTAAAAATGATCCAGATAATATTGCAAAATATGCAGATTTGGATACTGCGACTTTAGCGAAAGAAGGTTGATTCCAAGTTTATCGAAATCACCCTGAAATACCAATGGGATTAAAAATTGAAATTGGAGATTATGGAAGAACTTCAATTTTTATGACAATCACATGTGCTCCTTGTTTGTTTGCGAATTTTATTAAATTAAGTCAATGACAAACAAGTAAAAAAATCAATTTTGTAACAAATAAACCATTAATTATAGCTTCATTTATTGCAGCAGCATTAAATGCTATTGCTTTATTTGTACCGGGAATTAATAATAATATTTTAAATTTATTAAATACTCAAGAATACTTTGATCATTGATATATGCTTCCAGTTATCTTTGGGTTGGTAATATTACCAACAGTTGGTATCTTGCTTGTTGATGGGGTTGTATTTGTCAGTTATCACTATTTCCCAGATCCTTGAAGAAGAAATCAAAAAATAGTAAAAGAATTTATAGAAGTAGATAAAGCTATTGCTGCAGCTGAAAAAGAAAAAGCAAAATTAAAAAAACAAAAACAACAACAAAAATAATAAAAAATCTGCATAAATAAAATGCAGTTTTTTTATTCTATTAGCAAGTAATTAAAATAAATTTATAATAACACTTCTTTGCACTATACTATATTTAATATTAAATTTATTTATCAAAAATACGAGAGACAAAATTAGTTATATTTATTTCATTTGGATTTATTAGTTTATTGGCAATATTATTATTTGGACGAAACTTAGCTATCATTATTCCTTCTGTAATTGTAGGGTTATTAACGATAACAACTTCAATGTTAAATACTTATTTTATTTAGTAAAGTTTGAAAATCAAAAATGTCCTTAATATTATTGTTTGTTTTACAACTATTGTTATTATTTTGTTTATTGTTTATCCAATAATTGTACCTTTTACAAAAGATACAATTTATATTTATATATCATTTTTGATATTTTCAATATTATATTATGTAACATTATCATTTTCAACTTCTATGAAAGAATAAAAGTAATTCAGTATTAATTGCTTTTATTCTTTATATGGAAATTAGATTTAAAACACTGCTTTTTATATTTATGATATAATAAAAAAAATTTAAAAAAGGATTAATTTATGAATAAAATATACTATAAAAGTAAAATTTGATATTGTTATTTATTTCTAGCATTGTTTTTTTTAAGTTTTCTAATTTGAGGAGTATATGAGTGTTGTTTTCACGAATATTGATACTATGATCAGCCAAAATCTAGAAACTTTGAAGACTTAATGAGCTATATGTCAGTTCATGTTAATATAATGACAATTGTTTGATTATTTTTTCAAATATTTTCATATAATAAAAAACCAGTTGGAGTTACTTCAGAAGGTTTCAAATTTTCTTTAATGAACTGAAATATGATTGTATTTTTAGTTTTTTGAGCAGGTATTATTTATTCTTTAGTTTCTGAAGAAAACATGTTAAGTGCTTATTCAAAAAGTCAAATCGCATGTACAATTGTAACTCACTTTATATGTCCATTAATTTTGTTTATAATATTTCCAATAACATCATGTAAACAAAAATTAAGTTACATAAAATGAATTAAACAAAGAGATATTTATATATCGTGTTTATATCCTGTATGTTATTTATTTTATATTTATATTAGAGGTTTAATTTATTTGCAAGATGATATTCATCTATGGCCTTATGAGTTTTTAGATTTTGAAAAAGAAGATTTATTTTTAACTAATTCTGTACCTTTATATATTTTTATAGTTATAGTGGTTTTTGGAACATGGATTGTTCTACAACATCTTTTATTAATATCTGTTAATAATTTAGGATTTTATCTAAAAAATAAATATCGAGATAGATATGAAGAATTTACAAAAAAAATTTCTACTAAAGTTAAAAATTTAACAAAATCTAAAAGTGCTAAAAAACGACAAGAAATGTAGTATATTTAGAGTTTTTATAGATAAAATTTATTTATAGTATTGATATCATTAATGACAATATTGTATAATATAAAAAAGGAATGATTATAAAGTGGAATTAAAAGTTGACAAATATAAAAAATCCGTTTTAAAAATATTCATAGTTTCAATTTTTCTTTTTATATTATTTTTTATATCAGGAGCAGTCGTGCTTATGTTAAATTGAAAAAACTTTTCTAGTTGGAAGACAGGAATAATAGCGTTATTACTAGTAATTGATATAATGTTATTAATTTCTTCAGTTTGCGGGGCATTGTTTTTAACTAAAAATAAAAACATAAAAGATATAGAGCATTTTAAAGTAAAAAAAGCTCTTGATTTTGGATTGTTTTATTTTAGAGTGTCTTTAAAAATCGATAAAACTATTGAAAATCTATCTAAAATGAATAAATTTGAACAAGAAAATATTAATTAATAAAATATTAATAAACATATATTATTAAAACTATTTAAAAATATGGTCATTATTTTACTAGGGGGATTTATGAAAGTAGCTTTATTGAATAATCAAAAAAAATTTATAAAAAATATTTTAGTATTCAAACCAATAAAATTTGCTTATTTTATTATTGATCAAATATTATTGTTATTAACTGTTTCTTTATTTATTTATGCAATTGCAAAAGGAGTAGCTATAGAAAAAGGAGCAAAATCATGAGAAAGTATAATAATATTAGTTTTAACTTTTTATTTAGTTATAAAGTTTGTTATTATAAATTGATTTGGACTAAATGTATACTTTAAATATATAAAAGTTTTTGAATATTCTTTAAAAGTAGATAAAAATAAAATTAAAGTTGGAAGAGAAGTGGATTACCAACCACTTTGATTCATGACTTGAACAATATGTTCGGTAATCATTACTGCAATCATATGTTTTTATGAAACTCAAAAAATTGGAACGAATACTGATACAGATACATTAATAATGTCAATAATTAATATAGTTTTAAATATTTTATTAGTACCATCATTTATCAACACATTAAGCGCTATTACTACAAGCAAAAAAAATATTCAAAATAACTATTCAAAATTAGTTAAAGATCAATATTATTCAAATGAAAGTTTATTTGAAAATATCGAATGAGGAGATAAACAACTTAATTTAACTTGTAAAAATGTAGAATTAAGCTCAAAAAATGGTATTTTTGTAACTTTAAATAGTGATGATTTAAATTTACAAGAATCAAAAGATATTGGTGAATTAAACAAAAAAATATTAAATTCTTACAAAGATATATGAACAAGTTACTATAATTTATTACAAGAGAGATTAAAAAATAAATTTTCTAAAAGAGCTAGCAAGCAATTGTATTATATTGAAAGAGTATATGATCAAATTTTTTTAGATTTTTATGCAATTTAATAAAAACTAGCATTTAATAGGTATATATAGTAAAATAATTATAATTATGTAGAGAGTGAATATATGAAAGTCTTAAAACAAACGAAATTAAAACTTAAGAATTACTTTAAAAGATATATAAACTTTTTTATATGTTTTTTAATGTTTGTTGTGACACCAGTTTTTGACTTTTTAATAAAAACAAGAACGGACTACTATATCTCTACAGTTTTAAAATTAGTAATTGGTATAACTTTAGCAATATACTTTATTTCTAAATATATTTCTCTTTTAATGCGTTTAGTTGATAAGTTTTTAATTGATCAAAATATTGTAAAATCTTATCTTTGAATTTTTAAAAAAGATAATATGAAAATATTATTTAAAATGGCTTGCTGTTTAGTTCCTTTTTTAGCATTAAGTTCATTTTATATATTTAATATTTCAAGTTATTTCAATAAAAACTTTAATATGAACTTTAGCTACTTTTTCCGCTTTGATAACTGATTAGACTTTAATCAAGGAATAAAAGATAGTTTTATTTCAGATATTTTCCCAGGAATAAAATATTTATTTTCAAATGAGTTTCATTTAACAATTATAGTTATTTCGTTTTTAATATTAATTTCAATATTATTTACATCAATTTTTTGATTTTGTTTAAAAATTTCTATTTTAAGAATTTCTGAAAGAGTTACAAGAAGATTTTTAAAAAATATCAAAATTAAAAAGAATTTATATGAAAATAACGCAAAAGCTTATGCATTATTAATAAATTATAGTCATAATGAAGACTTAATCAAAAATTATCTTGATCAACAAAAAGATGAAGATATAGCTATTGCTAACTATAAAAAATCTATTTTACTAACTACTTTTAAAAAGAGTTCAGAACCACCATATGCACTTGAATTTATCCAAAATACAAGTGTGATTTAATATATTAATTTTTAAGTTTTATTTTTAAATTTAAAAATAATCTTTTAAAATAAAATAAAATTTTAATATACTTAATGTACTTTTATATAATTAAACTCTACAAAGGAGAAAAAAAGAGTGGGAAAACTTAAGATAGGTTTTTTGTTTGTTGGCTTTACTGGCTGTTTAATTGTCGGGATTATTTTAGCTATTTTGTCACATCTAAAATCTATTCATATTTATAAAGGATTTTTATGAGTTCAATTAGGTTTTATAGTCTTTATTTTTCTATTATCTAACTTTGTAATGATCGAACAAATACGTAAAAACAATACTAAAATGGTTACTATCGGGATAATATTTTGTATTGTTCAAGCATTAATAACATATATTATAATTGCGATATGGATTATGTTATTTTACTTTTTTAAAATTAATTCACAAAACTTACTCATTCATACAATATCAAACGTCATTTCATCATTCATATCTATAATAGGGAATGTGTTTGCATTCTTTATAATACCTATATTGTTATGTGATTATTAAAAAGTGTATAATAACATTGCTGTTAAAAATTGTAAGGAGTAAAAATAATTAGTTTTTACAGAGAGTTAGTGGTTGGTGTGAACTAATAAAACTATATTTTGAAGGTTATACAATTCTAAACTTAATACTAATTAAGCGGGTCTATTTAATAGACTAATTAGGATGGTATCGCGGATATTTATTCGTTCCTATTTATTTTTAATAAATAAATAGGAACTTTTTTTATGAAAGGAATCTAGTTTATGAAAAAAGAACTTGATAAAAAATATAATCATTTAATCGTTGAAAAAGATAAGTACAAGTTTTGACTAGAGAATGATTATTTTAAAGCAAATATTCACTCAAAAAAACCACCATATTCAATCGTTATTCCTCCGCCAAATGTAACAGGAAAATTACATCTTGGTCATGCTTGAGACGGAACTTTACAAGATGCTTTGATTAGATATAAAAAATTATCTGGATTTGACACTTTATATCTACCAGGTATGGATCATGCCGGAATAGCAACCCAAGTAAAAGTTGAACAAAGACTAAAAGAACAAAAAATTAGTCGTTTTGAAATTGGAAGAGATGCTTTCGTAAAAAAAGTTTGAGAGTGAAAAGATGAGTATGCTCAAACAATTAGAAATCAATGAGAAAAATTAGGTTTAAGTTTAGATTACAGCTTGGAAAAGTTTACTTATTCTCCTGAGATGAATAAATTAGTAAATAAAGTTTTTGTTGAAATGTATAATAAAGGTTTAATTTATAAAGATAAAAGAATTGTTAATTGAGATCCAGTTCAAAAAACAGCAATCTCAAATATTGAAGTAATTTACAAAGAAACTAAAGGTGGAATGTATCATTTTAAATACTTTTTTGAAAATGATAAACAAAATTATTTAATAATTGCAACCACAAGACCTGAAACTATGTTTGGAGATGCTTGTGTTGTTGTTAATCCAAATGACAAAAGATATCAAAACTATATAGGTAAAAAAGTTATTAACCCAGTAAATAATCAACTTATTCCAATTATAGCTGATGAGTATGTTGATGTTGAGTTTGGAACAGGAGTTATGAAATGTACTCCGGCACATGACCCAAACGATTATATTATTGGAAAAAAGTATAATTTAGACCAAATTATTTGTATGAATATTGATGGAACTATGAATGAAAAATCTTTAGAATTCAAAGGTTTAGATAGATTTGAAGCAAGAAAACAACTTGTTGAAAAAATGCAAAAACTTGATTTATTAATAAAAAAAGAAGAAATAGATCATCAAGTGGGATATTCTGAAAGAAGTAATGCCGTTGTTGAACCATATTTATCAGAGCAATGATTTGTGAAAATGGATACATTAGCAAAACAAGTTTTAGATTTACAAAAAAGTGATAATAAAATCAACTTTTATCCAAAAAGATTTGATGATGTTTTAAATAAATGAATGGAAAATATTAATGATTGAACAATTTCTAGACAATTATGATGAGGACATCAAATTCCTGCATGATATAACAAAAACACTAATGAAATTTATGTGGGAGAACAAGCTCCAAAAGATATTGAAAATTGATTTCAAGATGAAGATGTTTTAGATACATGATTTTCATCAGCGTTATGACCATTTGCAACACTAAATTGAAACGGAAAAAATAATTCAAAATTATTTGAAAGATATTTTCCGACTAATGTTCTGGTAACTGGATATGATATTATTTTCTTTTGAGTTGCAAGAATGGTATTTAGTTCTTTAGAATTTACTAAAAATAAACCCTTTGAAGATTGTTTGTTACATGGTTTAATTAGAGATGAACAAGGAAGAAAAATGTCAAAATCATTAGGAAATGGTGTTGATCCGATGCAAGTTGTACAAGACTTTGGAGCAGATTCTATGCGTTACTTTTTATTGACAAATTCTTCTCCTGGGCAAGATTTAAGATATAGTGAAGAAAAATTAAGAGCCAGTTGAAACTTTGTAAATAAAATTTGAAATGCATCAAGATTTGTTATGCTAAATATTGATAAAGTCCCTGATAAAAAAGAGTTAGATAAAATCATATCAAACTTACAAGAAAGTAACAATATCGCTGATAAATGAATTTTAAATAAACTTTCAATAACTCAAAAAGAATTTTTTATTGCTTTTGATAAATATGAGTTCACACTTGCTGGAAAAATACTTTATAATTTTATTTGAGATGATTTTTGTAATTGATATTTAGAATTATCAAAAGCAGAAATAAACTCAAATGATATAAATGCCAAAAACATTACACTAGCAGTTTTGGGATTTACTTTAAAACAAATATTACTACTTTTACATCCTTTAATGCCGTTTGTTAGTGAAGAAATATATCAATTACTAGATCTAAAAACATCAATTTTAGAAGAATATTATGAAATAAATGAATTTAATTATGAAATTGAAGGTTTTGAAAGTCTAGTTATAGAATCTATTAAAAAAATTAGAGAATTTAGATTAAATCAAGAATTAAAAAATGAATTACATTTAACATTTAACTTAAATTATCATAATTCAAAATATAAAAATATAGCAAAATCAATGATAAATGATTTGAATAAATTTTTAAAAACGCTTGTTAATTCCGCAATAGAATTAAAAGAAATAGGCGAAGAATTTACTAGTGTTCCAATTGGAGATTGTTTTTTAGAAATTGCAAATGCTGATTTTATTGATAATGAAAAACAAATAATTAAATTAGAAGAAACTAAAGTTAAGTTAGAAAAAGAGATTGAAAGATCTGAAAAAATTTTAATTAATAAAAACTTTCTAGAAAAAGCTGATGTTAAAAAAATAGAATTAGAAAAACATAAAGCAAAAGATTATAAAACTCAATATAATTTAATTATAGAAAAACTTAATAAGTTAAAAAACTAAAAAAAGAGGGAATTAAATGCTAAAAAAAATAATCTGGTTATCATCATTTACTTTGATATGTTCAACTTCTTTTTTAACAACTTCATGTCAGTTAGGTATGTTTGTAGGATATGATATTCCTTTACAACCAAAAGATGAAGATGAAGTGAAAGCTAAATTGAACGATATACAAAATGAAAAAGAAAAACTAGAAAATCTAACAGAAGTTCATGATTTTGCAAATTTCGTTCAAGCTATATCAGAACAAGAAAATGAAAATGATAAAGAAGTAGAAAAGAATTTTAGATTGAACGATGATGTTCAAAGTTATATTAAAAATACTTTTTTAAGTTTTGCATATAATATTAAGTTAGTTATTTTTAAAGATTATAACGGAATTCAACCAAAAGATATTAAAGAAGTGAACAGCTCTTATGTAGGAAAATATTTAAATTATTATGAAGCATTAAATAAAAAAAATAAAGAAGACACTGATAAAACTATTGTAAAATGAATTAATTGCATGCATCAATTATCAATAAGTTTTGCAAAAGATCTTTATAATAAATTTGTTATAACACCTATTAAAGAATAAAAAACTATATTTCAATAAAGTAAATATAATTAGAATGACCAAACCTAAGTAGACCATTAATTTTACAATAAATGGTCTACTTAGGTTCTTCTTTTTTAAAAGAAATAAAAAATGATTATTTAAATTTAAAAAATAATAATAAGGACCCTGATAAAAGAAGTTTCTCTTTATTTTATGCATCAATTAATAATGTTTACAACAAATATGACCGAAAATAAAAAAACGTTTAAATATTAGTAAAGAGAAGTTTTTAACAGATTAATATTTCCAAAAGCAAATAAAGAAAAATTTATAAATGAATTTAATAATTACATTGAATTAAACGTCTAGCATATCACACTATGCTTGCAAACTATATAGGTTTGAATAACCAAGGTAAGTAGAACTCATACATTTAGTTAAATTAAATCAATTTGATAAAAAAATTTGAAATATACTATATAAATATTTATAAGCATTTGAAGAAAGTATAAGAGCACTTATCGGAAATACTTTCAATGATTATTTAAATAATTTTAAAAAAGCAAGAACTAATAAAATAAATAAAAAAATTACAAAAAAGTTAAATGAACATAAAGGTAGTTTATCTCGCGGTATAGAAAATTTATTTTTCTCAGAATTAATAGATTTAGTTATTCTATTAGATAATAAATTAAAAAATGATCTATTTGAAAATTTAAAAATATTTATATAAAAACTTAGAAGATATTAAAAGTTTAAGAAATGCTTTAAGTCATCATAGACTATTATTTATTTATGATGATTATTAAAATTTTATATTGGAGATAAAATTTTTAAAGCAACGTTGACTAATAATAAAATAAATTTATCTAAATTAATAAATATCTTTTATAGATAATATCTAATTACGAAATCAATTTAAGCTATAAAGATTTGAAATGTAAATATTGCAATAAAATATTTGTTATAAATATAAATGCACAAGGGAAAAACACTGAGTAAAGAAGACAATTATTAAAATATAGTATTTTTATTATATAAACCAAGGTAAAAATAATAAAAAAATTACAAGTTACCAATTTTTTTTATATCTATGACAATGATGATAAAGATTTAGATGAATACACTATTTTGAATTACATAAAAAAATTAATGAATTATAATAAGACTTATTGAGAATATATTACGCATATAACGCAAACCCTTATAGAACAAAAGTTAAAAGTTAATATTTAAAAATAAAGCAAGAATATGTTTGAAAGTTTCTTGTTATAGTTCTTGTTCATAATTGGAACTCAAAAAATTATTGAGAACAAGTGAATAATTGAATTGACTCTCTACATATTCAATTGAGAAATAATTTAATATTAGCATCACAATTAGAGATAAGTCTAATAATTATAAAATAATAAACTATAATTAGTTTTGTTCTGTTGCACTACTCTATTTAAATCGTTTGGTGGTGAGTTGCTTTATAAAAATGTAGTAGATAAAGCTGTTATAATTTTTATTTGATCATTAAAGATCATCCTTTTTTGATGGCAATAATAGAACAGCATTACTTACATGTATCTCTTTTTTAAAATCTTGAGGTTTTGACCTTTTAAAGATAAATAAGTTTGAAACTATAAAAAGATTTAAAAACGTTATGGTTAATGTAGCATAGTAAAACCAGAAGATAAAAAAAATTTTAAAAACAATTCATAAGTTTATTTATGAAAATATTATAATTAATGTTGAATTTCAAGCCTGGATGTTAGAATAATATAACATTGAGATTTTGAAACTATGTTGACTAATTTAAGAAAATAATATATACACATTTTATAGAGGTAAAAATAAATATAAAAAAAAAAAAAAAATAATGTTTTTATTGAAGATTTGGATAAAAACATCGAAACTTGATGTGATATTACTTAAAAAATAAATTTTAATAAATATTTTTAATAAAGTTTTTTATGTTTCTAAGACTTATTTAGATCAAAAGTCAGTGTTTTAGGGAAACAAATTTTATAAACACCCCATATAAGAGAAATTATTAAAGTTTTATCAAAGCAATAAAACAATTTATGAAAAATTCAGTCCAAGCCTATAAATAAGCTTGGACTGAATTTTTTTAATCATAAATATAGTCCTTTATTTATATAATATTTGTTTTTTGTAAGCAAGTTTATAATAAAAATACAATATGTTAACATATATTTGTTATATTTTCTTATTACGCAAACATCAATTACTATATTTTTAATTATAATTTGTCAAGTATGCAAAAATTTTTTATAAGAATACTTCAAAATTATTTGAATTTTTTCTATATAGAATAAAACGATATGAGCATATTCTTAAAAAACTGCACCAAAATTTGTTATTTTCTTTAGATTGGGTTAGAGAGTTTTAATAATGGAATTTTATTTTAATTATAACTAATGAGTCTAAGTTATTTTTAAACTGTTTTTTTTAGTTTTTTTTGCTCATACTAATTACTAACTTTTAATTTTCTTTCATTATATTTCTTAATGAAGAATAGCTGATTGTATCTTTTTAACGACTTTTTCAATAATCTAACATTCTAAAATTATAATATTTTAATTTATAAATTTTGATTTTTTATAATTTTTAACTTTTGTATACATGTCTTTTTGCACTTGTGTTTATGAATTTTAGATTATTTAATAAACCTTTTATAACTTCTATTTTTTTTTTTTTTTTAATTATATCTATTGCAATTTCTCAAACAGTTTACGTGCCAGTATATTTTATTTTGACATAATGACTTGTTATTCATAATTTTGATAACAGTATTTGTAAAGTGAAAGTACTTTCTTTTAAATTGAAAATATAATAAATGCATATTAAAAATACTAGAAAAGAGGAGATAACAAATGAAAAAAATATTATACTTATTGTCTACTATAACTTTAACAGCATCAATTGTATCTTATGTTGTTGCTTGTTCTAAAAAAAGTTCACAAAAGGAAAACGATCAAGATAGCGAAAAACTTCCAGAATTGCTAAATTATGATATAGCTCTTGTGGATTATTTAAAAGAAGTAAGTGAAATTATTAATTCTGAAATTAAACGTGCAAGTGAAAATTGATTTCAAGAAGTAAATTATGACTCTAGTTATTTATTTATTAAACCTAAAGTAATTAAAATGATAGATGGTATTAATGAAGAGTCAACAACATCATTAAAAACTATTTTTGAAAATCCTAAAAACAATGATAAAAAAGTTGAGTTTTTAAGTGATTTTAAAAGTTTAATTAATTATCAAAGAATAGTTGAAAGTATTATAAAATTAAAAGGAAAAGAAAAATATAGTATATTGTTAAATAATGTTAATGATAACGAATTATTTTCAATTGATGAAGATAAATTATTAACAAATGAAGAGGGCGGAATTAAATTTTTTGAAACAGATCAAGGAAGCTCAAATAATTTTAAAAAAAGAAATGAGTCTAAAGAATCATACATTAGTATAAATGTAAAGTTTAATTTTATAATAAGATATTCTGAAAATAATAAAACACAGTCAATTAAAGAAGATAGAACTTTTAAAGACTTTGATTTTAATTTTATTTCTACTTCAAATAAAGCGCTTACTTATTTAATAAACAATAAAGTAAAGGAATTAAAATATGCATTTTTAGGTGCTGATAAATTTAACACTTTAATTAAGAAAACAAATTTTGTTGATGATGATAAATTTATAACAAATAATAAAGATGAAGTAAAAAGTTTAATAGAAGAAAAGTTTAGTGAGAAAGGATTTAAAAAAGCAATTTCTGATAAAATTAAAGAAACTACAAATTTAAATGAAAATATAAATATTGATTTTAGCAATGATCCAAATCAAAAAATTTTTGAATTAAATGATAAAAATTTAAATGCTGATGGTGAGTATTGAGATTACTCATTAAAAGCTACAACTAATAGTAAATTCAAATGAAAAAACAATGATAATTATTCAATAACTCCAAATTTGATAAAAAATGAAGAGTTGTATAATTATATTTTCAAAAATATTTCTATAGAAAAAACAAAAGATAATTATGATAAATCTTTATATGATTATGTAAAAAATAATTACAAAACTTGATTAGCTGATTACTATGCTAGTGTTTCGAATGATGAAGAATCAAAAGACATAAAGGCTTTAAAAAAATCTACAAACATGGGATTATTTAATATTAAAGGATTAAAACTAAAAATTAATAATTTTTCAGTTGACTTAAATGAATTTTATATTGCAGTAGGATATCAAGTTAGTGATGAAGAAATTACAAGTCCTGATTTGAATGAAAATTCTGTAATTTTTAAATCAATTATTGCAAACTTACAAAAAGGAATAGAATCTTATCATAAAACTTTTGGAATTGAAAATACATCAGATGAATATAAAATAGCTGCTTTTAGTGGTGAAATATATGATAAAAACCTATGAGATAGTTTTGATCAAAATTATATTTCTGGTTTATATAGTGGTGAATATAAAGGCGTTGCTATGATGCATTGACAACTTACTTTAAAAAGATTTAGTAAAGTTTTATCACTTGATGTTTCAAATAGAAGTGATAATGGACTTGAAATTCAAGATACAGCAAGAAAATTTTTATTAAAAGAAGGCAACCAAACAATATATAATTGAGAATTTTTAACAGAAACATTAATAGGTTTTATATTAAAAAATGAGATTAATGGTGATCCTGATACAAATGGATTTTATATGTGCAAAATTTATAAGTTAGGTGATGAAACATCAGATATAAGATTTAAGTTAAACTTTGTCGATGTTACATTTACTACTGATAAAATTTGAAAATTACATGGAAGTGCGTCAGAGATGTATAGAGATAAATCATTTATTGAAAATACAAGAAAAAAATAATTATATTTTTATAAAATATTAGAGCAATTTTTAATTATGTCTTAAATAATAGACTTAAAAAAGATTGTTTTTTATTTTAATTTAATTATATAAATTGCTTAAAAAAATTAATATTACATCTTTGTAATATTAATAATAGCACTAAGCAGTCTAGTTTTATTAAGATCACAAACTAAATATACATTAATAAATTAATTACAAAAAAACATTTGTAATTAATTATTAATATGTTAAATATTATCTCGATTAATTGGTGATCACAACTATACATTTTGTTTTAGAATTATTAATTGTTATTATGGCAATTAAACATAAATTAAAGCTATTATTTGAATGTTTACAAGAAGATCTCACAAACTTTCTGTCTAAAAATTTTTACTTATATGATTTATTTTGCTTGCAATTTATAAGCTAAGGTATCAAAATTTTAACTGTAAGCGATTATGTCAGAAACAATATATTAATAAATACTTTTTATATTTTTTGTTGTTATTTAATATTTATGATTTTAAATATTTTTTTTAATTGTTTCTTCATTACCATAAAGTTTATGATGACTACTTATATTAAATTATAAATATCATTGTCAATTAAACAATAATATATTTTAGCTTAAATTTTTATAGCAATAATATTTGTATTTTTGGTTTAAATATAGATGTTCATAACTTGAACAAAAAAATTTTTTAATTCAAATTCTTTTTAGCAATTTTCTTTGCAGGGTGCAAGAGTTCTATCAACTAAAAAATTTTTAGGGTATAGAGGTAATTTTTATAATATTTTCAACAATTGAAAAATAAATTGCAATTGAGTACGCACCCTTCAAAGTCTATATTTATTTTTTAGATACACATTTTAGAATATCAGTTAAGTGTTTGTGAAATTCAATATGTAAAAGGTTTTTTCTAATTATAATATTGACTCTATTTTGTGTATTGTTTACAAAAATAACTTGCTGATTTTTTTGTGGATTTTATCAATTATAACGTGTGTGATTTTTAATCAACAAATAATATTCTTTTGGATTTATGTTGTTAAGTTTGTTTGATCAATATTTTATAACTTATAATTTTGTGTCAAATCCAATTTTTCTAAAACTTTTACTTCGAAGAATATTTTCTTTACAGCTTAATTACTTGATGTTTAGAAAATAATCTAATAATTCAACCAAACTTTGGTAATTTAATCATAATTTTCAATATAATATAAATAGATAAACAAATTAGTTTTTCATGCTAACTGATTAACTTAAACTAACATATTCTTTTGTTTAGTCTATATTTTATGCATTAAAAATAAATAAAAATAGCAATAAACTCATATGTAAAAGAAGGTAATCACATGAATCTCAGAGAAAAACTTATTTTAGTTTTAAAAGAAACTCATAATCAATTAAAAATAGTTATAATAAATAATTTATTAGAGTGTTTTGATAAAAATATTTTTCTTCCAATTCAAACAATTTCAAATAATTGTTTTGTTAGTAAATCTGCAATATCTAAGTTTTGTAATAAACTTGGTTTTACAGGTTATAGAGAATTAGTAAGTAGACTTAAATTTGAAAGAGAAAATTATTTAAATATTCTAGATAATAAAATGGAAATTAAATCATATGATGATACAAAAAACTATTTTATAAATTGTATCAATTTTTTTGATAATTATAAAGAAAAACTACTCACAATTGCTGAACTTATTAAAAATGATACTTATATTGTTGCTTCTAATCAATTAATTAATCAAGCAAAAATACTTTATTTTTATTTAAATAAAAAAGGTTATAAAGTATTTTTTACAGAAATGCTTGTTGCTAACTACAATTTAGATATAAATTTAAAAAACTCTACAGTTTTATTTTTAGTAGGAGGAATGGAAGTTGGGGGTATATTTAATGTTTATCACAAAATAAAATACAACAATAATATTATTTTCCTTACAAGTACTGCTTTAAGTACCAGAATTGATAAATGTGAAGTCAAAATAATTTTTGATTTGAATAATTCATCAACTAGTTATTATTTAAGAAGTATATTAGTAGGTTATTTAATAGCTCAAATAATAAATATTGTCAACTAGTTTCTTTTTTAGAAACTAGTTTTTGATTTAATTGGTTTTATAGAATAAATTTCTAGATTTTGTAATTATATACTCGTAGGAGGATGAATGAAAAAAGTAGAAATATATGCACCAATTTCAGGTTATTTAAAAAACATCGCAGAGTCTAGTGATAATACATTCAGATCTAAAATGTTGGGTGAAGGTTTTTTAATAATTCCTGATGGGACCGAATTGCATAGCGTATTTAATGAGTCAAGTATAGAGATGATTTTTGATACTAAACATGCATTTTTTGTTAAATCAGTTTATGGTCCAAAAGCTTTAATTCATATCGGAATTGATACGGTTAAATTAAAGGGAAAACCCTTTCATTTTTTAAAAAATGAACACGACTTTATCAATTTAAATGAAGTTATTTTAAAAATAGACTATGATAAAATAAAAAACAATAACTTATCTAATGAAACCATTGTTGTATTTGAAAATATAAAAAAAGTTATTTTACAAAAAAGTGGAGTGGTAAAACAAGGTGAATTAATAGGTTATATAGTTATAGAAGATGATATTGTAAAAACTAAATTTGAACAAAACGAAACAAAGTTTTTAAAAGCAGCAAAAGAAATATTAAATTTAATAGGGGGTAAAAGTAATTTTTTAACCCATTATAATTGCATGACAAGACTTAGATTTTCAATAAATAATAAAAATTTAGTTGAAGAAGATAAAATTAAAAAATTAGTAATTGTTAAAGGGATTAACTGAAGTGGACAAGAATTGCAAATTATCATTGGAGGAGAGGTTTATAAAGTTAAAGAAGAAATCGATAAACTAAACAATGAAGATATCAAAATAGAAATTAAAAATACAAAAAAAAGTTTTAAAGATAAAACATTAGGTTTTATAAGTGGAGTAGTAGTCCCAACTATACCAATTATTTTAGCAGCAGGTATATTAATGGCTATAAAATCATTATTAATACAGTTTAATGTCATTGATGATATTAAAAATTATGAACAAATGAAGAATGCAAAAATATTTTCAGCTTTTATATACATAATATCAGAAGTTGGTATTGGAATGTTAGGTATATTTTTATGCATTAGTACTGTTAAATATCTTAAAGGAAATATTATTGTTGGAGCATTAATTGGAGTTGCAATCGCTAGTCCTTATTTAATGTGAGGGGTTAACTATACTTTATTTGAATGAGGATTTTTAAAAATTAAATTAGGAGGTTATTATAATTCTATAATTCCACAAGTTGTTGCAGGATCATTATATGTATATATTGACAAATGAGTAAAATCATGAATGCCACCTTCTATAGATATATGTTTTAGAACTGCAATATCATTTAGTACAGTAATGCTACTAGTTATGTTTGTATTAGGACCAATTCTTGGAATTATAGAAGGTTTTGTTGGTGTTAGTGTTAATTGACTTGGAAATATCCCTTATGGAATAGGTACTATGTTGTTTGCACTTTTATGACAACCACTTGTACTTACAGGTGTTCATGTACCTGTTATAGTGACTGTGATTCAAAATTTACCAAGTCCATTATATGCAGCAACAGTCTTTGGGGTCTTTGGACAATTAGGTGCTGTTATTTGTATAGGTAATTGAACAACAAATTATAAAACAAAAGAAATTGCATATTCTACAATTCCTTCTGCACTTGTTGGAATTACCGAACCAATTATCTATGGAATTACTTTACCAAGATTAACACCTTTTATTTCAGGTTGTTTAGGTGCTGGTTTTGCAGGTTTAGTTACAGGATTATTAAAAATAAATGCTTCGGTAGCTGGAGGAATGGGGTTTTTAGGTGTAACAAGATTTTTACCGGGAGGAGCTTATCAAATAGGAATATTCTTTTTAGGGTCATTTATTTCTATTGGAGCCTCATATATTTTCACATTTTTGATGTACAAAGAAAGACTTGAAGAAAATCATTCAATTAAAAAAGTTAACAAAATTTTTGTAAAATTTATTAAATTAAATAAAATCATAATTAATGATAAAAATAATCAATTATTAAATGATTTAAACAAAGAGTTTAAGTTTACAAAACAAGATAAAATGTTGATTAAAAGTATAGAAAAAAAATTATCAAAATACTCTAGAATGGATTCTAAGATTAATATTTTAACAGATAAGCAAAACGAAGATATTATTAAATTAGAAAACAAAAAAGATTTTGCAATTAATAACTTAATTAAAGTAAATAATTTACAAATAAAAATTAATAAGATTAAAAATGATGCAAAACTTGAAAGTTATTTAAATATTAAGCAAAAATTTTTAAATAGTTATCAAGAAGCTTTAAAAACATTAAGCAACTTACAAGTTTTAATGATTAGTAAAATAAAAAAAACGTTGAATAAATACTTTATTAAAAATGAAAATCTTGAAAATATTATGAACAATTACTTTAATTCAATTCACTCTCTAGATATACATTTTAATTTAACTGAGTGTAAAAATAATTTATTAACTTTGAATAGAAAGAAGGTTAAAGAACATGTTTCCTAAAAACTTTTTAATTGGAGGTGGTGTTTCTGCGCCACAAGTTGAAGGTGCTTATAATATTAATGGAAAATCTTTAACTGTAGCTGATTTAAAATATTTTGAAGATGTAAAAAATCGAAAAGATATAACAAATCTAAAAATAACTAGTTCAAAAAAAATAGACTATGCTTTAAAAAATGAGTCAGATTTATACTTTCCCAAAAGAGAAGGAATAGATTTTTATCATAGATATAAGGAAGATATTAAGTTAATTGCAGATATGGGAATGAATGCTTTTAGATTTTCAATTTCTTGATCAAGAATAATTCCAAATATTGATGATGGCAAGGTATGTCAAAAGGGAATAAAATTTTATAAGAATATTATAAAAGAATGTAAAAAATTTAATCTAGAACCCATTGTTACAATTTCTCATTTTGATTTACCGTATAAAATTGTTCAAAAATATGGAGGATGAAAAAACAAAAAAGTTATTAATTTATTTACTGGATATGCAAGTGTAGTATTAAATGAGTTTAAAGATTTTGTAAAATATTGAATACCATTTAACGAAATCAATGCTACTATTTTTACTACTTTTGTAAGTGCAGGAATAATTGCAGACAAGGAAGATAATTTATTAGAAAGTTGTTATCAAGCTTTACATAATCAATTTGTTGCAAACGCAAAAACTATTAAAATAGCAAAAAAAATTAACAAAGATTTTCAAATGGGTTGTATGTTAGCTCAAGCAACTTGTTATTCACTAGATTGTAAACCTGAAAATGTTTTATATAATTTAAAAGAGCAAGAAAAAAAAGTTTATTTTTATTATGATTTAATGGTTAAGGGTGAGTACCCAACTTATATGTTAAAATATTTTATTGATAATAATATTAAAATTGCTTTTGATGAGTCCGAACTTGAATTGATTAAAGAAAATAAAATTGATTTTATAGCATTTAGTTATTATATGAGTGGAGTTAATTCTTTAAATAAAAATTTAACATCAGAAGCTAATCTTTTTAAACTTGAAAAAAATCCATATTTAAATGAAAGTGAATGAGGATGACAAATAGATTCAATTGGGTTAAGAATAACATTAAATGATTTGTGAGATAGATACAAACTACCTTTGTTTATAGCAGAAAATGGAATAGGTATAAATGATAAGCTTGAAAAAGATTTAACAATAAAAGATGATAGAAGAATTAACTATTTAGAATTACATTTAAAAGAATTAAAAAATGCAATTAATGATGGAGTTAACGTGTTTGGATACATAACTTGAACACCAATCGATGTTGTTTCATCTGCAAGTAATGAAATGTCAAAAAGATATGGATTGATATATGTTGATCAAGATGATAATGGTAATGGTTCAAAAAAAAGATATAAAAAAAATAGCTATTATTGATTTCAAAAGTATTTAAAAAACCATTTACAATAATCTATCAAACAAAATTGATTTGTAATTAAAAATTTATAGATTTATAAAAATATTAATTTAAAATTTACTTCCAAATATTGATAAGTTAAAAAAATATTATTAAAAAATTGAAGGATAAATTTATGAATATATATGAAAAAATTGATGAAATGTCAAAAGATGAAAAAAATACAATAAAACATATTATAAGTAAAAAATTATTAAATATGTTTTTAATCGGAGAATTTAAAAGCGAAAAAGATTTTTCAAAAGAATGTTTTGTTTCAGAAGCAACAGTTACTCGTTTTGCAAAAGAAACTGGATGTAGTGGTTATCGTGAACTTATTTTTAAATTAAAACTTGAATATGAAAAAACAATATTAAAAGCAAAAGAAGAAATTAAAAAGAACAAAATCAATAAAGAATTAGAAACTATTAAAAGTATGAATAATTGAGTTATTCAAAGTAAAAGTTTTTTAGATTCATTAATAAAAAATATTTTATTACAAAAAAAAATAAAGATTTTATCTTCTTGACAAAATTTAGACTCAGTAAGTTATTTTCAAAAAGTATTACAAGAGCAAAATATCTCCAGTCAAGTAATTAAAATAGAGTTAGATTATTTAGACTTAGAATCCTACTTTGATGATAATAAATGTATAAAATTAATAATTATATCTGAAAGTGATTTTAAAAATTTGGCTTCTTTGTATATTAAAAAAATAATAAATAAAAAAACTAAAAATACTTATTTAATAACAACTTACTTTAAGTTTAATAAAATTTATGATAATGATTATCAAAATAAACATTTATTAAGTTTTAATTATGACGACTCACACCATGTTCTAAGACATTTTGCTCTAATAAATTTATTCTTTTATCTTAATTTAAAAATTAATAAAAAAATATATAAATAATTTTATTAGAAAAAAAACCTAAGTAGACCAGTTAAAAAACTGGTCTTTTATATTAGAAAGGAAAAAAAATACTTTCTCTTTTTTAAATTTTAATAATAAATTTTATTTTTATGTTTTTTATAAAAAATACTTTTGACATATAATTTTATGTCTTTACTATAAATTATTTAATTACTATAAAAATTTTGAAATCAAGCATATTTTGAATGTACGTAATTGCTTGCTATCAATAATTTTCAATATATGGATAGGTTTAATTTTTTTTATTTAACCATAAACTTTGATAAATTTAAAAATGAAAAATTTAAAAGATGACAACAGAAGAAACAAAAAAAGAGATTATTGAATGATTAAAAGCTAATTATCAAGTTTTTATTGAGGATTCTGATTTAAGTGACTTAATTATTTCTATATCAAATGACGGAATGACTATGAAGAACCTTGCCCAGTATTTATTAACTTAAAATCTTAAGAAGAAAAAATAAATGAACACATAGTAGAAGTATATAACAGATTAAATTTAATGAATTATGGGTTATATATTATTTGTAATAATAATTGAGAAAACTATAAAAAAAATATAACTTGAAATAGATCTAGAAATACAAGAATTATCAAATAAATACTCTAAATCTCAAAGTAAAGAAGATTATTATAAATTAGGTTGTTATCATACTTTAAATAAGTCAAATTTATTAAAATTTTTAAACTTGTTAGATTTTTACAAAAAAGCTAATTAAATAAATATATTTAAAAAAAAGAGCAGTACTTATTATAAAAAAAGAATTACAAAATCTTATAAAAAAATCAATTGTAATAAAAGAGCATTTTGTGCTTTTTAATTACTTATTTTTTTCAAAAGATAAATTTCTAACTCTTTTATATAGATTTGATAGCAATTCTTCATCTAAGTCTAAAAGTGGTTCATACATAAAAGAGTTAATGTGAATATGATCATTAATAACTCTTAACGAACTTGTTATAACATCTTTAAATTCAGAAGGTAATTCCTTATTATTCGCTTTATATTTATTTTTTAAATTACTATATATCTCACCTGTTTCGTTGGCAAATATTTTTTTCTTTTCACTTTTCTCATCAGAATTATTACTTGTTAATTTATACATATATTTTTCTAAAAGTAACCTTATTGTTATCGAAAGTGTTAATTTTTTAAGTAAACTATCATAGATATCATCTCTTTCATTTTTAACTAATTCATCAGATACTTCGACAGCAACAGTTTCTATATTTTGATTATAATACGCTTTGTCAATTTCTAACTTGATATCATCGAAAATATCTATTAAATTTTCTCATTTTATTTTTGAAAAACTGGTATCTCCATAATAATGTAGAGCTTTTATTATTGAAGAATTATCATTTTTTATTTTTATACTATTTATATTTCTTAATACTGGCAATAATGCAATTAATATTTCATTATACTCAGTTGATTGTTTATCAACTATATTTCTAGCTTTATCTATTCAACCTTTAAATAACTTTAAACCATCATCCACATTTTTCAAAGTACTATAACCTTTAAAAAAATTCTTTAAAACAATATTTTTATTATCTTTATTTTTAACTGCCATATAAGTGTTACTTTTAGCTTTAAACTGAGATTGACAGTTTCTAATAAAATCAAAGTTGTGAGAAAAAATTATTAATTTTATTTTATTTTTAACATTTGGTACTTCTTTATATATTAACTCATTAAGATAAGATAATATAGCGTATTTATTTTTATAATCAAATGATTCAATTACATCATCTAATATAATAACCATTTCATATTCTTTATTATTTTTTTTAGCAATTTCAATCTTATAGAGTAGTTTTAAAAAATATAAAGCTTTTTTTTCTCCTGAACTAAGAGTTTCTAAAACCTTATCCTCATTATGATTGACTACTTTCTCATCTTCATAAACAAATTCAAATATGGGTACTTCTTTTAAAAGAAGAGCGTTTTTTTTATTTGTAATTTTTATTTTAAAAGGTAAGTCAATTATACTAGAAAATTTATCTAATATTTTTTCTCATACGGTCGAATATTGTTTATCATTTACTATATTTTCATTAAATTCTTCTATATCTTTAACATTTGAACTTATATTATTAAAAATATTTATAATATCTTCAAAAAAAGCTTCACACATACTTCTAAAACAGCTTTTTACTAAATCTTTATTTTGTGTTTTATCTCATAATCAAGGGTTTTGCAAAAATAATTCACTAGATTCTCTATTAGTTTTATTATTAAAAAAAAACTTTTTTACTTCTTTTACTTTCTTTAAAACATCTTCACTTCCATATATTGTAAGAACTTCTTTGTCATAATATTCTTTAAGTTCATCAACTGAAGTTATAGTTATATTCTCATTGGAATTAGTTTTTAAAATAATTTCTCCTAATGAAAAGAAATTTTTTACTTTATTTTTAAAAAATTCCTTTAAATCATTGAAATCCTCCATAGTAAAAATGTCATTTGTAAAAATACCTCTTTTCATAGTTTTTATAGTTTTAAAAAGTTCTATTCCGGGTTTTGAATTATTTAGATTGTCTAAAAAATCTTTTTTTAATGATAATAAATCCTTAGTAGTTAATGATTTAGCTTCTATTAATACATCTACATCAGTATTTACTAATGTTTTAATTAGTTCAATTTCATAGTTATCACTCAAACCATAAACTTGTTGACCTATATTTTTTAATGTAGAATTATTAGAATCAAGTTTGTTTTCAAATAACTTTTTTATTTCCTTAATAACATTTTCATTTTTTGTGAGTAATTCATTATATTTTTTAGTTAATTCATCACTTTGCAATAAGGATACAATTTGATTAATTTCAGTTAACTTTTCTTGATAATTGTTATTTTCCATACAAATTACTCGATCATCTTTGCCAACAATTTTCCCATTAGTGTAGTTTTTATTTAAAATCGTAATATCATATTCTGGATTATTACCATAAATTCTTTCTATTGGAAATTTTCCTGAAACTATATCTTTGATTCCTTTTACAAAAGAAGATTTCATCAATCCGTTTTTAGAATAAATTAATGTTACACTTTTAGTAAAGGTAGTATTCGCATCTTCAAATTTAATTTCTTTAATTCCGTATATATTTTTAAATTTATTTATTATCATTTTATTATCCTTTCAACTTATAAGTTGATTATATAAGATAAAATACACTTAAATTTGTTAAAATAAAGATGGTATATTTATTTAATAACAAATAATTATATATTTTAAATAGTTTTACCAAAATATAAATAGTGATAAAATTAGAAAGGTGACTTAAATAAATAAAAAATCTAAAAGTAATATCAATAATTATTTAATTAATGTAGAAATACAAAATTATTACTTACTAATTTTTAAAAATATTAGTTAAATAAATTATATTAGTAGTTATTAATAATATTTAAATATTTTAAATTAAATATAATTCTCTAAGTATACATTATGTTAAAAAAAACATAAAATTATACAAGGAGAATTTTTTATATGGCAAATTTAAAAGGAAACAAATCAAATATTCTAGATTTTGATACTAAAAAAGAATTAATAAATAAATACTTTAAGCAAAATTTATCTTTTAGAGATTTATCAAAAACTTACAACATATCATATTCAACAGTTAGAAGAATGTGTTTAGATTGAGAAGTTTATGGTGATGAATCACTTATTTCAAAAACTGGAAAACATAACAAACATAATGGAAAAATTAGAACCAATTCAAAAGATCCGAAAGACAAAAAAATTGCTGAACTAAACAAAAAAATAAAATGATTAGAAATGGAGAATGAGGTTTTAAAAAAGTTCAATGAACTAATGGATGATTCAGAAAAAGAATAATTAATTATTACAAAACAATAGATAAATATAAAAATAAATATACAATTATTTTTTTATGTAAATTATCAAATATAACTAGAACTAGTTATTATCGATGATGTAAAAAAATAAGCCAGAATTTAACTTAAAAGTAGATTTGAATTTAGCTTCTAAAATAAAAGAGATTTTTATGAAAAATAATGAAATTTATGGGGCGCCAAGAATAAAAATAGTTTTAAATAATATTGGAATTGTGGCAAGTTAAACTAAGATAGCTAGAATTATGAAAATTTTTAAATTATATTCAGTTATAAGAATTAAAAAAACGAATAGAAAGCCTAAAGAAGTCAAAAAAATTACACACGGCCTAATCATGTTAATAGAAATTGAACTTTATACTCAAAAAATGAGTTATGAGTTACAGATGTTACTTATATATCGTTTAATAAAAAGTTTGCATATTTAAGTGTTATAAAAGATGCAAATACTGAGTTTATAGTCGGTCATGAAGTATCTTTAAAAAACGATATTGATATTTATAAAAATCACTAGAAAAAGCTTCGCTACATAGAAAAGATATATCTAAAAAACTAATTATTAATTTTGATAATGGAATTCAGTACACATCTGTATTTTCAAGACGATATGTTAAAAAAAATAACATGATAATATCATTATCTAGACCTGGTAATTCTATTGATAATGCAATGTGTGAAACTTTTTTTCTTCATTAAAAGAAGAATGAAAAACTAAATTAAAACAAAATAGATTTATTAATTTAAAAAAGGTAATAGATAATTATGTAGAGTTTATAACCATAAAAGAATAATTATTAAACATAATGGACCGCCGGCATATGCTTATATTAGTTTTACTCCAAACAAAAAGAATACTTCAAATAATTTTGAAGTATTCTTATAAATAACTTTTTGTATACTTGACAAAGTATATTTAAAAAACTATTTCTCTCTTTTTTTATTATATTTTTTAACTGAATGAATAAAAGTAGGTGGGGGTTAATAAAAATCTAAATATTGCTAATGAAAATATTAATGCTGATAAAGTAAAATCGTTAAAATAAAATTTATTAAAATTAACATTATTCTGAATAAGTAAGTGGTAATTTTATTTCTTCCTCTGTATATTTAATATAGTCTGAATCTTTTTGGAATAAAACAAAAACACCTGTAATTATTTTATAACCTTCCTCAAAATCTCAATCTTTATCTTCGTACCTATATATAAAATCAATTTTATTTTTAAAAACAAAATCTTTAAAAAATATTTTTTCTAATGAATCTTCTAAACTTTTAAAAAACTCATCACTATTTTTTGGTTCATATTCAAGAGTAAAGTTAAAATTGCTATCGTTTTTTGTTTTAAAAACACTATCAGATCTCAAAGGGTCATACGCTATAACATCTCATTTAAAACTTCCTTGAAGTACTTTTGAACTATCAACTGCATTTACATATATTTTTTGTCCTATTTTTATACTTTTAGAATCGTTTTCTGGATAATTTATCTTATAATCAACATTTAAATCGATTTTTATTTTTTCATTTTCAAGTTCAATTATTTCCTTAATTTTTTTTAAATAAAAATCAATTTTATACCCAGCTTCTGTATTCATATTGTTAAACTTTGAAATATCCATTTTATCAATATTTATAGATTTTTGATTTGTTAAAAATTTACTAGATTCGTTTGCTTTAACAATAATTGTTGTCTGTCCATAAATAACATCCAAATCTGTATACATTATTTCTTTATTTAAATCATCACTATTAAAAAACTGAATACGAAAATCTTTATTGATGTCTACAAAATATTTATTAAATAATCATACAGCATCATTTAAACTTTTTATAATTAGTTCTTCAATTTCTTGTCTTTTCAAACCTTGTTTGATAGTTTGTAAAATTGTTTTATCAATATCTCATTTTTTTTGAGATTCATTTTGATTCTTACTATTTGTAAAACAAGCTGCTAAACTTGACACACTTAAAAGAGATATTCCAATACTATTTATAAAAAGTAATAACTTTTTCATTTACTTAACTTCCTTTTTTAAAAATACTTTAATAATATTTTATATTTAGTTTAAATTCATTTTGCGTTTGCTTAATGTATTTTGATGTTTCTACTATTTTTACAAAAACACCTGTGATAATTTTAAGATCTAGATAATTTTCGCTCGAGCTTTTATATTCAAATCTATATGATAAATCTTCTTTGTCTTTAAAAACAAATCAACTAAAAATTTCTTTTTCAAAAATACTTTTTAAATAATCATAGTGCTCTTTTTCCTTTTTTAAAGAAAATTTTTGAGTGTAGCTAAAATTATATTTTTCTATAAAAACACTATTTTCATCTTCGGAATCATAAGATACTACATTAATTTCAAATTCACCTGATAGTATTTTTGACTTTTTTATAGCTGATACTTTAATTGAACTTCCGCTTTCAAAACTTTCATTATTTGTTCATTGATTAATTATTTTATAATCTACATTTAAAATAGGATTAATATTGCTATTTTCATTATAAAATATTGCTTTTATTTTTTCTTCATAAAAATTCATTTTATAACCAGCATCTAACTGAGTATTTTTTAACTTTTCTAAGTTTAATTTATCTATTTTTATTGTTTTTTGTCCTTTTAAAACTTCAGTTGTATCTGATGCTGTAATAATAATTGTTGTGTCACCATAAATATTATCATTATCAGTATATTTAATTTCATTATATAAATTGTTTTTATTATAAAATTTCACATAAAAATCTTTGTTAATTGATGCCGAATAATTATTTATTTTATTAGAAATTTCTCTTAAATTTGTTTCAATTATAATCTCTATAGAACTTTTTTTAAGACCTTGTTTAATTAATTCGAATTTAGTATCGCTTAATTCTCATTTTACATAGTTAGTCTTAGGATAGTTAGACTTTGGATCACAAGCAGATAAAGTTAAAGCGCCAAGAGAAGATAATAATAGAGTATTTATAGTTATTAATAATTTTTTCATAATTTTTTCTCCGCTTTTTAAATATACATTTATTAGTGCTATTTATAATGTACTAATAAATGTTATAAATTTGAATTTTTTAATAGTATAAAAACTAATATATTTTAAATATTATCTTGCTATAATATAGTTTATATTGAGTTTAAATTTAAACTATTTTATATTTAAAACTTGACCTTTTTACATAAAGTGTATTATTTTATTTTTATATAAATTAAATAACTAGTTACGAATAATTGATAATGCAATAAAAACTGTTTTAAAAACTTACAAATTTTATATTTTTATTTTATTATTTAAATTTATAAAAAATAATTTATTGATTAATAAATTATTCACTCGTTAAAATGATATAATAATTGATAAAAATCTTATTGCGATATTATTTTTTTGAAATATTAATAACAAAACCCTTCAAAATAAGTAAATAATTTTATATAGATTTAAATATTTTAGATATACAAAATTAGGCTCAAAAAACTTTTATTAATAAAAACATATTTTTTAACAAAAGAGTAAAATGAAATTGAATGATAAAAAATAATTTTAACAATTTATTATTGTACTTTTATAAAAAGTAGTTTTATTAATATAATTAATAAAGATTTAAAAAGTTTTTAAATATAATTCTCTAAGTATACATTGTGTTAAAAAAACATAAAATTATACAAGGAGAATTTTTTATATGGCAAATTTAAAAGGAAACAAATCAAATATTCTAGATTTTTATACTAAAAAAGAATTAATAAATAAATACTTTAAGCAAAATTTATCTTTTAGAGATTTATCAAAAACTTACAACATATCATATTCAACAGTTAGAAGAATGTGTTTAGATTGAGAAGTTTATGGTGATGAATCACTTATTTCAAAAACAGGAAAACACAACAAACATAACGAAAAAATTAGAACTAATTCAAAAGATCCGAAAGACAAAAAAATTGCTGAACTTAACAAAAACTAAAATGATTAGAAAATTAGAATAAGGTTTTAAAAAAGTTCAAGGAACTAATGGAGGATTCAGAAAAAGAATAATTAATTATTTTAAAAAATAGATAAATATAAAAATAAATATACAATTTTTTCTTTATGTAAATTATTAAATATAATCAGTGCTAGTTATTATATCTGTTGAAAAAGAATAAGTCATAATTTAACTTAAAAGTAGATATGAATTTAGATTCTAAAATAAAAGATATTTTTATAAAAAATAATGAAATTTATGGGACGCCAAGAATAAAAATAGTTTTAAATAATAATGGAATTGTGGCAAGTTGAACTAAGATAGCTAGAATTATAAAAATTTTTAAATTATATTCAGTTATAAGAATTAAAAAAATGAATAGAAAGCCTAAAGAAGTCAAAAAAATTACACACGGCCCTAATCAAGTTAATAGAAATTGATCTTTATACTCAAAAAATGAGTTATGAGTTAGAGATGTAACTTATATACCGTTTAATAAAAAGTATACGTATTTAAGTGTTATAAAAGATGCAAATACTGGGCTTATAGTCGGTTATGAAGTATCTTTCAAAACGATATAGATATTTATAAAAAATAACTGGAAAAAGCTTCGCTACATAGAAAAGATATATCTAAAAAACTAATTATTCATTCTGATAATGGAATTAAGTAAACATCTGTATTTGTAAGGCGATATGCTAAAAAAAATAACATAATAATATCATTATCTAGACCTGGCAATTCTATTGATAATGCAATGTGTGAAACTTTTTTTTCATTAAAAGAAGAATGAAAAAATAAATTAAAACAAAATAGTTTTATCAATCTAAAAAAGGTAATAGATAATTATGTAGAGTTTTATAACTATACAAGAATAATGTTTAAACATAATGAACCTCCAGCATATGCTTATATTGTTTTTATTACAAATAAAAAGAATACTTCAAATAATTTTGAAGTATTCTTATAAAAAACATTTTGTGTACTTGACAAAGTATATTTATTGGTCTAAATTCTTTATATTTTTTTAACTTTTTCTATGTTTGTCTTTTTCGATTTTCCAAGTGTTTCTAAACTTGTGATTAAATAGGTTGGTTTATTTGATAAATTTTTATATTTTTAATTTTATTTATTTAATTATGCATAATTCAATTACTTCGTAATTTTACTTCCAAGTATATTTTACCTGTTACATAATTGCTTATTATTCATATAAATAAATATGTATATTCATATTAGTTATCTATTCTATATAAATTGCAATATAATATTAAAGAGGATATAAAAATGGAGAAATACGAAATATTCTCTAAATATTTTTCAAAAGACTATTTAGAGAACTCAGAAATGGAAAAAACTTATTTAGATTTGAATGAAAGAATAAGTTCAAGTAAAAATCTTGTGTTTTTATTTGGTAATGGAATATCAATAAATAGTGTTTTAAAAAAATAAATAATAAATTATTTACTAACTGAATAAGTAGTTTGTTTAATTCCTTAGATGAAAATAAGGATTTAAAAAATAAAGATTTTTAAAAGAATCTATTGATCATTTTGCCTTAGAAAACGAAGTAAATATAGAAGAACAACTAAATTATTTTATGAAATTTTTAACTTTTCTTGAAATTAAAGATAATGATGCCTATAAATTTATTTATAATAAATTTTCTGAAGATAATGACTCTTTTATTAAACAGTTTTTAAGAGCGGCTATCGGAAATATTGATTATGACTATACAGTTAATATAGATATAATTATTTTTTTAAATAGTATTTTTAATAAACTTAAAAATAATAAAACTATAACTATTTTTTCCTTAAATTATGATGTTTTGTTAGAAAAGATGGCTGATTTTTTTGATTTTAATATTAATAATGGTTTTTCAGGCGTTTTGACAAGAACTTTTAAAATTTCTCAATATGATACTATAAAGTATACAAATAGTTTTCAAAATCAAAGAATAAAAATGGATCATATTAATCTTGTAAAACTACATGGTTTAATAGGTTGAGAAAAGGAAAATAATAACATAATTGAAAAACAAATCGATTTTTATAGAGATGCTGTTGTTAATAAATTATTGATTAAAAATTTAGAAAATAGTTCTCATTTTATTTTACATACATCTAATAAATTTAATGAATCAAACTTATCTATATATTCTGATTTATTTAGATATTTTAAAAACGTTTTATCTATTCAAAAAACTAATATTGTTGTTTGTAGTTATTCATTAAATGACACCCATGTTAATTCGTTATTATTTGATTCACTTTATAGTAATTCTAGTCTTGAGGCTTATATATTTGTGTATGATTATTACGATAAAAATAACAAAAGACACGAAGATTTTGTAAAATTATTTAATAGAGGTCATAACTTAAATATTTTTTTTTTTTTTTTGGAAAAGAATTTTCTGATTTCAGTTTAATTTCTAAAAAAATAATATCAAACGAAAGGTATGATAATGGTAAAAATATAAATAATTTATTAAAAAACTTGTTGTGAAACAACAAAAGATTAGTAGAATATGAAGATTTAGAAGAAAATGAAGAAATTTGAGAAAATGAATAATTTTGTTGGATATATTAGTTCTATAACACAAGATAAAATAATTATCAAAGTCCCGTTTGATAACATTGATCAAAATTTTTGCATTAATAAAGATTTTTATATTAATAGTTTTTTAGAAACAAATATAACTAATAATTTTTCAATAATTTTGAAAGTAAATTCAATAAATGATAATTATGACAATAATTTTAATGTCATTGAATGAAAGAGAAGTAAAGTAACTGTTTGTTCGACTATTATAGGAACTTATAATAAGATAGAAAATAGCTTTAGTGATAAGTTAGAAAAATATCCAAAAATTAATAATGAAGTTTATCTATTAGAAGAAAAAGTGTTGAAAACTATTTGTAGTGTTGATTCAAAATATTTATCTATTAAAGTTGGAAATCTTATAAATAATAAAAATATTGAAATATCTTCTAATTTTAATAATTTATTCGGAAAACACTTAGGCATATTTGGTAAAACAGGTTCTGGAAAGTCAAGAACCATCGCCCATTTAATTAGAAGTACATTAAATAAGGAGCTTTATAAAAATGATAAAAAAATAGAATTTTCAAGATATTTTAATCCTAAAATAATAATTTTTGATTATAATGGGGAATATACAAATATTGTCAATGAAAATTATATACAAAGATATGACTTGTTAAGTAATGATGAAACATTATGACCACTTATAAATTTTAATATAGGTAGTTATGAAAGTTTAGATTTATATGAATATATTGAAATTTTTGGTTTCACAGAAACAATGAGTAATCATTTAATAGGACGTATCAGTGAAATAGATAATTTAAAAAAACTAATGGATGTAGCAAAAGAAAAAGAAGATTATAAAACAAAATATGATTTACCAAGAATAAATAAGTTTATTAAGAATCCATTTTTTGTTAAAAATTTAAAAGTCTTTGAAAGTGAAAAACCAGAATTAAATTTTTTATATGATTTTATGAATAATAAATTTAAGCACGTAATGATAATAAAAATGAATTATAAAAATCCAATTGACAAGTTAATATTTACATTAATAACAAAATTGATTCACAACTCTTCTATGACTAATAATAGGCATATATTAATTGTTATGGATGAAAGTCACAGGTTATTTAAAGATGATAATCAAATATTCCATAAGTATTTAGAACTTCTTGTCAGAGAAGGAAGAAAATTTAATTTTAGTTTATGATTGTCGACTCAATCACTATCAGATATTCCTGAATTATATATAAGTCAATGCTCTAATTTTATTGTACACACTTTAAATAACTATAAAGATATTATGCAAGTGCAAAATTGTTGCGACTTCAGATTAAAATTATTTGAGTTTTTATCCACAATTGGAGTTCAAAATGCAATAGTTTTTGGAGAAGCATTCTCAACCTTTTTTAGCATTAAAATAAAAAGTACTAAAAAGTTAAGTGTTGTAAATAGTGATGTATTCGATAATTGAAATAAACAACTATAAAAATTTCAAAGATAATTATATTTTATTGAATTATCTTTGAAATTTTTATTAAGATAAAAAAACAAGTAAAAAAATAATATTAATAAAAATAACTGATCAAAAAGTAAGTTTAATTTTATATACATAGACATACTTAATATGAATAATTTTATAAAAACAAAAAATCTAAAATATCGTAACAAGTTTATAAAATTTACAAGTAAAACAGAAATAAAATCTCAAAGCGTACACAATATTATTGTGTTAGTTCGTTTAAAATTCATATTAATATATACTATGAAAAAAATATTTATAAGTAAAAAATAATTATTAATGATATATCTAAGATTTTAAGAAACAAACCTAATTAAATTAGTTAAAACATATTTTTTACACTAAATAGGAAAAATATCTATAAAACACAAAAAAAAAAAAAAAATAGCTTTAGATATATATTAATGGAATGCTATTTACCAAATAGAATTTGATCAAAATATTAAATCAGTTAGCAATTTAACCAGAATATTTGTTAAGAAAGATAAATTTTATTATTCTAATAGTTTAAGTGAATTTCATATTTTTGTTGATAAAATGAGTAAAAAACTAAAAAAAGAACTTATTTTAAATAAACTTAAAAGTAAATGTAAAAAAATTGACCTATAAACATTTTATAATTTGCTAATTTTGTATTTTTATTAAAAATATAAAATTGGTATAAATTAATTAATTAAGTGTTTTCAAAACAACATAATAAGTTTATAAAATATAATTTTTATGCAAAAATAATTAAAAGTTTAAGTTTTAACTGATTTTAGGATTTCTAAATGTGATATAGATATTGGTTAAATTAAAGAATATATTATCAAAAATAATAATTTAGCATGAGATTCTGACTTTAATAGAAATAATTTTTGCAAATAAAAATACTATAGTTTATATAAAATTAATTAAAAAACAATAAGAAAAGAAATTAAAAGTATCTAAAAAAAGTAAATAAAATATTTAAAACTTTTATCAAATGAATATAAGAAGCATAATCGATATCTTAAAAATTATTTAATTAAAAAATGTTATAAAAACAACTATTTTTACAGGTATTCATGAACTAATTTAAGACACTTTCAAATAACTCAAGATATTTAATAAGCTAAACACTTTAATGGTTTATGATTGATTATGATGTAATTATTAATTATAAAATAAATAATACTATAACTACTTTATTTATAATAAAAAATAAACAATTTTAATATGCAAAAAAATTTAAAAATATAATAATTATTTGAAGAAGTTTAAAATATAATTAATAAATTTACAAAATCATTAAATGTATTTTTAGAAAACTTTTATGAGTAATTATTGTAATTTTTATACTAATAAAATAAATTATTTTTTATTAGTATAAAATGTAATTATTTAAATCATATTAATAAAGAAAAATAAATAAGTGAAAAAAACACTAGATATAGTCATATAAAATTTGTATAAATCAATATAGTAAAAATTACGAAAAAAAATTTAAATAATAACGTTCGCTATTGCCAACGTTAGTATTTAAAACTATAAAATTTAATTTTATTAACTAATTTTTTTTAAGTGTATTATTATTTAAATCTTCTAATTCATAAAAAATGTTGTTGTAATTTCCGTTATACAAATCTTTTGAACTTTCTTCTGCTTTTATGTAGAAATATTCATAGTCATATACTTTTTCAGGTTTTAAATCTCATAAATATCATGATTTATATACTCTTATTTCAATATATTTAAATTCTTTATAATTTTGAAAGCTTTTATTATCAAGCATAGCATATACTATAGATTTATCATTTAAAACTGGTTGATCATTTTTATCATAAGAATGGTGTAAAGACATAAACAAATCATCAAAAATTGTTCCAACTTTATAAGGATTTTCACTTAACTTATAATACATATTTTTTGAGAATTGATTGTTGTTTTTATCTATAAAATCTTTATTTATTTCTTCGTTATTTAATAATTGATTTTTAATTCTTTCTCCAAAGTTTCTTACGTAACTAGTGTTTACGTAACGAATAGAATTAAATTGTCCATTTACAGTATTGCTAAAAAATTCATCATATTGTTTTTCTTCTGATATTCCACTGTAATCTTTTCAAAATAAATGGTATCAATTGTCAATTCTTCCGTTTTCATTTTTCATTTGTGCTTTCATAAAATCAATAAAACTACTAAATTTTGATACTTCATGGTTTTCTTCAGGTTTAGTTTCCTCTGTCTTATTTTCATTTCCGTTATAACATGATGTAGCTTGAACTGAAGAACTAGTTATTATGAATATAGAAATTAAATGTATTAATAATTTTTTCATTATTTCCTCCTAATTACTAATTTATAGTAACATTTTATTTAAAAATATACAATTATTTTGTTATAGTAAATAATACAAATATGTCAATAACATATGATATTTTCCTTATATATAACAAATTAAAATTTCCCAAACTATAATTATTTTTTGGGAGGTTTAAAATGAGGAGATATTTAAAAATGAATGAAAAAAAGAGAATGTAAATTATCAAAGACGTTATAGATCAAAAAAACAAAAGAGTCAGCTTCTATAAAGTTATGTCAAACAATTAGAAATGTAAATATATTAATTAATAAATATAAAAAAATGGTTACATAACTTTTATTCATAAGAACACTGGCAGATTGTCTTGCAGAAGAATTAGCAGTGATATTAGTCAAAAAATAATTAAATTATATATAGATGAATTTTTTGACTATAATTACAAACACTTTCAAGAAAAGTTGCTAGAAAATTATAATATAAAAGTTTCGTATACATATTTACTTAGTTTATTAAAGGAAAATAACATGTATTTTCCAAGAATACATAGAGTAACTAAAAAAATAATTAAACAAAAAATAGCTAACAGTTTAAAAAATCAAAATATAAAAAATATAGAAAAAAAAGAGTATTTCAATACTTAATAAAGTATTGAAAATAGTCATCCGATGCAACATAGAAAAACTGAGTTTGGAGAAAGGTTGCGAACAGATGCTTCTGTACATTACTGAATTAAAGAAGAAAAATGATATCTACATGGTTTTATTGATGATGCTACTGGCAAAATATTGGCTTTATATTTTGACACTAAAGAAACTCTTATGGGTTATTACAATATCATAAAGAAAGTTTTGCTTAACTATGGGGTTCCTAAAGAATTATTGACAGACAAAAGAACGGTATTTTGAAGTCCAAAAGAAAAGGAGTCAGATCTACATTCTGACACCTTAACACAATACAAATTTTTGCGTCACAACTTAGGAATAAAATTAACAACATCTAGCGTTCCACAAACTAAAGGCCGTATTGAAAGGTTGTGAAATACACTTCAAGATCGCCTACCAAAGGAACTTAAAGAAAATAATATATCAACTATAAACTAAGCTAATTTGTTTTTAGATGAATATATAGATAAATATAATTCACAGTTTTCCCTTCAATAGGGAATATCACTAATTCTTTTAGATTTTTTGAAGAAACTAAAAATATAGATTTTTATTTATCTAGAAGATTTGAAAGAACAGTAAATAAGGGTTCAACTATAAAATACCAAAATAAGTACTATATTCCACATTCAAATGGAGAACCAGTTTTTTATAAAAATAAAACAAAAATAATGGTTGTTGAGACATTTGACGGAAAACTATATTCAAACTCATATAGTGAATGAATGCCTTTATTAGAAGTATTACAAAATTCTACTTATAAAGAGGTGTATGAAGATAAAAACCCGGCTGAGATAAATAAAATTTATAATCCAATAAAAACAAGCAGTCCTTGAAAGTATACTAATTGAATATTTTATAAAAACTCAAAAAATAAAGTTTTAGGAAATATTAATTAGTTATTGACATTATTTTGTTATAGTAAATAATACAAATATAAATCAATCATTTCAAAAGAATTAAGTAATAACTTTTTATAATATTTATTTTTTTCATTTTCAATATTATTATGTTTTGTATTATAGTTATAATATTCAATTTCTACTTTAATTCTTGTAGCTAATTCTTTAAATCCTTCATATCCATATTTTTTTGAAAAAGCAGTTATAACTGATTCAGAACAAAATGCTTTTTTAGAACACTCATTTATTTTGGGTGTTTTTTTATTTTCGATACATTCTAATAAATAGTTTGCTATTAAAATATGAGTTTGATTTTCCAAATTATTTTTAATTAAAGTTAGCTTTTCTTTTATACTTTTAAACATAAATTTACCTCTTATTTATATTAACAAAAAACTTCTTAATTTATGAAAAATTTCTCTATTATGATATTTTAATTGTAAAAAAAATTCTAATAGTTAGTATCAAATTAGGAGGAATAATATATGATTATATTTAAAAAAGATTTTCAAATTGGAGCTTCTATGAGTTCTATGCAAACAGAAGGAAAGGGTATTACAAAAATTGGGGATTTAACTTTTGATAAATACTTTCAAGAACATCCAGAGTTATTTTATGATCGTGTTGGACCAGAAATAACTTGTGACATTACTAGACATTATAAAAATGATATAAAAATGTTTAAAGAAATTGGATTTGATTCATTAAGAACTGGTTTTTCATGAGCGAGACTATTTCCTGATGGTAAAAACCTTAACCATGAAGCTGTAAATTTTTATCATGATTATATTAACGAGTATAAAAAAAATAACATCAAAATATTTATGACATTATTTCATTTTGATATGCCTTTATGAGCACATCAAAAGGGTGGATGAGAATCACGTGAAGTGATTAATAGTTTTGTAAACTACTGTAACTTTGTTTTTCAAGAATTTAATGACGAAGTTGATTATTATGTTACATTTAACGAACCTTTAGTTCCAGTTTATGAAGGTTATTTAAATGATAAACATTATCCTGCATTAAATGATCCAAAACAAGCTGTTAACCAAGCATTTGGAATATTTTTAGTACATTCAAAAGTTTTATTAGAATACAAAAAACATAATTTAAAAGCAAAAATTGGAGTTGTATTTAATTGAAACTATACTTATGCTTATTCACAAAGTAAAGAAGATATTGATGCAGCAAGAATTTATGATGCATATGTAAATAAAGGACCTTTAAAAATTATGTATAATGGACAAATTGATCCTATTTTAATAGAAACTTTAAAAGAATATGATATGTTACCAGCTCACTCCCAAGAAGAAATTGATATTATTAAACAAACTAAAATAGACTTTTTAGGGATAAATTATTATTTTCCTTGTCGAGTTAAATGTAAAGAAAATAATTTAAATAGATGAGTTATGGATAAATTTGAAATAAAAATACCAGAAAATGCAAAAATTAATCCTCATAGAGGTTGAGAAATATATCCTGAAGCATTATATGAAATTGGAATGGAAATAAAAAATGATTTTAATAACATTCCTTGATATATTGCAGAGAATGGAATGGGAGTTGAAAATGAAGAACGCTATAGAAATCAACAAGGTATGATTGAAGATGACTATCGAATTGAATTTTTAACAGATCATTTACTACAAATTAAAAAAGCAATTAATGATGGATCAAATTGCTTTGGATATCATTTATGAGCAGCACTTGATTGTTGAAGTTTTAGAAATGCTTTTAAAAATCGTTATGGTTTAATTGAAGTTGATTTAAAAGATCAAAGTCGTAAATTTAAAAAATCAGCATATTGATATAAACAAATGATTGAAGCTAAGAAAGGATAGAGTAATGATTAAAAAAGATTATATTAACAGTGCTCAAGAATTATTTAATAGTCTTGGTGGTTATGAAAACATCATTTCATTTATGCACTGTATGACTAGAATGAGATTTCAACTTAAAAATTGAGACATAGTAAATGAAGAAGAGATAAAAAAAGCAAGTTATTCAACTGGTATTAAAAAAAATGTTGGAGGAAATGAATATCAAGTCATAATTGGGATGGATGTTAAAAATTTCTATGAAACATTTTGTAAGATTAATAACTATGATATTGATGGAAAAACTATAATTGATAACAACATAAAAGTCTCAAGTGATGATATAAATTTTGTTACTAAACAAAACGATGAAATATCAAAAATGAAAGGTAAATTTCGAGTAAAAGGAATTACTAATAAGTGTTTATCTTTTATAAGTAAAGTTTTTTCTCCAATAGTTTATCCCTTAATTGGATATGGACTTTTATTAACAATTTGATCGTTATTAACTGTAGAATGAAATGGAACTAATACTTCAGCTGGAGATAGTGTTCATTTTTTAGGACAATTTGCAGATATCTTAAATGTATTAACTAGTACTTTTTCATTATTTATAACAATTGCTGTAGGTTATACTGTTTTTAAAGCAATGAGATGTACTCCAATTTACGGAATATTAATTGCAGTTGTATTAACTGCTCCGGGTTTAATTAATATGGGAGATGTAAAACCTGAAGAAGGTCAAACAATTCTTGGTCAATATCCTGGTTGAACTTTATTTGGAGAAGGAACTACTTATCCTTTTAAAATCAACTTTAATGGTTTAATGGTTCCAATGATTATAGTTGCAATTTTTGGAGCTTATATGGAAAGATGAACTTCTAAAATAAAAAATGTTACTGCTAGAAACATTTTAAGTCTAGTATTAATAATTGCAGTTACATTCTTATTTTCAGTATTTATTATTGCTCCAATTGGAATGTTATTTACAAACTATTTATCAATTTCAGTGAATTGATTAAGTACAAATTACATTGCAAAATATATAGCAGTTCCTTTAATTGGAGCATTATATGGTCCTTTAGTAATTACTGGATTACACCATTCATTAACACCAATTATTTTACAAGGTCAAGCAATGTATGGAGCAACAATCATTCAAGGATTATGTACACTTTCAAATGTTTCGCAAGGAGTAGCAACAATTGCTTTTGTAGTTTTAAATAGAAAAGTTAAACAGTTAAAAGAATTAGGAATATCAAATGGTGTATCTTCAATAATAGGAGGTATAACTGAACCTTCATTATTTACTGTTAATTTAAAACATTTATATCCTTTAATTGCTTGTTCAATTGGTGTATTTTGTGGAAGTCTTGTATTAGTTGCTTCTAACACTTATGCTTTACAAGGAGCAAGTTCTATATTTGGTTATTTGATGTTCCAACATAAAGCACCAGATGCTACTGGAGTATCAACTTGATTTGGTGGAGGATTTTTATGAGGAGCAATATCAATTTTAGTAAGTTGTTGTGTAACGTTTTTAATGACAATAATTTTAGGCAAAGTTAAATATTTTTCTCAAAGAACAAGAAATTTACTTTTAGAAGATTTTAATGAAGATATATTTGAATTAAAAAAAACTTATAAAGAAAATAAAAAAATAAAAACTAATAAAGTAAAACAAACCAAATAAAAAAATGTTTCTTATAAATTATTTAAGAAACATTTTTTTTAGATATTTTTTACAAAAGTATTTGTATAAAAACTATTAATATAGTTGTTAAAATCCAAATAATCAATATTATAACTTATTTTTGGTACAGCACTTATTACAACTTTTCTTTGTTTAAAATAACTTCTAAATAAAGTATAAGAAGAATAGGCAATAACAAAAACACTTAATCATTTGAAAACATCTGTTATTAAAGTTTGATCAATTTTTAATAAAGTAATTAAACCTAAAAATACAATCGTATAAGAAGTTAAAACTCCAATTATGCCTCCTATTGTCATAAAAAAGCTTGTTTTTGGCATATAGTTATTTTTAAAATAGAATTTATAACCATTTATATGCATTGTTAATCCTGCACTACAAGTCATTATTGGAAATACTACTAAGAAGTTAATTCCTAAAAATGAAATAACTGCCATTGCTGGAGCATATAGACCAACTCCAAAACTCATCATTATTCCTAAAAATACAAAAGCAAGACATCCTAAGAATAATTTTCATCAAACATCTGAAACTCCCATAGCACTTCCTGATGGAAATACTTCAATTCCTTTGACTGTTAAAAGCATTAGAATTGAAGTAATTGCAAGAACTACTCCCATTATAATAGCGATTAGTTTTTTATTAATTTTATTAACAATACTACTTCCAATTAAAGAACCAATAATTGCAGATAATACAAATGTAATTAAAGTTGTTAAATCAACACTAACACTTGTCATAAATAATACACCAGAAAATAGGTTCGGAATTGCCATACCAATATTCAATGTTCCTGGTAATTTTTTATCATCTTTTAAACTTTTTGTTGCTTTTAAAAGACCAGTGTTAGTTGCAAATGAACCAATTCCTAATGTATCAAAAAAGCTTGCTGTAAATCCAATGCTTGCACAAATATAAGATTTATTCTTGTAATCTAAAACTGATTTTTTAGTTGAAAATATGATTATAAAAACTAAAAATATTAAACAAACTACTAAAATTAGCATTGATAAACTAAATGCAATTATAGAGTTTTGATTAGTTAGATTAATTTTGTTTACACATAAATAACTTATACACAAAGCTAATAACATCATTAATGGAACTAAACTTATTCCTAATATCTTCATTCCTTTAACAGGTATTTTCTTTTTTAAAGGTTTTTTATCTTTATTGTAAGTATCAACGTATTGATTATATTGTTGATTTAAATCTATAAGGTTATCTTTACTTTTTTTATCAAAAATCTTTAAATATTGTTTATAACTTTCTTTTAAAGTGCTTAAGCACTTAACTTTTTGATTATCATCAATATTTTTATCTTTTCAATCTTGAATTATGCTTTTTTTAATTTCTTTAGTTGTTTTTTTAAAACTAATTAAATTATTTGAAATTTCATAAACTTTTTCAATGTCTTTTTCAATTTCAATCAAATACTCATCAATATTTTTAATCAATTATATTTTCCTCCTATAAATATTTTACAACTTTACAAGAACAACAATTTTTTAACTTTATTTTTGTATAAAAAAATATTATTTTTATGTTTATACATAAATAAGTGTATAATAAAAATTAAAAATATTTAATTTTTAAAAAAATATTTTTTTTATGTCTTTTAGGGGGTATTTATATGTTTTTAACTAAATTACAAAATCAACTTAACCTAATAAGAAATACCAAAAATTCTATTGCTTATTTATCTACTTTGAAAAAAACTTAGATCTTTTTTCTAAAAATTTAAGTTTTTATCCTGTTGACTTATTAAAAGAAATTGTTGATGAAGCCTGAGAAGAAAATAACAAATTATTTATTCTTAACTTTTTAAACTACTTAGATATAAGAGGAGGAAAAGGAGAAAGAAGAGTAGCAAAAAGCATGATTAATTTTTTAAGTAATAAAGTTGATCGTCAAGTTTTATTTGATGTTATTTTAAAATTAGGTAAATATGATTATGCAATTAATCTTGCAATTAATCCAACAGATTTGCGTTTAATCGAGTTAATTTATTCAACTTTAATTAGCGAAGTTAATCAAAGTGATAAAAGTATTTCATAAATTTCAAAATGAATGCCTTCAATCAACGTTTCTAATCATAAACAAATAACTTTAGCTAAAAAATTTGTTAACTTAGTTAAACTAAATTTTGATATAAACTTTTATTACAAAGTATATCATAAAATACTTACAAGTTTAAAAGCTAAATTAAACCTTGTTGAAAATAACTTAAGAATCAAAGATTATCAAAGTATAAATTATAGTAATTTATCAGGTAAATCTTTAAAAAAATATGCAAATGCTTTTAGTAGAAATGATTTTGATAAATATAATGATTTTTTAAATAAATCAATTAGTTATTCAAATAATTTAAATGCTAATAACTTTTTTTGCATATGAAATTATCGAACATGCTTTTTATGATATAAATGAAGCTGCTGCATATTGAAATAATATGAAAAAAATTGCAGTTCCAAAAAACACAAATATTTTACCAGTGTGTGATTTTAGTGGTTCCATAGAAGTGTTGTCTTTATACAATTCAATGGGCTTAGAAATGTTTTTAGAACATCAAAATCAAGGTGTATTTAAAAATGTTTTATTTGAATTTGAAAATTAACCTAAATTTATTAAATTAAAAGGTAATTTTATTAATGATATTAATATTTTAAAAACTCTTAATGCAGTTGGTACAACAAATATTGATCTAGTATTTAAAAAAAATATTATTAGCTATGAAAAATAATATTAATTTTTCTGATAATCCAAAATATATTTTAATTATTAGTTATATGGAGTTTGACCAAGCTACGTCAAATAATCAAGATAGTAACTTTAAACATTGAAAAAATAAATTTAAAAGTTATAATCTTGAGTTACCAAAAATTATTTTTTGAAATGTTGATTTTTATATTGATCAAAGTTTTCAGTGGTTAAAAATGAAAAAAAATGTAATTTTAATTAGTAATTTTCAACATTTATTTTAAAAGATTTATTTAACTTAGAAAGTATAAATGAGTTTACACCAGAAGTATTTATGATTGAAACATTTAAAAAATATAAAAACTATTTGAGTTTATTTGATATATAATGATTATATTAAAGGTTCATACAGAAAAAAAACACAAATAATTGTTGAGACTGAATTTTATTCTGTAAAAGCGAGTTATTGAACCTTGTTATATTATTAATAAATCGTTAAAAAAAAAACAACTCTTAAGAGTTGTTTTTTGTTTTTAACTTGAATATAAGATAAGTTTATAGTTAAATATTTAAGAATAAAAGGAGTAATGGTATGAAAAAAGTAAATGTAGGATTAGATATAGGTATAGCTTCAGTTGGATGATCAATATATGATATAGAAAATAAAAAAATCATAAATGCAGGATCACGTTTATTTAGTGAAGCAAATGCTGGAGGTCAAAAAACTTCTACTACTTCTGATAGAAGAATGCAAAGAACAAGAAGAAGAAATCTAAGAAGAAAAGTTTTAAGAAAAAGAGATTTACTAAATATATTTGTAAAGTTTGATTTTTTAAATAGTTATGAAGATTTTTATAAACTTGATTTTAATATCGACTATTTAGAAGTGAGAAAAAAATCACTTGAAAATAAGATAAGTTTACAAGAATTAATGTTAATACTTTATAATTACACTAAAAAAAGAGGAAGTTTTAATTATAAAGACGATTTAATGGAATTAAAAAAAGAAAAAAAAGAAGATGTTAGTTTAGATGAAATTAATGCAAAACAAGATAAACTTCCTGTTGATATTCAAGCAAACAATTTTAAAACATTTGGTAAGTATCGAGGATTAAAAGCAGAAGATGCATTAATTGCTCATGATTGATATAAAAAAGAAGTTGAAAAAATATTAGATACACAAATAGCTAATGGTTTAATAAATGAAGAATTTAAAGAAAGTTTTATAAAATTATACGAAAGAAAAAGACAATATTTTGATGGTCCTGGATGAACTACTAGTTCAAAAACAACTAAAAGTGAGTATGGCTGAAAAGATGAATCAGAATTTTTTGAACGTCTTTCTGGTTATGATACATATAACAGTAAAGAAAAAAGAGCACCAAAACATTCGATGACTTCATACTTATTTAATATTTTAAATGATTTATGTAATTTAAAGATTAATGATGTTGAAAACGGTTTAACTTATGATCAAAAGTATGAAGTAATTGAATCTGTAATAAATCATGATGGTACTAAAAGTAAAAATATTACTTTAAAAATTATTGCAAAGTTATTAAAAGTAAAAGAAAGTGATATTACTGGTTATCGAATCGATAAAAAGGAAAAACCAAATTTCACAAAATTTGAATCTATTAATAAAATTAGAAGTATTTTAATAAGTTCAAATTTAAAGTATGATTTTATAAGTTTAAAAAATATTGATTTATTAGATAAAATTGTAGAAATACTAACTGTTTTTCAAAGTTCAGATTCTAGAAAAGAACAACTTTTAAAAATAAATAGCAATTTATTAGATGATAAACAAATTGAAGCAATTAGTTTAATAAGTTTAACAGGTACTCATAGTCTAAGTGCAAAAACTATGAATATTGCTATTGAAGAAATGTGATATGAAAATAAAAATCACATGCAAATTTTTTCTGAAAAAAATATAAAACCAGATTACAACATCAAAATTGATAGAAAATTTACAAAAATGCCTGTTTTAAGACAAAAAATTTCAGAGATGTATATATCTCCAGTTGTTAAAAGATCTTTAATTGAAAGTTTAAAAATCATTAAAGAAATTGAAAATATGTCTGATATTGAAATTAAAGATATTGTAATTGAATTAGCAAGAGAATCAAATTCAGAAGATAGAAAAAAATATATTAATGAAATTCAAAAGAAAAATGAAAAAGAAAGAACTGAAATTGAAAAAAAATATAATCAAAACACTAAAAGAATTGATTTTAAAACAAGATTAAAATTAACTTTATTAAATGAACAAGATGGTAAATGTGTGTACTCTGGTAAAACAATAGATATAACTAGACTTTTTAATGATCCAAATTATTGTGAAATTGATCATATTATTCCTTTTTCAGTATCATTAGACGATTCTAGAACCAATAAAGTATTGGTATTACAAAATGAAAATCAACAAAAGGGTAAAAAAACACCATATGAATATTTTAGAGAAATACATCGTGATTGAGAGCAATTTAAATCATTAATGTATATAAATTATGTTGGAAGTAAAAAATTTGGAAAGTATGGTTATAATAAGTATCAAAATTTAATATTTGAACAAGATATAAATGACACAGAAGTTAAAAAAAGTTTTATTAATAGAAACTTAAATGATACTAGATATGCAACTTTAGAAGTAAAAAACTATTTAACTTTTTTTAAAAAAGAATTAAAAAAACCTTATTCAATTAAAACAATTAATGGGGGATTTACAAATTATATAAGAAGTAACTTCTTATATTTACCTAAAAAAGATCGTGATGATTTTAAACATCATGCAGTTGATGCAACAATTTGTGCATTAGCTCCAATTATTGATATTTATGATGGAAGAACTATGAATAAAATAATTGGAGAATTAGATGAAAAAGAAATTATTAAAAGAGAAGAAATAAACTTAATTGTTAATGACATTAATAGTTTTGATTATAAATTTACTAAAAAGATAGAAAAAAGTTCAAACAAAATGATGTTTAATGAAACTATTTATAGTTGCAAAGTAATTGACAATAATCTATATAAAATTGAAAAAATAGATTTATTATCAAAAGATTCAGAAAAAATAAAAAAAATTAATAAGTTATTTACCATAGATTATAAAGATTTATTAGTTTATGAGTCAGATTCAAAAACATTTAATCATTTAAAAAAAATATATGATACTTATATAAATGATGTTGATAAAGATAATAAACCAGTTAAAAACCCATTTCATCATTTTGTTTATGAACTAAATGAAAAAATTATAAAACAATCTAATGAAAAAAATCCACCAAACATAAGATATTTAAAATACAATAATGGAGTTGTTAATCAATATACAAAAATTACTCATAAATTTAAAAATGTTAAAAAAGGTAAAGAAATTGTTATGACAGGATCAAATACTTTAGGTTGAGATTTATTTTATTCACAACAGTATAATTTGTATAAAGTTTTACCAATTACTCATAAAGTAGCATATTTTGTAAGTAATAAAAATAACTCAAATATTAATTTTAAAACAAAAGAATATGAGCAAGAAAAATTATTATATAAAATTGATGAAACATATAAGAAAAAATTCACATTATTTAAAAATAATGAATTGATTTTTGAATATGATGGTGAGATTTTAAATTATATCGTTGTAGGATTTGACAAAAATGCTGAAAGATTTGAATTTAAATATTTAAATAAAAGTGTAGAAAATGAAAAAAGAATTTTCAAATCAATTAAGAAAATGAAAAAAATTAAATTAGTCACATCAAATTCAACAAGAACAAAAATAAAATATCTTGACTAATTTAAATATTATATGATATATTAATTATGTATATGAGTTCTACTACTACATAATTTTACAGGACTATCATATATAAGGCTTTAATGCCGTAACTGAGGAATTTATTCCTCTTTTTTTATTAAAAAATGTCTTGAAAAACAATAATTATTAAAGATGGAGAAAGGATAAATTTATTTTTAAATAATTTAGTTGTTGAAAGTGCAAATGTTAAATATCATATTCCATTAGATGACATTAATGCAATATTATTTGAAAATTATAAAACTGTTGTTACTACAAGAATTATTAATAAACTTGCTCAAAAAAAGATTTTAACTTTAATTTGTGATGTGGAGTTAAAACCAATATCGATTATTCAACCAATTGAAGCAAATCACTTACAATTAAAAATTATTAATAATCAATTAAATTGAAAAAAAGAAGATAAATTATATTTATGAACACAAATTGTAAAACAAAAAATTGAAGCACAAATTGATATATTAAAAGTTAACTTAAAAAAACTAGAAAAAGTTAACTTGTTATATAAATATATTGAAGAAATGAAATTTAGTGATTCAACAAATAAAGAAGGACACGCGGCTAAGGTTTATTTTAAAGAGCTATTTGGAAACACTTTTACAAGAGAAAAAGAAAATCACATAAATGCAGCTTTAAACTTTGGTTATACAATTATAAGAAATGCATTTATTAGATCAATCACTTCAAAAGGACTTCATCCAAGCATAGCCTTATTTCATCATAATATGTACAATGCTTTTGCTCTTGCGGATGATTTAATGGAACCATTTCGCCCAATTGTTGATAATTATGTTTATAAATATGTAACACAAATCGATTATTTTTCTAGATCTACAAAACTAGAATTAATAAACATTTTAAACTCTAAAGTTATTTATGGTAATAATAAAATCTATTTAACAAATGCTATTGATAAATATGTTGATATGGTTTTAAACTTTTTTGAAGATAAAAGTACTAATGATGTAATTTATCCAATAAGTTCATCAGTAGAATATTATGAGCTATAAATTTATGAGATTAATGGTATTTTATGACTTACCTTTCGATTCAAAAGACAATGTAAGATCTTATAATAAATTTAGAAATAACTTATTTAAAGAAGGGTTTCACATGATGCAATATTCAATTTATTCAAAAATTTGTTATAACAAAGAAAGTGTTGATTTTGTTATTAAAAGAATTAATAAATTTTTACCTAAGCTTGGAAATGTAAGATTTCTAATAATTACAGAAAAACAATATCAAAATATTAAAATTGTTGTTGGTAAAAAAAATAATAATGAATTAATAAATGATGATAGGAGACTTATAGAAATATAATGAAAATTTTAAATAAAAATAGTAATAAAAATATTAACTTTAATTTTACAAATAATAATGTATTTATTATAAACAATCTAGATGTTATAAATGATTTGGAGTTAGCTTTAAGTTTAAGTTTTTTAAACAAATTTTCTAGTCCGGATTATGAAATCAAAATGCAAGAAAATGATATTATGATAGATAAATTAACAACTAAATTAATAAAAGTACCCAACTTCATAGATTTTACTAAAAGTATTTGTGGAGGAAGTAAAACTATTTTAAAAGAGTTATTAAATCTTTGTATAACTTATGATGCTTTTTCTTCTCAAAGTTTATCAACTTTATTTGGGTTTATTAATACAATTGATTTAACTGAACTCAACATAATTGAAAATTTAATTACTAATTTAGAATCTAAATTAGGCTTAAAAATAACTATAGAGATTCAAGATCAAATTATTAACTATATTTGTGATCAAACAATTTTAAAGTTACAAAATATCGATGAAAATGAAACCAACACTTATTTAAATCAAAACAAGTTAAGAATAATATATATTGAAATATTAAAAAATTTATTAATAATTGATGATAAAAATTTACATTTTTTATTTGTGAATCCATTTTTTGGGCTAAATTATATAGAAATAAAAGAGTTTTTTGATGATATTAAAGAGTTAAAAAATTTTACAATTGTTAGTGACAAGTTTATTTATGAAAATGATTTAAATCTAGAAAATTTAAAAATATGAATAGATAACAAGTTTTTAGATTTATCATTTATTATTGATAATTTAAAGTTTTATATGAATTTTTCAAATTGTACTTTAGAAAATGACTTTTATAATGAGCTACTTTTAAACACTAAGAACCTAATAAGTAGTTATAATAGTAAAAATTTAGAAATAAATTATCCTGTTTTCCATTACCTTTTAAACTTATAATTATTTTAAAAAAACACTTGATTTGAGGTTATGGTACCCTGTAAAATTATGTAGTAGTAGAACACAGATTTATTTTACAAAAAATAGAAGCAGGTTATGGTACCCTGTAAAATTATGTAGTAGTAGAACTTTGTAAATTACCATGTAATCTTTTATATCGTTATGGTACCCTGTAAAATTATGTAGTAGTAGAACATAAACTGGGTTATTCATTCCATCTAAATCGTTATGGTACCCTGTAAAATTATGTAGTAGTAGAACATCGACAGAATTAGTTTTAAACATATCTAAGTTATGGTACCCTGTAAAATTATGTAGTAGTAGAACATATAGAGTTTAAAATAAACATGTATATATGTTATGGTACCCTGTAAAATTATGTAGTAGTAGAACAAGCAAAACAATTAACAAGCAAACTTGATTGTTATGGTACCCTGTAAAATTATGTAGTAGTAGAACGACATAGTGGCAAGACTACTTGTGTTTCTAGTTATGGTACCCTGTAAAATTATGTAGTAGTAGAACTTAAAAAAGATGATTATAAAAAGTTGTATGGTTATGGTACCCTGTAAAATTATGTAGTAGTAGAACCTAAAAGATTAGAGAAATTAAAAGAGAAGTGTTATGGTACCCTGTAAAATTATGTAGTAGTAGAACTGATAGGGTTTAAAAACAAAAGATTAGTCAGTTATGGTACCCTGTAAAATTATGTAGTAGTAGAACAATTAGAATTAGAGATAGCGATATTTTTAGGTTATGGTACCCTGTAAAATTATGTAGTAGTAGAACCCTCCTTTTATTTACATTGACAATTATTATGTTATGGTACCCTGTAAAATTATGTAGTAGTAGAACATATAGAAATACATTTAAAGAATCATATATGTTATGGTACCCTGTAAAATTATGTAGTAGTAGAACAAAACATGTCTATAACAGAGTTGTGTTTTCGTTATGGTACCCTGTAAAATTATGTAGTAGTAGAACATTTAGATATATATGTTATTTAGTATGATGGTTATGGTACCCTGTAAAATTATGTAGTAGTAGAACGGTATTTCCAATTTGTTGATAAAACCCCCTGTTATGGTACCCTGTAAAATTATGTAGTAGTAGAACCTTAAGGGGAGCGTCCCTATTGATTAGTCAGTTATGGTACCCTGTAAAATTATGTAGTAGTAGAACTGCTAAAGCTATTGAAGATAAACAATACAAGTTATGGTACCCTGTAAAATTATGTAGTAGTAGAACTGAGCGTTAGAAGAGTTAAATAAAATATTAGTTATGGTACCCTGTAAAATTATGTAGTAGTAGAACCTTTTAGTGAGTATGAGATGACTACTTTTAGTTATGGTACCCTGTAAAATTATGTAGTAGTAGAACTATTTAATGTGAGAGAGAATAATAAGCAGAGTTATGGTACCCTGTAAAATTATGTAGTAGTAGAACATATGTTTGATTTATGAAAATGTACATCTTGTTATGGTACCCTGTAAAATTATGTAGTAGTAGAACATACAATTCTTACAAGGCTAATTGCTCCTAGTTATGGTACCCTGTAAAATTATGTAGTAGTAGAACGATATTTAGATAAAATGAAAAGTTTATTTAGTTATGGTACCCTGTAAAATTATGTAGTAGTAGAACAGGCAAGCTACTTTTTTGTCCTGGAAATCAGTTATGGTACCCTGTAAAATTATGTAGTAGTAGAACCAGCAAAGTCTTCTGGGTTAGCAACGCCGTGTTATGGTACCCTGTAAAATTATGTAGTAGTAGAACTTGTAAATAAAGACAACCAACTTGCTAATGGTTATGGTACCCTGTAAAATTATGTAGTAGTAGAACTACTATTACTTTTGAGTTTTCTAAATACAAGTTATGGTACCCTGTAAAATTATGTAGTAGTAGAACTTAACTGATAAGTAATATAATCAGGTTTTTGTTATGGTACCCTGTAAAATTATGTAGTAGTAGAACCATTAGCAAATCAATATTTAGAATATATCAGTTATGGTACCCTGTAAAATTATGTAGTAGTAGAACAAAAAAGAATAGATATAAGGTCGTCAAACCGTTATGGTACCCTGTAAAATTATGTAGTAGTAGAACTTCTAGTAAAGATCAATACATGGTCAGTTAGTTATGGTACCCTGTAAAATTATGTAGTAGTAGAACTAAACTTTGATATGTTGGCTTTATTATATAGTTATGGTACCCTGTAAAATTATGTAGTAGTAGAACTGGCACAACTTACAAAAGCATTTACAGCCCGTTATGGTACCCTGTAAAATTATGTAGTAGTAGAACTAACAACAAAACTTTTAACGCTGCTTCATTGTTATGGTACCCTGTAAAATTATGTAGTAGTAGAACAATAAAGCTTTAAACATAATTTTTCTCCTTGTTATGGTACCCTGTAAAATTATGTAGTAGTAGAACATAAAGATTATGTAGAAAAAAAATATACAAGTTATGGTACCCTGTAAAATTATGTAGTAGTAGAACTCTTCCGCCTATTTATAGAAATAAATGAAAAAAAAATAATAATTTGCATTAACAATATTATTCTTATTACTGAAAAAACTATTAGTAAACTGATTGAGTACTTAATTTAAAAAAATTAAGATAAACTTAATAAAAAACTTGAATATAATTCTCTAAGTATACATTGTGTTGAAAAAAACATAAAATTACATAAGGAGAATTTTTTTATGGCAAATTTAAAAGGAAATGTATCAAGTATTATGAAATTTAATACTAAAAAAAATTAATAAATAAGTACTTTAATCAAAAATTTTTTTTTTAGATAATTATCAAAAATTTACAACATTCATACTCAACAGTTAGAAAAATGTGTTTAGATTGAAAAGTTTATGGTGATGAATCACTTATATAAAAAATAGAAAAGCATAACAAATATAATGGAAAAATTAGAACTAATTCAAAAGATCCAAAAGATAAGAAAATTACTGAACTTAACAAAAAACTAAAAATATCAAAAATGGAGAATGATGTTTTAAAAAAGTATAATAAACTAATGGAGAATTCAGAAAAAGAATAATTAATTTCTACAAAACAATAGATAAATATAAAAATAAATATACAATTTTTTTATTTATGTAAATTATTAAATATAACTAGAGATAGTTATTATAGCTGTTGCAAAAAAAATAAGCCAGAATATGACTTAAAATTAGCTAATAATTTAGCTTATAAAATAAAAGATATTTTCATTAAACACAATGGAATTTATAGGATGCCAAAAATAAAAATAATTGTGAATAATAAAGGTGTTATAGTTAGTCAAACTAAAGTAACTAGAATAATGAAAATATTTAAACTGTATTCAATTATAAGAATAAAAAAAATGCATAGAAAACAAAATGAAGTTAAAAATATAACACATGACTCAATCATCTTAATAGGATTTGATCTATATATTCAAAAAATGAGTTATGAGTTACAAATGTAACTTATATACAGTTTAAAAAAAGTTTGCATATTTAAGTGTTATAAAAGATGCAAATACTGTATTTATATTTGGTCATTAAGTATCTTTAAAAAAAGATATAAATATTTATAAAAAATCACTAGAGAAAGTTTTGTTTCATAGAAAAGATATTTTTAAAAAACTTATTATTAATTCTAATAACGAAATATAGTACACATTTGCATTTGCAATACGATATGCAAAAAAGCTCGATAATATAATTATCTAGGCTGGGTAACTCTATTGATAATGTAATATGTAAAATTTTTTTCTTTACTAAAAGAATAATAAAAAAGAAACTAAAACAAAATAGCTTTATTAATCTAAAAAAAATAATAGATAATTATTTAGATTTTTATAACTATACAAGAATAATGATTAAACATAATGGACCTCAAGCATATGTTAATATCGGTTTTATTTCAAAAAAAGAATATTAAAATAATTTTGAAGTATTCTTATAAAAAAACATTTTGCATACTTGAAAAAGTATATTTATTTTTTTTTTTTTTTATATAAAAAATCTTAAAAAATTAACGATTAAAATAGTGGAGGTGAAATTATTAAAAAATATTTATATCTACTAATTTTAATAGTTTTAGTAATTTTATTATCATCATTTTTAATTTTTAGAAGTAATACAAAACAAAAAGAAAACATAATATATGAAAACTCTTTAATAAGTTTTAAAATAGTCTATGATATAAAATTAGAAAATAAAAAATATTTACCAGAACCTATAAAGTATAATAAAGATTTAACAAATGAAAAAAACTTTTTAAAAGATAATAACTTAAATTATTTACTTAATTTTTTTGAATTAAAAACTAGTAAGTTATTTCAAAAAGATAAAATTATTTGGCTTTTACCTAAAGAAAATATTAAAACTATAAAAACTTTAAGAAAAGATTTAACTGAAATTTTTTTTATAAATAAAGGTGTTACAAAAAGTAATAGTCAAAAAACAATTAAAATATTTAAAAACTTTAAAAAGACTTTCGATATGTGTTACAAGGAATTAAAAGCTGTATTTAATAATGGTGAATTTAACAAATCCTTCTATAAAGAAGCTATACCAAGACTTATTCAATAGAATCAATTGATTTGCTTTTAATGTTTTTAGTATCATATTTGTGGTCATCACTTTAAAAATATCTAGCATTTATATTAAACTTTCTGTTTACGGTTTAATCTTTTGCATTTATCTTCTATTTATAAAAAAAGTATATATTTTTTTTATTTTGTATTTTATCTTTTTTGTTTATTTTTTAACTTTCTATATATTTAAAGTGGATTTTTTTAAAAACAGTGACATATACTATGTGAGTGAAGTAAAAGAAAAATATGTAATCTTAGTAAAAGGTTTTAAACAATATTTAGTATGAAAAGGGGATGCTAATTTTTCGGTAGGGGAGGTTGTAAAAGCGGTAGGGGAAGTTAAGAAACTCAATGTTTATGGTAACTTTTGAAGTTTCAATTTTAATAAATATTTAAACGATAAGAATGTTAATGAATCTATTGAATATATAAAAATATTAAAAGTATTTTTCAAAGATCCTAGATACTATTTTTTTAAACTAAATCATTCAGAAAATAATTTAGCTAACTTGTTACTTTTTCAAAATAAATCTAATGATGAAGTATATAAAAATTTAATAAACCTAAGTTTAAGCTACTTATCAAATATTTCAGGTGTATATCTGTATTTATTTGTGGTGTTTATTAAAAAATTGATTTCAAAAAAGTATAAAAAAAATAGAATGTTAAGTTTTATCTCACTTATTTTTATGTTTTTTTATTGTTATTTAATAGGAATGCCACCAACCTTGTTAAAAGTTTTAATAGGTTTTTTGTTAAATAAATTAAAAAAATATTTTAACTTTAATTTAAATAAAATTACAAAGCTATCAATAACATGATTCATTGTATTATTTATAAATCCAATGTACTTATTCAATATTGGATTTGTATATTGTACAATAGCCATTTTGTTATTAAAAAAATATAAAGATAGAAAAGAAAGTACTAACTTGATAATAAATTTTATAGTAATTAATCTTGTATTTATTCCTTTGAACATTATTTATGATTTTAAAATTTATTGATTAGCTCAAATACAAGAGATAATTTTGTTGCCATTATTTTTTCTTAGTTTTATATTAAGTTTCTTTTTTGTTTTACCATTTTTAAATCCGCTCCTTAATTTTGACTATAATTTATTAAAGTTTACAGTAATCTTTTTTTCAAAATATAATTTAACATCTTTGACAGGATATATAAATTTTGGTTATATTATCATTTATTATTTAAGTCTCTATTTTTTGACTAAGTTTATTATTTTTAATAAAAAAATAAAATTCTTTTTATATTCAATGTTGACATTTAGTTTAATAGGTATGTATTTTACAAATACTATTATCAATATTTTTAGTCAAACTATCGAAATGCTAAATGTTGGTAATGGAAATTCTTTTATGATTAATTATAATTCAAATATTTTTGTTATTGATGCTGGTGCTGGAGTAGGTCAAAATAAATCAACATTACCGGATTATTTAAAATATAAAGGTTTGAATAAAATTCAAAGTGTATTTATATCTCATAACCATAGTGATCATTATAATTCGTTAGAACAACTCAAAAAAGAAACTACTATAAAATATATTTATAGAAATTTAAAAAAAGATATTTTAGTTGAGTTTGATGATATTAAATTTTATATTTTTAATGAGTATGGTAACTCAGATGAAAATGATAATTCGCAAATTATTGTTGTTAAATTAAATAATCAAACTTTTTTATTTACAGGTGATGCAAGTAAAAAAAGAGAAGCTAGAATGTTAAATAATTCTTTATTTTTAGAACTTGTAAAAAATGGTGTTGATTTATATCAAGTAGGTCATCATGGAAGCAAAACTGCTACAAGTGATAAATTTGTCAAAGCTATTAAACCTAAAATTTGTTTTATTTCAGGTATGAAAAAAGATAAGTTACAATTTCCAAGTAAAGAAACAATTAACACTTTAGAAGATAACAGCTGTCAAAACTATATTACAAATGGTGAAAAATCATATAAATATAAAATTAAATCTAAAAAAGTTGTAGAAATAAAAAAAGAGTTTATTTAAACTCTAGAAACTTATTATTTCATTAATCTTGATTTTTCTCTTGCTGCCTTATTTAACTTTCATACAGATTTAGTTACTGATTTATCAATTAAACTTACTGCTGTATTAATTAATTGATCTTTATCTGCAGAATTTTCAGCTTTAGCAACTATAGCCTTTTTAATAGCTGTTTTAACTTGACTTCTAAAAGCTTTATTAACTAATCTTGATTTCTCATTAGTTAAAATTCTCTTCTTTTGAGATTTAATATTTGCCATTTTTCCTCCTATTTCAATATTTAATCATATACATATAAAGTATATAGTAAATAACTAGTAAAAAACAAGAAAAAATAAAAAAAAGCAATTTTTTAATGTTAAAGTATAGATATAGGTGAGAATAGTGTTTTTTATTTATTCAAAAGATCAATATTTAATAAGTAAACAAATAGATAAATTAGTAAAAAAAATTAATGTTGATAATGATTATGAAATTTTTAATTACTCTTTAATAGATGATTCGATTATTGAAATTATCAGTCAAATTAATACATATTCACTTTTTTCTAGAAAAAAAATCATTATTATAAATGACAGTTTTTTTGTCAATGAAAATAAACCGCAATTACATAAAGATTATGATAATAAATATATTGAAAAAATTATAAATAATAAAAATCCTAATGTGGATATAATTTTTACAGTAAAAAGTGAAAAAATCTCTAAAAAATTAAAAATAGCAAAGTTGATTGAAAATAATGCAAAAACATTGAAAGTAGATATACCTAATTTTGATCAAAAATATGATTTGGTAGTTAAAAAACTTGAAAAAGAAGGATTAAATTACAATAAAGAAGCTATTATATACTTTTTAGATAGAGTAATTGATGATGTGTCTATTTTAGTTAATGAAGTTAATAAATTGATTAGTTTAAATAAAGATATTACAAAAGAAGTAATAGAAGATAATGTTTTTAAATACTATCAATACAATATTTTTGAATTAGCAGAATCTTTTATAAAAAACGATATAAAAGCTTTTTTAAAAGGTTGAAATGTATATATCGAACTAAACTCTAACATGTTTAGTTTTTTAGCACTATTAAGTAGTCAATTTTGCTTATTGCGGAACGCTTTGTTATTAAAAAAAATGAATAAAAACATTAGTCAAATATCATCAATTTTGAATCAAAACCCCTATAGAGTTCAAAAATTAATGAGTGAAAATAGACTAGATATAAATAAAATAAATGATACAATAAAGACATTATATAAACTAGAAAAAAATTTGAAAAACGGGGAAATTGATAACAAAATAATACCAGAATTAGAATTTATCAAGTTATTTAAAAGAGAGGTAATATAAAATGGAAGCACAAAGCGTTTATCAAAGCGTTGTTACAAGCTTATTTAATCTGATTAGAGATGAAAAGTTAAGAACTAAAATTTTTATTGATTTTGAACTTAGAGCTAAAATTATAGCAAATATCAATAACTTGTTATCATTAGAAATAGACAGTAGCGCAACTTTCAAAGATGAGAAATGAAGTTCAAATCTTGCAAAAGCTATTGTGAATATTACAAAAGAAAAAATAAAATTTGAAAAACCAGAAAATAAAGTAATAATAGATATTTATGCTGACTATTCAGATTTATTAACTTTTTGCTTAAATAAATATGAAGTTTCAAAAGAAAAATTAACAAGTGAAGCAATTCAAATTTCATCAAAAGAAATAACTCTATCTTCTAAGGTTACTGATGAAATGAAAGAAAAATACGGAGAAACAGATTATACAAAAATAGAAACAAATGGTAAAGAAGTAGAAGTGGTAGGCGTTGGCACAGAAAAACCAAATCTTGATGTCAATAACAAAAATAATAATAATAATAATTTTCATAGTAATTTTGCAAATGGATTTAATCATAATATGTTTAACCAAATGGGCGGAACGTTACCACCGCCACCACTTCAAGATCAAAGATTTTTCCCATTTAAAACAAAATTAAAACATGCATATTGATACAAAATTGCATTATCAGTTTTTTATGGAATTTGTGGTTTGACATATTTAATACTAGTGATATTTTTAACTACAGGATCAATAGATCTTGCAAAATCAGATCAAAGTATTGCTAATTCATCATTTTCAAATCTTTATACTGGAAATGTAGAAGTTTTATCTTTGCAAAGAGCCATTTTATTTGGAAGTAATTTCACTTCTAATATGAATTATATATTTTTAGCACTTAACTTTATTTTATTGATATATATATTTTATGTAATGATAAAACCGCCGCTAACATATAAAGAACAATATTGAATACCATGATTTAACATAATTTTTGCTGGAGTATTTGTTTTTGTAAATATCTTCACATTATATCTTGGAAATGTAATTAGCACAATTTCAGGTAGTTCATCAATATTTGAAAACTTTAGAAATGCAATTAATGCTGCTGCTCAAAAAATGAACACATCAGTTAGCGATGAAGATATTCAAAATGTTTTTTCTTCAATTGTAGAAGGAAATATATCATCATCTATAATAACTTTAATTAAATCATTATTATGAATTAATTTTGTAATTTTAATGATTTGTATAGTTATTATTGTTGTAATAGTATTCTTAAACCCTAAAATGGATAGAGAAAAAGTTATTTATGCAAATCAAGAATATCAAAAACTTATGAGTGAATTAATGCAAGGAAGAAAATATGAAATGGATCAAAGTATTTATGAACCAGAAATATATGTAAAAGAGTTTTTAGATAAACGAGATAACAAAAAAAACAAAGAACAAAAAGATGATAAAAACTAGATAACCTTCTAGTTTTTTTAATTAATTGTATGCTTATATTACTTTTTTTTATATAATATTTTTAGAGGATGTGCTTATATTAATGAGTTATTATTACAGACATGAATTTAAATTTTCAGATCATGGGCTTCAAAGGATAAAACAAAGACTTAATTTAAGCGAATCTAATGAATGAGAAATAAAAGAAAAAGTACTTGATATGATTGAAAACTCAACAAGAAATTTTGAAACAAATGATACAATTTATATCTACACAGGAAAGGGTAACATTTTTTTTGTTATTGCAAAGCGTGAAAAATTAATTATAACAACTACACCGATTTCTCCAGAAAGAGAATTGAAACTTATAAATAGAGATATATATTAAGGAGATAATTATGAAAGGTCCAGAAAAAAAAGTTCAAAAAAAAGTAAAAAGAAATTTATTACTTCCTAGTGATTTTTTAGATAAATGAATCAGCACAAAAGATGATGGATCTAAATGTTTTAGATATATAGACTTTTCATCTGATAGTGTTGTTGAAGTTGAGGTTGAAAATGAACCAATTATTGAAATGCTTTTTAGTTGAGACGATAGCTTTGATATTGAAAAAATTCACAAACAATATAATCAAATAGCAAAAATTGGAAAAGCTATTTTTGAAAGAAGAATCGATAAAAAAGACAAAGAAATTAAAATAACAGGTAAAGAACTTTTATTTGTGAAGTATTTTTATTTTTTAGTGTGTTTATTAAACGGAGAGTATAAATATTCATTTGTAGAGTATGAAAAAAATTATCGAGTTTTTGATGCAATAAATCAAGATGCTCCAATGGAGGTTAGAAAAAGTATTTTATCTATTATTAGCTACACTTTATTTGATATGTATGATTATATTTTTACACCAAGAATTTTTGAAAGTTTATATGAATATGTAGAAAAATCTGATGTTAACTTTGTTAATCAAGAATACAAAAAACAAATTATAGTTCCACCAAATTCTTTTAAAGATTTTAATTATAAGTTTTTAGATGTTTATTTTCATAATATTGTAAATAATACTTTTATAAAGATTTTTAAAGTATCTCCTTTAGATAGAACTTCATTTATTTTAACAAATAAAACTATTGCTGGTTTTATAGATGAAAAAACAAAAATTAATATATTAAGTGTGTTTGTAGTGGACCCAAGATTTGCAATTGGGCTAGTAAATCTTGGTCCTGGTAGAGGTGAATATCGACCTTTATTTAAATATTTAATTGGAGATAATAAAATTGATAATAATTCTATTCCAAGTTGTGTAAAACCAGAACTTGAAATAGAAGAAAACGGAATATATCTTAGTGAAGAACAAAAGTTTATATTTAAAGCATTTGAATTAACAGACAAACAAGTTAAATTGGTTAATGATTGTTTAAGATATAGAGATCTAAAGATAGATTTTGATTTATTTGTAAATTACTAGATTAATTTACACTTTTTAGTTTAATTTCATTTTAAATATAATATATAATAATTAAAATGTATTGATGGGGTATAAATGAAAAAAATTAAGATTTTAAAAAAGAACTCTAAAATTAAATTTATGATTGCAGCAGTAATCATTTTTTCAATTACATACCTTTTATTTGGTTTACTAATTTACTTTTCTCCGATGGTTAATTGAAAAGAAGGTGGACAAAAAGCTTCTTTTAACGCAATTTATGATGCTTATAATAAAGAGAGATATTCAAACGGCGGTTTTGATATTGGAATATACGAATACTTTAATGATGCTTTAAAGTTTATGTTATTCAATTTTGAAACTAAAAATTTTGCTATAGTTCCAGATCAATTTACAATATTCTATCTACCTATATTTATTGGTGGGTCTTCCTTGGTTTTAATATTTTTTAGAATGATTATTCACACAGTTGGATATAACAATCAAACAAAAAAAGGGGTTGCAAGAATAGTAAAACCAATAAGAAGTTTTCAAATAACAATGATTATTAGTTGAATTTGTATAGCTTTATTATTATTGTCATCTCTATTGTCATTTTTAGCTGCATCTCCTTATTTAATGGGATTTTGTTGAGAATTTGGAGCAAGTGGAATTGTATCGATTACTTCTAATGTTCAAATTGCAGATGATATACAAAATATTTTACTAGGAGCAAACGGAGAAGGGTTCCAACCGGTTTATTGATTAAGTTTAGCAATTTTTTTTAATAACTTTAGTCAAGGATATAATTCTAATGAAGCATTATATATTTGAATTTGAATTATGACACCAACTTTACCATTAATTTTATTTGGTTTGTTCGGATTTTTAGGAGTTATTCTTGGAGAAGCTTCATGATGAAATATTAACTTAGTTGTTTTACGAGATATAGATGCATCAACCGGTATGAATATCGCAAAAGAATATGATTATGTAAAACCTGTTAAAATAAAAGCTAATGTTAAAAAACAAAAACCTGATAAAGGAAATGGATCAATTGTTGATATTGGTGGAGTAAAATATGATACAAAAGTATTTGTTAACTTCTATACTTCACTTGCAAAAATGCTTGATAAGTCAAAAAACTCAGGTCTAGATTTGTATCAAGAAGCTAAAATGAAAATATCAAGATTAACAGGTTCACCAAGTGAAGTTGATTGACAAGATGAATTAAATCAAATTGAAAATAAAATGGATATATTAACTGGTATTGAACAAAAATTTATTGATTTATTAGTTAATATTATTGAAAAATCAAAATTTAATGTATTTGGAAGATATAGAGATGATTTAATTGAACTAATTGATGAATATAGATACAACGTTAAAGAATGAAATGTTTATGAATGTGAAGCTATCATAGAACAAATATTTGCGATTGCTCTTAAACGTGAAGAATTATTGGCAAAAGTTGGATTATGTGTTAGAAAACGTCTATCAAATAGTTTTAAACACATTGATGATAAATTAGATATTGTAAACAAATTAGAATATGCTAAAAACGGAGAAGATTATGATGAATATAGAAATGTTTGCCTTGAAGTAATCGAAAAAATGTCACCAATTAAATCAAAATTTAATAGTTATGCTAAAAAAATTATTTATAATTAAATTGATTAATCATTTAATATAAATGTTTTTTTTATTTTTATCTATAAATAAAGGAAAAGAGAAATGAAGATTATTGGTATTGGCGGATATATTGGTAGTGGTAAATCCACTTTGGTAAATTATTTGAAAGATAAATATAATTTTTTTGTAATAAGTGCAGATTTAATTGCAAAAGAAGCATTAAAAACAAAAGTAGTTCTAAATTTTTTAATACAAAACATACCAGAATGCGTGAAAAATAATGTAATAAATACTAAAATGCTAAGAAAAATTATTTTCAATGATGATCAATTAAATGATAAATTCGTCTCATTAGTTTGACCTGTGATAAGTAAAAAAATAAATAATATTTTATATTCAACTAAAGCAATAAACCAAACTTATATAGTGGAAGCTGCTGTTATAAAAGGATTAGACATTAATTTTGATTTAACTATTTTTGTTAATAAAGATTTACAAAAAAGAATAAAGATGGTAAAAAAAAGAGATAAGGCTAATAAATTAGAAATCGAAAATATTTCAAAGTTTCAAGAAAATAAAGCTAAAAAACTTAAATGCGATTATTATATTGATAATAATGACTCTTTACAAAATTTATATAAAAGGGCGGATGAAATAATAAAAAATTTATCAACAACAAAGGACTAGTAAAAGATTTATTTTTTTGAACTATTATTTTTCTTTGTTTTATTTTTATCTAAAAAACCAACTTGCTCTAATGCTTTTTCAACAGCTGATTGAATTAATTCATGAGTTTCTTCATAAGTAAATAATTTGTCTTTTATTGAATCTTTATCTTCTAAATCATTTTCATCAATAACTTCTATTTCATCACTTTTATCATTATTAACTTCAAAAAAATCATCAAATTTTTTTGTATTTTTTGCTTGTTTTGAAGCGCTATCGTCGGTTTTATTCGTTTTCTTTTTATTAGATTCCAAATTTCCATTTTTAGTCTTATTATTACCCTTAGAATTACTGTTAGGGGGGTTGTGAATGCTTAAATCTTTATCAATCGATAATGTGGAAGTAGATAATGTATCACCTGTCATTTTAGCTCTTAAAGCAGCCATTCTATCACCTATCTCAGCTTCTGTTACAACATTACCTTCGTCTTCTTTCTTATTAGATTCTTTTTCAAATTTAGCTTTTTCTGCTGCAACTTTAGCTTTAGCTTTAGCTAAAATATCACCTAAACTACCTGGTGCATTTTTAAATTTTTCTTGTTTTTTAGCTTCTAATTGCAACTCTTCTTCAGTTTGTGTACCATGTAATCTTCTTACCTTAGCTCCTAGATCACCTTCAATTTCAGAGACTTTTTTTGTAATATCTTGGTTTTCACAAACATGAATTTTTAAATGAATTGAACAAAATTTAGGTGAAAATTGAGCCATATTTAATTCTCCATTCTAACAACTTACAAATAAAATTAAGCATTAATAATATATATAATACATTAAAAGGGTATACAAGTAAATATAACGATTTAACATTATAATTCAATAAAGTGTATATTATAATATACACTTTATTGTTCTATTTTAAACGTTACATTACAGTCTTTACATAAAATATTTAATTTTTTACTAATTGTAAACTTAACATTTTTATAGTAATCGCATGCACAATAATAACTGAATCTTTTATTATAACTTTTTGGTTCATAATCAAGTGCGTACTGATGTTTAAATTGCATCACTTCCCTATTGAAATCAAGCTCTTTTTCTAAAATTTTCATTAAATCTTTTGAAATGCTTGTTCTATTAAATCCTTTACCATGATCGTTTATTCCTTCTCCTCTTATTGTTTTAGGAATTGATAGACCCACTTTTATAGCTACATCTCTAAATTTTTTATTATGCCTTCCATTATTTTCTACATCTTTAATATTGTTTTGATAATTTCATTGATGAACCATTTCATGAATTAACACTTCAATTACATAAAAAGGGTCTCCATTTAAAGATAAAGTTCAAATAATAATTTGCATATCTTCATCTTCTCATTTGCTTCGTGGTTCAAAGTGACCCTTAGTTAATTTATTTTTAGATCTAATATTGTCAGCTACGTTTATCTTTAATTCTTTTAATTCATTGTTGAACAATAGATGATTTAATTGTCTATGTAAAGAAGTTAATTCTAATATAATATCATCTATTTTTATTTCATTCATAAATAATAACCTTTCTAAATATACTAATCTTTTTTTTCTTTACTTCATTTTGCAACAACTTGTTTATTTGAAATATGTACATCATCATTTTCTAAATATTTACTTTGACCTCTATTTTTCTTATTATACTTAATTAACTTATCTCCAGTAAATATTTTTTTAGTTCCAAATTTTAGTTCTAAATCATAAATTATTTTTTGTATATCATTTAGATTAGTTCTTTCATATAAATTAACATCACCTAAAGATAATTGCTTTTTATCATTTATATCATCAATTAAATTGCTTAATCTTACACCAATCAACAAAATAGGTTCTCCTGTCCATGTATTATAAAAACAATTTTTTGCTACAGAATAAACTTTTTCTACCTCAGCAGTATATTGTTCTAAACCAGCTTGATGATGTTTATGTTTTTTATGCTCGGTTGCATTAAAATTATAATTTTTTTCATTTTCATACTTTAAGATTATACTTATAGTTTTTCCTTTTAAAAATCTTTTATTAGCTCGATCACAAATTTTTAAACTTAATTCATAAATCATTTCTTCAATTTCTTTTGTATCTGTAGTTGTGTAATTTAAGGTGAATTCATTTCCTATTGATTTAAATTCATTTTCATCTTTTTCTACTATATCACTACCATAACCATTTGCTCAAGATCATAATGTAAGACCTCTTTTGCCTAATAGTTCATAAATTTTATTTACATCTGATTGAGCTAAATCTTTAATAGTAAAAATATTATTTTTTAAAAAAACTTCTTCTGTAGCTTTTCCTACCATAAACATTTCTTTTACTTCTAAAGGTCATAAAACTTTATCTATATCTTTTGGTAATAAAATCGAAACTCCATTAGGTTTATTAAAATCAACACAAGATTTAGCTAAAAATTTATTTGAACTTATACCAATAGAACAAGTTAAACCTGTTTTTTCATAAACCATATTTTTTAAAACAATTGCACATTTTTTTGCAGTACCATATTTTTTTCAGACATGAGTAACATCAATATAACATTCATCAATAGAAGCTACTTCTATTTTTTGAGAAAAATTTTTATATATAACATCAAAAACCATTTGTGAGTATTTTATATATAAAGCAAAGTCGCTATCAACTCTATAAATATTTTTGCATAATTCTTCTGCTTTAAAGATCGGCATACCAGCTTTTATTCCAAACTTTCTTGCATTATAACTTGCAGTTGTAATGATAGCTCTTCTATTAGGAGATGCTACAACTAGATTTTTATCTTTCAAACTTGGATCTCTTGCTACATGACAACTTGCAAAAAAAGCATCCATATCTAATAAAAAAATAACCTTTTCTTTAGTCTTTATTCTTTTTATTTGCAAAATAATCTCAACTTTCTTCTATAATATTATTAACATATTCTTCATTAAAAATAAAATTCTTTTCATTACTTTTTTTAATGTAACAAAGATATTCAATATTTTTTTTCTTATTACCAAGTACTGGTGAAAAATTTATTCCTTTAATCATAAAATTATTTTTATGGCAATAACCAATAACTCTCAATACTGATTTCTTATGTGCTCCTTTTGAATTAATCTTACCATTTTTAATGTCATCTTTATCAGATTCAAATTGAGGTTTTATCAAAATTATTCCTTCAACACCTTCTTCTACTATATCCTTTAATGGAATTAAAATTTTTTCAACTGAAATAAAACTTACATCACAACAAAAAAAATCTATTTTTTTAGCAAAGTAATTTGAGTTTACTATCCTAAAATTAGTTTTCTCTATCGATTTAACTCTTGAATCAGATCTTAATTTTCAATCTAATTGATTTGTACCAACATCAATTGCGTATACATATGAAGCTCCAAAAGATAAACAACAATCTGTAAATCCACCTGTTGAACTTCCTATGTCAAGACAAACTTTATCTTTGAGTACTATATTTCAGTTTATTATAGCTTTTTCTAATTTTTTACCAGCTCTACTTACATAAGTTTTTTCATTATTAATAATTTGTAGTATTATTTTTTCTGGATCAAACATTGTTCCTGGTTTAATAATTTTTTCATTATTAACTATAATTTTACCGTCAACGATAAAACTTCTTGCTTTATTTCTGTTTTCAAATAATTTTTTATTTATTAAAATTTGATCCAATCTTTCTTTCATTTTTTACCTCTTAATTTTTAAATCTAAATCAATCTTTTACTTTTTGTCTTTTCAAAATTGATTTTTGTAATTTAAATTTTTTATTTTTTAATTTTTTTACATCATTATTAGTATCTAAATTCTTATACAATACACCTTCTTGTATAATTAAATTTTTAATTCTGTAAAACATTTCAGAACCGTATGTTTTTTCAAATCCTTTTTTTAAACTATCTAACTTATTCATATACTTTGAACATGTCAAATTCATAGTTTTAGATAATTTTAATTTTCCATATTCTCCTTTTTCTAAGTTGTGTTTTATTTCATCTAATTTTTTATTTTTTTCAAATTCATTTTCTACAACTATTTCTTCTTTATTTTTTAAAATGTCTTTTTGCTTTATTGTTTCATATTTTTTATTTAATAATTCTTTATCATCTATAATATCATCTAAATAATTTTTACTAGCAAGTAAATCTCATTTAGCTTCATCTTTATTTTTAAATAAATTATTTTCTACTTTATTATCTTCTTTAATTAAAATTTCTTCTAGTATTTCAAGCAAATCATATGCTTCTTTAACATTTGTATTTGCTTTTTCAACTTCTCTTTCTATTTCTGATTTATCTATATTTTCAGCAAGTTTAAAAAAATATGTTTCATTTTTTTGATTATCTGATTTTTCATAAATTAAATCTAAATTTTCTTCCTTATTTAAATTATTTACTTCATTATCTAATTCTAAATTATTTAAATCAGGAATAATATCTTCGTTTGTAAAATCTTTACTTAACTCAACATCATCTAAATCTATTTCTACATCATCATTATCATTTTTATTTTCACAGTTATAGTATAAATCTCGCTTAGTTAAAATTTCTTCTATATTATCAGAAAACAAACTATTTTTAGTTACAGAATTTAAAACCATATTATTAAATTGATTTATTTCTTGATTATTTTTCTCATCTTTTGAAATAAAAAAATATTTATTTTTTTCTATAGTTTTTTCTACCAAATTTATAAACTCATTATTATTTTTTATATATTTTTCACTTAAATAAATGTATTCTTTGAATTTTTTAATAATATTTTTATATGTTAAATTTTTTTCAATCATTTCTATAAATTCTTTTTTATTAATTAATTTATTTTCTATTATAATTTTTTTAATTAATTGTTTATATTCTTTTAATGTTTGATGAGTATTTACAATTAAGTCCAAATTTTTCAAAGCAATTTCTATATTTAATTTTAATATATTTATACCTTTATTTTTATTTTCAAATAATTCTTTTTGTTCTAATGTTTCTTCTAAATCTAAACTTGAATCTTGTTTATAAGGGTTTGATAAATTTAAAATATTTTTAGGTAATTCTTTTTCTATATTATATCTTTTAGGTTTTTTTATTACATACGGTTCTTTTCCTTCGGGTGTTGGAATATCTAAAGTATAATGTTCTGGATAGCTTTTATACATAGCTTTATTAAATTGATTTAGTTCTCTTATTAAAGTTTCTTCACTACCAGTTGGAATTACAATTAATTTATTATATTGATCATATATTTTTTTATCATTTTTTTCTTTAATGTGAAGAACCCTTCTAATTTCATCTAAATTACTTAAAAAATCAATTTTCTCTTTTGAAGTTTGATTTTTAAGTAAATCATTAATCTTTCTATCTTTTAACAACTTTTCTAAAAAGTAATTTCTTTCTCCAACTTTTTGCATAAATCACCTCTAATAAATATCATATTTATTATACCAAGTTAATATATAGTAAATAATAACTTAATAGTAAATTTACATATAAAAAAAGCACATTTGCGCTTTATTTTAATCATCATTAATTATTTTTAAAATCTGTTCAAAATTTAAATTTTGTTCTTTTAAAACATCATTTTTACTGCCGTGACCTATTAATGGATCTTTTATATTAAAACTTACAATATCTTTTTTTTCATTTTTATAATATTTATACACATCTAAATATAAGTTATTATTTCCTATTATGTGTTCGTATACGTATAATTTATTATTCTTATGTTTTTCTAGCATTTCTTTATCTATAGGATTTATAAATCTTGCATTAATTAAGTTTATATTTAAGTTTTTTTCATTTACAAGTTTATAAAAATCTTGTAAATTAGTTCCATATGTTATTAAAGTTTTATTATTTTTACTAGCAAAAATTAACTCTTCTCAAATATAATCATAATTTGTTAATTTACTGTTTATATTTGTAAGTTTTGCTTTATCATATCTTATAAATATTTGTTTTTTTGTATTTTCATTATTTTTTATAATAAATTTTATATCTTCTATATCTTTTTTTGTGAATGGATGAAAAATAATATTATTATTAAAAAATTTAGCTAAACCCACATCATAGATTCCATGGTGACTCACTCCCCCGCTGTAACTTAAACCTGCCCTATCAATTAGAAATACTATTGATAGATTATTTCTAACAATATCATGTACTAATTGATCAAATATTCTTTGAAAAAAAGTTGAATAAATAGAAATATATACTTTTTTGCCAGTTTTAGCAAAACCGCTTGCTATCAACGCGCACAATTCTTCATTTATTCCACAATCAATTACATTATCGGGTCATTTTTTTTTCAAATTATCAAACATACTTGTGTTTAGCATCGCAGGACAAAGTAAAACTGAGTTATTATCAAAAATTTCTTCTATTAAATTCGCTATTTCCTTTTGATATGAAAAATCAGTATTTTCTTTTATCGTATGATTTCAATCTAATAATTTTACACCATCGTATCCTTTTGCTTTTGCAGTTTTTATATGTAAAATAACATGTTTTTCAGAATCATTAGCATTTTTTATTGAAGCAAATAGTTTTGTAAAATCATGTCCATCAGAACATTCTATATAATCAAAACCTAAAGAGTTACAATATTGCTTCATATTTTTTATTGAAATATAGTTATTGCCGATTGATTGATCATTATCATTAATAATAGTTATCGTTTTATGCGGAGAGTTTATTAAATTTATTAATCCCTGGTTGGTATAAGAGCCGTAAAATGAAGCATCTCCAATTATTGAGATAATATTTTTTTTGCTATTAGATAGCGAATAAGCATAAGCATATCCTAAAGAAGTTCCACTATGACCATTCGATATTCAATCATACTCGCTTTCTTTCATTTCTTGAAAATTAGATAAACCATTAAATTTTAGTAAAGTATTAAAAGTATCTTTTCTATTTGTAAAAAGTTTGTAAACATGTGACTGGTGTCCTGTATCAAATAAAAAAATAGAATCTTCAACATTAAAAAAACATATCAATGCAATAGTTAGTTCGACAACTCCCAAACTACTACCTATATGCCCTCCTTGACTATTAGCTATGCTATTTAAAGTTTTTCTAACATCAGCACTTAACTCTTCAAGTTCTTTTTTATCAAAGATTTTATAAATATCTTTAAAACATTTTACATCTTTTAATTTCATTTTGTCCTCTTATTTAAATTCTTCTAAAGAATTATCATCTAAAACTTTTTTTACTTCTCCTTCAATTGTTTCTAATTGTTCTTTAGCTTTTTTAATTTTTTCAGTACCTATTTTATAAAGTTCTAAAGCTTCTTCCATTGAAGTACTAGGATCTTCAAGTTTTTTTGAAATTTCTTTTATTTTATCTAAATTTTCTATAAAATTTTTTTGTTCCATTTTTTATTTCTCCTTATCTATTTTAAGTATTTTTAAATCTAAATTTCCATTTTTTAAAATCGCAGTAACATTATTATTTTTGTCTATATCATTGACACTGTAAATTATATTTTTGTTTTGTTTTAAAATCACAAAACCTTTTTCTAATGGTTTTTTTGGATTTAAAATATTAATTTTTTTCTCTTCAAAATCAAAATCATTTTTTAATGCTTTGAACTTTTCGTATAAACTTTTTTTATTTTTATTTTCTAAATTAAATAAATAATCTTTTAAATTAAATAATTTATTTATAATAGTGGTATTTATTTTTTTCGATTCTTGCATTAACACTATTTTTATATTTTCAAATTTTGTTTTTAAATCTTTTTTAATTAACACTTCACTTAAATTTATCTCTTTTTTTAATAAATTTAATTTATTCAATACAATTTTTCCAAAATCTTTTTGTATAGAATCTAATATTTTAATTAAGTTATTCTTATCTGGTGTTGCTAATTCTCCAGCTGCCGTAGGTGTAGATGCTCTTGCATCAGCTACTAAATCAGATATTGTATTATCTGGTTCATGCCCAACTGCAGAGATTATTGGAATGTTTGATTTGTGTATAGCTTCAAGTACCGGCATTTCATTAAAACTTCATAAATCCTCGTAACTTCCTCCACCTCTACCAACTATTAATGTATCTAATTTTAAATGAAAATTATTTGCTAATTTTATTTTTTTAGCAATATCTTCTGCAGCTTGTTCACCTTGAACTAACGCAGGAAATATATATATATTAACAATTGGATATCTTCTTTTTATTGTTGTTATTAAATCATTTACAGCAGCTCCTGTTGCTGCTGTTACTATTCCAATATTTAAAGGTTTTTTGATAATATTTTTTTTATTTTCGTTAGAAAATCACCCCAATTGCTCTAATTCTCTTTTTCTTTTTTCGTATAAAATTGCTAATTCACCAATACCATCAATTTTTATATCTACTACTGTAAATGTGACTTTGCCTGTTGGTTCATAATACGAAATAGATCCAATAGCTATTATTTCATCTCCTTCAATTGGATTTAAATTTTTAAATTTATACGCATTAAATTTTCATATAGCACATTCAATTCTAGCTGTGCTATCTTTTAAGGAAAAATATATATGACCAACTTTATTATAAGTTAAGTTTGCAATTTCACCTTTTACTGAAATGTTTTTAAAATCTATTGGTTTTTCTAAATACATTTTTATTTTTTTATTAAATTCAGAAACATTTATGATTTGTTCGCTCATTACTACACTCTTTCTATTTAAATTTATAAACTAAATCAATATTATTTAATATTATTATAACTTTTATATATAGGTGATAAAGTTTACATAATTTTTCTAAACTTATTGAACTTGCTTCAAAATATTTTTTATATTGAGAGTAATTATCGCTTATGTGATTATATAAATCCATAATGTTTTTCTTATAAATTTTTTCTTTAAAAAAAATTACTTCTTCTTCATCGACATTACCTATTTCAATTTCTACTTTATTTCAAAATTCTATAAACATATTATTAAAATTTAATAACATACTTTTATATTTTTCTAAATTTTCTAGTATAATTTCTTCACCCTCACTAATATAATCGTTAAAAAAAAGACTAAAAAAACTTTTTAAAGTATTATTTTTTTCTTTTTCTTCTATTAAATTATTTGTTTCTTCAAATGCTTCCGTCTTCAATAAATCTTCATTATTTTTTTGATTTATTATTTCTTCTGAAAATAAATCTTCTTCATCTTCTTGCTTAGATGATAAAATATCATCTCAATACATATTTAATGTATTTGTATTTTCTTTTTCTTCAAAAACTTTTTCTTCTTTTGTTCCATAAATATTATTAAAATCTGATAAAAATACATACTCATTATCAAAGTTTTTTTTACTTACAATATTTATTAAATTTAAATCCTTATATGTTCCAATAGTAAATACAGGAACGTCTAATCTAATTATATTTTCAAATAACTTTTGACTATTTAAAAAACTTGTTTTATAAAGATCATCAAATTCTACATTATTTATAAAAATAATCATTGTACTTTGATCTAAATCTTTTAAAACTTTTGTTTCGATTTCAAATGCATGAGAATTTTCTAAACTTATTGGTATAAACATAAACTTCTCTAATGAACTCATGATTTTTTTTATAAAAAAATCTTTTCACAACTCTTCAACTTTAACTTTATCAATACTTTGAACTAATTTATCAGTTAGAGATTCAAAATCTAATTTGAAAAAACTAGTTTTAAACTTTTGTTGTATTGTTTTTAAACTTTCATATTTTAAAATATCTTTATAAAAAAATTCTTCACCATATCAATCGATATTTTTTATTTTCAAGTTGAAATTAAATCTCATTAAAGCATTAGAAAAATCAATTATTATTTTATTATCTCTTTCTATTTTTTTAGCAGTTACAATAATTATTTTTTTTATTAATCTATTTTCTAATTTTTTTTGTGAACTATTAAAATATTCTTCTAACAAACTAAAATTATCTTTGTTAAACTGACTTAAAAAACTATTTACAAAATTGAAACTTAAATAATTAAAAAAATCAATTTTTAAATTTGAAATATTGTTAGGCACCACGTTTTCTTCAAACTTAATTGCTAATTGCTTTTTAAAATTTTGTGTAAAGTTATTTTTATAAGTATTTAAGATTTCTTTTAGTTCATCAAATTTATTTATTTTCATAACTTTACTCCTTTTTTAGTTAATTTAATTTATCTAAAATAGCATTCACGAAGTTTGTGTCTCAGCTAGGTAAAAACTCTCTGACCATGTCTAGTGATTCATTTATAACTATACCTTTTGGATTTATATTATTTATAATTTCAAATGCACTTGATATCAGAATCGCTTTAATCATATTAGGTAATCTCTCTCACGATCAGTTACTTGGAATGTATTTTTTTAGTTCTTGTTTTAAATCATCAAACTGATTTAAAACATTTGTTATATACGCAGATAAATCATCATTTATTTCTTCAAATTGAGTATTATCTAATAGTTCTTGTTTTATTTTGTCTATTTGTTCATTTAAAAGTGAAACTTTGTATAAAATTTGAACTGTATTTCTTCTTTGTTTTTTTAAATAAGATACGCTTTTTTCCATTTTATCCTTTTTGTTATATCTATAATTATAGCAAATTATCTTTAAGATAATTAAATAGTAATAAAATAAAAAAACCTTAATAAATTAAGGTTCTAAGAATTTTTTATTAGGTTGCTTTTTCTTCTCATACAACACTTGTTTTAACTCTAATTTTTTGGTCTAATATTTCAAACATAGCTTCGCCTTTTGAAGCTAAATTATTAAGTTGATTTGCCTCATCAGAACTTGGATCTTTAGGATTTTTTCCCAAAACTCTTGATTCAAAACTTTTATCCGATGAATCAGAACTAGTTTTTTTTCAATAATTTAATTCATAATTCAATATATTTTTAATTGTATAACTTTCTCATTCCTCATCATTAACAACATTTATATCTTTTTGACTGTAAAATTGATAAATATAATTATTGTAATTTGATTCATCAATTTTTCTAAGTAAACTTTTATATATTCAACCAGTTACATAACTCTCATTTTTTATTAAACTATTTTGAATATTATCAACGTTATCATTGTAATATTGGTCATCATCTAAATATAAAATACCATCTGTCAACTCTGTAAAAGCTGTTTTGTTTGGTTCCATTTGATTTTCTTCTAATTTATTAATTTTTTTTAAATCAGATTTTTCTGTTATTGCTTCTTGACTATTTTTATACTTTTTATACTTACTATTTGATGTAAATTTTTTTGTTTCTCTATCATATTCAAATGATGCTTTGCTTGTTAAAAAAAATTTTAAACCTTTATATTTTGAGACTTTGCCAGTTTCTTTTCCTGTTGCGTCATTATCAATCATTAATATGAAACTCATTTTTAATTCAAAATTGCCATTTTCGCCATATTTATCATATAAATTATTAACTATTGTTGTGATATTTTTTGAAGATTCAATATTATCTTCTAATTCAGGATCTCCAATCCCTAATTGATTATCCAAATATCTTATTTCAAATTTTGGTTTTTTACTTTTAAAATCTTCAACCGTTCCTGGACTTAAACGATATTCTACAAGTTCTTTTATTTTTTTAGCTAATTTATTTAATTTTAAAATGACCCCTTTATCACTAACATCACTTACAGAGGTTAATGAAATGGTTTTTACTATTTTTGTATCTCATAACGCTTCTACTGAAGCGACATCTTTAAAATCTCTATTAACAGGAAGTGCTTTACAAGAAATTATACTTGGAGCAGCGCTAGTTAATATCAAACCTAACGATGATAATAAAGTTAAAATTTTTTTCATTTAATTTTCACCTATTCTTAATAGTAATTTTACCTTATAATAAAAAAAAATATTAATTTTTATAAAAATGTTTTTTTAAAAAAATTAATATAAAACTTATAAAATGATAAAAACCTGCGAGTTATTATAAATAAGAGATTTAAGTGACTTGAAGAGTTTATTTCATTTATTAAACAATTAAAATTTTGAAAAATTATTTGATCGAAAAATAAAGGAAATCTTTTTTATAATATTAGTAAATTTCAAAAAATATTTTGTTATAATGATGTATTTATGACATTAGAAAAAATATGTTTAGAAAATTACAAAGCTATTATAGATATTATTTTTAAAGATTATCAAATAGATATTAATGAGATGGAATAGCATAGTGATAAATGTGCTTTGTGAGTTGATTCTTCATTAATCCTATTTTCAATATTAAAACTATTAATTAAAAAAATAATGGTAGACTATAACAAAAAAATAAGAAGTATATTGAAAAATTAAATAACTCAATGATATTGAAAAAAGAACTTATTTATAAAGTTCATTTTTTTAATCTGTAATTATATCCATGCCAAAGTTATTAACAAATTTATTTTCTTTTAACATTTCTATTTCTTTTTTGTACGGACTAGTTACTCCATTAATTCAAGGAGTTTCTAAAATGATTGGTATTTCTTTGAATAAAGGATTATGAACTATATTAGATAAAGATTTAAAACCAATATATCCATAACCTATATTTTCATGTCTATCCTTGTGCCCATTAATTATATTTTTTGAATCATTTAAATGAATAGCTAATAATTTATCTAATCCAATTAATTTATCAAAATCATCAACTACATTATCGAAATTATTCTTTATATCATACCCAGCATCATGCATATGACAAGTATCAAAACAAACCCCTACCATTTCTTTTCTTTTAACTTGATTTAAAACATATTTTATTTCTTCAAATGTAATACAAACTTCTGTACCTTTTCCGCTCATAGTTTCTAAAGCAATTTTTACAGGACAGTTTGGCAATTGATCATAAACTTCATTTAAACCTTTAGCAACACTATCTAAAGCTACTTTTCTTTCTGCTCCAACAGCTGCTCCTGGATGCAATACGACAAGATGCACTCCTATTGCTTCTAATCTTAAAAGTTCTTCTTTTAAAAGTCTAACTCCTAATTCATATGTTTCTTTTTTAACTGTATTTGCTAAATTAATTGTATAAGGGCCATGACAAAGTGTTTTGGTTATATCAATATTGTTATTTTTTAATAATTCTTTGAATTCTTTGATATTTAATTTATTAGTTTCTGTTCTAATTGTATTTTGTGGTGCTCCTGTAAAAAACATTAATGTATTTGCCCCATTATCTATAGCTTCTTGTGCACTACCAATTAAATACTTACCTTTTGCATTCATACCCACATGACTACCTAAATAAAACTTATCATTCATAATATACCTTCTTCTATAATTATCTTCTTCATATTTTTTTTATTTGATCTACATCATTTTTAATTATTTTTTTTAAATCTTCTAATGAAGTTATTTTTATTGGATTTCTTATTTTTTCTAATAATTTTATATCAACCGATCATCCGTATACATCTTTATCAAAATCAAGTATATATACTTCTAAAACTTTTTGATTTAAATCGTTTTTTCAATACATAGCAGCACCTAAAAAAGTTTTATCTAATTGTTCAAAATATGTTTCAACCCCATAAACCCCATAAGTTAAAGGAAGATCATCTTCAATTAGGATGTTTATTGTTGGATACCCTATTGTTCTTCCTATTTTTTTTCCTTCGGATATAATTCCACTTATCTCATAATCAAAACCAGTTAAATTTTTAAAACCATTAAAATCACTTTCTTTTAATTTTTTATATATTCTTTTATAATCGTCTTTAAATTGCTCACTTTTAAATATAATACAATTTTTTTCTCACTTTTTTTCGAAAAATCTTCTATTTAAAATTTCTCAATAAGCGTTTTGATAATCACTAGTTATAAGTATTTTTTTTATAGATAAAGTATTTTTAAAATTATTAAGTATGTCATCTTCAGAAAAACTATTAACAACAAAATTTACATAATAAAAAACAAGTTGATCTATTTTTAAGTTTTTTGCTAATTTTACAATATTTTTATTATTTCAAATTTTATTTTGAGATTCACTATTTATAGGTAATAACAATGTTGTTTTTAAGCCATAAGATTTAGCATATTTTTTTAATTGCTCTATTTGCAAATTTTCATAGTTATATCAATTATTAAAATTCGCAAATAAACAAATAGAATCATCTAAATTCAATAAAATTTTGTTTAAACTATTGTAGTAATATACTTTTGTCATATTCTCACCTCAAATATTATAATTAGTATTAATGAATATATAAAAAAAACTCTTTTATAAGAGTTTAATTAAAGTTTTATTTCTAAGCTCTTTTTCTTTTAATTTTTTAGCATTTTTAGCATTTTTAATTTCCAATTTAAGTCTTTTTATATAATTTTTTTCAGATAAATCAAAATCGAAGTCTTTAACTATGCGATGTTGAAATACATAAAAATCTATTTTAGTTCTAATCCAAAATTTCATTCAACAACCCTCATTGGTACATTTATAATGATTATCTCTTATATCCATAGATATGTATTCATGAGCGCAACTTCTTATTGATTTAGTAAAATAAATCTTATCAGTGTTTAGTTTTAAGTTTTCATCTATACTATATATTTTCTTATTTAACATAAAGCCCTCTTGTGAAAATTATAGCATATTTTTATCTAACTCAATTTTTTACATATGTTTTAAAACATATTATCTTTTTTTATTTCACTTAAATGTTAATGCAGATATTACAAATAATGCTATTACTATTAATAACGAACCTAAAACTGGTTGTCATGTACTTGTAAAATCATGAAATTTAGCATCTTCCAAGGGATTTCACCTTCCAGTATTAAATCCAGCATCATTTCAATTTCCATCTTTATATTGAGAAAATAATAAGATTGCAACTGGATATTTTAAAGCTATAAAATAAGTGAAATATCTTGCGCTTCCTACACTTTCGTATAATCTCGGATCTAACATAACTCCTGAAAAGAAAATGGTTATGAAATAGACAATCATAGAAATACCTTGGTTTGCCCCATCATCACTCAAATTACCCCCAATTAAAGTTGCAATCCCAATAGCCATTAATGTTATCAAACTAATCGCTAAGATAAAATATCCTCAATCTAAATTTTTGTATAATTCGATAACATCATTTCTTCCAATAGCTAGTCCTGCTAAAATTTCTAGAAATACACCAGATCAACTAACTAAAAAATAAAATGATCATATACAAAATATAAAATTCTTTTTACTTATTCCAGTTGTATCAATTCTTTTTAGAAAAACTGAGTTTTTTCATTCCACAATTGAAGCTGATAATGAAGTTAATATTGTTAAACAAGGTAATGCAATATAACCGAGAATTGCACTTCCTTTATTTGTTGTTATTTGTCCGGAAAATAAAAAATAAAAAATAGTTGTAAAAAAAATTGGTATCACATAAGAGAATAATGGACCCCTTACATTTTTAAAAAATGCTTTAGCAATTAGTTTGAATAATTGCTTAAATACTAAAAGCTTTTTTTTATGCTTAAATATAACTTTATAATTTTTTTGATTATCTGTTTTATTTTTCATCAAAATCACCCTTATAAAATTTTTCCATTAAATTTCTTACACTTTTGAATTCTTTTGTAACTTGATCTATTTTTTTATCCATTAAAATTTTTTTATTATCAATAATAATTATCCTATTACATAATCTTTCTACTTCTTCTGGATGATGAGAAACTATTATTAATGTTTTTTTATCTTTTATTTTCTCTTGAAAATAACTTAAGATTTTAAATTGCAATTCCATATCCAAACCTGTTGTAAGTTCGTCTAAAATGATTAATTTAGGATCATTTATAACAGATAATAAAGCATTAAATCTTTGTTTTTGACCACCAGAAAGTTTACTCAAAGGAGTTTTGTAAAATTCCATAATCTCAAATGTATGATTTAGCTTTTCAAAGTTCTCTTTATTAAAATTATCAAATACAGTTAAATAAAAATCTATTATATCTTTCGCGCATAGACCAGAAGGTCAATTACCTTCTTGAAATTGTATTCCTATCTCTTGTTTAAGATTGTTATCTATATTTATAACAGCTTCTCCTTTACTTGGTTTTGCCATTTGAGCAATAATTTCAACAAGCGTTGTTTTTCCAGCGCCATTTTTTCCAAGTATAGCAACAGATTCTCCTTCGTTTACAGAGAATGATATATTTTCAAATATAATTTTATCTTTATATTTTTTTGTTATATCTTTTACTTCTATCAAACTCATAAAATCTCCTATTAGATAATTTTTGTTTCTATTATTCTAACTTCAAGTTCTAACATTGTCATTTCAGTTTTAATTTTTAAAAGTTCTTCTCCAGTTTCACTATTTTGTCTTCTTTTTACATAAAGAGAATTGTAAATAAATAATCCAAAAATAGGAAATAAAAATCATCAAGCTAAATTTCTTTTTAATTTTTTTTCAAGCTTTTTTTCATCTGTTTTTAATAAGTTTATTTTTTCATTTAATTTTTCTTTTGCATATATTAATTCATTTTTTGGCATATCATTATATTTTTCAAACATGTTTTTTTCCTTTTACCCTCTATTAATTAGTTTTATTAAAATCTGATTTATTAATTTATTCATTGATTGATAAACTATTTTTATTTCATTGGAGTGAGCTAAAAATTCTTTTTTTTCGCTTTCCACTCCAACACCTTCTAATGAAGAATAAATGTTTTTTGTATTTTGTAAAAACTTTACCAATTTTTCTGTTGCACTTAACTTTATTTGAAAATCATTTGCATGTTTTATATCACTTGTTAAAGATATAAGTTTTTTATAGAAAGAATTATTTCACTCTTGTACCTTATAAAATGATAAAATTGAAATATAATTTTCATTATATATATTTATTTGATTGTCAAAAAAAAATGCAATATAGTCTATAAAAAAAGAACCTGTGTCTTTAAATACTACTTTATTAATAGTTTTGCAATGTTTTTCTCATTCAATTTCTGTATGATAAAAATAATTATATCTTTGCAAGAATAAAGTTAACATTAAACTTAAATTAAAATTATTTGAAACGAGGTTTTTTTCAAATATATTTGTTAAACCTTCAAATAAAGTCTTTAAATTACTAGTCATAGCTAAAGTAATTAATTCATTTTTAATGATTTCAGATAATTCAAATTTTTTTGACTTTATTAAATCTTCACTATCTTTTTTATAAAGACTAAATATTATATTTTTTAAATTAATTTGTTCATTTAAACCCATAAAAACTCCTTAACTTTTTTATAATAATATTTTACATTAAAAGTTGAATATATATATTCAAATGTAGTAAAATCAAACTATTGAAATCATAGAAGGTGGATTAATTAATCTATGTATGTAATAGGAACTGTTTTAGCATCAATCATAGGATATTTAATAGGTAGTTTTAGTTTTTCTATAATGATAGTTAAACTAAAGACAAAAGAAGACATAAGAAATTTTGGTAGTAAAAATGCTGGCGCTACAAATGCGAGTAGAAAATTAGGAAAAAAATGAGGTATTTTAATAATGTTATTAGATGCTTCAAAGGTTTTTATAACAGCGTTTGTCGCTCTTATTTTTACTTATATACCTAACGAGGCGTTTCAATATACTAGTTTTTATATACCTGGATTCTTCGCTCTTATCGGTCATTGTTTCCCGATATATTATAAATTTAAAGGTGGAAAAGCTGTAAGTTGTTTTTTAGGATTAACAGCTTTAATAAATTGAGCGATATGTTTAATTTTCTTTTTTGTTTGAGTAATTTTAATTTTAACGTTTAGAATTGTTAGTGTTTCATCAATTTTTAGTTCATTATTTGCTTTAGTAGCAATTTGGATACCTGTATTTTCAGGAGTAAATTCAATGGAATTAAATAATGATCAATGATTAAAAGGAATGAGTTTTTTTGAACCATTATGAGGTACCTTTAAAGGGAAACTGGTTTGAATGAATTCATTGCATACACATGGTTCTAGAATTAATTATGCTGAAAGTTTTTTAGAAATTTGCATTATTATAACTTTATCATCATTTATTTTGATTTTTAGACATAAAGATAACATTATTAAATTAATTAACAAAAAAGAAACAACACTATTTAGTTTTAAAAAACAAAAAGCAACTAGTTAATAATACTAGTTGCTTTTTAGTTGCTATAATTTATTAATCTCTTATATTTTTTCTTAATATAGTTATCTTTATCAAGAACATCCCTTATTGTAAAACCATAATCAAAATGACCAGGAAAAAATGAATATCCTTTACTATAGTTTTTAAATATTCATTTTATATTTTCTAAAATTCTTTTTTCTTCTTCTAACGAGTTTGTTGGACCAATTACATCATGGTGTAAAAATAACGTATCTCCATTAAATATACATTTAATTTCAGGAAACTCAATTATCATAGATCCATCTGTATGAGTTTCACTAGCTATTGTTTTAATTAAAAATCCATTTATTTTAAGTTCTAACTCTTTATCTATTACCTTTAAATTTTTTAAAGGTTTTGCACATCATCCTTCTGTGAATAATATGCTTGTATTTTTATTAGCATCAAAAAGCATTATCATATCTTTTCTACCTATGTAAACATTTTCGATATTTAAAATTTCACAAATTTCATTAATTCCATAAAAGTGAGCAAAATGACCGTGAGTTATAAATACATCAGTTAAATTAATATCATTTTTTTTTACAAAACTTATTATATCTTTGTAACGTTCATAAGCAGTATCAATGAGTATGCCTTGTTTTTTTTCATTATATATTAAATAAGCATTTGTATCTTTAAAATCATTATCTGTGAAAACTTGTATCACTTTTGTCACCTTCTTCTTTTATCATATCAATAAATTATACACTAAATAGTTTTTATGAGTATTGAAATTATTTTTTTAAAATTTTTTTTCATACAAAATAAAAAAAGGTATTACTTCCCTCTTTTTACAGCGTTCATAGTTTTTTTGATGTCAGCTTCAGATGGTTTTCTTCCCATACTTCTGTACATTGCTCTAATTTGATTTTCATTAATTGGGGGGTTGTCTTTCAATTGCTTTTGAATCACTTTTCTAGTGATTATAAACCCTATAATTCCTCCAACAACCGCACATACTATACCAATTATTAAAACTACTCATCATTCCATATTATTTACTCCTTTTAAAAATTAACACAATATAAATATATCATATAATTTATTTTAATATATTTAAAATTTTATTTGCTATGTTTTCCGGTTTAAATCCAATTTTTTTTATTACATCACTTGCTGGTGCTGAATATCCAAAATTATCATATCCAAAAGCTTTACCATTATCTCCTAAATATTTATGTCATCCATATGTTGAACCTAATTCGATTGAAAATCTAATTGTGTTTTTATTTATAATTTGATTTTTATAATCTTCATCTTGTTTGTCAAATGCATTTTGATTAACCATTGAAACAATATTTACCTTATGATTTTTTAGCTCTAATATTTTTTTAACATCCAACGCTAAACTAACTTCGCTACCTGTTGCAATTAAAGTTATATTAGCATTTTCTTCTTCAGCGTATAAATAAGCCCCTTTTTTAACAGCTTCAAATAAATCGATATCATTGTGTTCTAACTCTTTTAAATTTTGTCTTGTAGCAACTATTACACTTGGTTGATTTTTTATTTCTAATGCATTGTAATAACTTGCGATTGTTTCTGCCATATCACATGGTCTAAAAACATTTATATTAGGAATACTTCTTATCATTGCTAGTTGCTCAACTGGTTGATGAGTGGGTCCATCTTCTCCAACAGCAACTGAATCATGAGTAAATATTGACAATGTTTGGATATTCATAAGTGCTCCTAAACGAATCGCTGGTTTCATATAGTCTGCAAAAACAAAAAATCCCCCGCAAAATGGCAATAGTCCTTTATGTAAAGCGATACCATTATTTATAGCAGCCATTGCAAATTCCCTAACTCCATACATTATGTTTCTGCCTTCTAAATGATTAAAATCATAATGACCATCAGCACCTTTTGCTTTTGTAGACTCAGTTAAATCTGCACTTCCACCAATGATAGCGTCTATTTTTTCACTTAAATAGTTTAAAACATTTCCAGAACTAACTCGCGTAGCTTGTTCTTGACGATTATTTAATTTTAATAATTCATTTTTATCTAAATCTCAATTTTTGTTAATACTATTTATTAATTTTTTAGCTAGATCAGGAAACTCTTTTTTATAATTATCAAAAAGAGTTTCTCATTCATCATTAATTTTCAAACAACGATTTAATACATTTTCTTTATAAAAATTATAAACTTCATTTGGTATTTCAAAATCTTGATTATTTCAATCAAAATATTTTTTTACAATCTTTATATCTTCGCCTAAAGGAGCACCGTGAACTTTTTGCGTACCTTGATTTGTCGATCCAATTCCTATGATTGTTTTTACTTCTATATAAGTAGGTTTATCAGATTTTTTTGCCTTTTCAATTGCATTTTCAATTGCCTTCAAATCTTCTCCATTTTCAATTTTTATACAATTTCAGTTAGCTGCTTTAAATTTTTCTTGCATATTTTCAGCTTGAGCAACTTCTACTCTTGCATCTAATTGAATATCGTTCGAATCATGAAAGACTATTAATTTATTAAGTTTGTATCTTCCAGCAAAACTAATTGCTTCTTGACAAACACCTTCTTGTAAATCTCCATCACCACAAATTACAAAAGTATTATGATCAATGATTTTATAATTATCTTTATTATATTTTTTTGCTAAATGAGTTTCGGCAAGAGCCATACCAACAGCCATTGCAAAACCTTGTCCTAATGGACCTGTTGTTGCATCAACTCCATCAGTATAACCGTACTCAGGATGCCCTGGTGTATTTGAATCAATTTGTCTAAAATGTTTCAAATCATCAATTGACACATTAAAACCAGATAAATGCAAAGCAGAATATAATAAACCACTTCCGTGCCCTGCACTTAAAACAAATCGATCTCTATTAAATCAATCAGGGTTTTTAGGATTTACATTCATATATTTTGTTAATAATGTATATAAAATTGGTGCTGCTCCTAAAATTATTCCAGGATGACCTGAGTTAGCTTTATTAACTGCTTCTAAACCTAATATTCTCATTGCATTTAAATTATTATTATTTTTATTCATATAACTTCTCCTTATATTTAAATTATATATTTATAATTAAATTGTTATCAAAAAAGAACAAAAATAAATTATTTATTTTATGAATAACAAGCGATTATGTCACAAACAATTAACAAGCGATTATGTCACAAGTACAATATACTTGTAGGCAAAATTATGAAAGGAATTGAATTAGACATAATGAAACAAGTTAAATTAGAGGTTATAAAAGGTTTATCTAATAAACTACATGACATAAACACAAGCGCAGAAACTCTTGGTTGATCAAAAAAACACACATATAGAAAGTTAAAAGAGTATAAAAAAATTGGACCAAAAGCTTTTATTCATAAAAACACTGGGAAAATCCCAAGAAATAAAATAGATCATGATATTAAAGAAAAAATAATTAGTCTTTATAATTTAAAATATTATGATTTTAGTATGTTAGATTATTGAGAAATTGTTGAAAAGATAAAATTAGCTATTCTTCATTAAGAAATATAATGAAAGAAAATAATGAGTTAGTTTTTAGTATGCATAAAAAAACCAAAAAAGAAATTAGATTAAGAACAAAGCGATTAAACAATGATTTAGACCCATTAGTTATAATCAAAAATAAAATTCCATTATTAAAACACCCTCACCCAACCCAAAAAAGAGAAACAAACTTTGGGGCAATTTTTGAAGCAGATGCTTCAAATCACGAGTGGATTAAGGGAGTAAAAAGTCATTTACACATTGTAATTGATAAGTCAACAAAAATAATTTTAGCAGGACATTTTAGCGAGCAAGAAAAAACAGAGAGTTATTATCGTGTTTATAAAGAAACATTTGTAAATTATGGCATTCCTATTAAGAATGTAACTGACAATCGAAATGTATTTAGCTCTAAAATAAATAGAGACTCTGAAGGGTATTCAGAGTCTCGTACTCAATTGCAATTTATTTTTCATTCTTTAAAAGTATCAACAAAAACTACCTCTATACCACAAGAAAAAGCTTTGGTTGAGAGAACTTTTGGCACCCTTCAAAGAAGATGGCCTCAAAGAATTCGAATCAAAAATATTAAAACAATTGAAGAGTTAAATGATTATTTACCTACACTGATTAAAGAATATAATAAAAAATATTCAACTCCTATTGATAATTGTAAATCAGTTGTAAGAAAATTTACAGAAAATCCAAATATTGTTTTTTCATATAGAACCACAAGAATCGTCAATAAAGGTTCAAGTATTGATTATGATAATAAAAATGGTTTGTTTGTTCAGGGTATGAGCCGCTGTATTTAAAACCAAAAACAAAAGTTATGGTTATGAAAACTCAGGATAATAAATATTATTCTTCAATTGGTAATGATGTATATAACTTAATAGAAATAGATGAAATAGGCTTCACGGTAATAAATATACAATTAAAAAAGAAGAACTAGAGTCTATTAAACCACCAAAAATTGAAAGTTCATGAAAATATAGTAATTCATACTTCTTTAATAAGAAAAGAATAAATACAAGAAGCATATATTAATATATTGTTTTTTTGTGACATAATCGCTTACAATCAACAAAAAAGAACAAAAATAAATTATTTATTTTTGTTCTTTTAGAATTTTTAATTTTTCATTTGTTATATCATTTCCATCTTTGTCAACAAATTTTAATCTTTTTAATTGACTAAGTAAATTTTTTTTATGTGCTTCAATATATTTATTTCTTAACTCCTTTTGTTCTTCTACAAGTTCTGGTGTTAATTTATCTTCTTTTTTTAAGGCTGCAAGTTCGTTTATTCTTTTAATTAAATCTTCCATAATGGTCTCCTATTCGATGTTATGTAATTTTTCAATCATTTAAAACATAATATGCTGACCCTATTAAAATTGCATCATTTTCTAATTCTGCAATTTTTATTGGTGTTCCGTCATAAAATTTTAATACAACATATTTTTTTAAATTATTTTGAATAATTTTAATTAATAAATCTTTTAATTCAGTAATTTCTCCTGAAAAAATTATTGCCTCAGGATCTAATGCATTAATCATCAATGAAATATGTCTTATTAACGGATCTAAAATTATTGTTAAAAATTCAATTATTTTTTCAGATCCAATATTTTTTTTGTAAACATTATAAATATCTATAAGCTTAATATCATCTTCATCATGAAAATGTTTTTTTAAACTAGGTTCATCCTTACTTAAAAACTCTTTAAAAAAATTTATAATACTTGTTGATGAACATAGTTTTTCAATACAACCATTCGCACCACAAACACATTTGTGTTGTGAGTTTTTTGCAAATAGTCCGCTTCCATGACCAAATTCTCCAGCAAAACCCCGCGATCCAGCAATAAGTTTTCCATCTAAAATCAATGCTCCTCCAACACCATCGTTAATTGTATAAAATATAATAGAGTCGAATCTTTTTGCAGAACCAATTCAAAACTCTCCTAAAGCAGCTGCATTAGCATCATTTAATACCAAAACTTCTTTTTTAAATAATTCTTCCGCTTTTTCTTTTAGAGGAAAATTATTTAAATTTAAAATACCAGCATATTTTACCACTCCTTTTGAATGATCTACAAAACCAGGAATGGCAATACCAATTTTCTCATATATATCATTTATGTCATAACCAACTTTTTTAATATCTTTAATAATTTTATTATGTAAATTTTCAATTAAACCAATTTTTAAATCGTGTTCCACAATAAAATTTAGTTGTAATTCTCCGTATTGATTAATAAGTGCAACTTTTGATAATTTATTTCCTACTTCGATTGATAAAATTAGTTTCATAAAAAACACCTCTTTTATTTATATTTATATCATAGCTGGTAATAATTTTACTTTTATATTAGACTGAGTAATTGGAATAGTTATTGATAATTTTAATCCTTTAAATGCTTTGAAATTAATTCATCCTAATCCCGAGATATGTAAATCATACTTTTTTTCATCTTTGAATTCAAAATATTTTTTTTCAAATTTTGTATCTTTATCTTTTAATCTTGGTGATAAAGTGTGTCTATTTTTTCTAAAATACATTTCTGTATTTTCAGACTTTGTTCTATGTAAAGGCATTTGTTTATTCACATAAAAGTGGTAGCTTGTTTTTATTATTTTATTTTTTATTTCATTTATTTCTTGTCCATCTTCAAATGTAAATCAAGCAAGTCCGCCATAAAATATAGTTTGACCTTTTAACAATTGATATGTAACTTGTTTAATTTCTTTTTTAAAAAAGAAAAAATCTCAATATGTTGGCGCAGTTGCAATTGCAATATGATTTTGTTTTACAAGTCCAGGTGTATCATATATATAATTATTTTTTGTGAAATTAATTTTAATTTTATTTAATGTAGTATTTACATATTTACTTGTAACAATTGATGGAACTTGTTGATTTGCTTTTAAACATGCATTTATTAAACTTGATTTTCCTGTATTTGAAATACCTACAATATATTGATCATAAATAATTGATTTTAATTCATTAACTAAAGAATATACATATTCCAGTTTAATTGAACTAGTTAAAATAAATTTTGCATCTTTTACAGGCGAATCTTCAAAAAACTTTTTAATATATTTCATAATTTTAGCTTTGTTAACAATCTTAGGAAGTAAATCGATTTTGTTTACCAAAACAACAACTTCTTTTTGTGAAATCATTTTTTCCAATCATTCTAATCTGCTGCCTGGTAAATCAAATATGTCAACTACATAGTAATATCTAATTTTAGTTTTATTTTTATTTATTTCATCTAAAATTTCTACAAAATCTTCATCAAATATATCTTGTTCAACTAAACTATTGTAATGTTTTATTTTGAAACATCTTAAACAATAATCTTGTTTTTCAGCATCTATAACATAACCAGGTTTCCTTTGATCTGTATTATGCATTTCAATTCCACAACCTACACATTTTTTTGGCCCCTTATTATCAATATTTGTTGTATTACCTAATCCAACACTCATTTCAGTAAGGGTAACTTTATTTTTTTGTTTAATATTGATTTTCTTTTCACCATTAATATGAGCTAAGAGTGCTTTGTCTTCTAATTCATCTAATTGTTTTTCAATGTCTTTTAAATCACTATTATCATTAGAGAATTTCATAGTTACCTCCTAATTCACCTTCATTATAAAAACCTTCATGTAAAATATTTTTTTGAGCTAATCTATTTAAAATAAAGTTTTCTAAAAACTGAACTATTTTTTTCTCTCCACTAACTCTTCCTAATGGCGAAACTAATATACTTTTTATATGACCACGATTAGCAACTAAAACATCTGTTATTAATTGATCTCCAATTAGAACAATTTCATTTTCTTTATATGGCATTAATTTTCTAACTAATTTAAATTTCCCTAAAAGTGGCTTTTTACAATCTCAAAAATAGTTTTTAATACCTGCTTTTTTTGCAAAATTTTCTACCCTACTTCTTATATTGTTAGAAAATAATACAAATTCCATATTATGTTCATATACACTTTTTATAAAATTTATAATATCAGTATTTGGTATTCTTTCATTTCAACTTATTAAAGTATTATCCATATCGCACATAATTAATTTAATTCCACTATTTTTTAAAGAATCTAAGTTAATCTTTTTATAACTTTCTAGATAAATAGATGGTTTAAAATAGTTCAATAGTAAAAAACTTTTCTTTCTAGACATAATATTTACTCCAATTTTTATTAATATTCTTATTATACAATAATATAAGTATATAAAGTCATTATCTAAACACTATTTTTAAAATAAAAAATACCTTACATAATTTGTAAAGTATCTTATTATTATTCATTAACTAGTTTTTCTTTTGAGTTTTTTGCATTTTAATTTCTTTATTTTCTAATTTTTTAGAATTTTTAGCATCAATTATAGATGATCTTTCAATAATGCTTCCATCTTCTTGTATACCTTTTCTTGTAACTTGTAAGTATCAAACCAATAAACCAATACCCATAAAGAATATAAATCCACCAAAAACTAATATAAATGTTATCATTGCATCAACTCAATCTTTTTTTCATAAGACTGGACTTGGAATTACCCCAAAGAAGAACGCGACAATTACTAAAAATAGTGCAAATGACGTTATTATTATAGCTGGAATTTTATTTTTAAAGAATTTCGTGTCTCTAGGTTCATCATCATTTTTTCATCTAAATTTAATATAACCTCAAAAATAAAATAACATTTGTACAGTTGCTAATGAAGTTGTTGCCTGGGTAATTCTTGTTAAAAAATCACTTGAACTAGTAACTGTTTTTATCCCATTTTCTTCTGTTACAACTCCAGAAGTAGTTGCTCCTACTAAAATTAATATAAAACTAACAACTATTGCTTGAATTCATAAAGCATTAATTGGAATTCCATTTTTATCTGTCTTTGATAAATATTTTCCCATTGTGTTGTGTGGAACTTCAGATAAGAAAACTTTTGCTGGCGCAGCAGTTCAGAAAAATAATGATCCCATTCCATTTAAGGCTGTAATAAATCCAACAATATGAATAATAATTTTATGTCAAGTTGTTCCTTCAGCAATACCTAAAATTTTAGGATAAACCATAAAGTATGAATTTGATATTCCTCATTTATTAATATCCGCTTGAGAAATTGTCATACTTAGCATCAATGTTCCTACAACCATTAAAATCATAACAACAATCATTCCAATTGTAGATCCTATTTTGAAGGCTTTTGCCCCTCCTTTTGTGTCTTTTATAAAAACACTAATTGTTTCGATACCATTATAAGCAAAAATTAATCACGGAAACATTGATATAAAACTTCATCAATCTCCATTGAATTGATCTTTATCATTTAAAGAATTAAATGAACCTAAACCAAATGTTTTTTCTACTCCATTTACTGGTAATGCATAAAACATTGCAATTAATATGAATAATACTCCTAAACATAAACTTGCAGTACCCCCAACATTTGTTATTTTACCAATTCATTTTGGTCCTTTTGAAGAAACATATGTTCCTGCTCAAAATAATAAAATTGCAAATAAAGCTAAAGTACAAGTACTTAATCTTGTTGCAGTTGCATCACTTAATTTAGCTGATAACACAACTGCTAATTCATCAAATCCATTTTTCCCATAAAAGAAAAAACTTAATGCAATTACTGTAAATGGTGCCATTGTTGCAAAAAAGAATAAGTTTCCAAAATAACTTGCTCAACTTGCTAAAAAACCTCCTTTTTTGCCAAGTGCAAACGCACAAAATGAACCCAAACCAGCTTCTTGGTCTTTTAATCTATGCACACTTCCAAATTCAGAAGTTAATAAAACCATAGGAATAGCATATATTGCTCCTCCTACTAAAAATAAAACACAAGCTAACAATCCAAATTGAACTTGATTGTTAATAATATTTCTAAATCCAAATATTATTGCAAAACTCATAAAAATAATTGACAATTTCGTTAACGTTTTTGCCCTCTCTGACATATTTTTCACTCCTTTTAAATCAAAGATTTTATCTGTTTCAAACAAAAAAACATTAGCATTAATCTAAGTTCATTTAGCAAAATACGCACTCAAACATTTTGAAAACAGCACCAAAACGTTTAGTGCATAAGTTTTCGATTATTTATTATGTTGATAAAAATTATATTAAACATTTTCCCCACCTATTAGTTATTTATGTAATTTATTTTATATTAAAAATAAATATTTGCAAATTATTTTTTAATATATGAGTTTTTTTCATAAGGAAGATAAACAAATTCGTATATGAAACCTAAAAAAATTAATATTTTTAATACATCATTATAACAATGTACAACAACTTTTCTAATAACACTTATCATATTTCTATATACTTCAAAATTCATTCTTGCTTCAAAAGGTGTTGAATAAAATGTATATGCAGCAATACATAAATTTCTTATTTCCTCATCTTCATTTTTAATAGCTTTAATATTTATACTTTCAAATCAATCATAAAATTTTTTACAGCTTGTCAAAGCAATCATATTATCTGCTTGTTTTCCTGACGGCAAGTTATTAGCATTATAAAACTCTTCACCAGTTGAAGTAGTATTTGAAAAACTAAATGCATTTTCTAAAATATCATATATATCAAAAAAGTTTGCATTCAACTCTTTTTTTTCTTTATTATAAAAAGCCATATTTAAAGACTTTCTTGCAAATAAATGTTTATAGTCATTAATTCACTTATTAATGATTTTTATATCATTGCTTGCTCCAGCACAAATTATTGTTTTTATTTCTTTATTTCTACACATGCTTAAAAAACTAGTTACCATTTTTGAGTATTGTTCTTGAAAGTTATATGTTTTATCGTTATGACCTCTTTTTATATAAATTGATTTGATTGATTTTGTATTATCTCTATACGCTATCTCTTTTAAAGATTTTGCAAAACTATATTGAATTACATAAACAACATCTTTTTGATCTTCGCTATATAATTTATCTTCATATTCTCCTTCATCATGAGAATGATTAAAAAATTCAGTGTCCAATATTATTATTGGAAATTGAATTTTTTCAAGCATTGTTCTAGCTATGTGTTTATCAAATCTAAAATTTTGATACTCATTAACTAAAAAATATCCATCTTCAATTATATTTATACTTCATTTTTTCATTGTTTTTTCACACTTATCTAACTAATTATATCAATTTTTTTGTATTTTGTTATTTATTGTTATATTATTTAGAATATAAGTAAAGGGGATAAAAATATGAATAACTATGCTGTACTACAAGATTTTGTAAATAGTGTTTCTCAAGAATGATTTAAGAAATTTTTTACAGAAAGGTTGGATTTATTAAAAAATGGGCT